>NZ_JBFRGU010000027.1:0-350 GCF_052115485.1 Microvirga sp. 2MCAF38 | reverse complement strand
CACTTAATTTAATGCAGAGCAAAAATATCACCGCGATTATGGTCGCCGATGGCGATCAGCTACTCGGGGTTGTTCATATGCATGACATGCTGCGCGCTGGCGTAGTGTAAACGGGAAGCAAAAATGAGTAAGGAAAACGCAGTGGTTACCACCTGCTACGGCGACGTTTCTCAGGACGTGATGTCACGCGCACGCGAGATTAAGCTGTTGATTTGTGACGTTGATGGCGTGATGTCGGACGGACAGATTTACATGGGAAACAGCGGCGAAGAGCTGAAAGCCTTTAACGTTCGCGATGGCTACGGCATTCGCTGTCTGCTGACCTCCGGCACGGAAGTCGCTATTATAAC
>NZ_JBFRGU010000026.1:0-356 GCF_052115485.1 Microvirga sp. 2MCAF38 | reverse complement strand
GCGCAACACCAGAGGAGTTGGTAGCAGACCAAACGTTGTCACCCTGAGACTGCAGGCCTTCGTTGTTGGCGAAGTTCGCCAGCACGATCTGACCCAGCAGCTGCGACTGTTCGTTGGAGTAGCTACCGACAACGGTGCCGTCATCGTTAATGGCGTAGCTCACCAGTGAACCCGGCGCGTAACCGTTCTGGTTGATAGCCACTACACCGCTGGTGCCGGTGTTCTGCTGCATTGAGTTCAGGAAGCTCAGGCTGAAGGAGCTGGCGGCAGAGCCGTTCAGGCTGGCCAGACCGATGTTGATCTGCGGCTGAGCGTTAGCGGTCGCCGACAGGTTCCAGGTACGCGGAGAGGTCGCC
>NZ_JBFRGU010000025.1:0-368 GCF_052115485.1 Microvirga sp. 2MCAF38 | reverse complement strand
GTCGATACAGCCTTCAACGGCATGAACAACACCATTGAAGACATGAAGTCGATCCAGGCCAAGCTGACGGCGGCGATGTCGCCGAACGTCGATCGCGGCAAGATCCAAACCGAAATCAACGCCATCCTGAGCAAGATGAAGTCGACTGCCGATTCGTCGGTGGTGTCGGGTGAGAACTGGCTCTCGACGGATTCGGGCGCCGGTAACTACGTCTCGGATCGTAAGATCGTTGCCTCGTTCACCCGCGTCGACGGCGCGATCACAGTCGACACCGTGAACGTTTCGGTGGACACGACGAAGCTCTACGACAAGACCACGACGGCTGCTGACGCCGCGGCTGCTACGGATGCCGACATCTCCGCCGACAA
>NZ_JBFRGU010000024.1:0-386 GCF_052115485.1 Microvirga sp. 2MCAF38 | reverse complement strand
CCGGAATGGCGCAACAATCTGTACAAGTTCGCGGATACAGGCCTGACGACGGATGCGAGCGGCCTGTTCCAGATCGATGCGCAGACGGGCCAGATTACGACGACGCGCGCCGTAGTGGGGACGGATGCCGGCCAGAAGACGCTGCACGTAGTGGCCTATGACGGTTCGCTGGTCGGGCCAACGAAGGACTACGTGTTCACCATTGCGGCCGCCGATGCGCCGCCGCCCGTCGTTGACCCGATTGCCCCTGTTGTTGTTGGCGGGTCTGTGTCGATTCAGGAGAACGCGCTGGCTTATGCGGCGGTGGCAAACGTTCGCCCGGCGGGTGTCGTCGGGGACACGGTGACCTATGCGCTGGTTCTGAACCCCGGTGCGAAGTTCGGTAT
>NZ_JBFRGU010000023.1:0-411 GCF_052115485.1 Microvirga sp. 2MCAF38 | reverse complement strand
CTCCCAAAGTAAGTGGTTCCACGTTTTTTTGAATCGGCGCTCTGGTGTGGCGCCTGTTTTTCGTTGCCGTAAAACGTTATCCAGTCGGCCGGTCTCAGCGCTCCGGCAAGCGCTGGGCCAAGGCTTTTCAAAAGCAAAAGAACGCCCGTTCGGCTGTTCGAAAACAGTCGATCAAGCGTCCATTCGGTTTTTATTGGAGTGTGCCGTGTGACCGCCCAGAGCCGGGATAAGCTGGCTATCTGGTCAGGAAATAATTCCGGGCTTTTTTTTAGAGCCGATTCAGGCGGCCGCGGAGAATACTGACTCCCGCGCCATGGCTCAAGCGCCCCGCAACGGAGCGCCGTTATCAAGTCTGTCATCGTGTTGCTCCTCGATTGTTTTTATTGTTAAGGCGCAGACAGCCGCTGACGG
>NZ_JBFRGU010000022.1:0-413 GCF_052115485.1 Microvirga sp. 2MCAF38 | reverse complement strand
ACCCACCGCTACCCACCGCGCGCCGCGCAGGCGTGGCAGGCGATCAAATACGGTTGGGCGACCTTCGGGATCGTTGCGCGTGCACAGCTCGCCTTCCGGCTTATAGTAAGCGAGCACACGGCATACTTCCGTGGCCGATTCGGTGATGGCAACAATGTGCCCATCAATACGGATTTTCATCGATTTGTCGACTTCAACGCGATCGCCGAGGGTGGCAATTTTGCCATCGACGCTGACGCGTCCGGCGCTGATCATCGTTTCAATTTCGCGTCGTGAGCCATGGCCCGCGCGCGCTAAAACTTTTTGTAACTTTTCGCTCATTGAGCTGCCTCGCTGTCGCCTTCACAGGCGTCGTGGAAAAAACATTCAGGCAATTTTGGTCATTCCGCAGGAATTAACGCCGGGGATTGCAC
>NZ_JBFRGU010000021.1:0-421 GCF_052115485.1 Microvirga sp. 2MCAF38 | reverse complement strand
GACCTCGGTCACCGGAACAACGACGTGTTCGTGGGCACCTTCGGCTTCAACAACAAGAGCAGCGACAACTACTTCGGTACTGTTCGCGTGCGTGCCGGTTACGCCTTCGATCGCGCTCTGATCTACGCCACCGGCGGTTTCGCTTACGGCGATGTCGGCGGCAACAGCTTCAACAGCAGCAGCTCGAACGGCGGCTGGACAGTCGGCGGCGGCGTCGAGTACGCCTTCACCAACAACCTGACGGCCAAGATCGAAGGCTTGTTCGTGAGCCTGGAGCGCGGCAGCGATCGCTTCTTCGTCAACGAGTTCGACTTTGGCGGCAACCGCAAGAACAACGAGTTCGGTGTTGTTCGCGCTGGCCTGAACTACAAGTTCAGCAGCTACTAAGATCTGTCCTCGCGGATGGAAAAAAGCCCGGTGG
>NZ_JBFRGU010000020.1:0-497 GCF_052115485.1 Microvirga sp. 2MCAF38 | reverse complement strand
CCGGCGGGTGTCGTCGGGGACACGGTGACCTATGCGCTGGTTCTGAACCCCGGTGCGAAGTTCGGTATCGATGCGGCGACGGGCCAGATCACGCTTCTGGGCGCGGTGAACTACGAGGCGACGACGGCGGAAGATCCCGACCTTCAGACGGAGAATGCGGGAACGCCGCTGGAGCGGAAGTTCTACACGCTGCGGGTCAAGGCGAGCGACAGCGCGACGGGTCTGTCCTCGGACGAGAAGACGGTGGTGGTCTACGTCAACGACGTGAACGAAGCGCCGACCGATTTGGCCTTCGTGGACGGGACGCGCAAGGCGACGATTGTTGCGAGCGCCCAGGACGGCGCGGTGGTGGGCGATCTGACGGCGCTCGATCCGGAGGGGGATGTCGGGCTGATCTACGCGTTCGACACGAGCGGCAATGGCGGCTCGAGCGGCAGCGGCAATGCGGGCGGCCGCTTCAAGATCGAAGACGGGCAGCTGAAGGTCGCGGCGCTCAC
>NZ_JBFRGU010000019.1:0-497 GCF_052115485.1 Microvirga sp. 2MCAF38 | reverse complement strand
CCGGCGGGTGTCGTCGGGGACACGGTGACCTATGCGCTGGTTCTGAACCCCGGTGCGAAGTTCGGTATCGATGCGGCGACGGGCCAGATCACGCTTCTGGGCGCGGTGAACTACGAGGCGACGACGGCGGAAGATCCCGACCTTCAGACCGAGAATGCGGGAACGCCGCTGGAGCGGAAGTTCTATACGCTGCGGGTCAAGGCGAGCGACAGCGCGACGGGTCTGTCGTCGGACGAGAAGACGGTGGTGGTCTACGTCAACGACGTGAACGAAGCACCGACCGGATTGGCCTTCGCCGACGGGACGCGCAAGGCGACCATTGGTGCGAGCGCCCAGGACGGGTCTGTCGTGGGCGATCTGACGGCGCTCGATCCGGAGGGGGATGTCGGGCTGATCTACGCGTTCGACACGAGCGGCAATGGCGGCTCGAGCGGCAGCGGCAATGCGGGCGGCCGCTTCAAGATCGAAGACGGGCAGCTGAAGGTCGCGGCGCTCAC
>NZ_JBFRGU010000018.1:0-525 GCF_052115485.1 Microvirga sp. 2MCAF38 | reverse complement strand
GTTTGGTTGGAGAGCATCGGGATCGAGCTTGAGCACCTCACCGACTTCATCGACCAGAAGCCCGAAGGCTTCGCCGCGATGTTCGAGGCCGACCGCCATGCGACGACCGCCCGTGTCGAGATCGGCAAGGCCGAGCCGACGACGGAGCGCCACAGCGGTGACGACACGTCCGCGCAGGTTCAAGAGCCCCGCAATCTCGGGCGAAGCGAGCGGCACCGAGGTGATGTCGCTCACAACGAACACGTCGTGCACGCGTTCGATCGGCAAGGCGAGCATCTGGCCCGCCACGATGACGGTTGGAAACTCGCGATGATCGATGAAGGAGCGGGCATCGCCTGCGCCGACGATCCGGCCGTTGGTGTTATCGCGACCCATCGCTCAAGCGGCTTTGACGCCGGATAGGAAGCTGTCGACTTCCTGACTGAGGGTTGAGGAATGGCGTGCGAGTTCCTGGGCGGCGTCGAGGACCTGGGAGGCGGCGGAGCCGGTCTCGCCGGCGCCTTGACGCACGTTGCCGATGTTGCC
>NZ_JBFRGU010000017.1:0-530 GCF_052115485.1 Microvirga sp. 2MCAF38 | reverse complement strand
GTGGGCGATCTGACGGCGCTCGATCCGGAGGGGGATGTCGGGCTGATCTACGCGTTCGACACGAGCGGCAATGGCGGCTCGAGCGGCAGCGGCAATGCGGGCGGCCGCTTCAAGATCGAAGACGGGCAGCTGAAGGTCGCGGCGCTCACAGGCATCACGAAGACGGAGACCTACACGGTGACGATCAAGGTCACCGACCGGAACGGCGGATCGGGATCGACGTCGACCTACAAGGACTTCCTGATCACGGTGAACCCGGTTGCCGATGTCAATCACGCGGCGACGGATATCGGCTTCAGCGGCGGGCAGGCGCTCAAAGCCACCGTGACGGGAGCGGGTGCGAGCGTTGTGCTGGCAAGCGCGGTCGATCCCGACACGGCGCCGGAATGGCGCAACAATCTGTACAAGTTCGCGGATACAGGCCTGACGACGGATGCGAGCGGCCTGTTCCAGATCGATGCGCAGACGGGCCAGATTACGACGACGCGCGCCGTAGTGGGGACGGATGCCGGCCAGAAGACGCTGCACGT
>NZ_JBFRGU010000016.1:0-614 GCF_052115485.1 Microvirga sp. 2MCAF38 | reverse complement strand
TCCTCGCGGGCATGGACGGGCAGGACACCCTGTATGGCGGCGCCGGTGACGACAACATCTGGGCCGGCAATGGCAACGACGTCCTCTACGGCGAGGACGGCAACGACTTCCTCGTCGGCCAGGACGGCAACGATTACCTGGTGGGTGGGGCTGGCGCCGACACGCTGTATGGCGGCACGGGCGATGACACGCTCTGGGGCGATACCGGCGACGACATTCTCCATGGCGAAGACGGCAACGACTTTCTCGCGGGCATGGACGGGCAGGACACCCTGTATGGCGGCGCCGGTGACGACATCATCTGGGCCGGCGATGGCAACGACGTCCTCTACGGCGAGGACGGCAACGACTTCCTCGTCGGCCAGGACGGCAACGACTACCTGGTGGGTGGGGCTGGCGCCGACACGCTGTATGGCGGCACGGGAGAAGACACGCTCTGGGGCGATACCGGCGACGACATTCTCCATGGCGAAGACGGCAACGACTTCCTCGCGGGCATGGACGGGCAGGACACCCTGTATGGCGGCGCCGGTGACGACAACATCTGGGCCGGCAATGGCAACGACGTCCTCTACGGCGAGGACGGCAACGACTTCCTCGTCGGCCAGGACGGC
>NZ_JBFRGU010000015.1:0-955 GCF_052115485.1 Microvirga sp. 2MCAF38 | reverse complement strand
CGATGGCGAAGGAAAAGTTTGAGCGGAATAAGCCGCACTGCAACATTGGAACGATTGGCCACGTTGACCATGGCAAGACGTCCTTGACGGCAGCGATTACGAAGGTTTTGGCGGAGTCTGGTGGTGCGACGTTTACGGCGTACGACCAGATCGACAAGGCACCGGAAGAGAAGGCGCGCGGTATCACGATCTCGACGGCGCACGTCGAGTACGAGACGGCGAACCGTCACTATGCGCACGTCGACTGCCCCGGCCACGCGGATTATGTGAAGAACATGATCACGGGTGCGGCGCAGATGGACGGCGCGATCCTGGTTGTGTCGTCGGCTGACGGCCCGATGCCGCAGACCCGCGAGCACATCCTGCTGGCGCGTCAGGTCGGCGTTCCGGCGCTGGTTGTGTTCATGAACAAGGTCGACATGGTCGACGATGCCGAGCTGCTCGACCTGGTCGAGCTCGAGGTTCGCGAGCTTCTGTCGAAGTACGATTTCCCGGGCGATGACATTCCGATTGTGAAGGGCTCGGCTCTTTGCGCGCTGGAAGATCGTTCGCCGGAGATCGGCCGCGACGCGGTTCTGAAGCTGATGGCTGAGGTTGATCGTTACATCCCGCAGCCGGAGCGTCCGATTGACCAGCCGTTCCTGATGCCGATCGAAGACGTGTTCTCGATCTCGGGTCGCGGTACGGTGGTGACGGGTCGCGTCGAGCGCGGCATCGTGAAGGTCGGTGAGGAAGTCGAGATCGTCGGCCTGAAGGCGACGGTSAAGACGACGGTCACGGGCGTGGAGATGTTCCGCAAGCTGCTCGATCAGGGTCAGGCCGGCGACAACGTGGGCGTTCTGCTTCGTGGTACGAAGCGCGAGGACGTCGAGCGCGGCCAGGTGCTGTGCAAGCCCGGCTCGATCAAGCCGCACACGAAGTTCAAGGCTGAGGCTTACATCCTCACCAAGGAAGA
>NZ_JBFRGU010000014.1:0-1376 GCF_052115485.1 Microvirga sp. 2MCAF38 | reverse complement strand
CGTAAGATCGTTGCCTCGTTCACCCGCGTCGACGGCGCGATCACAGTCGACACCGTGAACGTTTCGGTGGACACGACGAAGCTCTACGACAAGACCACGACGGCTGCTGACGCCGCGGCTGCTACGGATGCCGACATCTCCGCCGACAAAACTACGTTCGACGCGGCGAAGGTCCAGTGGGAAACGGATCTCGCGACCTGGGAAGCCAGCTCCAAGGACGCGGCTGCGAAGACCGCCTACGATACGGCGAAGACCACCTTCGATACCGCGAAGACGACCTACGCCACGGCGATCGATACGGCCAATGCTGCTGCGGTTGCGGCAGTTAACGGCGAGGGCGGCGTTCTGAATAAGGAATGGGCTGTTCTGGCGAAGGACGAGGACGGTGCGCTGAAGCATTACGAACTCGCCATCGACAAGTTGGACATCTCCGCGATCCAGAACCAGGATCTGTCGAAGCTGCGCGGCTACATTGCAGCCGTGGACAAGGCCATCAGTGCCATGACCGACGCTGCGACCACGCTCGGCGCGAACAAGACGCAGATTACGTCGCAGACGACCTTTGTCGAATCGCTGATCAAGGCGAACGAGCGTTCGATCGGCGCTCTCGTCGACGCGGACATGGAAGAAGAATCGACCCGCCTCAAGGCGCTTCAGGTTCAGCAGCAGCTCGGCGTTCAGTCGCTCAGCATTGCTAACTCGAACACTCAGACGATCCTTTCGCTCTTCCGCTAAATCGACGCCAAGTCCCTGATCCGTCAGGGACTGAAGCAAGAGCCACGCCTCCCCCAGGGCGTGGCTTTTTCTGTTTAAGGCAGGAAAATAGCGGGCGTTGGAAGGGTGAGAAATAGCAGGCACAGCCTCGCGCAAGTTTGGTCGGGCAATGTGGCGTTTATGGCAGATTGAATGGCACGCTCGATGAGACCCCATTCGAAGGCATGACGCCGCGCTGCCATACCGGTGGAAGCCCGGTATGTCCCGAATATTTTTTCACCAGAGGGACGTTGCATGTCTAGCCTGCTCACAAACAACTCCGCGATGACTGCCTTGACGACGCTGAAGAGCATCGCCGGGCAACTTGATCAGACCAGCAGCCGTATCTCGACTGGTTTGAAGGTGTCGAACGCTGCCGACAACGCCGCCTACTGGTCGATCGCCACGACGATCCGCGCCGACAACGGCTCGCTCGGTGCGGTGAAGGACGCGCTCGGCCTCGGCGCAGCTTCGGTCGATACAGCCTTCAACGGCATGAACAACACCATTGAAGACATGAAGTCGATCCAGGCCAAGCTGACGGCGGCGATGTCGCCGAACGTCGATCGCGGCAAGATCCAAACCGAAATCAACGCCATCCTGAGCAAGATGAAGTCGACTGC
>NZ_JBFRGU010000013.1:0-5955 GCF_052115485.1 Microvirga sp. 2MCAF38 | reverse complement strand
GTTTGGTTGGAGAGCATCGGGATCGAGCTTGAGCACCTCACCGACTTCATCGACCAGAAGCCCGAAGGCTTCGCCGCGATGTTCGAGGCCGACCGCCATGCGACGACCGCCCGTGTCGAGATCGGCAAGGCCGAGCCGACGACGGAGCGACACGGCGGTGACGACACGTCCGCGCAGGTTCAAGAGCCCCGCAATCTCGGGCGAAGCGAGCGGCACCGAGGTGATGTCGCTCACAACGAACACGTCGTGCACGCGTTCGATCGGCAAGGCGAGCATCTGGCCCGCCACGACGACGGTTGGAAACTCGCGATGATCGATGAAGGACCGGGCATTGCCTGCGCCGACGATCCGGCCGTTGGTATTGTCATGCTTCATGGTTCAGGCTGCCTGAATGCCGATGGCCAGGACGAGGCGAGTTTGGATCGAGCACATCTTGAAGATCACTTTCGAGATCCTCCAACACGGTGAAAAAGCATGGATGACAACGCCGATCAAGCAGCCGCATCGAGAGGGATATTCAATTCGGCAAGGGCTGCGAGCAGACCGCGTCGGTCGAACTTTGCCACAAGCTCGGTGACCTGGAGCTTGCGCGCCTGTGCGATCTGACGGGGATCATGCTTCACCGCGAGAGCGATTACAGGGAGCTTTCCGGTCTCAGGCTGCATTCGAAGCGCTTCGACGAAATCAAAGCCGGGACCATCCGGAAGGTCGAGATCAGTAATCAGAACGTCGATATGCGCGCCGCTTCCAAGAATCTGCAGAGCGTCGCCCGCGCTTGCAGCCGCGTGCACTTTGTAACCCGACGCCTTCAGAACGGGGATCAGCATGTCACGGAAGAATGCGGATGCGTCGACGAGGAGAACACAACGCGCCGCCGCCGCGGTATCCGCGGCGGAGCGCATCCAGGCATCGTGGACCAAAGGTAGATAGTGCGCCACGTTGACTACTTCGGTCGCACGACCCTTGATGACAGCGGAACCAATGAGATCGGAGCGATCCGTCACAAGTTCGATGGCGAGCGTGTCATCGACGATGTCGACGATTTCCTCGACCGCGAGTCCCATGGCAAGGTCTCCATCCGAAAAGACCACCAGAGCCTGCGTTCCCTCGCGCTTGATTTCCAGGATCTCATCGGCGGCAACCAAGGGCATCAATCGGCCACGATACTGAACGAGTGGACGGCCGCCGAGCCATTCGATAGTGCCCGCATCGATTTCTTCGAGGCGCGTGACGAGCGAGAGTGGAACGGCTTTGAGACTGTCGCTTCCACCTCGGAAGACGAGGAGGGTCGTGAGATCGTTCTCGATATAGCCATCCTGCTCCGAGCCGTCGTCGCCCTGGAATTGACCGTCTCCAGCACCCGAGCCGACCATACGAGCTAGCCCGTTCGGATCGATGATGAGCACGACCGCTCCGTCGCCGAGAATTGTATTGCCGGAGAAAAGCTGGATATGGCGCAGCTTCGAAGACATCGGCTTGACGACGATCTCCTCGGTGTGAAACACGCCGTCGACGAGGATTCCGAAACGTTGCCGCCCGACCTGCGTGACAACCACGAAACCTTCATCCGTCGCTTCCTCATTATTCAATCCGAGGATTTTCGACAGGGGAACGATGGGGAGGAGCCGCTCGCGCAAGCGCAACACGGGTGTGCCGTTGATCCGCTCGATGATGTGTTCCGACCCTGAGGCGACGCGCACGAGTTCCAACACGGCAATCTGCGGGATGGCGTATCGCTGATCTTTCGAGGAAACGATCAGCGCCGCGACAATCGCCAGCGTGAGAGGAATCTTGATCGTGAACGTGGTGCCTCGCCCTTGCTCGGAGCGAATCTCAACCGTACCGCCGATGAGCTCGATGTTGGTCTTGACCACGTCCATGCCGACCCCACGGCCTGACACCGACGTCACTGCCTTGGCCGTCGAAAAACCCGGATGGAAGATGAACTTGGCGATCTGAGCTTCGCTCATACGCTCGACCTCTATCTCGGTCGCGATGCCGCGCTCGACAGCCTTCTTACGGATCGCAGCATAGTTGAGCCCGCGGCCGTCATCGGCGATCTCGATCGTGATCGTACCGCCTTCGTGATAGGCGTTAAGGCGGATCGTACCGCGCTCCGGCTTTCCGGACACTTTCCGCTCAAGCGGCGTTTCGATGCCGTGATCGGCGGAGTTGCGGACCATGTGAGTCAGCGGGTCCTTGATGACATCGAGCACCTGCCGGTCGAGCTCGGTATCGGCTCCCTGCATGACGAGGTCTATCTTCTTCGACAATTCGGCGGAAAGGTCGCGCACGACTCGCGGCAGCTTCTGCCATGCATTGCCGATGGGCTGCATGCGCGTCTTCATGACGCCTTCCTGCAACTCGGCGGTCACATGAGAGAGCCGTTGTAGCGGAACCTTATAGCCATTGTCGTCGACGCGACGAGAGATTTCGAGAAGCTGGTTTCGCGTCAGAACCAACTCCGAGACCATCGTCATTAGATGTTCGAGCGTATCAACGTTTACCCGAATGCTCTGTACTTTGGTGACAGCACCCTCACTACTTTCATTCGCCTCCGCAGAATCGGCAGGTTGCGTGTCGACAGCAGTCGATGGAGTGGCTTTGGCAGAAGCCTCGGGCTCAAGCGTCGGAGCCGCTTCGGGTCCGGGAGTTTCGAGGAAAGCGCGCTCCAACTCGTCGAGGGAGACTTCCCCCGGTCGTAGAGGGCGCTCCAGCACCTGATAACTCAATGGACCAACAGTCTGTGCCAGCGGCTCCGGAACAGCGGGCACTCCCTCGATCGCCATCTGTTCCAGGCGTTCTATCAGATCACGATCCGACCCATTCGGCTCGGTGCCGAGATGCTCGAGTTCGACGAGGATTTCCTTGATCCGATCGAGGGTCGCCAGGATTAGCGTGACGGCCGGGGTCGTAACAGGCATCCCGTCCCTGAATCTTCCCATCAGCGTTTCGGCAGCGTGGGCCAACGCCTCGAGGCGCGGAAGCCCCAAGAAGCCGCATGTGCCCTTGATGGTGTGAACAAGGCGGAAGATGTTCGCGAGAATCGTTTGGTTGTTCGGGTCCTGCTCGAACCGAACCAGTTCGACATCGACCGTATCGAGGTGCTCGCCCGTCTCGSTCAAGCGGCTTTGACGCCGGATAGGAAGCTGTCGACTTCCTGACTGAGGGTTGAGGAATGGCGTGCGAGTTCCTGGGCGGCGTCGAGGACCTGGGAGGCGGCGGAGCCGGTCTCGCCGGCGCCTTGACGCACGTTGCCGATGTTGCCCGTCACCATCTCGGTGCCGCGCGCGGCTTCCTGCACGTTGCGCGCAATCTCTGCCGTCGCGGCGCCCTGCTCTTCCATCGCCGCCGCAATCGACACCGAGATCTGCGACATCTCCGTGATTGTCCGGGCGATCTCCTGGATTGCCCGCACCGCTTCCTCGGTCGCCTGCTGCACCGAGCCGATCTGCGCCGAGATCTCGTCCGTCGCCTTCGAGGTCTGGTTGGCCAGTTCCTTCACCTCGGAAGCCACCACCGCAAAGCCCTTGCCCGCCTCGCCCGCCCGCGCAGCCTCGATGGTGGCGTTGAGCGCCAACAGGTTCGTCTGGCCCGCGATGTTGTTGATCAGCGCGATCACATTGCCGATCTTCTCTGCCGACGAGGCCAGCGTCTGCACCGTCTCATTGGTGCGTCTGGCATCGCCGACCGCCCGCTCCGCAATCTGCGAGGATTGCGTCACCTGGCTCGCGATCTCGCGGATCGAGATCGACAATTCCTCCGTCGCCGCCGCCACCGTCTGCACGTTGGCCGAAGTCTGCTCGGCCGCCGAGGCCACCGTCACCGACTGGCCGCGCGTCCGGTCGGCCACCTCCGTCATCGATTGCGCCGTCGCCTCCATCTCGGTCGCCGCCGTCGCCAGGCCTTGCGTCAGGGCCGACACGTTGCGCTCGAACTGCTTCGTCAGATCGTCGAGCATCTGTGCCCGGCGCATCTTCGCATCGGATTCCGCCTCCTGCTCCGCCGCGAGGCGCCGCGCTTCGAGCGCGTTGTCCTTGAACACCTGGAGAGCGCGGGCGAGCGCGCCGACTTCATCCTTGCGCTCCGCGCCGCCCACCGCGACGGTGAGATCGCCCTCCGCGAGCCGCGACATCGCGGCGGTCACGCCGCTCAGCGGCCGCACGATCCCGTAGATCACAATCGCACCGATCAAGCCGACCGCAATCGCCAGACCGACAATCGTCGAGATGATCAGTGAACGCGAGGTCGATTCCGCAAGCTCTTGTGCTTCCTCCTTGGAGCGATCGAGAACCTTTTCCGCCGCCTTCGCGCGATCGTTCAAGGTATCCCTGACTTTGACGCGCGCCTCGCGCCCAACCCCGTTCGAGAAGCCCATGGCGACGTCGTCTTCGTAACCCTTCAAAGCATGGCCGACACTTTTGTCCATGACGTCGAAATAGGCGACGACGGTGTTCTTGACCTCGCCGTATACAGAGCGATGCGCCTGCTCCGCCGAGAGTTGGATCAGATCGTCCAACTGCTTCAGGGCAAGCTTCTTATATTCCTCGTAGCGTTTCGCGTAATCCTTGCGTGTGTCGATGTCCTTATCGACGATCATGTTTTTTTCCTGGATCGTCGCTTCGTTCACTGCTGCGTTCGCCGCGCGAACATAAGTGAGCCTGGTCGCATCGAGATCAACGAGACTCCGCGCATCCTCCGCCAAGATATCGAGCCCGTTTTTGGCGACGATGACGAGACCGATCGAGACTGCGACGAAGATCGTCACGGGAATTGCGAGCTTGGTCACAAGCCGCAGGTTGTTGAGAAGGCGCATGGGGGATTCTCCGCGACAGAAGATCTGCGTRATGATCGCAGGTTAGAACGATTGCCGTCACTAAAAGGTTAATTTGTCTGGTTTGCCAGACAGAATCAGTTCATGCGCGCCCTCTGATTCGCTCGRCGGGCGCACTGATTCGCGTCCCCCTCCGGAGGRGCCGCGATCGCGATCGCATCGACGCCGAAGAAGACCACTTTGCCGTTGTAAATCAACTCGTCCCGGCGAATCACAGGTGGTACCCAAACCACCCCTTTTATGGCTTTGCTGCAACACCCGACCCTCCGTGCGGAATAAGAGTCTAAAGTTCTGTGTTTGTCGTTGACGTTACGTCGGTTGACCGACACTTTCTTAACAATTCTTCCGATTCGGAAGGAAGACGCCGGACAGAAAATTCATCGCTGTCCGATGCACCGGTTATTCAAAGGCTGGGGGGCCTTGAACCATGTATGTCGTCGTCGACGAGCGGCAAATCGTGACCGCAGGATATGTCGCAAGCTTCAACCGCGAAGGCGTCTCATCGCTCGGCCTGTTCTCGGAAGAATTCCCGGACTGGCTCCAATCCGCGTCCAGTTCCGATCTCGACGCCGTCCAGGGTTTCCTCCTCGGCGAATTCAACGAGCGCATTCCCTGCGCCGAGACCATCCGCCGCCACTCGCGCGCACCGATCATCGCGCTCAGCGAGACCCGCTCCCTCGAACAGACCCTCGAACTCCTCTCCGCCAGCATCGACGACGTGGTCAGAAAGCCCGTCCACGTCCGCGAGATTCTCGCCCGCTCCGAGGCCATCTGGCGGCGCATGAACGGCGCCAAGGGACAGGAGCGGACCGAGCGTCTCAAGGTGTATTTCGACGGACGCGACCCCGAGATCGACGGACACGGCCTCATCCTGCCCCGACGCGAACGCCACATCCTCGAATATCTCGTGCGCAACCGCGGACGCCGCATGACCAAGACCCAGATCTTCAACGCCATCTACGGCATCTATTCCAACGATGTCGAAGAAAGCGTCATCGAAGGACACGTCAGCAAACTCCGAAAAAAACTCCGCTTCAAACTCGGTTACGATCCCATCGAAGCAAAACGATACATCGGGTACACATTCATCGGATGAAACAAAAGCCAAATCAATAAAGGGA
>NZ_JBFRGU010000012.1:0-8320 GCF_052115485.1 Microvirga sp. 2MCAF38 | reverse complement strand
CAACGATGTCGAAGAAAGCGTCATCGAAGGACACGTCAGCAAACTCCGAAAAAAACTCCGCTTCAAACTCGGTTACGATCCCATCGAAGCAAAACGATACATCGGGTACACATTCATCGGATGAAACAAAAGCCAAATCAATAAAGGGACAGCGGCTCTTTCAAAAACCAAAGCGGATCACGATTCGAATACAACGAGAAGAGATCGAATGAGCTGCTGCGCCCCACTAAGTCAGGCCTTTTGTGCACAACGGTTCGGTCGTGCAATCAGGCGCTCTTTTCTTCTAGCGGGACTTTGCGCCGTCGCCGCGTGCAATGGCACGGAATCGCTCTACACCTCAGGACCATGGGGACCGCCGCGTCGGATTGATCCAGCCGCTGCGCCTTATGGATTCCGGAGCGTCGCGCCACGCGAAGTAACCGTTATGATGGAAGGATCGCAATCGGCTCCGGTTCCGAAGCCGACTACGAGACTCAACCCGAAAGCTGCGCTCGAACCTTTAGAGCGGATCAGTGGTCCGGCGCGAAAGAGTGTCGCTCCTCCTTCCCAAGATGTCGCAGCGTTTCCTGAGACTTGGCAGGATACATCCGGTACCGCGCCAGTGCCCGATTCTATCATGCGGGCGACTCCGCAATCCAAGACGAATGCCACTCCACCAAGCCCGGTGTTCCGCGCAGCCGGGCGTGGCCCGACCTCGTTTGTCGGAACCTGGACGATCCGACCGGGAACCGGCGCTTCATGTAAATTGAACCTCTCAAGTGTCGCGGCGCTCGATCTTTACAAGGCTTCCATCTCACGATGCAGCACAAGCGCTTTGCAGGACGTCAATTCCTGGGCTATCAAGAACGGCAATATCGTTCTCTATGCGCGTGGCAGCGTCATCGCGCGGATGGCTTCAGACGGCAACTCTTTCCGAGGCGTCATTGAGGGCACCAACGTTCCTCTCACTATTTCCCGCTGATAGACCGTTAGATCACTGACAGAAGCTTCGAGCCGTAGGCGTCCATTCGCCAAAACCGCTCGCCACCATGTTCGCCACCACACGGCAAACATATTGTTTTTGCGCTGGATTGTTGTTCGGTCCGGCGTGATAGCGTGCGACCGCCATGGTCCAACTGCCCTCGCGCACGCGAAGCTGCTTTAAAAATTGGGCCGCATAGTCCACGTTATCATGGGGGTTCAACATGCTCGCCAAGGAACTGAACTTTTCGCGATGGAAGTGGTGGTTGATCTGCATACAACCGAGATCGATCAATTTTGCCCCATCACGACTGGCATCCTCGAAACGCCGCATCGCGTCCGACGCATTCGCCGCGAAGTAGGGCTTTCCTTCGATGTTCATCGCATAAGGTTGGAGCGATCCGCGCTTTCCCGTTTCCGCCAGGCCAACAGAATAGAGCATGCCCAACGGCACGCCATATTTCGTCGATGCGCGTACCATTTCACGCTCGCAGCTGTTGGAATTGGCGGCGGCCTTCCCGGCAACGCTACAGATAGAGACCGCTAATGTCGCGATGAGCAATAGCGCTCTCATCATTTCGATCCTTTCGTCTGTCGTCCGTATTGTCCCGTGGGGCCGACCGCTCGTGTGAGCGATCCTCGGAGCCGGCGGCGCTCTGGTGGGATCCGAATTGCTGTTGGGTTTGCGATTGCGGTCGCGGGCCGAAGGCGCTGTCCTGCAGCGCCCCATCCGTGCCGAGAATGTGAACGGTGAGAACATCCGGCCGATACCCTGACGTGCGAAGCAGGGCGGAAAGTTTCTCGGAATCCTTCCTGAGCAACTGAGCGGTCTCATCTGCTTGCACATGCAATTCCATCTCGATCCTGTCGCCGGCCAGTCGCATCTTAACGGTGACCACGCCGAGCTCGGCGGGATGAAGCTGAATGTTCAGCATTCTCACCACGCCTTCGGAGGTCCGCGAGAGAGGAACGGATGGCGTGGAATCCGTTCGTCGCATCTCCGCGCGGAGATCGTCGGCAACGTCCTTTGCTTCCGACACTACAGCCCCGGCGATACGCTGCAGGACCGCGCCCGAGGCAGCCGGATCGGGCGTGCCGCGCTCACTCGCCACAACCGGTTGATCCCGTGTCGCCTGCACTGCCGGATTCGCGTCCCGTGCGGAGAGGCTCGCTTGGAAATCGGCAACCGGCTGAGGTGCCTGCTTTCCGGCGAGGCTTTGTGAAATGCCAGGAACCTGTTCCTCAGCAGACATGGCTCTCGAAAAACTGAAGGAAGAGTTGGCAGGAACGGGCTTGAAGTGCGTCTCCTGATGGGTCACGGCGACCTTGAGCTGGGGCCGCTGTTCAGGAGGCTCCGCTCTCTCTCCGTTGTTGATCGAACCTGGGAGCGCGTCGTCTGTCACCGGCAATGAGAGAGTCGATTTTGCAAGCGGTGCGTCCTTCGCCGAAACTAACATCCGTGGCTGGGGTCTATCTGCCGAGGGGGTCTTCGTTTGAACGGCGCTGGCGATGGCCTGCTCAAGCAGAAGAGGATCGGCGCTCGCCACGGTGTCCGGCAAGGTAATAGCGGAAAAGTCCGACACACCATCGGTTCGCGGGGGCGTCTCGACACCTTCGCCCTCGCTCGAGAAGCCGTCGGCGTTCGAGCGTGAATGTTGGCCCCGCGCGGGATTTGCCTCCACCTTCGCGGAAAGGTCTTGGAGAAGGGAGCCGAAGGCAGTTGTGCCAAAGAGTCCCTTCGCGGCTTCCCCATCCCCATTCATCTGAGGCTTCAAAGCAATCAGGTCGATCTTTCGCGTGGCGTTCTGAATGAAGCTGTCGAGCTTGTTCATCGAGTGCCTTTCTGGAAAAGTTGGTCAACCCTTCCGATCGCATCTTGCGCGCGGGATATGGCGGGTGTCGGTTGATTGACTTTCTGAGGCTGCTCCATTGGAGAAGCCTGCGGCGTCGATTGTGCTGGCGGCAACGCCGCCACAGGCACGTTACGAATGTAGCTCGCCATCGACAGCGCCGATTCAAGCAACTCCGTATCACGCGCCGGAAGAATTGACTTCTCGATCTTCCGGAGCTCCGCGAGGCCGGCATCGAAGCCGTTCTTCGAGACGATGACCGAAGCCGCGCGATAGAGACTGGCACGTGCCGCGCTGACCTTATCCGATGCGGACAATTCGTACGCCCTGTCGGACGCGAGAATCGCAGCTTTGGTCTGGCCCTGGTCGATCGCTGCACGAGCCACCATGAGATAGAGTTCACGGCGAACATCCGGTTCCAACTCGTCGAGCATCGTCACGAGTCGTCCAAACTCCCTTTGGTCCTTCGCGAATTCAAGACGGGTGAGAGCGGTCGCGAAACGCTGCCTGAAGTTCCCGGAATAGACGGAGTGCCGAAAACGGCGCAAATATTGCCGCGACAGAGCCTCGAACTTCTTCGTGTCGCCCATCTGGCTTACAACGAAGATCTCGCGCCGCAACGCCGCCTCTTCAACGAGGGTGCCGGGCAGTTGCAGACGAACGAAATCAAGAAGTTCCACGGATTTCGCCGGGTTTCTGCGGACAATCAGCGCAGACTGAACGAGCGCCACCTGACCCGCCAGGAGTGGCGGAAGTGCATGGATGTCGACTTCCTCGAGGAATTCACGCGCGTCGTCTTCCCTCCCTTCCACATAGGCCAAGGCGCCTTTCACCAAGATCTCGTCCTGTTTCGCGAGACCGCCGACGGACCGAAGTTTCTGCAGGATGCTGGGCCTGCCGCCGCTCAGCACGAACACGACGGCGGATCGGACATTGCGTGGTTCCTGCCAGGTTTCCGCATCGAGCGCGATCAGGCTCTCGTCGATATGAGACAGGAGCGCACGCTGCGCGAGATGCGCCGATGTCGAGCCTGCCGCAATCTGATCCTGCAATGCCTGGAGCGTGCGCACCATTGCGAGCGGAGCGGAGGGTGAAAATTGTGCCTGGGCAATCTCAGGCTCCGCCACGGCGGGTGGGGAAATAAGGACGGCCGCGAAAGCCGCCAAATGCAATAGCCGGCACCTCACGAGGGACGGTCTCGCAAAAGAATCTCGATGCGCCGGTTTTCCGGCGCCTTCGGATCGGCTGCATTCTTGAGGCTGCGGTCGGCGTGCCCTTCGACGCGCTCGATCCGCGACTCGTCCAGGCCACCGCGCACGAGCATATATGACGCCATGTGTGCCCGCGCCGTCGACAAGCGCCAGTTATCATAAGTCTCCGACTTGAAGGGGCGACCATCGGTGTGGCCCCGGATGATGACCCGGCCAGTGCGAGCGCTCAAGATCTTTGCGATCTTTTCCATGGCGCGAACCACCTTCGGCTGCGGTTCGGCAGAGCCGACCGCAAACATACTGAAGTCGAGTTCATCGGTGATACTGATCAGAACGCCATCACCGGTTCTGTTCACCTCGACATGCGGGGTTGCGGACGATCCGCTCTCGTTCTGTACCGCCTTCGCGATCTCCGCTTTCAATTCGACGTCCTGCGACCGAACGCTTTGCTTTGCTGCCTCCGCATCGTTCGCTGCGGCAAGTTTCTGCGCTGGTTTATCGGACGTCTGAGAAGCCGTAGGTGTCGGTTTGTCATTATCGGTCGGAGCCGCCGGTGCGAGTGCATCGAGTTTCGCGTCGCGAGGAATCGCCGGCGCGGTTCCGGGTGCTCCGGGCGTATCCGTTTTGGGCTTCGGCATAGGCGCCACTTGCCAGTAGAGCGGATCGAAAGGATCGCGGTAAGCCTCCCCCCCATTCATACCGGGAACGCCGGTCTCGCCAAGGGTCGCGTCCACGCCCGAAGTGTTCTGTGTCTGCTCGTGATCGGCCTCGGCTGAAAGCTTTGCGAGGACGGCGTAAGGGTCCTGAAAAAGTGCGCTTTCTTTGAAACGGGATTTTGCGGGTGCCCGTCCGCCCACTTCCGGCCCGGTGCCATATGTCGTCGGCTTCTCGTTCTGGTCGGAATTGACGGACGACTCGGGCGAGTTGTTCTTCGGGTCCGTCAATCCCTTGCGCTCCGGCGAACTTTCGGCAAGCTGTACCGGATTGAAGTAGTTTGCCACCGTGACACGCGTCGCCTTATCCGTCGCGCTGATCAGCCACATCACAAGGAAGAAAGCCATCATCGCCGTCATGAAATCGGCATGGGCAATCTTCCACACGCCACCCTTGTGGTGCTCCTCCTCCTCATCAGGGCGGCGAACGATGATGATCTCTTGTTTCGCGGGATCGGACATGGTCAACTCGATTGAACGGCTTCACCCAAACGGGCTGCCCACGCTGTGAGTTGGGTTTCGATAAAGGTGTCGTTTGTGACAACTGACACATCGGCAACGTCCGAATTGACGAATTCGATCGAGGCGCCATCGAGCTCCATTCGTCGCGAAAGCCCAAGCAACAGATCATCCGGCCCGCGGATCACGATGGTCGTTCCCCGCTTTTCCTTGAGCAGAAGCGTGAGGATCGTGGCAAGATCATCCAGGCTATGTCGATGAACGCCGCCCGTGACAAAGGGTAAAATAACACGCGCCATAGTGGCCGAAAGGGTTGTTTCCAAAGCTTCGATAGCTGTCGCAAGTTGAGAAGAAAGACGCTCGGCTTCGTCGGCAACCCATTTGCTCCGCTCGGCGATTCTTTCTTCGGCGAAGCGGATCCTCTCCTGCGCGAGAGCATCCTCGGCTTCACGCTGTGCCTTTGCTCTCCCCTCCTGGCGACCGCGCTCCTCCGCCGCAGCGATTTGGGCCGCGATATCATCCGAAGGCGATTGCGAAGTCGGCGCTTTCATATTCGCTGCATGCCCTGGGTCCACAGCGGCGTCCAGATCGAAATCCATGAGATATCGCGAGATCGCGTGCACCATCACGCGGCCTCCATTAGCCATTGCTTGAGGATCGCGGCGGCCTGATCCTCATCGAACTCAACCATCTGCTCCAGTTTTTTCTGGGGTGTACGGTTCATCTTGCCTGTGAGATCCTCGATCAAATTCGGAACCGTGACAGTCTCGATCTGCGGCTCGCCATTCGGCGCCGCAGCGTCTGTCGGCGCAGCAAGAGCGACTGCGGCGTCATATGCCTGTTCCGGCTCGGAGCGTGCGAGAATAGCGGTCACGGCCGGCCGCAGGCCGAACCAGATCAACAGACTTGCGACGACCAGGATCGTCATTGCATTGATGATGTTCCCGAATTGCCGCATCAGAACCTCACCGAGACTCAAGGCCGGCGTTCCCTCCATCATGCGGCCGTCATCGATGAATCCGACTGCCGCAACTTTGATTTGATCGCCACGCGCCTTCTCAAATCCAGCGGCGGAAGAAACCAACTGTTCGATTTCTGCGATACGAGCATCAATGGCGCTTTGCGGCGCATCGTTACCGATCAGCGCGGCGATGCGGCTCCGATTGACGAGAACTGCGACGGAGAGATTCTTGACGGAGTATCCGTCGCTGATCGTCTGCACCGTCTTTGAGGAGATCTCATAATTTGTGAGCTCCTCGCGGCGCTGATTGTCCGCGCTCGAATTGTCGCCACCCTCGGAGCGCACCCGCTCTTCCGGCAAGTTTTGCTGGACGGTCGTTGGCTTTTGGTTGCTCCGGTTCTGAGAGACCTCCGTTTCCTTGACCGTTCGCACAGAACGCTCGACTTTCGTGTCAGGGTCGAACGTGGTTTGATTCGTAGTCGTCTTGTCGGTGTTCAACCGGGCCGCGACACTGACCTCGAAGTTTCCGAGACCGAGATAAGGCGTCAGAGTGCGCCGCACGTTATCCTGGATCTCCCGGCCAACCGTGCGCTCAAGACTCGCCATCTTGCCGGTCGAGGCGTTGGCGCCATCGTCGCCAGACATGAGCAACGTGCCGTCGGTATTGAGAACCGTCACCCGATCGACTTTCATGCCGGGGATCGCCGCCGCGACGAGATGACGGATCGCCTGGGCGGAACTCATATCGTCTGCAGTCTCGGTGCGCACGACAACCGAAGCCGAGGCAGGCTGCTGCTCTCTGCGGAACGATCCTCGGTCCGGCATCACGATATGAACGCGGGCCGCCTTCACACCCTTCATGGTCTGAATGGTTCGGGCGATCTCTCCTTCAAGCGCACGGACGCGTGTAATTTCCTGCATGAAGGAAGTCAGGCCGAGCGACCCGAGATCGTTGAAGAGTTCGTATCCCGATTTCGAACTCTGCGGCAGACCTTTCTCCGCCAACAGCATGCGGGCGTTGGCCGTATTGACGTGGCTGACCAACACCGCAGTGCCGTCGGCGCTGACATCGAACGGGATGCTCGCATCCTTCAGAACGGCGCCGATGCGACTGACGTCCTCTCGCTCCAGGCCAATATAGAGAGGCTCCTGTGCGGGGCGACTCAGGTAGTATGCTCCGAGGCCGACGCCAAGGAAAACAACGAGCCCGATAAGGCCCAACGCCACTAAGCGGCGTGCGCCGAGTTCAAGGATATTGCTCCAGAGCTTCTCGGCATGTTCGCGTCCGGTCATCTAGGCTCGGTTTCCCACGCATCGTTCCATAGCCAATCTGTCGCCCGACAATCTTGTCCGGAGCTTGCGCAGCAAAAAGCCACGCCCAAGAGGCGTGGCTTTTGTTTCGACTCAGGAAGAAGAGTTTCCTGTTATCGCTTATTTGAACAGCGAAAGAATGCTCTGCGTATTGCCGTTTGCGATGCCGAGCGCCTGAACGCCGAGCTGCTGCTGAACCTGAAGCGCCTTGAGGCGGGTCGATTCTTCTTCCATGTCCGCGTCGACGAGAGCGCCGATCGAACGCTCGTTCGCCTTGATCAGCGATTCGACGAAGGTCGTCTGCGACGTAATCTGCGTCTTGTTCGCGCCGAGCGTGGTCGCAGCGTCGGTCATGGCGCTGATGGCCTTGTCCACGGCTGCAATGTAACCGCGCAGCTTCGACAGATCCTGGTTCTGGATCGCGGAGACGTCCAGCTTGTCGATGGCGAGTTCGTAGTGCTTCAGCGCACCGTCCTCGTCCTTCGCCAGAACCGCCCATTCCTTGTTCAGAATGCCGCCCTCGCCTTGAACGGCCGCAACCGCAAGACCATTGGCCGTGTCGATCGCCGTGGCGTAGGTCGTCTTCGCGGTATCGAAGGTGGTCTTCGCCGTATCGTAGGCGGTCTTCGCAGCCGCGTCCTTGGAGCTGGCTTCCCAGGTCGCGAGATCCGTTTCCCACTGGACCTTCGCCGCGTCGAACGTGGTCTTGTCGGCGGAGATGTCGGCATCCGTAGCAGCCGCGGCGTCAGCAGCCGTCGTGGTCTTGTCGTAGAGCTTCGTCGTGTCCACCGAAACGTTCACGGTGTCGACTGTGATCGCGCCGTCGACGCGGGTGAACGAGGCAACGATCTTACG
>NZ_JBFRGU010000011.1:0-21909 GCF_052115485.1 Microvirga sp. 2MCAF38 | reverse complement strand
GATCAGGGTCAGGCCGGCGACAACGTGGGCGTTCTGCTTCGTGGTACGAAGCGCGAGGACGTCGAGCGCGGCCAGGTGCTGTGCAAGCCCGGCTCGATCAAGCCGCACACGAAGTTCAAGGCTGAGGCTTACATCCTCACCAAGGAAGAGGGCGGCCGTCATACGCCGTTCTTCACGAACTACCGTCCGCAGTTCTACTTCCGCACGACGGACGTGACGGGTGTTGTGACGCTGCCGGAAGGCACCGAGATGGTGATGCCTGGCGACAACATCGCCATGGAAGTTCAGCTGATCGTTCCGATCGCCATGGAAGAGAAGCTCCGCTTCGCTATCCGTGAAGGTGGCCGCACCGTCGGCGCCGGCGTCGTCGCTCAGGTCTTGGATTAATCATATTCTCTTCGGGCGGCGGTTCGCCGCCGCCCGTTGGTCCACTGTAGGAGTGTAGCTCAATTGGCTAGAGCACCGGTCTCCAAAACCGGGGGTTGGGGGTTCGAGTCCCTCCACTCCTGCCAGTGGATCGACAAAGCGGGCGTTTTGCGTTAGAGAGCGCCGCGACAATATGAGTTTTCATTAGGTGGCGCGAAGCTTAAATGCTCCGCGCCCCTTCAATTTGGGCCCGCGAGAGCCCATCAGAGGACGTTCCGTGGCCCAATGGGGCACGGGCGGAGCGCGATGGCGAAGACGAACCCGTTTGACTTTATCCAGCAAGTCCGCTCTGAGGCCGCGAAGGTCACTTGGCCGACCCGCAAGGAAACCATGATCACGACGGCCATGGTGTTTCTGATGGTCGTTCTGGCGAGTGTCTTCTTCTTCGCGGCCGATCAGCTGATGGGCTGGGGTGTCCGCTTTATCATGGGACTGGGCGGCTAGTGAGGTGGATGCGATGACGAAGCGTTGGTACATCGTCCACGCTTATTCGAATTTCGAGAACAAGGTTGCTCAATCCATCAAGGATCAGGCAGCCCAGCGTAATCTCGAAGACAAGTTCGAGGAAGTTCTGGTTCCCACCGAGAAGGTGGTCGAAGTGCGCCGCGGCCGTAAGGTCGACACCGAGCGCAAGTTCTTCCCAGGTTATGTTCTCGTGAAGTGCGACCTCACCGACGAGGTCTATCACCTGATCAAGAACACCCCGAAAGTGACGGGCTTCCTCGGTGCGGATAAGGCCAAGCCTGTTCCGATCCCGGATCGTGAAGCCGAGCGCATCAAGGGACAGGTGGCCGAGGGTGTCGAGCATCCCAAGCCGTCGGTTCATTTCGAGGTGGGCGAGCAGGTCCGTGTTTCGGATGGCCCCTTCGCTTCTTTCAACGGCATCGTCGAGGATGTCGACGAAGCTCGGGCTCGCCTCAAGGTGGCGGTGTCCATTTTCGGCCGCGCCACGCCGGTCGAACTCGAATACGGTCAGGTCGACAAGCTCTGACTGTTGGCGAGTGGCGAATTGCGAGTGGCGAATGGAAGCTGATGCTCTATTCGCCATTCGCCACCCACCATTCGCTTTTCACTCGCGGGAGGTCCGCCCGGTCGCCAGCCGGGAGCATTCAGGGCCGGACCGCGATCTGCAACCACCGTCTCGTCCGATTGGCATCGGAGGGATGGTCCATTGGGGAGCAGTCCCATGGCAAAGAAAATCTCGGGCTACGTTAAGCTCCAGGTACCCGCCGGCGCCGCCAATCCGTCGCCGCCAATCGGTCCCGCGCTCGGTCAGCGCGGCTTGAACATCATGGAATTCTGCAAGGCCTTCAATGCGAAGACCTCGCAGATGGAGAAGGGCACGCCGATTCCGGTGGTTATCACCGCGTATCAGGATCGTTCCTTCACCTTCGAGATGAAGCAGCCGCCGGTGTCGTACTTCCTCAAGAAGGCGGCAAAGCTCGAAAAGGGCTCGCAGACCCCGGGCAAGGGCGCCAAGGCCGGTAAGGTCACGCGCGCTCAGATCCGTGAGATCGCCGAAAAGAAGATGGTCGATCTCAACTGCGACAGCGTTGAATCCGCCATGGCCATGATCGAGGGCTCCGCGCGCTCGATGGGCCTTGAAGTGGCGTAAGGGAGGGTACGATGGCTACTAAAGAAGGTAAGCGCGTCCGCGCAGCCCGCGAGGGCATCGAACCCACCAAGCTCTACACCATCCAGGATGCGGTGAAGCTTCTCAAGGAACGCGCCAAGGCGAAGTTCGACGAGACCGTGGAAGTCGCCATGAATCTCGGCGTCGATCCGCGTCACGCCGACCAGATGGTCCGTGGCGTCTGCAACCTGCCGAATGGCTCGGGCCGTACGCTCCGCGTGGGTGTGTTCGCTCGTGGCGCGAAGGCCGAAGAGGCCAAGGCGGCTGGTGCGGATGTTGTCGGCGCTGAGGATCTCTTCGAGATCGTCAACGGCGGCACGATCGATTTCGATCGCTGCATCGCGACCCCGGACATGATGCCGCTCGTCGGCCGTCTCGGTAAGGTGCTCGGCCCGCGCGGCATGATGCCGAACCCGAAGGTCGGCACCGTGACCATGGACATCAAGGCCGCCGTCGCTGCCGCCAAGGGCGGCGCGGTCGAGTTCCGCGTCGAGAAGGCTGGTATCGTCCATGCCGGTATCGGCAAGGCCTCGTTCGACGAAGCCAAGCTTGTCGAGAACATCAAAGCTTTCGCGGATTCCGTCGCCAAGGCGAAGCCCGCCGGCGCCAAGGGCACCTACATCCAGCGCATCGCGATCTCCTCGACGATGGGCCCGGGTGTGAAGGTCGATCCGTCGTCGGTCCTGAACGGCTAAGGTTGTCTAGCATCGCGGTGGCCGAGTTCCGGCTGCCCTGCGATCCATGAATCGAAAGCCCGGCAGAAATGCCGGGCTTTTTTCTTGACCGCCTCATGGGGCTATTGACCCTTAGAAAATTGCAACTTTATTCTTTTTACGATGCCGCTCGACCACTTTTCCGGCTTTCTCACTCTTCTCGAAGCGATAAGCGTTGTCGCAGCCGCGTTCTGCGCGATCTATCGCATCTTTGTCGGGCGCACGACGATCCGGACCATCCTAAAAGACATATGGTCTGAGCAGATCTCCGCGGACCGGGTGGGGGCTTGAAACCGACTTCCGCCGTTCTTAACTGCCTAACTCCGTATCGTCACATGCTGCAATTTCCCCCTTGGCATTTGCAGCAAAACGGCTTATGGAACGCGTTCTAGATTCATGAACATCGCCGTCCGGCAGGAGCTGCTGTCTAGAGTAGCGGAGCCGGCGGCAACGAATCCGCTTCGGAGACGAAGCGGTGACAAGCCGGAAAGGTCAAAGGGAAACCTTTGGCTTCATCCGGCTATGTCCTGTCCGAGACTGCAGGCGCTGGCTTGCCCAGCTTAATTCGTGAGGGCCTGCATAGACGGGGGAAGCCGAATTTTAATCCGCGAAAGCGGATGTCGAAGATCGGTTCGAACCATCTCACCCGGCTTGCCCGACAGGGCGCGCTTGGGGGACAGGGCTTGCGAGAGCGTCGCTTGAGGGCGACTCGGGACGCAAGTCGCGAGGTCCTTAGGCGGCAGATGCAACCGGCGGAATTTTTCCGCCAACCGGAGAGAGCCAAGTGGAAAGAGCAGCAAAACGCGAGCTCGTCTCGACGCTCAACGGCGTGTTCACGAACACGAACGTGGTCGTCGTCGCCCACTATGCTGGCCTGACGGTCGCCGACATGCAGAAGCTGCGCGCGCAGATGAAGCAGGTTGGCGCCACCGTGAAGGTCGCAAAAAACAGCCTCGCCAAGATCGCTCTCGAAGGCACGGACGTCGCGTCCATCTCGGGCCTTATGAAAGGTCCGACCCTGATCGCTTATTCGAGCGATCCGGTCGCGGCGCCCAAGGTCGCTGTCGATTTCGCCAAGGCTAACGACAAGCTCGTTATTCTCGGCGGGGCAATGGGCACGACCACCCTGAATGTGGACGGAGTCAAGGCACTTGCCACTCTGCCGTCCCTTGATGAACTGCGCGCCAAGCTGGTCGGCCTTATCCAGGCTCCGGCTACCAAGATCGCTCAGCTCTCAACAGCGCCGGCGGCGAAGCTCGCCCGCGTTTTCGGGGCCTATGCCAAGACAGGCGAAGCGGCGTGAGGCCGTAACCCTTAACCATCAACTGTTCGAACCGAACTTAAGGACTGAAATCCATGGCTGATCTTGCCAAGCTTGTTGACGATCTTTCGTCGCTGACCGTTCTCGAGGCTGCTGAGCTCGCGAAGCTCCTCGAAGAGAAGTGGGGCGTTTCCGCCGCTGCTGCCGTCGCTGTTGCGGCTGCTCCGGCTGGTGGTGGCGGCGCTGCCGCTGCTGAAGAGCAGACCGAGTTCACGGTTGTTCTCGCTTCGGCTGGCGACAAGAAGATCGAAGTCATTAAGGAAGTCCGCGGCATCACGGGTCTCGGCCTGAAGGAAGCCAAGGACCTCGTCGAAGGCGCTCCGAAGCCCGTCAAGGAAGGCGCTTCGAAGGACGAAGCCCAGAAGATCAAGGAAACCCTTGAGAAGGTCGGCGCTAAGGTCGAGCTCAAGTAATTTTCACGGCCGCAAGGTCGTGAAAATTCCCCGGACTCGGTTCGGGGGACAAAAAACCAGCGGTCCCAGGCTCTTTTTGCTTGGGGCCGTTGTGTCGTCCAAGACGGTGAAGCGTCAGGGCGGCGGTTACGGGCTCTGGAATGGGTCCGATTTCGGTGGTGCGAGCTGGCGGCAATAGACCGCTGGGCGGCTGGTCCGGCCCCTGGGCAAGGGGCTCGATCAGCCGTTTATGAGGAACGAGGTCCAGATGGCCAATACACTGATCGGCCGGAAGCGTATTCGCAAGTTCTTCGGGAAAATCAAGGAAGTGGCGGAGATGCCGAACCTCATCGAGGTTCAAAAGGCATCCTATGACCAGTTCCTGATGGTCGACGAGCCCAAGGGCGGTCGCCTGGAAGAGGGCCTTCAGGCCGTCTTCAAGTCGGTTTTCCCGATTTCGGACTTTTCGAATACCGCTCTGCTCGAATTCGTGAAGTATACGTTCGAGCAGCCGAAAT
The DNA here is from genome assembly GCF_052115485.1 of Microvirga sp. 2MCAF38. Classification (NCBI taxonomy): domain Bacteria; kingdom Pseudomonadati; phylum Pseudomonadota; class Alphaproteobacteria; order Hyphomicrobiales; family Methylobacteriaceae; genus Microvirga; species Microvirga sp. 2MCAF38. The sequence continues at coordinate 16,906 of NZ_JBFRGU010000011.1, read as the reverse complement.
ATGACGTCGACGAGTGCCGTCAGCGTGGCATGACCTTTGCCGCGCCGCTGAAGGTCACTCTTCGTCTGATCGTGTTCGATGTGGATCCGGATACTGCGGCTCGATCGGTCAAGGACATCAAGGAGCAGGATGTCTACATGGGCGACATGCCGCTCATGACGGACAACGGCACCTTCATCGTCAACGGTACCGAGCGCGTCATCGTCTCGCAGATGCACCGTTCGCCGGGCGTGTTCTTCGATCACGACAAGGGCAAGACCCATTCCTCGGGCAAGCTGCTCTTTGCCGCTCGCATCATCCCGTATCGCGGTTCCTGGCTCGACATCGAGTTCGACGCCAAGGACATCGTTTATGCCCGCATCGACCGGAAGCGTAAGCTCCCGGCGACGTCGCTTCTCTACGCGCTGGGCCTGAACGGTAACGAAATTCTCGATACCTTCTACAACCGCGTCGTCTACAAGAAGGCGAAGAAAGACGGCTGGCGTGTTCCCTTCGATGCCGAGCGCATGAAGGGCTTCAAGGCCAGCGTCGACCTGATCGACGCCGATTCCGGCGAGGTCGTGCTCGAAGTCGGCAAGAAGCTGACCGCCCGTACCGCTCGCCAACTCGCCGAGAAGGGCCTCAAGGCTCTTCGCGCGGCTGACGAGGACCTCTACGGCCAGTACATCGCCGAAGATCTCGTCAACATGAAGACGGGTGAGATCCATGCCGAGGCCGGCGACGAGATCAACGAGAAGCTCCTGAAGGGGTTGGAGGAAGCCGGCTACGCCGAGATTCCGGTGCTCGACATCGATCACGTCAATATCGGTCCCTACATCCGCAACACGCTTGCCGTCGACAAGAACTCCTCGCGCGAGGAAGCCTTGTTCGACATCTACCGCGTCATGCGTCCGGGCGAGCCGCCGATCCTCGAGACGGCGGAAGCGATGTTCCATTCGCTGTTCTTCGATTCCGAGCGCTACGATCTCTCGGCAGTCGGTCGCGTGAAGATGAACATGCGTCTCGACCTCGACGCCGAGGACACTGTGCGCACGCTGCGTCGCGAGGACATTCTCGCGGTAGCCAAGGCGCTCGTGGATCTGCGCGACGGCAAGGGCGAAATCGACGACATCGATCACCTGGGCAACCGTCGTGTGCGTTCGGTCGGCGAACTCATGGAGAACCAGTATCGCCTGGGCCTCCTGCGCATGGAGCGCGCCATTAAGGAGCGCATGTCCTCGGTCGATATCGACACGGTCATGCCGCAGGATCTGATCAATGCGAAGCCGGCGGCCGCCGCCGTGCGCGAGTTCTTCGGCTCGTCGCAGCTCTCGCAGTTCATGGATCAGACCAACCCGCTCTCCGAAGTCACGCACAAGCGTCGTCTTTCGGCGCTTGGCCCGGGTGGTCTCACCCGCGAGCGCGCCGGCTTCGAGGTGCGCGACGTTCACACCACCCATTACGGCCGTATCTGCCCGATTGAGACGCCGGAAGGTCCGAATATCGGTCTCATCAACTCGCTGGCGACCTTCGCCCGCGTGAACAAGTACGGCTTCATCGAAGCGCCTTTCCGTCGCGTTCGCGACAGCAAGGTGACGACCGAGGTCGTCTATCTGTCGGCCATGGAAGAGGCGAAGTACAACGTCGCCCAGGCCAACGCCGATATCGATGCCGGTGGTAAGCTGACGGAAGAACTGGTTGTCTGCCGCCGCGCCGGTGAAACGATCCTCGTTTCGCCCGACCGCGTCGACCTCATGGACGTGTCGCCGAAGCAGGTTGTTTCGGTTGCGGCCGCGCTCATCCCGTTCCTCGAGAACGACGACGCGAACCGCGCGCTCATGGGCTCGAACATGCAACGTCAGGCCGTGCCGCTCGTGCAGGCTGACGCGCCGTTCGTCGGAACGGGTATGGAAGCCGTCGTCGCTCGCGACTCCGGCGCTGCCATCGCGGCCCGCCGCGCAGGCATCGTCGATCAGGTGGATGCGACCCGTATCGTTATCCGCGCGACGGAAGAGACCGACCCGACCAAGCCCGGTGTCGACATCTACCGCCTGCAGAAGTTCCAGCGCTCGAACCAGTCGACCTGCATCACGCAGAAGCCGCTGATCCGCGCCGGCGACATCGTGCGCAAGGGCGACATCATCGCCGACGGTCCCTCGACCGATCTCGGCGAGCTGGCGCTCGGCCGTAACGTGCTCGTCGCGTTCATGCCCTGGAACGGCTACAACTTCGAAGACTCGATCCTGCTTTCCGAACGCATCGTGAAGGACGACGTCTTCACCTCGATCCACATCGAGGAGTTTGAAGTGATGGCCCGCGATACGAAGCTGGGTCCTGAGGAAATCACGCGCGACATTCCGAACGTTTCGGAAGAGGCGCTGAAGAACCTCGACGAAGCCGGCATCGTGTACATCGGTGCGGAAGTTCATGCGGGCGATATCCTCGTCGGCAAGATCACGCCGAAGGGTGAAAGCCCGATGACGCCGGAAGAGAAACTTCTGCGCGCCATCTTCGGCGAGAAGGCTTCCGACGTTCGCGATACCTCGCTTCGCGTGCCTCCGGGCGTCACGGGCACCATCGTGGAAGTCCGTGTCTTCAACCGTCACGGTGTCGACAAGGACGAGCGCGCTCAGGCTATCGAGCGCGAGGAAATCGAGCGTCTCGCCAAGGACCGCGACGACGAGCAAGCGATCCTCGACCGCAACACCTATGCCCGTCTGGCTGAAATTCTCGACGGTCAGAAGATTGTCGCAGGCCCGAAGGGCGCCAAGAAGGATGCGAAGCTGACGCGCGAAATGCTCAGCGAACATCCGCGTTCGCAATGGTGGCAGTTCGCCGTCGCCGACGACGCGCGCATGACGGAAATCGAAGCCATCCAGAAGCAATACGACGAGTCCAAGAAGCGTCTTGAACAGCGCTTCCTCGACAAGGTCGAAAAGCTTCAGCGCGGCGACGAACTTCCGCCCGGCGTCATGAAGATGGTCAAGGTCTTCGTGGCGGTGAAGCGCAAGATCCAGCCGGGCGACAAGATGGCCGGCCGTCACGGCAACAAGGGTGTCGTGTCGCGTATCGTTCCCATCGAGGACATGCCGTTCCTCGAGGACGGCACGCATGCCGATATCGTGTTGAACCCGCTCGGCGTGCCGAGCCGCATGAATGTCGGTCAGATCCTCGAGACGCACCTTGGTTGGGCTGCTGCCGGTCTCGGCAAGCAGGTCGCCCTGGCGGTCGATGTCTACATGAAGTCGGGCAAGGCCAAGGCGCTGCGTGACGAGCTGTCGGCGATCTACGGCAAGTCGTCGGACATCGACGAGGCTTCGGATGAGGAACTTGTCGAGCTCGGCAAGAACCTGCGCCGCGGCGTTCCTTTCGCGACGCCGGTCTTCGACGGCGCGAAGGAATCCGACATCGAGGCGATGCTGGCGAAGGCGGGTCTCGACCCGTCGGGTCAGGTCACGCTCTATGACGGACGCACCGGCGAGTCCTTCGATCGTAAGGTCACTGTGGGCTACATCTACATGCTGAAGCTCCACCACCTGGTCGACGACAAGATCCACGCCCGTTCGATCGGTCCGTACAGCCTCGTTACCCAGCAGCCGTTGGGCGGTAAGGCGCAGTTCGGCGGTCAGCGCTTCGGTGAAATGGAAGTGTGGGCGCTCGAAGCTTACGGCGCCGCGTACACCTTGCAGGAAATGCTCACCGTCAAGTCGGACGACGTGGCGGGCCGCACCAAGGTCTACGAAGCCATTGTTCGCGGTGACGACACGTTCGAGTCCGGTATTCCGGAGAGCTTCAACGTTCTCGTGAAGGAAATGCGGTCTCTCGGCCTGAATGTGGAGTTGACCAACTCCAAGCAGGTCGCGGGCGAGCAGGACCAACTGCCTCCCTCCGAGGCAGCGGAATAAGCGGCGCGACGCGCGAAGTTTGACGATCGGGCCGCGGCCATTTCGAGCCGCGGCATCATTCAATTGCCGGAGAGGGAGCCGCATCGGCCCCTCCAGCTAGGAGACGACGATGACTCAAGAGGTCATGAATCTCTTCAATCAGACGGCCCAGCCGCAGAGCTTCGATCAGATCAAGATCTCGATCTCGAGCCCGGAAAAAATTCTGTCCTGGTCCTACGGTGAGATCAAGAAGCCGGAGACCATCAACTACCGCACGTTCAAGCCCGAACGTGACGGCTTGTTCTGCGCGCGCATCTTCGGTCCCATCAAGGATTACGAGTGCTTGTGCGGCAAGTACAAGCGCATGAAGTACAAGGGCGTGATCTGCGAGAAGTGCGGCGTCGAAGTGACCCTCGCGCGCGTTCGGCGCGACCGTATGGGCCATATCGAGCTGGCCGCTCCCGTCGCTCACATCTGGTTCCTGAAGTCGTTGCCGAGCCGCATCGGTCTGTTGCTCGACATGACGCTCAAGGATCTGGAGCGCATTCTCTATTTCGAATCCTACATCGTCGTCGATGCGGGTCTGTCGCCGTTGAAGGACCGTCAGCTCCTCACGGAAGACGAATACATCCGCGCTCAGGACGAGTACGGCGAGGATTCGTTCACGGCCATGATCGGCGCCGAGGCGATCCGTCGTATCTTGCAGGAACTCGACCTTGAGAAAGTCGCGGCCGATACCCGCGAGGAAATCTCGACGACCACTTCGGAACTGAAGCCGAAGAAGCTGATGAAGCGCCTCAAGATCATCGAGGCGTTCATTCAGTCCGGCAACAAGCCCGAGTGGATGATCCTGACCGTCGTTCCGGTGATCCCGCCGGATCTGCGCCCGCTCGTCCCGCTGGACGGCGGTCGCTTCGCGACATCGGACCTGAACGATCTCTATCGCCGCGTCATCAACCGCAACAACCGCTTGAAGCGGCTGATCGAACTGCGTGCGCCGGACATCATCATCCGCAACGAGAAGCGCATGCTTCAGGAAGCGGTTGACGCTCTGTTCGACAACGGCCGCCGTGGCCGCGTCATCACGGGCGCCAACAAGCGTCCGCTGAAGTCGCTCGCCGACATGCTCAAGGGCAAGCAGGGCCGCTTCCGTCAGAACCTGCTCGGCAAGCGCGTCGATTACTCGGGCCGTTCGGTCATCGTGGTGGGTCCGGAGCTCAAGCTCCATCAGTGCGGCCTGCCGAAGAAGATGGCGCTCGAACTCTTCAAGCCGTTCATCTACGCCAAGCTCGACGCGCGCGGCCTGTCCGCCACCGTCAAGCAGGCGAAGAAGCTGGTCGAGAAGGAGAAGCCCGAGGTTTGGGATATCCTGGACGAAGTCATCCGCGAGCACCCGGTTCTCCTGAACCGCGCGCCCACGCTGCACCGTCTCGGTATCCAGGCGTTCGAACCCACCCTGATCGAGGGCAAGGCGATCCAGCTGCACCCGCTCGTCTGCGCCGCGTTCAACGCGGACTTCGACGGCGACCAGATGGCCGTTCACGTGCCGCTGTCGCTCGAAGCGCAGCTCGAAGCACGCGTGCTCATGATGTCGACCAACAACATCCTGCACCCGGCCAACGGTCAGCCGATCATCGTGCCGTCGCAGGATATCGTTCTCGGTCTCTACTATCTCTCCATCATGTCCGAAGGCGAGCCTGGTGAGGGCAAGGCTTTCGCAGACATGGGCGAGATCGAGCATGCCCTGAACGCGAAGGTCATCACGCTTCACACCAAGATCCGCTATCGCTGGGAAGGCCTCGGCGAAGACGGAAAGCCCGTGACCAAGATCATCGACACGACCGCCGGTCGCGTCATGCTTTCGCGCCTCGTGCCGTCGCATCCGAACCTGCCTTACGAAGTCGTGAACAAGCTCATGACGAAGAAGGAAATCTCCAACATGATCGATGCCGTGTATCGGCATTGCGGTCAGAAGGAGTCGGTGATCTTCTGCGATCGCATCATGAAGCTCGGTTTCTACAATGCGTTCCGCGCCGGCATCTCGTTCGGCAAGGACGACATGGTGATCCCGGAGAACAAGTGGGAGATCGTCGAGGAGACACGCACGCTCGTGAAGGATTACGAGCAGCAGTATCAGGACGGTCTGATCACCCAGGGTGAGAAGTACAACAAGGTCGTCGACGCCTGGGCGAAGTGCTCGGACCGTCTGGCCGGCGAGATGATGAACCGCATTTCGTCCGTCAAGAAGGACGAGAACGGTCGCGATAAGCCGGTCAACTCGATCTACATGATGTCCCATTCGGGTGCTCGTGGTTCGCCAGCGCAGATGAAGCAGCTCGCTGCTATGCGCGGCCTCATGGCCAAGCCGTCGGGCGAGATCATCGAAACGCCGATCATCTCGAACTTCAAGGAAGGCCTCGACGTTCTCGAGTACTTCAACTCGACCCACGGCGCCCGTAAGGGTCTGGCCGACACGGCGCTCAAGACGGCTAACTCGGGCTACCTGACCCGCCGTCTCGTGGACGTGGCGCAGGACGCGGTCATTCGCGAGCCGGATTGCGGGACCGACAAGGGCATCCGCATGCGGGCCATCATCGACGCGGGCCAGGTGGTCGCGACGTTGACTTCCCGCATTCTCGGCCGCTCGACGGCTGAGGATCTCGTGGCGACCGACGGCACGATCATCGTTCCCACGGGCACGATGATCGAGGAGCAGCATCTGGAGGCGATCAACGCTGCCGGTATCCAGGAAGTGAAGATCCGTTCGGTGCTCGTCTGCGCATCGAAGAACGGCGTCTGCGCCACCTGCTACGGTCGCGATCTTGCTCGCGGTACTCCGGTCAACCACGGCGAAGCGGTCGGCGTCATCGCGGCGCAGTCCATCGGCGAGCCGGGCACGCAGCTTACCATGCGTACCTTCCACATCGGTGGTGCTGCGCAGATCGCAGACTCGTCATTCGTCGAGTCGAGCTTCGAAGGCACGATCAGCTTCCGCAACAAGAACATCGCCCGTAACTCCGATGGCGAACTCATCATCATGGGCCGTAACGTGGCGGTGGTCATCACCGGTTCGGACGGAACCGAGCGGGCGGCGCACCGTCTGCAATACGGTTCGCGTCTCAAGGTGGATGAGGGCGACAAGATCAAGCGCGGCCAGCGTATCGCCGAGTGGGATCCCTACAGCCGTCCGATCCTCACCGAGATCGACGGTACCGTGGGCTACGAGGATCTCGTCGACGGCCAGTCGATGATCGAGTCGATGGACGAGTCCACCGGCATCGCCAAGCGCGTCGTCATCGATTGGCGCGGTTCGGCCCGTACGGCCGACCTGCGTCCGGCGGTGATCATCGAGGGCAAGGGTGGCAAGGTCGCCAAGCTTGCTCGCGGTAGCGACGCTCGTTACCTTCTGCCGGTCGATGCGATCCTCGCGGCCGATCCGGGCACGAAGCTCAAGGCCGGTGACGTGCTCGCACGCGTCTCGACGGAGAGCGCCAAAACCCGCGACATCACGGGCGGTCTGCCGCGCGTGGCGGAACTGTTCGAGGCGCGTCGTCCGAAAGATGCGGCGATCATTGCGGAGAAATCCGGTACGATCCAGTTCGGCCGCGACTACAAGAACAAGCGTCGCCTGACGCTCACCCCGCACGATGGCTCCGAGCCGGTGGAATACTTGATCCCGAAGGGCAAGCACATCCACCTGCAGGACGGCGACGTGGTCGAGGTCGGTGATTTCATCGTCGACGGCAACCCGGCTCCGCATGACATCCTTGCGATCAAGGGCGTCGAGGAGCTGGCGGCCTATCTCGTGAACGAGATCCAGGAGGTCTATCGTCTCCAGGGCGTGCTCATCAACGACAAGCACATCGAGGTGATCGTTCGCCAGATGCTGCAGAAGGTTGAGATCACCGACGGCGGCGATTCCGAGCTTTTGAACGGCGAGCAGATTGACCGCCTGGAGCTCCAGGAGATCAACGAGAAGCTCGAGGCCGAGAAGAAGAAGCCCGCCGCTGGCGTGCCGGTTCTGCTCGGTATCACGAAGGCTTCGCTGCAGACGCGCTCCTTCATCTCGGCGGCATCCTTCCAGGAAACCACCCGCGTCCTTACGGAAGCGGCGGTCAACGGTAAGGTCGATACGCTGGAAGGCCTCAAGGAGAACGTCATCGTCGGCAGCCTGATCCCGGCCGGTACGGGCGCTCTCAACGCGCAGCTCAAGGCCGTCGCGACCCGTCGCGACGATCTAATCCTGCAGCAGAAGCGTTCAGAATCGCAGGCCAAGGTCACCGAACTGCCGTCAGCGGCGGAATAAGCTATTCGGTTTGCAACGAAATAAAGAGAAAAGGCCGCCCCCTCGGGCGGCCTTTTTCGTTGCGGGACAAGCAGAAAGTAAACAGTCCCATCCGGCTACGGGTTTTCATTGAGGTTATGTTATGTTATCTCATCGCGATTTACTATAAGAATTCCTTGATCGAGCTTGGCGCAGGAGGTCGGCTCTATGGCACAAACTATCATTAGGGTAGGCAATGAAGTCCGCGTAAACACTACGACGGCGGGCCTCCAAACTGAGCCTCAGATCGCCAGTTTGCCGGGTGGTGGCTGGGTAGTCACTTGGTATGGCAATGGAACCCAGGATGATAACGCCGACGCTGTCGGCGTCTTCCAGCAAGTCTATGATGTTGATGGCAACCCGGTTGGTGGCGAACTTCGTGTCAACACAACGGTAGACCAGTCTCAAGCTAATTCCACAATTACTGCTCTACCTAATGGGGATTGGGTGGTCACGTGGTGGGGACACGGCGCAGAGAATACATCCGGTCATAGTCAAGCTTATCAGCAGGTTTACGGCTTTCGCAACAATGCCATTACGGCCATCGGATCCGAGATCCTGATCTCGATACACAGCGGGGCGTATCCTTCCGTAACGGCGCTGACAGGTGTGAATGCAGGCAAGTGGGTTGTCACCTGGAACGAAAGTGATGCCAGCGTCGGCGGAATTGCCTATCAAATCTTCGGTGCATCGGGCCCGATCGGTGCCCCAACCAAGGTCAATACCAGTCAGTGGGTTGGTGGTTCTAAGGTCATGGCATTGGCCAATGGCGGCTGGGTCGTCACATGGGACGGTGAAGGAACGGTACCGGGTCAAGAGGACGGCTTCTACACCGGCTATGGAGTCTTTCAGCAGGTTTACAATGCTCTCGGCCAGCGAGTTGGCGGCGAGATACGGGTCAATACCACTGTACCCAATGTCCAGCATGATCCCGATGCCGCCACCCTGGCGGACGGACGCTGGGTCGTGGTCTGGTCGGGAGATGGTACCCAGCCGAACAATGTCGACGAAGGAGGAATCTTTCTCCAGGTTTTCGACCAATCCGGCAACAGGCTAGGTGGTGAACTCCTCGTCAATGCCAATACGGAGGGTGCCCGCAGCTCCGCGACAGTCACCGCGCTGGCCAATGGCGGCTGGGTCGTGGTCTGGAAGGCGGATGGAATCTGGGGAAACAACTATGCCGCTCAAGGCCTTTACCAGCAAGTCTATAGCAGTAGCGGCGCCCGGATAGGGAGCGAAGTCAGGATCAGTTCGCATGGAGCTGTCAGTCAACCGGAGGTGGTCGCCTTGGCGGATGGGAGCTGGGTTGTCTCCTGGACCGATATAGCCAATGGCCCGACCAGCGGTAATGATGTCTTCCAGCAGCGCTTCACACTCGACGCGGATCCAACAAGCCATGACCCAACCGCCGTTAAAGTTGGCGGCCAGACGCTTCTAGAGATTGAAGAAAACGGCAATCCGGGCCGCGATATCGGAATGCTGTCCACGTTCGACGTGGATACGGGGCAAGTTTACACCTATACCCTCGTCGAACCAGACGGCTCTATGGATACAGAGACGCCCTTCCTGATCGAGATGGTCGACCAGAACTACAACTACAAGCTTCGGCTCAAACCAGGCACGGTCCTTGATTACGAGGCTTATGAGAACGGTCAGTTTACTATCTGGATCAGGGTCGATGATAATGGCGGCGGAAGTTTCATCCAGCCCATTACCATTAATGTGGCCAACCAAGTCGAACCGCCGACCGCTATTCGTGTCGATGGTCGCACCACGGTCGACGTTGAGGAAAACACGATTCATGCCGATCTCGGCCTGATCACTCGCGTCGGCGGCGACGCAGGGACCTATTCGTACTCCCTCGAGCGCCTCGACCAGAACGCTCCTGATCCGAACGACTTCTTTAAGATCGTGAATGGTCATCTCATACAGAAGGCCGAGTTGAACCACGAGGCTTATGCCAATGGTACATTCACATTCAAAATCAAAGGTCTGATCCCAAACCTCCCTGGGACGGAATATGCGCAGGTCATCACCGTTAACGTAGCCGATGTGCAAGAAGGTCCAGAGAACATCAGGCTCAACAATGTGACGGCTCTTGCGGTTCCGGAAAATACCCCCGCCGGAGCTTTCATCGGTGTACTCAGCGCCGTCGATCCGGAGGGAGATGAGGTCGTAAAATATAATCTCCTCAACCCGAATCCCTTGGTTGAAATCGTTCAAGACCCAACGGATCACCTCTGGAAGGTCCGTCTGCTGGTCGGTATCGATTTCGAAACCATGGGAGGGAGGACCCTCGATCTTATCGTTACGGCTAAAGATGATCACGGAAATCTTTCGAGGAACCAGATCATCAGCCTCTCAGTTTCTGACGTCCCGGACGCTCCAACAGATATCATCTTATCGAACAACGCCATCGATGAGTTGGCATCGAACGGCACGGTGGTCGGTACCATTAGTGTCACGGAGGATTTCGATCTCACTTATGCCTTCGATGACGAGCGTTTCACGATTGTCGGCAATAAGCTCATCGTGAAAAACGGGTACAAGCTCGACTATGAGCAGGCGCGCTCGCATGCTCTGGTCGTCCATGTAACCGGTCTCGAGGGGATTGCCTTCGACAAGACCCTCGTGGTCAATGTCAACGATGTGAACCCCGAGTTCACTCTTGGATCGACCGCAAACGACGTGTTCTACGGCGGTGCGCTCAACGATACGCTCTCCGGCAATCTCGGCAACGACCGTCTGTTCGGCGGAGCGGGTAACGACATTCTCTCGGGAAATGCCGGCAATGACACCCTCTCGGGCGGGGCCGGCAAAGATACGCTCACGGGCGGCAAATACTCGAAGGCGGACCCGAACAAGGATGCCTTCCTGTTCGACTTCAAGGTCACGAAGCGGGACTACAAGCAACACATCGACAAGGTGAAGGATTTCCAGGCCAAGTATGACGCGCTCTATTTCGACGACGCGGCATTCACCAATAAAGCCATTGTCAAATATCTCAAGAAAAAGGGCGCTAGCCTGGACAAGCCGATCAAGATGAAAAGCGGTTGGATCTCCCTGTCAGACGTGCCGAAAGACAAGGATGACTATTTCACCCTAAAGAAGGTGAGCTCCAAGACCTATAAGCTGTACTTTGACGCCGATGGGGTGGGGACCAAGGAAAAGGCGCTCGAAATCGCCACCATTACCTACGATAAGAAGTACGGCGAGCCTTCCTATAAGGATTTCTTCTTCATCTGACGGGCAGAGGAGGGACGGGGGTAGGCTCAATTCGCCAGCGAGGCAAAACGAGGTTCCGCACTCGGGCTTTGAAGCGACTGGACTTTCCCGCTGGCCGTAGATTTTCGCCTGTCGAAGCGCCTAGCTTCGATCGATGCCATCTAAACGCTGTCGAACGCGGCGGAAACGCTCTAGGGCACCGTTGGCTAGCGAAATGGCCACCCAGAGCGACCATTCTCATTCGGATGGCCCGTCGATCCTGATGAGGCCGATCTTGGAGAGCAGGAGGAGCGCGTGAACGAGCACTGGCTTGCTCACATCAGTCTCGTTCTCCAGAATTGCCTCCACGGATTTTTCTTCTGGGCCAAGCCCCTGCCAAAATTGCAGAAGTGCTGCTTCGGACATGTGACCGAAGGCCGATAGCATCGAGGCTTTCAAGCTGAGCCGCTCCGCAGCATCGTCTACATCGAGCGATGGATCGACGCGGACGACGTGCCTGAGCGAAAGCAACGCTGAGGGGAAGCTCGCAAAGAGTTCGAAGGGGTCCGGGCGGGCAGGCCAGGCTTTGGCGAGAGAGCGTACCGTCTCAAGACCGTTATTTTCGGCATTCCGAAGAGAAGCGAGCTCCTCCCATAACCGCTCGTAGCTACGAACGATGACTTTCCAATCGAAGGCCTCTCTCGCCCGAGCGGCCCCGGCGGCTCCCATCCGCCGCCGTAATTCCGGGTCGGCGGCAAGGCTTTCGAACGCCTGAGCAGTTGCATCGATATCGACAGCCGTCCCGGTCGAAGCTTGACCGATATAGACATCGTAAGAATCGATTTCGAGAGCATGGCGGATTGCTCCCTTGTGCCCGGTTCCAGGAGGAGCCGAGAGGGTCGGGATCGTGAAACCGTCCACGCCGTTGCGCACAGTGTCCTTGTATCCGTCCCAATCGCTCACGATGACCGGCAGGCCGGAGGCCATGGCTTCGATCGGGGTCAGGCCAAAGGTTTCCTGAATATTGTCGGACAGAGAGCAGAAAATATCGGAAGCCGACCAGGCCCGGGCGGAGATTTCCGCGTTTCTGCCGTCTAGCACGATCGAGCGGACGGAAGGGCAAAGCTTGGCCCGAGCCTCCTCGAAGGCCTTCTCGATGGCTTCGTTCGCAAACCAGCCGCATTCGATGAGAACGACCCGATGGCGCGCGCAGAGACGCTCCAAGGCAAGGTACATCGGAACCGGGTTGGCTTTGGCATGAAAGGATAGCCGCCCGAGGAAGAGAACGACGATATCGTCCGTCCCGATGCCCAGACTGGCGCGGGCCTGAGGTCGCTGAGCAATGTTGTTGCTCCGTTCTTCGCAATTCACACCGAGAGGGATAACGGGCAGTTGCGGAAGCGTGAACCGCGTCGCCCCCAGGTGACGGACGAGATATTCGGCCTGACGCTGAAGCAGCTTTGACACCACCTCGCGGGATGCCTTCGAGGTGCAGATGAGCGCGTCCCAGGGCTGGAAGGGCAGGGTAGGAAAGCTCGCCAGCGCATCCATCACCAGCGCGGAGGAGAGCGTGTGGTTGACCCCTGTCAGGCTCCAGGAACGTGGCCCGTGTACGTGGCGCTCCCAGACCTGAGACGCCGTGATAATGCTGGGCGTGAACAGGCACCCGATCCCGTTCAGCTTGGAGACCTGCTGCGAGGTGATGAAGGACGCCCTCCGGGAGGGAACGTGATTCTCGACCACGGACTGGAAGTGTCGACCGGTTCGATCATTCTTGACGAACCCGGTAACAGCTTCCGCCGATGCATGGCGACTGAAGGCCGACAAGAAGCCGAATCCTGCGTAGTGGCGGCCCATCGGCTTCTGTTCTGGAATCGTGAAAGCGTCGCCTTCGAAATGGATCGCTGCGTTCAAGTCGTTTCTCCCAACTTGAGAGACGTGATACCGTATCGGAGGGTTTGAAAACCCTCCGTATATGGATAGGGTGGGCTCCTTGAGACCGGTAAAGCGACCCTGCCGAAGAGATTGTTGGAAATCAGTTGACTTTCCACGACTCGGGGGATAGAGAACCCGGACTTTCCGACGGGCCGTAGGTGTTCGCGAGTTGAAGCGCCCAGCTTCGACTGATGCCGCCTAAACGCTGTCGAACTCAAAACTGACTGACACATCGTCAGCTTGAGGCACGAGTGCGGTGAGAAATCACCGTGATCCTCTGCACTCGCAACACGCTAAAGGCTCTTCGTGGCCGATGGCGTGATTTCGTTTTGCGCCGATCCGAAGGATTGGCCGAATCGAAGCGATGCAGAGCTGAACCGTAGAATTTTGGACTAGTGCCACCTTTGTCGGTGGCCGGTGAAAGAGGGCACAGGATGCCAACGATCAGCCAGCTGATCCGCAAGCCGCGGACAGCCCAGAAGAGCCGGAATAAGGTTCCCGCGCTTGAGGCATGCCCGCAGAAGCGGGGTGTGTGCACGCGCGTTTACACCACGACTCCGAAGAAGCCGAACTCGGCGCTTCGTAAGGTCGCTAAGGTCCGTCTGACGAACGGCTACGAAGTGATCGGTTATATCCCCGGTGAGGGCCATAACCTTCAAGAGCACTCCGTGGTCATGATCCGCGGCGGCCGCGTGAAGGATCTTCCGGGTGTCCGTTACCACGTGCTCCGCGGTGTCCTCGATACCCAGGGCGTCAAGAATCGTAAGCAGCGTCGTTCGAAGTACGGCGCCAAGCGTCCGAAGTAGGAGTTACCCTCATGTCCCGCCGCCATAGCGCCGAGAAGCGTGAGATCATCCCGGATGCCAAGTTCGGGGATATCGTCGTTACCAAGTTCATGAATTCGATCATGTACGACGGTAAGAAGTCTGCTGCCGAAGGCATCGTTTACGGTGCGTTCGACATCATCGAAAACCGCGCCAAGGCGAACCCGCTCGAGGTGTTCAAGCAGGCGCTCGATAATGTCGCTCCGGCGATCGAAGTTCGTTCCCGTCGCGTCGGCGGCGCCACCTACCAGGTGCCCGTCGAAGTGCGTACGGAGCGTCGTCAGGCTCTGGCGATCCGCTGGATCATCCAGGCTGCTCGTTCTCGCAACGACAAGACGATGGTCGACCGGCTCTCTGCTGAGCTGCTCGACGCCTCTAACAATCGCGGCAACGCGGTAAAGAAGCGCGAAGACACCCACCGTATGGCGGAAGCCAACCGTGCGTTCTCGCATTATCGCTGGTAACGGCAGGACCTTGAGGAGCTGAGCGATGCCCCGCACGCACGCAATTGAGGACTACCGTAACTTCGGCATCATGGCCCACATCGATGCCGGCAAGACGACGACCACCGAGCGTATTCTTTATTACACCGGTAAGTCGCACAAAATCGGCGAAGTGCACGAAGGTGCCGCGACGATGGATTGGATGGAGCAGGAGCAGGAGCGTGGCATCACGATCACGTCCGCTGCGACCACCTGCTTCTGGAACGACAAGCGCCTGAACATCATCGACACCCCCGGCCACGTCGACTTCACCATCGAGGTGGAGCGTTCGCTCCGCGTGCTCGATGGCGCCGTTTGCGTGCTTGACGGCAACCAGGGCGTCGAGCCTCAGACCGAGACCGTGTGGCGCCAGGCCGACAAGTATGACGTTCCGCGCGTCGTGTTCGTCAACAAGATGGACAAGACTGGCGCGAATTTCTTCAGCTGCGTCGCCGACATCATCAAGCGCGTCGCCGGCAAGCCGGTCTGCCTTCAGATCCCGATCGGTGCGGAAAGCGATTTCCGTGGCATGGTCGATCTCATCAAGATGAAGGCCTTGGTCTGGTCTGGTGAGTCGCTGGGTGCGAAGTACGACGAAGTCGAGATCCCGGCCGATCTGAAGGATCAGGCTCTGGAGTATCGCGCCAAACTTGTCGAAGCCGCTGTCGAAATGGACGACGAAGCGATGGTTGCGTATCTCGACGGGCAGGAGCCCGACGAGACGACCCTTCGTCGCCTGATCCGTACGGCTGTTCAGCGCCGCGCGTTCCATCCGGTGCTCTGCGGTTCGGCGTTCAAGAACAAGGGTGTTCAGCCGCTTCTCGATGCGGTCGTGGATTTCCTGCCGTCTCCGGCCGATCGTGAAGCAATCGAAGGTCTTGATTTCAAGACCGAAGAGCCGACGACTCGCCGCCCGAAGGATGACGAAGCCTTCTCCATGCTCGCCTTCAAGATCATGGACGATCCCTTCGTCGGCACGATCACCTTCTGCCGCGTTTACTCCGGCAAGGTCGATACCGGTGCCAACATCCTGAACTCGACCCGCGACAAGAAAGAGCGCGTTGGTCGTATGCTTCTGATGCATGCGAACAACCGCGAGGACATCAAGGAAGCCTATGCGGGCGACATCGTCGCTCTCGCCGGCCTCAAGGAAGTCCGCACGGGCGACACGCTCTGCGATCCGAACAAGGCTGTGATTCTCGAGCGGATGGAGTTCCCTGAACCCGTCATCGAGATCGCCATCGAGCCGAAGTCGAAGGCCGACCAGGAGAAGCTTGGTCTTGCTCTCGCGAAGCTCGCTGCAGAAGATCCGTCCTTCCGCGTTTCGACCGACCAGGAGTCGGGCCAGACGATCCTGAAGGGCATGGGCGAACTGCATCTCGACATCAAGGTCGACATTCTCCGTCGTACCTACAAGGTCGATGCCAATATCGGTGCTCCGCAGGTTGCCTATCGTGAGACCATCACGAAGAAGGCTGAGATCGACTACACCCACAAAAAGCAGACCGGCGGTACAGGCCAGTTCGCTCGCGTGAAGATCGTCGTTCAACCCAACGAACAGGGTGCTGGTTTCACGTTCGACTCGAAGATCGTGGGTGGTGCTGTTCCGAAGGAATACATCCCGGGCGTCGAAAAGGGCTTGAACTCGGTGATCGGCGCTGGCGTCGTTGCGGGCTTCCCCGTAGTCGACGTGAAGGTCGAACTGATCGACGGCGCATTCCACGAAGTCGACTCGTCGGCTCTGGCCTTCGAAATCGCCTCGCGTGCGGCACTTCGTGAAGGTCTTCAGAAGGGCGGCTCGGTTCTTCTCGAGCCGGTGATGAAAGTCGAGGTTACGACGCCGGAGGACTACACCGGTTCCGTGATCGGTGACTTGAACTCCCGTCGTGGCCAGATCCAGGGCCAGGACATGCGCGGGAATGCCGTGGTCATCAATGCGATGGTCCCGCTCGCCAACATGTTCGGTTACGTGAATACCCTGCGTGGCATGAGCCAAGGCCGGGCGAGTTACACCATGCAGTTCGACCACTACGAACAAGTGCCATCGAACGTGGCTGCCGAGGTTCAGGCGAAATACGCCTGAACCCTTTGAACAAGAACTGACTATCAAAACGAACGGGTGCCACGATGGCGAAGGAAAAGTTTGAGCGGAATAAGCCGCACTGCAACATTGGAACGATTGGCCACGTTGACCATGGCAAGACGTCCTTGACGGCAGCGATTACGAAGGTTTTGGCGGAGTCTGGTGGTGCGACGTTTACGGCGTACGACCAG
>NZ_JBFRGU010000010.1:0-22874 GCF_052115485.1 Microvirga sp. 2MCAF38 | reverse complement strand
CAACGATGTCGAAGAAAGCGTCATCGAAGGACACGTCAGCAAACTCCGAAAAAAACTCCGCTTCAAACTCGGTTACGATCCCATCGAAGCAAAACGATACATCGGGTACACATTCATCGGATGAAACAAAAGCCAAATCAATAAAGGGAGACCGCAAAATTCTAAGACGCATTTGCGATCTCCCACTCAGGTCCACACCGCCAGAAAACATTAGTTTCGATTGCTTGCGCGGAGATGTCGTGATCAAGAAGATTGATCCGTTGCGCGAGATTCGTGCAATACGTCTCACTTTGACGCGAATAGTGTTTCATCATCTGCGCGTTTTGAAGCGACGGTTTCTTGTAATTTCGGAGCGATGCCGCCGCCATGCCAGGCGTCAAACACATCACGCCGGTTTCGGTGCACCATGCGGGCGATGCGGTTGCCGGACCGGTCGACGGGCAGCATGTCATCTCGACGAAGAACCGCTGGTCGCGTGTCGTCCTGAAATTCCGAGATGTAACTCCGGACGTGTGGTGTGATTTCAGTTTCAGACTGAATTGGCATCCCGATGAAGAAGCCCGCAATGTCCCGGATTTCGCCACCGTCGGCGTCGCCTTCGAAGCGGAGGACGGATCGGCCATCGACTTTGCTCGTGTTCCCGGACTGACACGCGCCCAGATCGATCATCATTGCGATTATATCGGCGGACCTGCTTATCATGACAGACAGGGCGAGTGGACGGGCACTGGCCGCGCGCGCGTCAGCTTTCTTGTCCCTTCTCCGGCCAAGACCATTGTCGTTACAATTCGCTCATGGCGCAACTCGCACCCTTTTCGGATCGAGCAAGCGTCTCTGCGCCAATTCGTCCAGAACGGTTCGGCCAGCTTCGCCCCGACCAAGGAAACGCTTTCTCCCTCGCAAGGGGAGCTGCAAGCAGCGAACCTTGTTCCTCGCAATTGGCGAAACCTGAGTGTCGATCCACAACGATTCCACTATGGCGTCGTTTCCGGACACCGCCTTTTCATTCGTGGACAGATCGTCGCTCGAAGCCCTCATCCTGATGGCGCTCTGGCCCGCATCGTATACCGGGATGCTCACGGCGAGGAGATCGCGCCGCCTTACGCGGAGACGCTCGCTACGCCAGCAATCGGAGCTTTCGTCAATATTCCGACCAACCTTCTGGCGAACCGCTTCACACTCGAGCTCCTGCCTCCTCCTCATGCTGCCACAGTGGAGGTTGGATTTCAGGCTTGGAGCATCGATGCCGGATTGGAGCTTGTCACCCCACTGGATGTTTCATTGGAGGATTGCCTTCTCCTCGAAAATATTTCCGATGAGGCGTCCCCGGATGGTACACGTTTTCTCAGAGACCTCGGCGAGCGCTTTGGTTTTCTCCCCATGGGTTCCTCGATGCAGCCCGATCGGCTCGGCGCGCTGCTCGACCGAGGCCCGATAGAGGTCTCCTTCGTCATTCAAGAGAAGTTGCGCGCTGTGCAACACGGCGAACGCCGTCGCTTCGCAGCCTCAATCATCCGCCTCGGGCCTTTTCCAGAATGGCCGTTGCCTCCGAATCCGGTCTGGACGGAGGATCCATTCCACTCCCTGGCATGGCGGCTGGAATTCCAATCTCTCGACTGGCTGCTCGATATGGCGCGCGAATCTCCGTCCGCCCTTTCGCGCGCCCTGAAGCATGCAGTGTCATGGTCTGAGGAAAACCCGTGGGGATCGCCGAAGGACGGCCTGAGCGCTCACCCGCTGGCGCTCGCGCGCAGAGCGGAAACCTTTGTCGAGCTTCTGGCTATGGGCGTCGTTGCCAAGAAGAGCGACCGCGCAATGCTCCTCTCTCTCATGAGCGAAATCGTCCGGCATGGTTTCGCCCTGTCGGAAATCGCCAGCCAGAACACGTTCCCGCAATCGATTCATCAGATCCACGTTGCCGCAGCACTCTTTGCCGTGACGCGGGCTCTGCCTCACCTTCCGGTGTCTCGCTATTGGGAGACCGTCGCCCTGCACCATCTCCGCGAAGGGTTTAACGAGCTCGTCGGCCCCGATGGAGCTATCGCCGAGCCATCGCCGCACTATCGGCTGGAATTGCTTTCGCTGGGGTTGATTCTGACCACGACCCTGAAGCCTATTCAGGAAGCGGCCGACTTTCGAAATGATCTGCTTGTGCGCCTCAAAGACAGCGCACGGGCGCTCATTGCGCTGACCGATCCGACCGGGATGCTGCCTGCCTTCGGAGATGCGCCTCATGGTTATCAGCACGCCCCCTGGATACGCCGCTTGCTCTCCACCTACGCCCGCGAATGGCTTGCGGACGATGCGATCCGGTCGGAACTCGCCTACCCGGAAGGATCGAGAGCCATCGTCTTTCCGCATGCCGGAATGGTCGGCGCGCGCTATTTCGAGCAGGGTCGACCCTGGGGTCACTTAAGCGCTTCGCTATCAGCAGGTCGTCAGGCGCACAGCCATTTCGACTGCACTTCCTTCGTCTATGCGGCTGGTGGAGTCCGTTGGATTGTCGACGGTGGGGGAGCAAGCCACAATGAAGTCGGGACAACACGCCAATATCTGATCTCGGCACGCGCCCACAACGTCGCGTTCCCCGACGGGCGAGAGCCGTCGTCAGGCGTAGCTTGGTTACGATCGAGCTTCTCGTTCGAAGGCGCCGAGGTTTTTGAAATTGTCACCAATGTCCACGGCCCGGACTACACTCATCGTCGCATCTTTGTAAGCATCGACAACTTGAATGCTCTCGCTGTCTTAGATCACTTCACGAGTGCAAAGCCATCGCTTTCGATAGATGGCCTTCTGCATTTTGAACAGGATGTAACCGTTGTGATCACTGGTGCGCAAACCGCAATGGGTATTCGGGGCAAGAAGAAAATGCGCGTTGTTCCCTATGTCCTGGGTGGTCGCTTCGCCGGTTTTGAAATCGCCCATGGCCGGAATGACAGACCGTCATCCGTCCAAGGCTTCCTTTCTCGCCACCCAGGCGGCCTGCAGCCGGCAAGCGCGCTTCGCTACACGTTCTCGGGCCAAAGCAGCCTCTGTGGTGGAACGCTGCTTGCGTTGGATGAGAGCAGCCTCAAGAGATTGACCGAAATCATCGAGGGCGAAAGGCTCAGAGAGCTTCTTTCGTCTTCCGTATAAGACGTTCGGATAGCTCAGGATCGAATGTCGCTTTTGTTCACGAAGTTGAAGCTTTCGACCAGGATGTCCCTGACGATATCCGCGCCCAGGCGCTCATTCACGCGAGCCTTAATAGTCGTCAAAAGGTTCGAGACGTCGTATTTTGTGAGCTTGCGAAAATCCAACTTGTCATCGGAATAGATTTGGCGAAACGCTTCGTCGATGACGAAAGCGTCGGGCGGCACGGAAAGCGTTCGAAGCGTCCTGGCATCGGCGGTGAAGACGAAGTTGGCGATCACATATCCCTGGACGGCCCCATCGGCGATCATCGGCACGTTGATGGGCCGGATCTTCTTATATTCGAGCCCTTCCAGATATTGCTCGCTCTCGGTCTTCTTGATTCCAACACCCCAATAAACGGCGGCGTAAGACGACATCAGGGTAATGGCGCAGATCCAGAATCCCGTGACGAGAATCCGGGTCATCGCACCTCATCCTGACGCCGAGTCACAGCCGAGTAGGTGCCGTCCGACTCAGCGCTTCGAATGGCGCCGGAAACGATGTCCGCGACTTCCTGAACCGCCCGAAGATTCATCTCGAGCACGGAATGGTTCAGCTCGATTTTGGAACGCAGCCGCTTGAGACGGACAATCGTCTCACGGTCGAGCGAACCGACGTCGAGGGAACGGACCAGCCGGCTCAGCTCAAGAAGACTCTGGCTCTTCCGGCGGTTGAATTCAGGCTGCTCCGACCAATCATGCGTCATGAGCGCCGCAGTCTCCGCTTCAATCGTATCTTCGAGCCGTTCGAGAGAGTTAGTCATCATAGGAATGCTCCTTGATTTCGTCGTCAAGCCGTGATGTCGGTTTGAGCCTGTCATAAATCCGGATCTCGCCAATCTTAGAGTTCTTCGTCTGCGGAAATGGCTGGCGCGGCTCCCGGAGTGCTCGCAGGCGGGTGAGCGGCGAAAATCTTCTTTGCGATTCCGATACCGCCTGCTTTCGAGATCTGCGTGCCGATCTGTTCGGCCATCATGGACTTCCAGACGCTGCCGGCGGTTCCTTTTCCAAAAACCGTCTCAGCCTCTTTCGGCATCATGGATTCGATGAACGTCTGCAGGATGAAGGCCTCGAACTTCTGATAGGCTTCCTTCGATTTACCGGCACCGTTCAGCGTGCTGTCATTACGAATAACGGTGCGCGCGGCGTAGGGATCGGATGGCATATGGCCGATGGGCGCTGTCGCCGCCGCCTTGAACGCATCGGCGAACTCGCCCGCGTTGGAGGCCCCCGCGATCTGGGAAAGTCTGTTGGCGGCGGCTCGATAGCGCATCGGATCGGCAGCCCGCGCAACGTCATGCACGATATCTGAGGGTGGATTGATCCCCATGAGCGCCCTTTGCGATCTTCACGTCACTTTGGTTAATATCATTCCTAGCTTACGGGAGGCTTGCGTCGCTCTTTGTCGCCAGCCTATCGAGGAGCGCCAGACCATCCTTCTTTTCGCCAGCCCGACGATGTTCCAGGGCGAGCGTATCGACAATTCGTTCCGTCCGCTTCACCTGCATCGCACGATCGAGGACAACTTTGCCCTGTTCGGATTGCGCTTGCTCGACCTGCCCCTCCTGGGCGGCTAACTGCTGAAGGCGACGCGCGGTCGATTCCACGAAAAGGCCGTGCAAGGCGTCGTCGTGATTGAGCGTCTGAATCAGATCCTCCTGAGCATTGCGCAATTCGATGGCCTGACGTTTCAGGCTCGCGAGCCGCCACTCGGCCATCTTCTGCAATTGCTCCTGGACTTTCAAAATTCGTTGCGTCTTGCGAAGCCTCTTGTCCATCGAACCCTACCCGTGGCTCAGCCACTGAATGAACCCGGCCATGAACAGCGTCATGAACTCAGTGAAGAGGAAGTAGAGCATCAGGAGTCCGCCAAGCAGCACAAACGGTGTTGCCAGGAAATAGACGGGGATTTGCGGCGTGAGCTTGTTGGTAAGCCCCACTGCCAGATTCACGACCACCGAATAGACAATGAACGGCGAGCTGATGCGAAGGGAGAGCAGGAAGGCCTCGGTGATCTGATCCGTGATCTGGACAAGCGCCAGTTGGGCTCCAAAACCTTGGCCGGGCGGCATTCGAGAATAGGATGCGAGCAGGCCGCGAAAGAGCTCCCATTGCAGATCCGAGATGAACAGAAGCGCGGTTGCCACCATCATGATCATGGAACTGATGGCGGGCATGGGATCAGTCTCGTCGATGGGCGTTCCAGGAATGCTGCCGAAACCAATGGCCATCGCAACCGCCGTCAACAGCGTTTGCAGTGCCATGAAGAAAATCCGGCCTAAAAGCCCGATCGTCAGGCCCGTGAGCGTTTCCGATACGATCCAGGAGAAAAGGAGGCCAGTATCGTCGCTGAGGCGGTCCTGAAACTTGTCGAGCAGAAGGGGAGAGAGCGCAAGCGTCACCGAGAACGCGATGAAAAGCCGGACCTGCGGAGGAACGCGGGCGCTGGAGAACCCGGGCATGATCAGCAAGCATCCGCCGATCCGGCAGAAAATCAGGAAGATCGCCAGAAAGGTGTCTGGCGTCATTGCGGTCACGAAATCGTCCCGAGCGACTTGATCTCGACGCCACGGGCGATCTCAAGATGCGACAGGACCGGCAACGTCGGAAAGAGTCGCTCGATGATCATTCGCACATAGGGACGCGCATCGGGCGCTGTGACGATGGCGAAAGTATGAGCCTCCTTCATACGCTGCTTGATCGCCTCGGCGGCCTCCGTACCGAACTGCTCTACGAGGCGCGGATCGATATCGAATTCGATCACGTCGCCCTTCGCATCCCGCTTGAGACTCTGATGGATGGCGAGATCCCAACGGTTGCCAAGACGCAGAACGTTGAGAACTCCCCCATCGGCGAGATCTCCACAGATCTGCTGCGAGATTCGCATGCGGACATGCTCGACAACCTGTTCGGAGCGCCGGGCATGCGGCGCGATCTCGGCAATGGCTTCGAGGATCAGATGAAGATTGCGGATCGACACCCGCTCCGCCAGAAGCAGTTTCAGGACGGCCTGCAGGCCGGAATAGGAAATCTGTGACGGACAGATGTCATCGATGAGTTTCTTGTATTCCGGGTCAAGCCTATCCAAAAGAGCCCGCATATCCTTGTATGAAAGAAGATGCGGTAGATTATTGCGAATGACTTCGCTGAGGTGCGTCAGCATGACGGAGTTGCTGTCGACAGGATCGAAGCCTTCACGACGTACCTCACTCGCGTAGGCGTCTGAAATCCACATCGCCTTCATGCCGAAAGCGGGTTCGCGAATTTCATCGCCCGGCACATCCGGCATCGGCCCATCGCCAATGACGACGAGAAGTTCGCCGGGACGGGTTTCCTGCGTTGCCACGACGGTGCCGTGGATTTTCACCTGATAGCTCTTCGCCGGGATGGTCAGGCTATCGGTCAGCTTGATGTCGGGAACGACGAACCCGTATTGCTGTGCAAATTTGCGGCGCATCTTGCTGACACGATGCGCCAGCTCGCTGTGCGAACTCAGGAGTTGCACGGCAAGATGTTTGCCGAGGCAAAGCTCGATCTCAGCCGTCTTGAGGGATTCCTTGACCGAATCCTTGCTTTCGATGCGGCCCTTCTCCTCGATGGCAGCGGCCTTGGCTTTGGCTGTTGCTTGCTGTTCGGCAAGCCGCCTGGGGATCGTGTAGGCGACAAAGGCCAGAAGCAATCCCAAGATCGTAAAGGGCAGCAACGGAAGCCCAGGCACCAGAGCAAAGACGAACATGAGCGCGGACGCGACGAAGAGAGCACGCGGATAAGCGCCGAGCTGGCCCAGCACCGCCTGTTCCGCCGTTCCACGCGTTCCACCCTTGGAGACGAGCAAGCCTGCGGCAAGGGAGACCACGAGGGCCGGGATCTGCGAGACGAGACCGTCGCCGACGGAGAGCTTCGTAAAAACGTCCGCCGCCTTCGAAAGGGGCATACCATGACGCGTGACACCAATGATAATACCGCCAAAGATATTGACGGCAATGGTGATCAGGCTCGCGACGGCCTCGCCACGAACGAATTTCGAAGCACCGTCCATGGAGCCGAAGAACGCGCTCTCCTCCTCCAGCTCCCGCCGGCGATGCTGCGCCTCCTTGTCATTGATCAATCCGGCATTCAAATCCGCATCGATCGCCATCTGCTTTCCGGGAATTGCATCCAGGGTAAAGCGCGCGCCGACTTCCGCGATACGGGTCGCACCCTTGGTGATGACAAGGAAATTCACAGTGATCAGGATGATGAACACCACCAGACCAATCACGAAATCCCCGCTCATGACGAATTGCGAGAAGCCGTTGATGACATGGCCCGCCGCCGAGACGCCGTGATGTCCATTGGCAAGAATGAGGCGCGTCGTGGCAATGCCGAGCGCCAGGCGCAGCAGGGTTACGATCAGCAGAACTGTCGGGAACGCGGAAAATTCAAGCGGCTTCTGAATCCAGAGGGCGACCATCAGGATCAGAACCGACAGGGCGATGGAAAGCGCTAACCCGATGTCGATGAGAAAGGCGGGGATAGGCAGGAAGAGAATGGCGAGAATGCAGACGATACCGCCCGCGAAGGCAATGTCCCGCATTTTGCCGGCATCGACATTCGTCCCGGCAATTTCGCTTGTCGCCATATCGGCTCGAACCCATCTTCGCCTCTGTAGGGCTTAGGATTCGTCATAAAGCTTGCGCGAGGCTAACTTGACGCTTCAAAGCAGCTTTTACCCACCGTGCACTGGTCCTCCAGGTCAGAAACCCGTGACGATGCGGCCGTAGACCTCTTCCGTGAACGTGTAGATCTGAGCGCCGATGAACGATCCCGTCACGAGAGTGACGAGCAGGATGGCGATGATCTTCGGGATGAAGGTGAGCGTCACTTCCTGGATCTGGGTCAATGCCTGGACCAGCGCAATGGCGATGCCGACGACCATGGCCGCGGCCACCGCTGGGCCGGCACCGATGATAATCGTCCAGATCGCCGAGCGAACCAGCTCTAGAGCGTCAGCTTCGTTCATCGTCAGCTGATCACGATTCCGGGACCGAGCAGCAGCTCCTTCCCGTCGACGAATTTGGCCACGGCACCTTCATTCGTGACTCGTACAGATGCGACCTGGCCCGATAGCTTGCCATCGGCCGATGTTACGGTCCGCCCGATGACACTGTCCGCCTGCGAAAGTGCAGCCGACGAAAGGATCGCATCGAGCTTGGTGTTCGAGATCATGCTTTGCTCGACCTGCGAGAAGGTTGCCAACTGCGCCATGTAATCCGTCGATTTCATGGGCGCGGTCGGATCCTGGTTCTTCATCTGCTCGAGAAGAAGCTTGAGAAAGGTGTTGTAGTTCAGCGTCGCGGCCGATGCCGCCGACGAAGAAGAGGAGGAGGATTTCTGCTGGGAAGTAGGGAGAGCTGCAACGCTGCTGACGTCCATGTCTCTGTTTCCTTGAATTTCAGGCCGCCTGTATCGGGGCTACGTGAGCGTTACCCGAGAGAACATCGTTCTCGGTTGAAAAAAGGCTGCGAAGAATCTTGAGTGCATCGAAGGTCCGCCCCGCCTCGACCAGTTCGGAAACGCTGGTGAGGCCGGATAGGATATTCTCATGCTCGAAAGAACCGCGGGTTGCCACGTGCAATTCCCGGAACATCGAGAGTGCCTTCTCAGTACTGCCGGGATCAATCAGCAGTGCCTGGGCGACGAAATAGAGCTGCCGCAAAGGTGTTGTGGCGTGCTCGACCTGCAGAACGTGGTTCTCCAGCAGGAAAGTGGCATCGTTCAGGAGCTCTATCGTCACCTTTCGATCGACGCGAAGAACCGCGCCGTTGATGAAGATGCGCTCGCCGGCGCGCAAAGACAGATGCATGGATCTGTTCATCGCAAGCCGTCCCGGATCATAGTGTTGAGGGCGATGAGCGTGCCGTAGTTGGAGGATTGGCCACGGCGGATCATGTCCGCTTCCTTCATGATCCAGAGGCCGATGGAGACGAGTTGCCCCCGTAATGCCTCCGGCAGGCCGTTCTCGGCGCTCACGAGATCCTCGATGAGGAGGGTCCAGAGTCTCTGGACGAAAGAAATCGCATCCGAGCTTTCCGGAGAATTCGCCCCGCGGATGTTAGCTGCATTCAGGAGATCGATGGCGCGATCGAACGCCATCCTTTCCCGTTCCCGACATCCGTCGGATGCGTCTTCGAGGACTTCAGCGTAAGAATGACGGTACATCATGCACCCTGGCTCTCTTTAGAAACATTAGAGATAATTGAGAAGGCTGAGCTGTCGAAGTTGGGATGTCAGCGAATAGGACATCTGAATTTGAGTGGTGAGCGCATCGACTCTGGTCTTTGCCTCGCCCGGATCGACTCCTTCGAGGCCGCTGATTCCGGTTTGAAGGATGTTCTTCTGGATCTCCATGCGCGCATTAGCGCCCGACAACGCTTTTTCGGAAAGACCGAGCCCCGCTTGGATATCGACCAGATCGTTGTTGGCCGAACCCAGGATCGACATGACTTTGTTGACGATGACCTGCTGTGTCTCCGTCCTCATGCCAGAGAGACCGAGATCCGCCGCCATGGTGTAGGCCATGGCGAGTTTGCGCATGGCATCCTCGTTGGCATTGGTCGAGGTCTCGACCCGCTCCGTGGTGGAAATGCGGCTTTCGATATTCTGACCTGATGCCGATGACCAGGTCGCCGACCAGTTCGCGGGGTCGAACAACGTCGGAAAGGCATTGTTCAGGAATGTGTCCATCTGGGCAGCCGTGATGTTCGACGCGGCCGGGTCCGTCTGAGAAATTCCGAACTCGGCCATGAAGGCGGCATCGACGGCAAGCTTCGCCGCAGAAGGCGGCGTTGCATAATAGTCGCTTATCGGCAGTTGCTTGGTATTCGTCCCACCAAAGAGATATTGCCCACCGCTCGACTTGTTGAGCTCGGACATCAACTTCTTGAGTTCGGTCTTCGCGGAGTCCTGCACAGTCTCGGCGCCGCGCTCGAGAGGAGGCACCGACAGCAACGAATTCAGGAAATTTTCGGCGGATGTCCGGATATTGTCCATCGCGCCTTTGGTCGTTCCGAGGCGCAAACCAACCGTTCCATTGCTATCGATCAACGCGTCGATCTCCGCGCTTTCCTGGCGGAGCGTGATGGTCTGCCCGGTCCGGGACCCAAGCTGAAGACCCACATCGGCAAAGCGTCCGGTGGTGATTTCCTGATTGGCCTTCGCAAGTTCCCCTTGCAACTTGTTGACCGTGCTGCGGGGGGAGTTCCACAGATTAAGCGTGGAGATGAAAGTCGTCTTCATGATTTTATCCCACCGCATTCAGGAGCGTGCGCAGCATCTCGTCGATGACCGACAGCAATTTCGCCGATGCGGCATAGGACTTCTCGAGTTGCAGCATCATGGCGGTCTCGTCATCCGTGTTCACTCCGGTCGCGTTCGACAGAGCCTCTGAGGCGTGCCCGAGGAGCGTGGTCCGGTAATCGAGCTCGTTCGACGCGGTCTTTCGGCCGGCCTCGAGCCAACTCGCCGAGGATGCGGCAAACCCCGTCAGGCTCGCCGTTGCACCAAGACCGAGCGACGGGTCGAAAGCGCGATCCGCCGCCAATTGATCCGCAAGCTCGTAAAGCCTGTCGGAGAATGCTGCGTTGGTGCCCACGGCCCCCGGATTGTAATCATAAGCCGCGCCGTTGATGCCGCCATCGCGCAGCAACTCGAGCGTACCGCCTTGGGCCGGATCCACGAGCGCATTGACGTTGATTGATCCGGCAAGTCCTTTCAGAGCAGGGCCAGCGGGCAGGCCCGGCCCTCCTGCATAAGCGAAGAGACCGGTCGCATCGGGCAACGTCGGTACAGCCGACTGGTCCTTCTCGGCGAAGGTCTCAATCAGCCCGCGCGCAATCTCATCCAGTTGGCCCTGATAGGACACCGCCACATCGTCGCGTAACGCCGCCAAACCGACGATCCGCCCCTCACGAAGCGGCATCGGAGCACCCGGCCCAGTCACCTGGACGCCATCGATATAGACCGCCGATCCGACAGTGTTTGCGCTGTAAGTGCTGGTCGCGTTGAATGTGACGGTACGCGGGAGTTTCTCGAACAGAGTGACGCCGCTATCGGTATAGATCGCCACATCGTTGTTTTCACGCGTAACGGCCGTGATACCCATCTCCTCGGAGAGTTGGGCGAGGATGTGGTCCCGGGTGTCGAGCGCGTCACTGACGTCGATGCCGGAGGCCGTGCCCTTGACGACCGTTTGGTTGACCACCTGGAACTGGCTCAGAAGATCGTTGATCTTGGCAACAGAATCCGCGATGCCCGCATCGGCTTCCGCGCGCGTTTTCTGGATCGTCGCCGTCGCCTCATTGAGGCTGGTTGCAAGCTCCTTTGCCCTTGAGACGGCAGCTTGCGCGAGGATGAGATTGTCGGGCTCCTTGGAATAGTGCTGGAGAGCGGCGTTCAGAGCACCGATGCGCGCTGCGGGAGACGTGTTCAGCGCCGTATCGCCAACGGTTTGTTTGAGCTTGTCCAACCCCGCCAGCATCGCCTGCTGGCCGGCAGCGCCGGATGTCGTGGCAAGCATCTTGTAGAAGAGCGCCGTATCGGTCGCGCGGCTGACGACCACGCGTGCCGAGCCGCCGCCGGTAACGAGTGACGCGATCTTGCGGGAATAAGCGGGATCCGTCGCACCGGCCGTGTTGCGCGAAACGACGGCCATCTGCGCCGAGGACGCGAGGAGCGACGAACGCGCCGTGTTGAGCGCGAGAGACAAACCCATAATGCTATGCTCCAGCCATCATCGATCGATTCCGTTCAGCGCTTGAGACTCATGAGCACATCCAGAAGTTCAGAACCTGTCTGAAAGACCTTGGAGTTCGCGGTGTATCCGGTCTGCGCTTCGATCATCGCGGTCAGTTCGGTGCCGATATCGACGTTCGATTGTTCGAGCGCCCCGACGGAGATGGTCCCAAGACCGCCTTGCTCTGGGAATCCGACCTGAATACCCCCGGATGTAATGCTGGCCTCGTAGACGTTACCCGCACGCGGCGTGAGGTTGTCCGGGCTTGGGACGTTCGCGAGAGGCATTTTGTAGGAAGCGATGCGCGTGCCATCCTCGTAGACGGCGTAGACTGTTCCGTCAGAACCGAACTCGGCGCCTTTGACAGCTGTCGGCGCGTTGCCGTTTGCCGAACCCGTGACCGCGTACTCACCGGCGAGCTGAGTCATCTTCGTCAAATCAAGCGTGAACGGTTGGCCATTCGCAATGGTGAATGCGATCGTTCCGCCACTCGTGAGCTGCCCCATGGCGTCGAAAGTGAGCGTCGTCGTTCCCCCACCTGGGATCGTGACATTCCAGGTGTTGGCTCCTGTCTTCGTCATGTTGACGTCGAGCGTCACTGGGTTGCCCACATTGTCATATGTGACAAGCGACGACTTTTTGGATATCGCGGGCAATGCCACGATAGGCTCGTTATACGGCAAGTTTCCGGTGACACTGCCTGTCGTTGTCGGCCGCGCCTGCATGGCCATCGACGACAGGTTAATCGGCACGAGCCCGTTGAGGCTGTTGAGCGCCACATTCGGCTGCCCACCTGCGAGGCTGTAACCCATGAGTTGGAAACCGGCAGAATTGACGAGATTTCCCGTGGGACCGTCGACAACGAAATTGCCCGCGCGGGTGAGATATGGCGTACCGGTCTTATCGGAAACGACAAAGAAGCCATTTCCGGAAATGGCGAGGTCGCTTCCCGATGTCGTGTATGAAATCGGCCCCTGATCACCAATGGCATAGCGCACCGTCGTCGTGACAGCGCCGGAATTGTACGCGCCTTTTCCCGAAGACAGAATCAGCGACGAGAATTCGGTCGAGGCTCGCTTGTAGCCGCTGGTGCTCGCGTTCTGGATGTTCTCCGCCACGGTTCCCAGCTTGTTTGACTGGGCGTTCATGCCAGAGACGCCGGTGCGAAGGACGCCATAGAGACTCATGCTGGGGCTCCGATGTGTAAGGGTCTTTGTTTGAGTAGACGAGCATTGGCTTGCGCGAAGCTGGCTTCGAGGGGATCGCGATCCTAAAGCCGCATCGATTGCGCAAGTTCGACAAAGGCATCTATGCTCACCGGCATCGTCGGATCCTGCCGTAAAGCCTCATAGATTTTCGGAACGACCAGCACAGCCTGGTCCAGTTCGGGGTCGTTGCCTGGATGGTAGCCCCCCATCAATCGCAAATCGCGCGTGTCCTCAAAGCGCGCGATCAATGTCCGAAGCTTTCGCACGAGTTCACGTTGCTCGGGCGTCCAGACATTGTCGGCAAGACGCGAGATCGAGCCGAGAACATTGATGGCAGGATAGCGTCCCTGGTCGGCAATCGCGCGGTCGAGAACGATATGTCCGTCGAGCGTGCCGCGAATATTGTCCGCCACCGGATCATTATGATCGTCACCATCGATCAGGACAGAGAAGATGCCGGTGATGGACCCTTGGCCATCGCCCCCCGGCCCAGCCCGCTCAAGCAGGCGCGGCAAGTCGCTGAAGACACTGGGCGTATAACCACGTGCTACTGCGGGCTCACCCGCTGCGAGTGCGACATCGCGCGCAGCATGCGCGAACCGTGTCACGGAATCGACGATGAGAAGAACGGACTCGCCCAGATCGCGAAAATACTCGGCGATACTGAGCGCCGTTTTCGGTGCCTGCCGGCGCATCATTGGGCTTTCGTCACCGGTCGAAACGACCATGACCGAGCGGGCGCGATTGGGCTCTATCGCCCCTTCGAGAAACTCCCGGACTTCGCGCCCGCGCTCTCCCACGAGAGCAACGACGATGGTATCGAAACCCTCGCATCGCGAGACCATGGAAAGCAGTGTCGATTTGCCGACGCCGGAACCGGCGAAGATGCCTATCCGTTGGCCCGCGCAGATGGGAGTGAAAAGATCGATGGCGCGCACGCCCGTCTTGAGCGGCTTGCGCACGCGCGCCCGTGTCATGGCAGGTGGCGGCTCCGCATCACTCGGCATGGACCGCGATCCCGGCATGAGAACGCCGAGATCGTCGATGGGTTCACCAAGAGCGTTGACGACCCTGCCCTTCCAACCGGGATGCGGGCTCAACCTCATGCCACCCATGCGGTAGGCCCGCGTCCCTACTCCCGCATCGATGCGTCCATCAAACGGCTTGACGATGACGCCCCCGTCATCAACGCGAACGACTTCGCCTACCTTCGAACGCCCCTCGGCGTCGAAACCGATACGGTCTCCCAACTTGACGAACTGTGACAAGCCACTGACGCGATAATAACTCGGCGTCACCTCGCGGATCACGCCGCCGATGCGCACCTTGGGCAAGGATTGAAGGCCCGTCACCAGAGCAGCCTCGAGCCGTTCGAGCGTATTCATGGGGCTCTCCCGCCTGCGCGCCGATTTACGCGCTCGGGCCCAGGGCGCGTATAGCGCTCAACAGGGACGATTCGGTTTCCGCGATGGTCGAGGCAGCGCTCTCGAAAGTCCGCGAAATCGTGATCATCTTTGTCATTTCGAGAACCGGATTAACGTTGGCGCCCTCGGAATAACCCTGCTGAACACCGATCGATGTGAAGTCCTGCACCAATTGCGGTTGCGTGCTGGAGATTACGCCCGAATTGCCATACCGGGTCAGGCGGCTGTCATTGGCGATCCGAAAGACACCAAGCGACCCCAACTGATTATTGCCTTGCATGATTGAACCATCCCGCCCGATGGTAGGGCTCGGTCCTTGAGGGTCGAGGAGGATCGGCGTGCCGCCGGCATCGAGGACGGGGTGCCCGTCCACGGTCCGCAACTCGCCGGTTTCTATCATCTGCATGCGGCCGTCTCTCGTATAGACATTGCCGTCGGGTGTGCTCATGGCCAACCAGGCGTCGCCTTGAATGGCGACATCGAGGGGATTGTCGGTCTTGTTGATCGACCCGGCACGGCGGGAGATGAATGTTTCACCGGGCGACGCGTAAGCGACTGCGTCGGTTCCGACCTTCGAAAGAACCGTGGCGAATTTCACTTCGTCGGCGCGAAAGCCCGCTGTAGCCACATTCGCGACGTTGTTTGCCACCGTATTCAGGCGACGTTCGAGGGCGACTTGCGCAGAGAGGGCGACGTAGAGCGCAGACTGCATGTCAGACACCTCCAAACTTGATGCGTTGCAGGCTCATGAGAAGATCGACATCCAATCCGCTACTGGAATCGGCGCTGTTGAAGAGTGTCATCACCGGCGCCGATGAGACGTTGTTCTCAGCTTCCCACATCGTCGCGAAACGTTGCAGGAAGCGCTCGACTTCCTTGGGGTCCTTCAGACTCTCGATGTCGATCCGATGTTTGATCATGGCGGCCTGCGCATCGACATTGCCTCCTTGCGGAAGGCCGAGAGTCGTTTGCACGACCTGGAGGAGCGCAGGATCGGCGAGAATATCGAACGGCCCTGAAATATCTGCCGCCTTGCGCTGAAAATAGAGCGCCAAGCGCACGCCCTGATCCTCTTCGCCGGCGGTCAACTCAAGGGATTGCCGCATATAATTGTCGACGGTCTCCTGCTGCGCGCCTTCGAGCGATGTCGTCAACTCACCATAGCGCTTGAAGTTGAACGCCCCTGCAAGCGCCGTGTAGCGTTCGTCCGAGAGACGGTTCGCGAAACTCGTCTTGTCGTCGATCCCTTCCGTGAGAACCTTGCGCATGAAAGCCTTGGCATAGGTCATGTCTTCAAGACCATAAGCCTTCATCGCATAGGAATAGAGGCGCTGGTCCCCCAGAAAGCCATCGATCGATTTCACTTTACCGATGTTCTCGCGATAATACTTCGTATCGCGCGCAACGATCGGATCTGACGCCGTCCGCGCCAGAGACTTCTGCAAGTCCTTGGTGATAAGTTTGTAGCTCGTGAATGTCGTCAGCATGAAGCCACCCTGTTCCCTCAGTGTTAGGCTTCCTAGCTTGCCTGAAACTGTCCCCACCTCTTCCAGCTTCGCGCAAGCCTCGCTCCTTAAGGGTCATGCCGAGTGCAGAACACCGTGAGGTTGGTTCGTTGGGCGTTATCATCGGCTTGGTTGTTGCTATCGGCTCCCTCTTCGGCGGGTTTGTCGCCATGGGTGGACATCTCGCCGTCATTTGGCAACCCTGGGAATTCGTGATCATCGGCGGTATCGCCGTCGGCACCTACATCGTCGCCAACCCGATACCGATCGTGATCGATACCGGTCGCGCTTCGGCCGAAGCCTTGAAGGGCTCGGTTCCGAAAAGAGGCGAATACCTCTCTCTGCTGGGCCTTCTCTACGCACTCATGCGTGAACTGCGCACCAAGCCGCGCAACGAGGTCGAAGGCCATATCGACGCTCCTCAAGATTCCGATATCTTCAACAACTTCCCCGGAATTCTCAAGGATCGCGATCTCACTCTCTTTATCTGCGACTATGTCCGCCTGATCATCATCGGAAATGCTCGTCCGCATGAAATCGAAGCGTTGATGGAAGAAGAAATCGCAACGCATCGCCGGGACAAGCTGAAGCCCTACTCGACGCTCACAACCGTCGCCGAGGCTCTGCCCGCGCTCGGAATTGTGGCCGCCGTTCTCGGTATCGTGAAAGCGATGGGCGCGCTCGATCAGTCACCGCAAGTACTAGGAAGTCTCATTGGCGCGGCGCTTGTCGGAACCTTCGCCGGCATCTTCATGTCTTATGCGATCTTGTCTCCTTTGGCACAGAAAATCAAATCCACCCGCGAGAAGCAGTGTCGGGTCTATGTCATCGTCAAACAAACATTGATCGCCTTCATGAACGGCGCTCTGCCGCAGATTGCCGTCGAGCATGGCCGCAAGGCCATTTCGTCCGCAGATCGCCCCACGATCGACGAGGTCGAAGCCGCGACGATCTCCGGTGGATCGCAAGGTGCCGACGTCGCTCAGAAAGAGGCGGCCTGATCATGAGCACTCCTCAAAGCGTCACAGATATCCGCGATCGCCTCCTCGACGCCGCCGGTCTATCCCTCGACCGTTTGCCGATGTTGCATGTGATATTCGATCGCATGGCGACCCATTGCGCCGATCACCTTCGCCATCTCGCGGCGTCCCCAATGTATTACTCGCTCAGCAATATCGAAAGCGGGCGCATCGGCGACATTCTCGAAAGTTATGAATCGAACGCCATCGCCGGTGTTTTCAACGCCTCTGAATGGGACAGCCAGATCCTCGTCGGCTTCGACCGCGACTTCATGTTCACGATGGTCGAAGTTCTTCTGGGAGCGGACGGATCGGAGCCGCCAGTCGATGAAGAGCGAGGATTCTCGAACATCGAGCTTCGAATTGCTCAGGCCATATTCGATCAGATGGGCAAGGCTCTTCAGGCCTCCTTCGCCCTCGTCGCCGACACGCCCTTCAAGTTCGAGCGCCTTGAAACCCGCATGGATTTCGCGGTGATCGGTCGTCGCAACAATCAATCCGTCGTCGCCAAGTTCCTTCTACAGGCGCTCAATCGCGGCGGCGAAATGTTTGTGATCATTCCGCAATCGGTCCTCAACCCAATGCGCCAGACACTGGCGCGGGTGCTCTCCGGAGATTCTTCCGCTCGCGACCCTCGCTGGACGAAGCAGATCGCAAGCGAAGTCAAGCGAACCGAGGTCACTCTGCGTGCCGTCCTGGAAGAGCGCCATCTCACGCTTGGAGAGTTGGCCGATCTGAAAATCGGGCAGGTTCTGGAACTCCAAGCGACCCCGCGCAGTCGAGTAAAGCTCGAAGGCAATGAGCAGGCTTTGTTCTGGTGTCATGTCGGACAAGCTGAGGGATCGTATGTGCTGCGTGTAGAAGACTTCATTGATCAGGAACAGGAATTCATCGATGATGTCTTCTCTCGCTAACGCCATTCTGTTTTTTGCACTCGTCATCACGAGTTTTTGCGTTCTTGTGATGCACCGCAAGTTCAAGCGTTTCGAGGCATCTCACGCCGAATACAAACGAGCGTTCGAGCAAAGCGTCGCGGCGCTCGGATCCGCGGGCGACGCCGTCAGAACATTCGCGGCCGATGGCCGAGGGACGCTCGACGAACTCGCAATCCGGATTGATGAGGCGAGAACACTCGTGTCGCAACTGGATTCCGGCATGAAGTCCTTTCGTGTCGATACCGATCATGACCGGAGTTTGCGTCGCTGACGCGCGCACCCGAGTTTTCTTCAATAAAGAGACGACAAGGAGTGATCTCCGATGACAGAGAAACCCAAGAGCGGTCAGGAAGACCAAATGAAAGAGCAGCCCACATGGCACAATGAGGCACTGTTCTCAAAAGCGAGTGACAGTAGCGCTCAAGAAACCATCGATGACCGGCTCGGCGGCGCCCGCAATCTCGACTCCATTTTGCGTATCCCGGTTCTGATCCAGGTTGTGTTGGGTTCAGCAACAATGCCGGTGGCAAACCTCATGAAACTCGGGCGCGGCGCGATTGTGCCCCTGGATCATCGCGTTGGTGAGCCTGTCGATGTGGTGGTCAATGGGCGCGTGATCGCGCGCGGCGAGGTGGTTGTCGTCGAAGACGATAACTCCCGTTTCGGCGTCTCCCTCACGGAAATCGTCGGCCCTCCGAGTTCCGAGTTCAACGGCTAAGGCGAGGCCTTCCCAATGGTGGCGTCCACGCCTGTCAAGACGACTCCCGGCGCTAAGCCCATGCAAGGCGTGGACAAGGTCGCCGCGCTTCTCCTGGCCATGGGCAAGCCCGCAGCAAGTCGTTTGCTGAAGCGCTTCGGACCGGACGAAATCCGGTCGATCACGCGCTCCGCGGCAGAACTCGGATCCGTGTCGTCGGATCAGCTGGAAGCTCTGATCGAAGAATTCGCGGCTCAATTCTCAAACGGCGCGAGCTTGCTTGGAACAGCGAGCGAAGTCGAGAAGCTCCTGAGCGGCGTTCTTCCTCCGGAACAGATCGCGGAGTTGATGACCGACGTTCTCGGCAACTCGAACCGCTCAATCTGGGACCGGATCTCGAATGTCGCCGAGGGCGTTCTTGCCGCCTATCTCGTGAAGGAACACCCGCAAACTGCGGCGCTCATTCTTTCCAAGGTGAAGCCCGCTTGTGCCGCGAAGGTGATGGGACATCTGCCGCAACCACTTCGCAACGGGTTGATGCGCCGCATGTTGACGTTCAAGCCGATCGTCGATGAAACCATGCGCAATATCGAGAAAACGATTCACGAAGATTTCATGATCAACTTCTCGCGCAATATGGGTGCGGATACTCATGCCAAGATGGCGGACATCATCAATAAGATGGAGCGCGATCACATGGAGGAGGTTCTTCAGAGCCTCACGACCGTTCGTCCGAAATCGGCGGAAATTCTCAGAGGCCTTCTCTTCACGTTCGACGATATCGTAAATTTGGCGCCACGCGCGCGCACATCTCTTTTCGATCAGATCCCGAACGATCGGGTCGTGCTTGCTCTCAAGGGAACGGACGATTCGTTCCGAAGCATTATCCTAAGCTCACTCGCATCCCGCGTGCGACGCATGGTGGAACACGAGCTCAACGGCAAGGAACCGGCCTCCCAACGCGATGTCTTCGAGGCGCGCCGGGCAATTACCGACCTCGCCCTGGAAATGGCCGGGCGCGGTGAGATCGAGCTAAACTCGGAGAATGAAGGTGATACCTACATTCGCTAGATCGCCGGTGCCTTATGGCTGAGGAGACCGACAAGGAAAGTAAGACCGAAGCTGCAACGGACAAAAAGGTTCGAGACGCCATCGAGAAGGGGAATATCCCTTTCTCGAAGGAAGCCCCTATCTTTGCGTCGATCATCGGTATGCTGATCGTCCTTTCTTTTGTGGCCACGCAGAGCGTCTCTACCCTGACCGAGAAGCTCGCCCTTTTCATCGATCATCCGCGAAGCTTTTCTTTGCAAAGCGGAGCTGATGCGACTCTTCTTTTTCAGGCCCTCGCTTTGGAAATCGGTCGGTTCCTGACACCGATCATCACTATTTTAGCCGCCTGCGGCCTCGCATCCTCTATTCTTCAGAATATTCCTCGCGTCGCTTACGATCGTATCAAGCCACAATGGTCTCGCATTTCTCCCTTCAGTGGTTGGGGGCGAATCTTCGGGCAGCAGGGACAAATCGAGTTTCTTAAATCTGTTTTCAAGTTTTTCACGATTACTATTGTTTCCATCCTCCTCTTACGTTCAGAACAGTACAAGGTTGCGGCTGCCATGTTCAGCGATCCGAGTTTGGTCCCGGAAATGATCCTGACAATGGCGATCCGGCTTATTTCCGCCGTCAGCATTGCAACCATCGTGCTCGTTGCCGCAGATCTGATTTGGTCGCGACTGCGCTGGCAGCGCGACCTGCGCATGTCTCGTCAGGAAGTCAAAGATGAATTCAAGCAGATGGAAGGTGACCCTCTTGTCAAAGCACGCCTTCGCTCGCTGGCTCAGGATCGTTCACGAAAGAAAATGCTGGCTGCGGTTCCGCGCGCAACGGTGGTTATCGCGAACCCAACACACTATGCCATCGCTCTGCGCTATGAGCGCGAGGAAACCGTCGCTCCCCTCGTCCTTGCCAAGGGAATGGATCTGGTCGCACTCCGAATTAGAGAAACAGCGGAGCGCCATGGCATTCCCGTTGTAGAAGACAAGGCTCTTGCAAGGTCTATGTATGATAGTGTCGAAGTGGATCGTATGATTCCATCGGACTTCTATCGGGCTGTGGCCCAAATTCTTTTCTTCGTATTCACGAGAAAAAAATGACAGAGCGAGAAGAAAAATTGAAAGGAGGGCCAAGCGACGGCGGATTGTCAGCGTATGAAAAAATTCTTTCAAACAACTTGAAAGACGTTCTAGCTGAACTTTATTTGATCGACTGCGGAATTTTCTTATCTTATGTCACAGGCGAAAAACACGGAACCATAGAAGATATTCTAAATTCCTCTACGGAACTTTTCTTTAAAGAAGGAACTATTTGTTATAGCCACACAGCTGAGACGATTTTTGATTGGGCCAATTCCCCGGCAATTGTGCTCGATATGGAATTTGTGCATCCATCAGTGACAGTTTTCTTCAAGGTAATACTAAATAATTTCCGGAACAACGTTTCTATACAACGTATTTTATTGAATGACCCGTCCGGCGATGCCGCACTCGACCTGAAAATGTTTGCGCGCGCACTCTCCGATGCCAGAATCATGTCGCTGTCGTCGCCTTAATGGTAGCCCGTGTTAAGAGCGTGAGATCGGCAGCAAACGACCGTGTGCTTGTGTCACCCTGGATGAATAGTGCAGGCAGCCACCTGCAAAGGGCCGCCTGTAGACATCTCTCGTTTCGATCTTAGTCAAAGAGCGCATCGATGTCGTTCTGAGACGTACAACCATCATCCGCATTGAGAGCGGGTCCGTTGAGAAGCGCCCGATCACCGACGCGCTCTGGATCTTCAAGTGTCTTGATTTCCTTGAAGCTGTCGAGCCCTCCCCAGATTTCAATCATCTGTCTCACGCGTTCGTCGACGAAGCGCATCGCGTTGACGACCTTGCTGATGCGCTGCCCGGTGATGTCCTGGAAATTACAGGCCTCGAAGATGCCCACAACCTGATCAACGATTTCACGTGCAATCTCGCGATCATCACCAGCGACGCGTGCTGCCAGATTTCCGGCGAGCTCGTCGACCTTCTCGGCTGCGGCGAGGATAGCATTTGTAGCGGTTTCTGTTCCGACGACAATCGCACCAAGCTCATCGGTCACACGGCCCATTTCGCGCCCTTGCGCACCCGCATAGTGCAGCGTTGCGATCTCGGTTTTCGTGCGCTGAATGGCCTCTGAAATCGCATCCAACTCGACTTTGAACCGCAGGGCTTCCTGCAGATCCCGGCGATGTTCCTCGAGAAGCGAATAGGAAACCTCGTGGGTCGGCTCCATCAACTCGCGCAGGGAAGCGAAAGCTTCCATGATTTCGACATGCCTTTGAGAGGCGTCCACATCGGTCCGTATTTCTGCTCCACGGGCTTCGATACGATAGCTTTTATGCGTATTCATGTCGCTGACTCTCTCGTTTTTGGCTACTGCCCTAGGACAGCGGAGATCTTCGCTTGCAGAGTCTGTGCGTTGAAAGGCTTGACGATATAATTGTTCACGCCCGCCTTCTTGGCGGCGACGACGTTTTCGGTCTTCGATTCTGCTGTCACCATGATGAATGGCAAATTTTGCAGCTTCTCGTCGGCGCGCACGTGTTGAAGGAGTTCATACCCTGTCATGGGCTCCATGTTCCAGTCGGAGATAACGAGGCCGTACTCTTTCTCTCGCAGTTTTGCGAGCGCGGCTGCGCCGTCGGAAGCGTCGTCGACATCCTGGAATCCGACTTGCTTCAAGAGATTGCGAAGAATCCGAACCATCGTCTGGTAGTCGTCGACGACGAGAACGGGGATGGAGAAGTCGAGGCTCATTGTGCTTGCACCATTTCAGAATGATAGAGATTGAGTAACTGCATCCGGCGCTATGCCGCCTTTCGGTCGGCTTCGAAAGCGAGGACGGCGTCGACGTCGAGGAGGATGAGGAGTTTTCCGTGGAGCTGATGCACGCCCTTTGAAAGGGCGGCCCAACCGGGATCCATGTGGACGGGGT
Organism: Microvirga sp. 2MCAF38; assembly: GCF_052115485.1. Lineage (NCBI taxonomy): Bacteria > Pseudomonadati > Pseudomonadota > Alphaproteobacteria > Hyphomicrobiales > Methylobacteriaceae > Microvirga > Microvirga sp. 2MCAF38. The sequence continues at coordinate 127 of NZ_JBFRGU010000010.1, read as the reverse complement.
TTGGTTGGAGAGCATCGGGATCGAGCTTGAGCACCTCACCGACTTCATCGACCAGAAGCCCGAAGGCTTCGCCGCGATGTTCGAGGCCGACCGCCATGCGACGACCGCCCGTGTCGAGATCGGCAAG
>NZ_JBFRGU010000009.1:0-73909 GCF_052115485.1 Microvirga sp. 2MCAF38 | reverse complement strand
GCGTTCGTGTTTGAAGACCAAGCATTCATCGCGGGGTGGAGCAGCCCGGTAGCTCGTCAGGCTCATAACCTGAAGGTCGTTGGTTCAAATCCAGCCCCCGCAACCAAATCAAAAAAAAGCGCCTCGCAAACAAAGCGAGGCGCTTTTTTTGTGCTCGCCAAAAACCCATAAGCCCAAGAAAACAAATAAGCCGAGCGCCGACGACGAAAGTCCCGCGCCAAGGTCCTGGCGGTCAGTGACTATGATGCCCAAGCGACCGGACGGGCGCCATGCAGGCGCCCAGCCCGAAAGCCGGAGACAATGACCGCATCACCCAAGACCTTCTAGACGACAAAGAAGTCCTTGAAGGTCAGCTTGAGGTTCTTGCTCAGCGTTGCGATCTGAACCTGCGCCGACCCGCCCGTGCCGTCCGAGTCGTAATAAAGCGCGCCCGTCTTCTTGTTGTAGATGATCCGATCGTCCCCATCATGAGCGCTCGAGCCAATAGACAGCCACTCCTTCTTCAGCACACCCGTCTTCGTGAGCGTCTTGAAAATCGACTTCGCAAGATGAACCGTGTCAGCAGCCACCGAAAAATCCACAATCTTGTCGACGTCCCCCGGGATTTCCGCTGGACCCGATCCAAAAGCCGGGAAAATCCCGGGAAAGCGGGCGAGACTAAAAAACGGCGATCATCCTTCTCACCGGATTATGGGGTCCAGCCAGCTGAGACACGACGACCGTCCGTCAAAGAGGCTTTACCACCTTACCGGGTCGTGACTCAGTTTGATGAGGATAAGGCACAGGCTTTCCCTCCCCCTTGCGGGGAGGGATGAAGGGGGGCCTTTACCGGGTGAAATTTTCATAAGTCTGGCGCTGTAGCAGCCTTCCTGCTTATCGGATCAGAGGCAACGCTCTGACTTTTCAACCCCCACCTCCTAACCCTCCCCGCAAGGGGGAAGGAAGAGCGCGGATCAAACTGAGTCATTACCCCTTACCGCAAAGGCTTTTGAGATGGCTGATTCGGCGTTAGGAAGGAGAAAGTTTTTGTCCCATGAGGGTATCGTCTTGCGCGAAAAGAACAGCATGGTTCGGGATTTTGCCCGGCTCGCTCCTGTCATTCCGGTCGTGACCATCGAAGACGCCCGAATGAGTATCGATCTTGCGCAGGCCTTGGTTGGCGCCGGGCTTCCCGTTATCGAGATCACGTTGCGGACAGACGCCGCTCTCGATGCCATTGCTGCCATTGCCAAAGCCGTTCCGGAGGCCGTCGTCGCTGCGGGCACGATCCTCCATGCGGCGCAAATCAATGAAGTGATCGACGCGGGCGCGAAATTCATCGTGACGCCGGGCACACCGCGCGCCCTGGCCGAGACCCTTGCAGAGGCCGCAATCCCCGTCATGCCAGGGTGTTCCACCGTGTCTGAAGCCATGGCTCTGGCTGGGTTGGGCTTCGAATCCCTCAAGTTCTTCCCCGCCATGGCAGCCGGGGGGCCAGCTTGGTTGAAGGGAATCAACGGCCCGCTTCCGAATCTTCAATTCTGCCCAACCGGCGGTGTCGATCTCGCCAATGCTCCGAGCCTTTTGTCCCTGCCCAATGTCCTTTGCGTCGGCGGAACCTGGATTACACCCAAGAGGGCCATGGATGAGGGAGACTTCACGACCATAGCGCGCCTCGCCCGCGAAGCCGCGAGCCTACGTTCCATCGCAAAAGGTTGAACTATTCTCGCCGTCTCCCGTTGAGATTTCGGTCAAGTTAGGCATCAGGCGGCGCTGCCGCGGTGCTTCCTTTGAGCGTCTTCTAAAACCAGGGAGGCTTTCATGTTCGATCCGAAGGTATTGCTCGACGCTCTCGTGGGTGCTTCCGCGCGGCCCGATTCGCAGCAGGGGCAGCCTTCCAGACAAGGCGGTGGAAATCTTCCCGGTCCGCAGAACGGTCAGACGTCGGGTCCCCTCTCTGGTGGTACGGGTGGTCTCCTGCAAAAGGCCAAAGATGTGCTGGAGCAGAATCCCGGACTCGCCCAGGCTGCTGTCATCGGTTTGGCCGGACTTCTTTTCGGAGCACGCAAGCAGGAGGGGAGCGCCATACCCGGAGGCTTGGCCAAGCTCGGTGGTCTCGCTGTGATCGGCACTCTCGCCTACAAGGCTTTTCAGGGAAGACAACAATCGGTTGGCGGCGGAACATCGCCCAGCGATTTGGGCGGCGCGCTGGATCTGCCGAAAGATTCGAGCTTTCACCCGGCCGTGCAGACGGAAGATGATGCCATGCTTTACTTGCGGGCCATGGTAGCGGCAGCGGCGGCCGACGGGCATGTGGATGACCAGGAGCGCGCTCGGATCGTCAAAGGATTGGGCCAGGCCGGCGTCGATCCGCGGGCAACGCGCTGGCTTGATCAGGAATTCGCCTCACCGGCAGATGTGGACGAGCTTGCGAGCAACGTGAACTCGCCCGAGAAGGCCGCTCAGGTCTATGCAGCCGCACGGGTCGCAATCGAGCCGGATACGTTGCAGGAGCGCGAGTTTCTACGCAGATTGGCCGAGTCGCTCGGTCTCGATCCGGGCATGAAACAGAAGGTGGACGACGCCGCTAGCGCGCTCAAGGTTTGAGGATCTCGCGATAGAAGATCGGAAGCGCCGAAACGCGTTCGACGCTTCCGATCTGTGCAGGCACTTTCGTCAAAGCGGTGACGAGCGACCAAGAGGCTTGATGCGCTCGTACTTCACCATGCTCTCGCGGCCACCCTTTTCATCGTAGCGTTTCGCAAGAACGAAGCTGAGATCAGGGGAGTAGAAATCAGTGTGCTCCGACATGACTCGGCCGTCGCCGTTAAGGTAGCGATGACGAACCAGCAGCACAGTGTAGCTGCAAGAGCCGAGCTGCAGCTTCTCTTGCCCTGCGACTGTCAGCTCAAGGGAAATTGGAGTACCCACCTTGTTCTGCTGTGCGCGCGCGAAAGTGATGGCGCGGCGTGACTTCGCATCGAGCGGAAAAATTGAGCGTATGTCCGAAAGCGGGACGTTGATGACGTGTGCCGTCTCATCCGATCGGCTGATCTCGAAGAGACCGCGATAGTAGATGACGTCTTGCTTCTTTCCGCCGGGATAGGAATTCACGACGTGGACGAACTGATCCGAAGCTGGGCGGACTTCCGCCACCGTTCCTTGCCGCTCGAGCGCAAAGCCGATCTTCGCGGTCTCAGCGTTGGGGCAGTCGTCGGCAAGAGCAGAATTGCCAACGACCAGGACAATGAACGGCAGAAAGCGCTTGAACATGCCTAAGGGCCTCGGATCTGTTGAAGGCCGGGTCTCCCGCAAAGCCTGGGCGGCGGCAATCGACTACAATTATCAACGAGAGTTATTTTATTTCGCTATTGATCTCAAATGCGAAAATAGTCTTCCTTGTCACGTCGGTCCCGTAATCCTAAGTCAGCCTTCCAACGGCTTGATTTCCCCGCAGGGCAGGATCAAATCGAGATATGCGCGTCATTCAACACCGAAGAGGAACGAGGAATGGCTGAACGGCCTCATCGTCGCACGCCCGATCAACTTCGTTCTCGCCTGTGGTTCGATAATCCCGACAACCCGGGCATGACGGCGCTCTATCTCGAGCGCTATCTCAATTACGGCCTGACGGCGAAAGAACTGCAGTCGAAGAAGCCGATCATCGGCATCGCGCAGACGGGTTCCGATCTCTCGCCCTGCAATCGCCACCACATCGAACTCGCCAAGCGCGTGCGCGACGGCATCACGGCGGCCGGCGGAATCGCCTTCGAATTTCCGTGCCATCCCATTCAAGAGACCGGCAAGCGCCCAACCGCCTGCCTCGACCGTAACCTGTCCTACCTGTCCCTTGTCGAGGTGCTCTACGGCTATCCTCTCGATGCGGTCGTTCTGCTCACCGGTTGCGACAAGACTACGCCTGCCTGCATCATGGCGGCGGCGACGGTAAACATTCCGGCGATTTCGATGAATGTCGGCCCCATGCTGAACGGCTGGCACCACGGCGAGCGTATCGGCTCCGGCACGATCATCTGGAAAGCGCGTGAGCGCCACGCGGCCGGCGAAATCACCTATCAGGAATTCATCGATATCGTGAGCTTGTCCGCACCTTCGGTCGGGCACTGCAACACCATGGGCACGGCCTCGACGATGAATGCGCTGGCCGAAGCGCTCGGCATGTCCTTGCCGAGTTCGGCCGCGATTCCCGCGCCTTATCGCGAGCGCGGTCAGATCGCCTACGAGACCGGGCGGCGCATCGTCGAGATGGTGTGGGAGGATCTGAAACCCTCCGACATCCTCACCCGCGAAGCCTTCGAGAACGCCATCGTCGTCAACGCCGCCATCGGTGGCTCGACCAATGCGCCGATCCATATCAACGCAATCGCCAAGCACATCGGCGTGCCGCTCGATTGCGACGATTGGGAGAAGATCGGTTTCGAGATTCCGCTTCTCGTGAACATGCAGCCCGCGGGCGAATATCTCGGGGAGGAATACTATCGCGCGGGCGGGTTGCCCGCCGTGCTCGCCGAACTCATCAAGGCGGGAAAGATCCGCGAGCAGGCACTCACCTGCAACGGGAAGACGGTGGGCGAAAACAATACGGGCCAGTTCACCTGGGACCATGATGTCATTCGTGCCTACGACAATCCGTTGAGAGAGAAGGCCGGCTTCTTGAACCTCAAGGGCACGCTCTTCGATTCCGCGATCATGAAAACCTCCGTGATCAGCAAGGAGTTTCAGGATCGCTATCTGTCCAACCCGAAGGACCCGAATGCCTTTGAAGGCCCCGTGGTCGTGTTCGACGGGCCGGAGGATTATCACCACCGCATCGACGATCCGTCACTCAACATCGACGAGCATACGATCCTGATCATGCGCGGCGCGGGCCCCATCGGTTACCCCGGCGCGGCGGAGGTGGTGAACATGCAGCCGCCAGGCGCGCTGATCAAACGCGGTGTACACTCGCTGCCGTGCATTGGCGACGGGCGCCAGTCGGGCACGTCCGGCACGCCCTCGATTCTCAATGCATCGCCGGAAGCGGCGGTGGGCGGCGGTCTCGCGTTGTTGCAGACCGGCGATCGCATCCGCATCGACCTCAACAAGCGCAGCGCGGATATCCTGATTTCCGACGAGGAGCTGAAGCGCCGTCGCGCCGATTTCGAGGCGAAGGGTGGCTATCCTTATCCTGCGAGCCAGACGCCCTGGCAGGAGATCCAGCGCTCCATGGTCGATCAACTCTCTGAGGGCATGACGCTGAAGCCCGCAGTGAAATACCAGAGGGTCGCGCAGACCTTCGGCGTGCCGCGCGACAATCACTGAACATCAGCGCATCTAAAAACGAAGGGCAGGCTCCGGTCTGTCCTTTTCTCTGCGCCCTTCGCTGTCGCCTGTATCCCCAACGTGCCAACCTGCGAATTGACGCTATATATTGCTGCAGAGCCAGATCGAGGCGCGAGAGTACATGGTCATTGTGCGGAAGCTGACGCCGGATTTGCGGGCTGCATATCTGGACTTCTTTGATCGGCAAGCCTTCCAGGACAATCCAGAATGGTCCGGTTGTTATTGCAACTGTTTTTACGCGGATCACTGCCGAAAGCCCTGGAAGGACTGGACGGCGGAGGAAAACCGGCAATCAGTGGCCGAGCGTATCCAAGCCGGACAGATGTGGGGTCATCTCGCCTTTGTTGAAGACCAAGCGGTTGGTTGGTGTGGCGCCGGGCCAAAGGATGCCATTCCGATCTTTAATGCATAGGCCCGAGAAGATCGCGAGAATATCGGGGTCATCACGTGCTTTGTCGTGGCGCAGGCGTTTCGCGGACAGGGCATTGCGCGGCAGCTTCTGAGAAGCGTGCTTCAGGACTTCGCGGCAATGAATCTCGCGATTGCCGAGGCCAACCCTCGACCGGCAGCAAAGACAGCCGCAGAAAACCATTTCGGTCCTCTATCGCTGTTCTATTCGGAGGGGTTCTCCTTCCATCAGGATGATCCCTCCGATGGTTCGATCATTGTCAGAAAGCGTCTTTAGGCTGCGACGATCGTCGCAAAGATGCACAGCGGACAATCAGCCAAACAAAATCTGTGTCACAACATCATAAGTCTGAGCCTAGGCCTTCAGCCACGGCGTCTCCGGCACGGGTGTCTTCGGCCCGTGGCCTGAAAACCATGATGTCAGATTGTCGACGACGAGTTGGCCCATGGCGTTGCGGGTGTGCACCGAGGCTGAAGCGACATGCGGCAGGAGCACCACATGCTCCATGTCGATGAGTTCTTGCGGCACGCGTGGTTCGTCTTCGAAAACGTCGAGGCCGGCGGAGAGGATCGCGCCGGAACTCAGCGCTTCGATCAGTGCTTTTTCATCGACGACGCTGCCGCGCGCCACGTTGATGAGAACGCCTTCCGGGCCGAGGGCCTTGAGCACTTCGGCATTGATGAGGTGCTTCGTCTCCGCTCCGCCCGGCGTGATGACGATAAGGACGTCCACGGCTTCAGCGAGCGCGACGACCGTCGGGAAGTAGGCATACGAAATGTCTTCCTGGCGGCGACGGCCATTATAAGCGATTGAGATGTCGAAACCTTCGAGCCGTTTGGCAATCGCCTTTCCGATGCGGCCGAGCCCGACGATACCGATCTTGCGCCCGCGTAAAGTCGGCGAGAGTGGGAAAGGGCGCTCCAGCCATTTTCCGGCGCGCAGATAACAGTCGGCTTGCGGGATTTGTCTCAACGTCGCGATCAGGAGACCGATGGTGAGATCGGCCACTTCGTCGTTCAGTACATCGGGCGTGTTGGTGACGAGAATCCCTCGCCGAACGGCTTCATGCACGTCGACATTGTCGTAGCCGACACCGAAGCTTGAAATGATTTCGAGCTTGGGCAACAGCTCGAACAGGGCGGCGTCGAATTTGCCGTGAACCGTGCTTGTGGCGACGCCACGGACCTTAGATCCGATGTCCTTGAGATAGGCATTGCGATCATTCGCCTCCCAGAGTCGATGAAGCGTGAAGGCCGCGTCGAGCTTTTCCATCACCAGCGGCAACATCGGCGCAGTCATCAGCACATCGGTCTTGGCCATCGATCTTTCCTGCTTTGTCGTGTCGATATTCAGCGGCGCACGCATCTCGGGGATTCGCCGTTGCGGAGGCTTTCGTCGATGAACGCGGCCTCGCGGCGAAGAGCCTCCTTCACGTCGCCCGGCAAATCGAGCCAACGGCAACCGCGCAAGGCAGCCTCCAACCATAGAGGGCATTGAGGCTGACACGCTTGGGCAACATGACTTGATTCGGCGATAGGCCTCAAGGGCGCCCATTCGCCGGAGTTCCCCGACTGTGCGAATGCCAGCCTCTTCCAGCCAGCCTTGGCTGACGGGGCCTATTCCCGAAAGTTCGCTGAGAGAGGCGTCGTCCATCGCTGCCATTTTCCGCATAGCCTCAGGATAGAGTAGAGCGGGGCACGATGACAATGATAAGCGCCCGCGCCTTATTCAGGCACGGGGCTCGAAGAACTTGGATCGTAGAAGAACTTGGATCGTCAGTGAGGCTTACGCCGCGATGTCCGAATCGGTGTCGGGTTCCGCGTCCTCGAGTTCGTCTTCGGGACTGTCGAAACCTTCGAGATCCGCGCCGGTGAGTTTCGCCAGATTTTTGGCGCCCTTGCGCAGCAGCTTGCGCAGACGCTTGCGATCCTTGGGGTCGAAACCGTCGAGGAGTTCCTCCTCGACTTCGTTCCACAGCTCGTCGATGGAGGCGGCTTTCTTCTTGCCTTCCTTGGTCAGCTTGACGCGCACGACCCGGGCATCGCCCGGTTCGGTGTGGCGTTCGACCAGCTTCATGGCGGCAAGCCGGGAGACGGTCTTGGAAGCGGTTGGCGGTCGGACCCGCAGGATCGTGGCAAGTTCACCCATGGTCATGCGCCCCTCGCTGGCGAGGGCCTGCAGAACCTGCTCCTGACCGGCAAAGAGGTCGAGCTTGGCCAGCTTGTCGCCCATGCGGCTTCGATGAAGCCGGGAGGTCTGGACGAGAGCCCAGCCGACGCTTTTCACACCAGGATGTTTCATCCATGCACCTGTCAGAGGAGAACGCCATCTGTTTGCCAACCATGGAACATGGGTCATGACGGTTCGATGACAATCTGAACGCATTCTACAACTTAGACGATAGGGTGCCGACTGAACTTTAAGCTCAAGCCTCCGGCTCCAGGACGCTTTCGTGCCAATGTCGCAGGGCCCAGCGGGAAAGGGTCGAGGTTACGAGAAAGATTGCGATGCCGGTCAGGGCCAGCAACACGAGGGCCGCGAATAAGCGGGGAATGTTGAGGCGATACTGGCTCTCGATGATCCGATAGGCGAGGCCCGAGCTGGCCCCGGCCGAGCCCGCGGCCATTTCCGCCACCACTGCACCAATAAGCGAAAGCCCGCCCGCGATCTTCACACCCGCGAGAAACGAGGGAAGGGCCGCGGGAAAGCGCAAATACCAGAGGGCTCTCAGGCGCGAGGCCGCACGCTGGCGGAGAGTGACGGAGCTGCCGCTATAGAGTGCAAACAGATCAAGCAGGTTTCGGTCGACCGATTGGAGCCCCAGCATCGTATTGGAAAGGATCGGGAAGAACGCCACCATCCACGCGACCGCCAGAACCGCGACCTCCTGCGGCATGTAAATCAGAAGAAGCGGCGAGATCGCAACGACAGGGGTCACCTGCAACGCCACCGCAAAGGGATAGATCGAATACTCGACCACTCGCGAAAGGCTGAGCAGAAGTGCCAGCGCCACGCCGCCGATGACGGCCAGAACCAATCCGGCGAATGTGGTTTTGAGCGTCACGAGAAGTGCCGCGGACAATATCGGCCAATCGGTGACGAGAGTCGTAGCAATGAGGCTCGGAGCCGGCAGGATGTAGGCCGGGACGCCGGCCATGCGCACATAGGCTTCCCACGCGGCTATGGCGGCGATGAAAACGGCGACGGGGAGCCAGAAGCGACTCGATGAATGCCTGAGACGAAGTGCGGACGTCTCGCTCATGCGGATGCCCTCGTCATCGTCGTCGCCCGCGCCAGGACATCCGAAACCTGTCCGCACCGTTTCGCGTAAGCAGCACTGGACCGATAGTTCGTCCCGCGTTCGCGCGGCGCATCGATGGCAAGGGTCGCGACCGCATGTCCAGGGCGCGGCGTCATCACCGCGATCCGGTCTGAGAGATAGACGCTCTCGTAGACGGAATGCGTCACGAACACGATCGTGCAATCGAGCTCATGCTTCAACCGCAGCAGATCGTCATTGAGTTTGAAGCGCGTGATTTCATCGAGGGCGGCGAAAGGCTCATCCATCAGAAGGAGTTTGGGGCGCAGGCTCAAAGCGCGTGCAATGGAAACACGCATACGCATGCCGCCGGAAAGTTCGCGCGGATAGGCTTTTGCGAAACCGGTCAATCCGACCATCGACAGGATATCGTCGATGCGTCGCGTCGCCTCGCGTCTGGATATGCCGCGCAGGCGCAGCGGAAACCACACATTGTCCGCGACATTGGCCCACGGCATCAATGTCGGATCCTGAAACACGTAGCCGATTTCGCTGCGATGATCGCTCTGCGTATCGTCCGCCCACACGACGCTTCCCGATGTCGGCTCCGACAATCCCGCGATCAATCGCAGGATCGTCGATTTGCCGCAGCCGGAAGGGCCCAGCAGGGAGATGAGTTCACCCTGGAGGATATCGAGATCGAAACCGGAGAGCGCCGTCACCCCGTTGGCGAAAGTTTTCTCCACGTCTCTGAGAGAGACGAGGGGATGAGACGCCTGCGACAGGGACGATCCGGCCATGCTCATTTTTTCAGATCGAGTCCGACGCCCTTGTTCACGAACTGAAGCGTATAGGCGCGCTTGTAGTCGAGATCGGATTTGAACAAGCCCGCCTTGACCATCTTGTCGAAGAAATCCTTCATTCGCGCATCGGTCATCGCGCCGATGCCGAGTTTCGCGGCATCTCCTGAATCGACGATGCCGTATTCTTTCATCTTCTCGCGTGAATACGCCAAAAGCTCATCCGTCATTTCCGGATTTTCGCGCTTGATGAGCGCGACCGCCTTCGCATTGTCGCCGTAGAGATAATTGTACCAGCCGATGGTCGAGGCATCGACGAAGCGTTGCACGAGGTCGGGATTTTTTTCGATCACCTCGCGACGCGTTTCGATGGTGGTCGAATAGGTGCTGAAGCCGTAATCAGCGAGCAGGAAGACGTTGGGCTTGAAGCCTGCGGCCTTCTCGATGGTGAGAGGCTCGGACGTCGCATAGCCCTGCTGCACGGCCTTCGGATTGGTGATGAACGGAGCGGGGTTGAAGCCGAAGGGCTTGATCTGCTCTTCCTTGAAGCCGTATTCGGCGCGCATCCACTGGAAGAACGTCGCGACGCCATCTTTCGACAGGAGAATGTCGTTCGATTTCTTCAAGTCGAGGAAGGTATCGAGTCCCTGGCCGGGATGGCTCATGAGGATCTGCGGCTCCTTCTGGAAATGAGCCGCGACGACGATGGTCGGGATGTCTTTCTCGACGGCCGAGAAGGCCTGGATCAGGCTGCCGCCCATGTAGAAATCGAGCTTGCCGGCGGCCAGAAGCATGCGGTTGTTGGCGCGCGGGCCGCCTGGGACGATGGTGACCTTGAGGCCGTACTTCTCGTACGTCCCATCAGCCACGGCCTGATAATAGCCGCCATGCTCCCCTTGAGCGAGCCAGTTGGTGCCGTACGAAACTTCGGTCAGGGGTTGCTGCGCAAAGGCCCCATTGAGGCTGCCCGCAAAAACGGCTGCCATCGCGGCAAATCCGATTCGAAGCTTCATGGAGTCCTCCATAGGGCTATTGTCCTGATCCAGCCGCTTTTGCTGTCTCGGGCTCGCATTAGCAAGCGGTGGCGGTCGGCAGCTTGCGCTTATGCAGAACTCATTCCAACGACCAGGGATAGGTCCAGGTTTCGGTGAGCGTTCGATTGCCGGCGCGTAGGAAGGCGCGAAGGTCTGTCGATTGACCCGGCTCCAGCTTCACGTCGATGGCGGCGCGAAAACCCTTCGTGTGATCGTTCGGGACGATGAAGGTATGGGTGATTTTGCCGTTCGAGACCGAGGGTACGAGTTGCACCAGTGACGGATCGGCGAGGTAGTATTCCAGATCGCCGCCCGCGAAATCGATGAGGAAGCGGCGATGAGTCCGGTCGCTCGGTCCGTTCGAGCCGCTGGCGCGCGGAGGGGTCTGGAAGGTGTTGACCGCCTTGCCGCCCGGATGCATCGTGTCCGTGTTCGAAATGGCGCGGAGGCGGTAGTTGAGCGTGATGTCCTGACCGCGCTCGAAAGGTCGGCTCGGCTGCCAATAGGCGACGATGTTGTCATGCGTCTCGTCGGTGGTCGGGATCTCGACAAGCTCGACCCGGCCTTCGCCCCATTGGCCGACGGGTTCGACCCAATATCCCGGGCGCTTATGATAGAAGGCTTCGAGGTCCTGGTAATCCTCGAACACGCGATCGCGCTGCATAAGGCCGAAGCCGCGCGGATTGTTGTCGCTGAAGGATGAGACCGTCTTGCGGTCGGGGTTCTGAAGCGGACGCCAGATCCATTCACCGGAGCCGGACTGCATCAAGAGGCCGTCCGAATCGTGAAGCTCGGGGCGGAAATCGTCCTGTTTGTGGCGCTCGTTCTCACCCTCGAAGAACATGGAGGTGAGCGGGGCGATGCCGACATTCGGAATCGTCTGGCGCGGGAACAGGGTCGCCGTCACGTCGATGGTTGTCTCCTTCGAGGGATAGACGTCGAAACGGTAGGCTCCTGCGACCGAGGGGCTGTCGAGCAGCGCATAGACCGTCGCCCGGTCGCTCTGCGGGGTCGGCATCTCGATCCAGAATTCACGGAAATACGGAAACTCTTCCGCTTCCCCACCCGTCACGTTGATGGCAAGCCCGCGCGCGGACAGGCCGTATTTCTGATCGCGCCCGAGGAAGCGGAAATAGCTCGCGCCGAGGAAGGCGATCAACTCGTCGAAGACCTTCGGTGTGTTGAGCGGGTAGTGCAGCCTGAAGCCGGCGAAACCCAGATTGACCGGCAGCGGCTTCTCGATCTTGTTGCGGCCGTAATCGAACAATTCGCGCTGGTAGGGAACCGGCGTCGGAACCCCGTCGCGGATCACGTTCACCGTCACGGGCCGCTGGTAGAGAAAGCCCGGATGGAAGAGTTGCATTCGGAACGGTCCGCCGCCGCCCGCCAGAAGCGCCTTCTCCGGTCGGAAGCGGATGTCCCGGTAATCGTCGAAGCTGAGTTGGTTCAGGGGTGCGGGCAGCTGCTGCGGTGGAGCCTCGTATGGCGCTGCCGACACCTCTTTGGCCCGGCGCACCACATCCTCGAAGCGGAACGGGGTCGGCGCGGGCGCGGCGGTCTGCTGAGCGAAGGCGGGCAGCGCTACGGTCGCCAGCAGGCTCTGCAGAACGATTCGGCGGGACAGGGTCATCATGATTGAGCGGGTGCTGTTCTTCTTGGGCTTTATAGGAGCCGATAGGAGGGCTGGAAGATGCAAGTCTTGTTCTCTTCCGTCTACCCATTCTCGTTAATACAAGCTGAACAAGGGAGCCGGGAGGCTCTATGTCAAAAACCCTCAAAAAAGGTCTTGTTATCCAGAGCGAATGACCCTATGTCACGGCTTGCCCAATTTCGCACGTGCCTGTGGTCGCGTGCCGGTTGGTGGGCATCCGGACAAGAGGCCGGACAGCCGCCCGAGAACATCCTCGTTCTCGATACCCCTAACCGGCAGCCGGAGGCGAAAACCGGCGCACCCCGTTCTCAACGGGGGACGCGGCTTAAAGCAACGACGAACGGGCTTTTTTGGTCTCGTTGGCCCTCCAAAGGTCAACACCGAAGAGGCTTGTTTATCATTGCCAGGCGTGCGGACAGGGACCTCCCCTTTCCAATCCAAGGCAGCATCGTCGGGTGAAGAGCCCATCGGCGCTCCTCGTGTCTCCAACGCACGAGCGCGCGATGCATCTTCCCTCGCTGACGCCGGGTGCGCAGGATTCGTCTCGACGATTCTAGCGATACCTGAACTTCAATCCGGGGCCTGAAGAGCCCCATTGAACCTTTGGTGGGGAGAGCGCCATGACTCAGCGCATCCGTGAATTCCTGCGCAACCGACGAGAGGACGGCCCGTGCGTCGTCGTCGATCTCGATGTGGTGCGCGACAACTATTCCAAATTCGCCCGGGCGCTTCCCGACACGCGCGTGTTCTACGCCGTGAAGGCGAATCCCGCGCCGGAAGTGCTGAAGGTGCTCGCCGATCTCGGCTCGTGCTTCGACACGGCGTCCGTGGTCGAGATCCAGCTCGCCCTCGATGCCGGCGCTACGCCGGAACGCATCTCGTTCGGCAACACGATCAAGAAGGAGCGCGACATCGTCCGCGCGCTCGAGCTTGGCGTGCGCCTCTTCGCGGTCGATTGCGAGGTCGAGGTCGAGAAGATCGCCCGCGCGACGAAAGTGGTCGGCGCCAGCGACGTAAAGGTGTTCTGCCGCATTCTCTGCGACGGCGCCGGAGCCGAATGGCCGCTTTCGCGCAAGTTCGGTTGCGTGCCTGAGATGGCCGTCGACGTGCTGGAACATGCCTGCCGCAATGGCTTGGAGGCCTATGGCGTTTCGTTCCACGTCGGTTCGCAGCAGCGCAACACCGAGGCCTGGGATCAGGCGCTCAGCTCCGCCTCCACGATTTTCCGTGAATGCGCGGGTCGCGGCATCCACCTGTCGATGGTCAATCTCGGCGGCGGCTTCCCGACGAAGTATCTGAAGTCGATCCCGCAGGTGGAAACCTACGGCGAGTCGATTTTCCGCGCGCTCTCGAAGCATTTCGGCAACCGCATCCCCGAGACGATCATCGAGCCGGGTCGCGGCATGGTCGGCAATGCGGGTATCATCGAGACCGAAGTCGTTCTCATCTCCAAGAAGAGCAACGACGAGGAAGAAGTGCGCTGGGTTTATCTCGACATCGGCAAGTTCGGCGGTCTCGCCGAAACGATGGACGAGTCGATCCGCTATCCGATCCGCAGCGAGCGCGACCACGACCGCAAGGTGCCGTGCGTGCTTGCCGGTCCGACCTGCGACTCCGCTGACGTTCTCTACGAGAAGGAGCCTTATCCGCTCCCCATCTCGCTCGAGATCGGCGACAAGGTGCTGATCGAGGGCACCGGCGCCTACACGACGACCTATTCGGCGGTCGCGTTCAACGGCTTCCCGCCGCTCAAGTCCTACGTGATTTAACTCACGTCCTGTCCGCCTCGTCGTTTGTCGATGAGGCGGACCCAGCGCCTTCGCGAGGAGGCTTCTCTCAAACCACTGGTCCGGACGGCCTGCTCCGATGAGCGGGTGCGAGGGCTGTCGCTCACCCCAGCATGCGGGAGGCCACGGCCATGATCACAATGCGCGAAGAAAACTTTCGCGATGTCGAAGCGCGCGAGGCGCTGCTCGACGCTTGCTTCGGACCCGCGCGGTTCCAGAAGACCTGCGAACGGCTGCGCGAAGGCCGCCGCCCCGCCGAAGGGTTGGCGCTTGCCATCGAGCAGGATGGTGCTCTTGTCGGCACGGTTCGTCTTTGGCACGTGACCGCCGGGCCGGATCGGCCGGTGCTGATGCTCGGGCCGATCGCCATCGATCCTGCGCGTCAGGGCCTCGGGCTTGGTGCGAAGCTGATGCGCGAAGCGCTTTCCCGCGCGGGCGCGCTCGGTCACCGGGCCGTACTGCTCGTGGGCGATGCGCCCTATTACGAGCGCTTCGGCTTTTCCGCGACCAAGACCCAGGATCTCTGGCTCCCCGGTCCCTATGAACGCGAACGCTTTCTGGGTCTGGAATTGCAGCCGGACGCCCTTGATGGCGCGCGCGGTCTCGTCTCCGCGACGGGCTCGCTCTGCGACAAGCCGGATCTTGCCGCCCTCGTGGCTGCCGCCGCCAACGACATTTTCGGGAGCTTTCGTCGTTCCCTTTAACCGACTACCGATTGACGCGTGCCGCACCACAACTATTGGTACGGCGCGCGTTTTGCTTTTCTGACTTGCTGTTTCGATAAGGAGGACCTTGATGTCCGTTTGGCCTGTTCATGGACGCATCACTGGCCCGATCGTGATGATCGGCTTCGGCTCGATCGGCAAAGGCGCGCTGCCTTTGATCGAACGCCATTTCGAGTTCGACAGGGACCGTTTCGTGGTGGTCGATCCTGAGGACAAGGACAGGGCTCTCCTCGACGAGCGCGGCATTCCTCTGATCAAGAAGGCGCTGACGCGCGAGAACTATCGCGAAATCCTGACGCCCCTTCTCACCAAGGGCGGCGGCCAGGGCTTCTGCGTCAATCTCTCGGTCGATACCTCCTCCCGCGATATCCTGGAGCTCTGCCGCGAACTCGGCGCGCTCTATATCGACACGGTCGCTGAACCATGGGCCGGCTTCTACTACGACAAGAGCGTCGGCCCGGAAGAGCGCACGAATTACGCTCTGCGCGAGATCATTCTCGACGCGCGCCGCCGCAATCCCGGCGGAACGACAGCGATATCCTGCTGCGGCGCCAATCCCGGCATGGTGTCGTGGCTGGTGAAGCAGGCGCTGCTCAACGTCGCCAAGGACGCCGGTATCGCGCATGACAACCTTGAGACCCGCCAAGATTGGGCGCTGCTCATGCAACGTGTCGGCGTGAAGGGCATTCACATCGCCGAGCGCGATACGCAGCGTGCGCGCGCACCCAAGCCGCCGAATGTCTTCGTCAACACGTGGTCGGTCGAGGGCTTCGTGTCGGAAGGCGTGCAGCCGGCGGAACTCGGCTGGGGCACGCACGAGAAGTGGATGCCCGAGAACGGCCGCACGCATGCGAAGGGCTGCCAATCGGCGATCTATCTGCTGCAGCCGGGCGCCAATACCCGCGTACGTACATGGACCCCGACCGCACAGGCACAATACGGTTTCCTGGTCACGCATAACGAGGCGATCTCGATTTCCGACTACTTCTCAGTGCGCGAGGGAGACAAGGTCGCGTATCGGCCGACCTGCCATTACGCCTATCACCCCAGCAACGATGCGGTTCTCTCGCTGCACGAAATGTTCGGCCAGGGGGCCAAGCCTCAGGATAAGTTCCACATCCTCGACGAGAACGAGATCGTGGACGGCATCGACGAACTCGGCGTGCTGCTCTACGGGCACGACAAGAATGCCTATTGGTACGGGTCGCAACTTTCCATCGCGGAAACGCGTCGGCTCGCGCCATACCAGAACGCCACCGGCCTTCAGGTCACATCCGCCGTGATCGCGGGCATGGTTTGGGCACTCGAAAACCCGAATGCAGGCATCATGGAAGCGGACGAAATCGATTTCCGTCGCTGCCTCGACGTGCAAAAGCCGTATCTCGGCCCCGTCGTCGGCGTCTATACGGATTGGACGCCGCTTGACGGTCGCCCCGGGTACTTCGCGGAGGATCTCGACATGTCCGATCCGTGGCAGTTCCGAAACGTGTTGGTGCGATAAGACACGGTCCTCGTCATGGCCGGCCTTGAGCCGGAGTCGGATGTTTCCGACTTCGGTTTTTCAACGCGGAGGTCGGCAACAGCCGACTTCCGGCCATCCACGTCTTCCAGCCTTTGCGGCTAAAAAGGCGTGGATGCCCGGGACGAGCACGGGCATGACGGAAAGAGAGAGCGCGCAATGCCGCATTTCGAGGAATTCTACGCACAAAAGCTGCACGGTTCGCTTGGGCTTGTGGATGCTGAATCGGTGCTTGATCTGCGCAACGCCTCCCGCGAGCAGGCGGCGGCCTCCTTGCAGGATATGCTGGAGCGCAGCCGCTTCGCGCAGTCGAAATCGGTTGCGATCCTCATCCAGCCGCCAGCCGAAGGCGGTGGCGAGACGCTCTTTCAGCCGGTCGGAAAGGCGCTCCTAGAAGCCAAGAAACGTGGCTGGATCGAGCGACTGCAAACGTTGCCGATGCAGGACGGATTGGGATTTTACGTCGTGCTTGCGGGAAAGCCTGCGAGCGAAGCCTGACTATGCTGCCGCCGTGCGTGATTGAGACCTGAAGAGGCCGCGCACGAAACCGGCCAGCACCAAAACGCCACCCCAGACGATGATGAAGCCGGAGGCCGCCGACACGACGCCCTCTTGCGTGATCGGGACGGCCGGTTCGAAATCGGCATAGGCCGCGCGCATCACATCCACGTCGCCTTCACGAACCATGACGAAGATGCGGGAGAACGATCCCGCCTGCGCCATGGCCCGGCGTTGCGCATCGAGATTCCCCAATCTTTCCACATTGGCTTGCATGGCTTCGCCCTGCTCGCTGACGAGCTTGTCCGGGTTGTTGCGCAACCGCGCGATGGACTGGTCCCGCGCTTCCCCATGCGAGGCTGCATTCTGATCGAAGTGGTCGATAATGCGGTTCAACTCGTCGACGGCGCCACCGAGGCGCTGGCGGTATTGTTGGCTGAATTCGGGGCCTTGCGAGGCGATGCCCGCGCCGATGAGCCCACATCCGAAAGCGATGATGCGTAAGGTTCGAGACAAGCCGGGCTCCCTTTGCGCACGATCCGGGGCGGATACTCTGACGGATTTCGCTTTAGGACTGAAGAGCTTTCAGCACATCCTCTTCTGTCACATCCTCAAGCATCTCGCCGATCTTGCAGGCGCGCGTCTTCACGCCGGGTTCCATCACGAGGATGATGGTCTCCACGCCGGGACAGGCGGGATCGGTGCAGGCGATTTCGTTGACGGCGAAAGCGATGTCCGGGGAGCCGCCGAGTGCCGCGCGTGACCATTGCTTCACGCGCTCGGCCACATCCCGGTTCGGCTTCGATGAGCCGAGTGCACCTTTCAGGAATGCTCCGAACCGCGCCATGCGTCCCCTCAGGTCGGAAGCGTCAGAATGCCGGCCTGCCCGTCTTCGCAGCCGAAGGCGAGGCGTTTGCCGGGCTTGTCCCAGACAAGCGCCGTGATGCCGCTCCCCTTGACCGCTGGGCGAACCAGCAACTCGGACGCGTCGTTCATGCGGATCAGGAGAATGCAGCCATCCTCATAGCCGACGGCGAGCACGTAAACATTGGGATGAAACGCAACCCGGCTGACCTTGGCGGCGCGCACGCCGCATTCGCGCGGCGCTTTGCCCATCGGGCCTTCCTTCGATTCGAAGGGCCAGACGATGGCCGCTTCCGCACCCGAGGTGGCGAGCCATTTGCCGTCAGCGGACCAGGAGAGCGAGCGCGTCTTCGACGGATAGCCGCTCATCCGCATATGGCCTTTGTCGGGCACCAGACGCCAGCCATGCAGGGCGTTCTCCTGCATGGAGGTGACGATGAAGCGCGCGTCCGGCGACCAGGTGATGTCGAGATGGGAGCCCTTCCATTCAAGGGATTCCGGCTTCGCCTCGATGTTGGGGAACCACAAGGTCGCGCCGTTGTAGTGCGAGATCGCGAGCCGGTAGCCCTTCGGCGCGAAAGCGATGCCGCGCGCGGTCGAGGGGACTTCGAGAAGCTTCTCCTTGCCCTTGTCGTCGCGGGCGATGACGCGCTTGCCGGCGGCATAGGCGAAAGCGCCGCCCGGATGCACGCAAAGCGAATCGATCCAGGCGCCTTTGGTCTCCGCCAAGGTCTTGGACGAACCGTCCGGGCCGGTGACGGCGACACGGCCATCATCGCCGCCCGTGAGAAGGCGCTCGCCATCCGTGACAGCGACGAGAATGCCGCTGTCGTGGTGGGCTTCGATCCGGTGCGTCTCGCCATCCTTCGCCAACAGCACGCCGCCATCTGCCAAGGCGAAAGCAGCCGTGCCTTTCAGCCAGCCGAGGCCGGTGACATGCGCGCCCGCATTGATGATAGTGACGTTCTCGGTGAGCGACGGAGCAGTTCCAGCGGTCATTCAGGCGATCCCTTTGAATGGGGAGCCAATAGCACAGGTTCTAAGGAGAGGAACAAGGCTTCCTTCTCGGCATCCCGGACGCCAAGGGCGATCCGGGATCGGGTGACGAGAAGAGCGCCTCACGCGGCAAACGATCCCGGGTTCCGCTACGCGGCCCCGGGATGACGTGGCGGATTACGCCGCGCAGGCCAAAAACCCTTCGCGGATGGCTTTTTCGTTCAGATCCCGCCCGATGAAGACGACTTTCGAATCCCGCTTCTGTCCGGGCTTCCAATCGTCCTGAACGTCGCCGTCGAGGATCATGTGGACACCCTGGAACACGAAGCGCTTCGGCTCGTTCGGGAACGCGACGATGCCCTTGCAGCGCAGGATGTTCGGCCCCTCCACCTGGGTGAGATTCGAAATCCATGGCATGAACTTTTCCGGGTCGACTTCGCCATCGAGCTTCACGGAGAGAGATTGCATCTCCTCGTCATGATGATGGTGATGGCCCTCCTCGAGAAAGTCGGGCTCGAGTTCGATGATGCGCTCCAGATCGAAGGCGTTGCGCTCCAGCACTTCCGAGATCGGCAGAGAGCAGTTTTTCGTGCGATGAAGCTTGGCGTAGGGATTGATGGCGCGAATGTGTGCCTCGACCTCATCCAACTCCTTCTCCGACACGAGATCGATCTTGTTGAGAATGATGACGTCGGCGAAGGCGATCTGGCTTTTGGCTTCCGGCGCATCCTTCAAGCGCTCGGAGAGCCACTTGGCGTCGGCGACCGTCACGACCGCATCGAGGCGAGCCGCGTCCGATACATCCTGATCCATGAAGAAGGTCTGCGCGACCGGTGCCGGATCGGCGAGGCCAGTGGTCTCGACGATGATGGCGTCAAACTTGCCTTTGCGCTTCATCAGACCGTCGAGAATGCGGATCAGATCGCCGCGCACGGTGCAGCAGATGCACCCGTTGTTCATCTCGAACACTTCCTCGTCCGCGCCGACGATGAGCTCGTTGTCGATGCCGATTTCGCCGAATTCATTCACGATCACCGCATAGCGCTTGCCGTGCGGCTCGGTGAGAATGCGGTTGAGCAGCGTGGTCTTGCCCGCGCCGAGATAGCCAGTGAGAACCGTGACAGGGATCTTGTCGGACATGAAAAACATTCCGCAACTTATACCCTCCCCTTGAGGGGGAGGGTCGGCCAAAAGGCCGGGGTGGGGTGGAAACACCCGGCTGGATGAGGTCGCGTTGCCACCCCACCCCGCTCGCGATGCTCGCGACCCTCCCCCTCAAGGGGAGGGTGGTATAGCTCAGCTCGAAAGGGCCGTGCTGAAGGCCCTTATATTGTGTCGCATCATATCAATGTAAGTCCCTGCCGGGCCGCTCGCGTCGGACAATGCGTCGGAGAAGACCGGCTCGCCGATCTTAGCCCCGGTTTCCTTGGCGATGCGGTCCATCAGGCGCGGGTCTGATATGTTCTCCACGAAGATCGCGGTGATCTTGTCGGCCTTGATCTGCTTGATGATCTTGGCGACGTCCTTCGCGGACGCCTCCGCATCGGTCGAGACGCCCTGCGGTGCGATGAAATCGATGCGGTAAGCGGCCTCGAAATAGCGGAAGGCGTCGTGCGAGGTGATGATCCTGCGCCGCTCAGTTGGGATTTTATCCACGAGCGCCTTGATCTCGCCGTCCAGAGTCTGAAGCTTTTTCAGATAATCGGCAGCGTTTGCCTCATAAGTCGCCTTT
This sequence comes from Microvirga sp. 2MCAF38, assembly GCF_052115485.1. Taxonomy (NCBI): domain Bacteria; kingdom Pseudomonadati; phylum Pseudomonadota; class Alphaproteobacteria; order Hyphomicrobiales; family Methylobacteriaceae; genus Microvirga; species Microvirga sp. 2MCAF38. The sequence continues at coordinate 53,316 of NZ_JBFRGU010000009.1, read as the reverse complement.
CCTGCGGGATCGGCGGCAACGAGGGCGTCGCGGATGTTCGCCACATAGATTTCGGCATTGGCGACGTTCTGCCAAGCGTGGGGATCGAAGGCGCTGTGGTCGTGACTATGACCCTTCTTGGCGTCGTGGCCGTGCTCATCTTCGCCGGCGAGGGGCTTCACGCCTTTCGCAGCTTCGATCACGGCGGCCTTGGTGCCGGACGATTTGATCAGGCGGTTGATCCAGCCCTCGAATTTCAGGCCGTTGGCGAAGACGACTTTTGCCTCGTTCAGGCGACGTCCGTCGGCGGGCGTCGGGGCATAGACGTGCGCATCGCCATTGGGGCCGACGAGGTTCGTCACTTCGGTGCGCTCGCCGCCCACGTTGCGCACGAGATCGCCGAGAATCGAGAAGGTCACGACGACCTTGAGCTTGTCGGTGCTCTGGGCCGTTGCATTGAGGCAGGAACCGGTGAGGATGGAGAATCCCAAAAGGGAGGCTGTGATGATGCGTTTGAACGACATCGCGGTTCCTTTTTGACTTGAGAGGAATCAGGCTTCGAGATGCTTGCCGGGCATGATCAGCCACAACAAACCGCCCTCACGCCCGAAGACGAGGGAGAAGACGTAGAGTCCGCCGGCCACGAGAATGATGGCGGGCCCGGCGGGCAACTCGGCGTGGAAGGACAACAATAATCCACCGACCCCCGACACCATGCCGACGACGACGGATGAGATCATCATGAGAGTGATGTCCTCGCTCCAGAAGCGCGCGGCGGCGGCGGGTAGCATCATCATGCCGACGGCGAGAAGCGTGCCGAGTGCGTGAAATCCGCCGACGAGATTCATTACGACGAGACCGAGGAAAATGAGATGGGTCGGTGTGCCGGCACGGCTCACCGAGCGCAGGAAAGTCGGATCGACGCATTCGAGCACGAGCGGGCGATAGAGCACTGCCAATGCGACCAACGTGATCGATGAAATCGAGGCGAGCAGCAGAAGCGTGTTGTCGTCGAGCGCGAGCACGGTACCGAAGAGCACGTGCAGCAGATCGACGTTCGAACCGCGCAGCGACACGATGGTCACGCCGAGCGCAAGCGAGAGAAGATAGAACGCTGCGAGCGACGCATCTTCCTTCAATGAAGTGAGCCGCGAGACGAGGCCCGCCGCCATGGCGACGACAACGCCCGCGATCAATCCGCCGATCGTCATGGCTGGAAGCGACAGGCCTGCGATCAGATATCCGAAAGCTGCACCCGGCAGGATGGCATGCGCCATCGCATCGCCGGTCAGGCTCATGCGCCGCAACATCAGAAAGACGCCGACTGGCCCGCCGCCAAGCGCAATGGCAATGGAGCCAATGAGCGCGCGTTGCATGAACTCGAATTCGGAAAACGGAGCGATGAAAAGATCGAACATGATCGCGGCTTTTGCCTTCAGAGCGGCTTTGCGAAAAAATCAGGCGGCGTTGCGGTTGCAGGCTTCCGCGTGCGGGTCATAGGCCTCGACCATGCTGCGCGCTCTCAAGAGGTTCTCGGCGCTCAACACGCCCTTCGTCTCGCCCCAGGCGACAGGTTCGCGCGCGATGAGAAGCGTCTCGGGAAAGACGCGTCGAACCACATCGAGATCGTGCAGCACGGCGACGACAGTGCGCTTCTCGTGGTGCCAGCGCCGAACGAGGCCGAGCAGGTCGGAAGTCGTCTTCTCGTCGATGGCGGTGAAAGGTTCGTCGAGGAGAATAACGGGCGCGTCCTGAATCAGAAGGCGCGCGAACAGGGCACGCTGCATCTGGCCGCCCGAGAGGGTGGAGATCGGACGGCGCTCGAAACCGATGAGGCCGACGGCGGAAAGAGCTTCCTCGATCTTCGTCCTGTTTTTCGCGCCGATCCCGCCGAAGAGGCCGGTGCGGAACCACAGACCCATGGCGACGATGTCGTAGACGGAAACCGGGAAGGTGCGGTCGATATCGGCGGCCTGCGGCAGATAGGCGATGCGGCTGCGCGCATCCATCGACACGTCGATGCGGCCACCCAAGGGGCGAAGTGTTCCCACAATGCCTTTCAACAGGGTCGATTTGCCGGCCCCGTTCGGGCCGACAATGGCCATGAGACTGCCGGAGGCGATCTCACCGCTCAAATGATGAACGGCGGGGCGACGGTCATAGCCAAGGGTCAGTCCGTCGAAGCGGATCGCTGTCTTGCTCATGGTGTCCTCAACCGAGAACCGTAAAGACGAGCGCCCATAAAACACCCAAGGCCAAGGCGACCCCGATCAGCCGTTGCCCGACTGAGAGCCGCAGCAGCGAAAAGGTCGGCGCCATCGCCACCGCGCGGGGCGGGTGGGCGTGAGCGTGGAAGTGATGGTGGTGCCCGTCATGTGACATGGCACCTTCAATATTACGAAACCGGAGGGGCGTACAGTATTTTATACGCACCTCATGATTGTATTTTTAAGGTTGGCTTTTCAACGTCAGGCTGTCGAATGGTATTGGTAGAGCCAGGTCTCGCTCAACACTTCCTCGCCATTGCGCAGGAAGCAGCGCAATTCCACCGGCTCCGAACCTATCGCGGTCAAGTCGAACTGAGTCCGCCAGTGGCCGGGCACGTCGTCCGGTACGGCTTCGGTGAGGATGTTCGAGAACTCGCCGCGCGAGGAGGTGAGAACCGGACGTGGGATGACGCCTGCTGGAAGCCGCATCAGGGGCTCGCCCAGGAACTCCACCATGAACTTACGGATACCCTTGGGGCGGGATGTCCCGGCCTGTCCGCCATTGCCGAAGCGGGTGGCGACGCAGCGCGCCAACGGGGTGGGATAAGGCTCCTCCGCCGACCAGTGCATGCGATAGCGGAACTCGAAGTTCTGTCCGGCCCGTGCCGATTCGGTGGGAACCCACATGGCGACGATGTTGTCGTGGATCTCGTCGTCGGTGGGAATTTCGACGAGCTGGATCGAGCCCTTGCCCCAGCCGCCCTGCGGTTCGATCCAGAGGGACGGACGGCGGTCGTAATAGACGCCGTCGAGATAGTGATCGAAGATCCGGTCGCGCTGGAGAAGGCCGAAACCCTTCGGGTTCTGGTCGCCGAAAGCCGAAGTGATGATGCGCGGAGGGTTGTTGAGAGGCCGCCAGATCCGCTCGCCGGAGCCGGTCCACATGGCAAGACCATCGGAATCGTGAATCTCCGGACGCCAGTCGATGGCGGTAGGCTTGGCGGTTTCCGAGAACCAGTACATGGAGGTCAGCGGCGCGATGCCGAGGCGGTTGACGTCCTTGCGCAGGAAAACCGCGCACTCGATATCCATGATTACCGCCGCGGCGCGCTGCATCACGAAACGATAGGCGCCTGTGACGCTCGGGCCGTCGAGCAGCGCGTAGACAGTCACCTTGTCCGAGCCCGCCTGTGGTGTGTCGAAATAGATATTCGTGAAATCCGGGAATTCCTCGTTCTTCCCGAAGACCGCCACATCGACCGCTAGGCCGCGGGCCGAGAGGCCGTATTGATAGAGTTGGCCGATAGCGCGGAAATAGGATGCACCGAGGAAGGCGACCCAATCGTTCTTGCGCCAATCGAGCTTGCCGTCCCGGGGCTCCTGGAAGCGGAAACCGGCAAAGCCGGAATTTTCAGGAAGCTTGCGGGCAGGCGAGTCCGTCGGCATGTCGAAATAGCCGGCTTCATAGAGGATCTCGCGGGCCTGCCCCTTCTCCACCACGTGCATGCGCACCGGCTTCTGGAAATAGCGGCCCATATGGAAGAAGGTGACCGGGAATTCGCTCGGCCCCTTGGCCCAGAGCGCAAGGTCCGTCTTGAACTTGATCTTGCCGTGGGCATCGTAGTCGATCTGGTTCAGGATCTCCGGGGAGGGGCTGACGGGCGCGACATAAGCGCTTCCGGCCATCTCCTGGGCGCGCTTCTTCAAGGCGTCGAAGGAGAACGCCGATGAAGCGGCGAGCTTCAGACCCTGCTGCGCCATAGCCGGGACCGGAAAGCCTGCGGCGGCGAGGCTGGCCGTGGCCGTTGCGAACTGAAGAAACTGACGACGATCGAACATAAATTATACTTGAGCCCCTGAAGCACGATCCGGTGAAGCGAATGCTGTTTCCGAAAAATCATGCGCGTTATCAAGACCTTAAGTCAGACAAACGGTCTTTTGGGACCCTCGGTGAGACTCAAGAGGACTAATCCTACCAAGGTGGCAGGATTGCGATCCTCATAACCTCTTGAGAAATCCCCGTCAGCCGTCAAACTGCAATCAATCACAGGCGCGATGCGCCGTTGGAGGGAGTAACGCCATGTTTCGAACCTTTACACGCCGCCTTTTGGGGGGCGCAGTCGCCATTGCTCTTGTCGGCGTGAGCCTGCCGGCTCAGGCTCAGGACTTCATCAATATCCTCACGGGCGGCACGTCGGGCGTCTATTATCCACTGGGCGTTGCTCTCTCCAAGGTCTTTACCGAGAAAGTGCCGGGCAGCCGCCCCTCGGTTCAAGCCACCAAGGCCTCGGTCGAGAACCTGAACCTGCTCCAGCAGGGCAAAGGCGAGATCGGCTTCACACTTGGCGATAGCCTCGCGCTTGGCTGGGCCGGAGATGAGGAAGCGGGCTTTCGCGGCAAGCTCGACAAGCTGCGCGGTGTGACCGCGATCTACCCCAACTACATCCAGATTGTGGCCTCGAAGGATTCCGGCATCAAGACGCTGGCCGATCTGAAAGGAAAGCGCCTTTCCGTCGGCGCTCCGAAATCCGGCACCGAGCTGAATGCCCGCGCGATCCTGCAAGGGGCGGGGCTTTCTTACAAGGATCTCGGCAAGGTCGAGTATCTGCCCTTCGGCGAGTCGGTCGAGCTGATGAAGAACCGCCAGCTCGACGCGACCCTGCAATCGGCGGGCCTCGGCGTTTCGTCCATCCGCGATCTCGCGACATCGGCCCCGATCGTGGTCGTCGAAATTCCGAGCGCGGTCCTGGAGAAAGTCGGCACGCCTTATGTGAAGGCTACGATTCCGGCCAATACTTATGAAGGCCAGACAGCGCCTGTGCAGACGGCGGCCGTCGTCAACTATCTCGTCACCCATTCGGGGATGAAAGACGAGGCGGTCTATCAGATGACGAAGGCGATCTATGAAAGCCTTCCCGATCTCGTCGCGGCGCATTCGGCGGCACGGGACATCAAGCTGGAGAGCGCGCTCGAAGGCATGCCGATCCCGATGCATCCAGGTGCGGAGCGCTATTTCAAGGAAAAGGGCGTGAAGAAATCCGGCTCGTGATCTCCTGACGCCATCGACAAAGCAAGCCGGGCGCCCAATCGGCCCCGGCTTTTCTGTGACGAAGAAAAACAATTCACCGGGAGTGAGCCATGAGCGGGAATGTGAAAACGTCGGAAGTCGCTGAAATGGAAGCGCCGCCCGCGGAAAATCCTGAGCATGGATTGCCGGAGAATTTCGGCGAAGGTCTGCTTGGTCGGGTGCTGTTCTGGATCGCGGTTTCGTTCTCGATCTTCCAGGTCGTGACGTCCTTCGGTATCCCTTTGGATAGCCCTTTGCTTGGCATTGTGACCACGATCCACATTCTCGCGGTTGCACTCGTCACGTGGGCCGGATGGCTCATTCTGCAGCGTGTGCGCGGTGCTGCGATCATGAACGGCGTCATGGCGTGGGTCGCGGTCGTTGTCGCCTTTGGCCTGATCGTTAAATTCGGCGGTAGCCTGCCGAGCCAGGTGGTGCGCGCGCTGCATGTGGGTTTCCTCTGTCTCGTCGCCGGAGCGATGATCGGGAACCACCGCGCAACGACATCGGTGACGCGGTTTCTGGGTTGGGGAATAGGTCTCGCGGGCTTTGCCGTCGGGCTTTATCAATGGGCGCTCTATAATGATCTCGTAAGTCGTGCGGGCGAATTGACATCGTCCGATCTCGTGACCGGCATCGCCGCTCTCGTCATTCTGATTTATCTCGTCTTCCGGGTCATGGGCGCGGCGCTTCCCATCGTCGCCGGGCTGTTTCTGGCCTATTGCCTTCTCGGGCATCTGTTGCCCGCCCCGCTCGATCATCGCGGCTATTCGCTCGATCAGGTCATCGAACATATGTCGTTCGGCACGGAGGGCATCTACGCGGTGCCGACGTTGGTTTCGGCGACCTACATCTTTCTGTTCATCCTGTTCGGCGCCTTCATGGAAAAGGCTGGCGTCATCGATTTCTTCAACGACATCTCGATGGCGGTGTTCGGCGACAAGCAGGGCGGCCCCGGCAAAGTCTGTGTGGCGTCCTCCGCGTTGATGGGCACCGTCTCCGGTTCGGGCGTCGCCAATGTCGTCGCATCGGGCCAGTTCACGATTCCATTGATGAAGCGCTTCGGATTTTCCTCCGCGTTCGCCGGAGGTGTCGAAGCAACGTCGTCCATGGGCGGACAGATCATGCCTCCGGTCATGGGCGCAGTTGCCTTCATCATGGCGGAGACCATCGACGTGCCTTATGCGAAAATCGTCGAGGCGGCGATCATCCCGGCTATTCTCTATTTCGTCGCGTGCTATCTCGCCGTGCACCTCGAGGCGGGGAAACTCAATCTACATGGCTTGTCGAAAGATCAATTGCCGAAGGCCTGGACGGAGCTGAAGAAGAACTGGTTCCTGATCACGCCGCTCGCGGTTCTGGTCTGTCTGTTGTTCGCGGGCTACACGCCGCTTTTCGCCGGTGCGGTCGGTCTCTCTCTCACCGTTGCCCTGATCCTCGGCACCGCCATTGTCGCGGGTCTCGCCATGCCGGCTTTGCGGGTCGCCTTCTGGATCGGACTTGCCTTGATTTCGGCGGCGTCGCTCGCGGCGAGCGTGACGCTCGTCATCGTCGTCGTCGCCATCCTCTCGGTGTGGAACGTTTTCTCGGGGCGTGGGCGCACGACGTTGAAGGATTGCGTCGACGCACTGGCCGATGGCGCGCGTCAGGCACTGCCAGTCGGCCTTGCCTGCGCGGTGGTCGGCATCGTGATCGGGACCATGACGCTGACCGGGCTCGGCACTATCGTCGGGAACTGGATGATCTCCATCGGCAAGGACAATCTTTTCCTCGCCCTCGTCCTGACCATGGTATTCAGCCTAATCCTCGGCATGGGCATCCCGACCATCCCGAACTACATCATCACCTCGTCGCTGGCGGCGCCTATCCTGCTCAAACTCGATGTCCCGCTTATCGTCTCGCACATGTTCGTGTTCTATTTCGGCATCATGGCGGACCTGACGCCGCCGGTGGCGCTCGCCGCTTTTGCAGCCGCGCCGATGGCGAAGGAATCGGGACTCAAGATCGGCGTTCAGGCGGTCAAGATAGCGCTACCGGGATTCATCGTGCCTTACATGGCGGTGTACGATCCGGCCCTGATGCTGCAACCGGTTCCCGGTCTTCAGGGCGGGGCTTATTGGTTCGCCGTCGCCTATATCGTGATCAAGGCCTGCCTTGCGCTCGGGTTGTGGGGCGTTGCGGCCGTCGGTTATTTCCGCGCGGCGCTTGCGTGGTGGGAGCGCCTTTGGGCAGCGGGTGCGGCGGCCCTGCTCGTCCTGGCACTGCCGGTTACCGACGAAATCGGTTTCGTCCTATCGGTGGGTTTCATCGGCTTTCACCTGTGGCGCACACGGCAGGCTTCGCCGGTCGCGGAGAGCCGATGATCTGCCTTTTGGCAGGCTCCAAACTCATGCCGCTGATGGCGGGCGCCATGACTCTCGCCTGGACGCATTCCGTCGAGAAAGTTCTCTGGGAGGAGGATTGGAGGCAAGGCCCGGCCGGCCTTGAACTCGTCGAGGCGCGCGTGCGCGGTTCCGGAGCAGGAATGGAGCCGCCCCCGGAGGCGCGGTTCAAAAGAGGGGTCTGGTCCTGGCAACCTAAAGTGCCGCCTCAGCGGGAGGTCGTCCTACGGCGCTCGGGCGCGACGGCGGATTGGCGTGTGTGCATTGCCGGGCAATGCCATCCCATGTCCGACTATGTTCCGGCCGATGCCGATCCGGTTGTCATGAAAGCTTGCGACGCGCCTTAGAGCATGATCAGAACAAGTGGAACCCGGTTGTTCGCCCGGATCATGCGTATCGAAAGAATCGAGAGTTTGATCCTGTTTCAATCTGAACCGATCAAACTCTAGGCGCGCTCGGTCAGGGGCTCGATGGTGACGCAGTGGCGCCACAGGGCCACGAGAGCATAGAGCGCGACCAGGCTGAAAAGGCCCATCAGGACGTAGCCGACGATAGGCCCGAGATCGAACAGGCCCGCGAGCGCCCAGCCGCCGGAGAGGGCGACGCCGAAGACCTCCGTGCCGATCAGGATCATGATGCTCACGACGGTCAACACATTGCGCCAGTTGGTGCGGGTCGGCTTGGACAAGGTCGAGACTCCCTTTTCGTGAGGTGAGGAACTACCCCAAACCCTGCCTTCCACGCAAGTTCCGAGGTTAAGACGCTCAGCTTGCGATAGCGGAACTCATGAATCCGAACAGAAGGCTCAGGCCCAGAACCAGCACAAAGGCGGCAGCCAGAAGCTCGATCCCGGCCATCGTAAGTGCCCCGGTGACGCCGCGTCCGCCGGCCACTTTCAGTGCAAGGGATTTCGCAAAAACTGCGAGAGCCGCGATGGCGCCCGTCGTCAAAGCGGTGCCGAGGGCCATGGCGAAGGTTGAAGCGATACCGGCGGCAAAAACCCCCTGCGACAATGCGAAGACGAGGACGATGAGTGCCCCCGCGCAGGGGCGTATGCCCGCTGCCAAGGAGACCCCGGCCATTTCCCGCCATTTCGTCAAACGGTCGAAGGATTCCGGTGGGGGCAGGTGGACGTGGTCGCAAGACTCCTCCTGGGCCGTGGCAAGGGGATTGCGGGCGAGTGCCACGACGCCAAGCACCTTGCCTGCCTTCCGCCATGTGATCAGCCCGCCCATCAGGGCGACGACAGCAAAGCTCGCCATTTCGACCTGCGCCGTGAGGGCGTTCATCGTTGCGGCGGTTGCCTTCAGGATGAGCGCCACGATGGAAACGATCAGAATGGCGACAAGCGCCTGGATCAGCGCGGCGGCGAGGCTCAAGGTGAAGCCTTTGCGCAGCGCTTTCTGATCGGCGATCAGATAGGCGGAAATCACCGCCTTGCCGTGGCCGGGGCCTGCCGCGTGAAATACGCCATAGGCGAAGCCGACCAAAAGGAGCGACCAGAGCGCAGCGCCGTTCTCCTTCAACTCGCGCACGGAGGCCTGAAGGCTTTTGTAGAAACCAGCCTGGATGGACAAAATATAGCTGCCGAGGGCACCTGACGGAGCAGCCTCGCGCACGCCGACTCCGAACGGGTTCTTGACCGGAGGTGGCGCTGCCGGGGCGAGCCACCATACGAAAAGCGCGACGATACCAGCGATGAAGGCTGTCGCGGCGACTGCGAGGACGACGCGCTGCCAGAAGCGGCCTCTCACAGTTTGAACAACGCCAAGCGGTTCAGCTGTTACGGACATGCGAGGATCGCCTTGTTGGAATATTGCGCGCCGAAATTGGCGTTCGCCGGATTGGTGAACATGTCCTCCGACATGGCCTGCTGGTCGGCCATGTCGAACCCCTTGGCCCGCGTCACGGTGATCGAGCAACCCTGAGGGGCGCCCACCATCTTGATGGCATCGCGTGTATTGGCGAGCTCGAAGGTGACGAAAAAGGACGGATCGTTGATATCGAGCGCGACTGCGCCTCCTCCCGGAATGGGGGTCTTCAGCGGCAAGAAAAACGTCAGGAGGACTTTGCCGCCTTCAAAAACCATCGCAGGGTCACGCGGAGCATCGAAAGCCTGCTTCCTCCCGTTCGCCTTCATCACCGTGAAATAATCGAAATCCACCAGCGATTCGGTGTTTTCCTTGGCGAGGTCCTGCAACTCGTCGGGCGTGATTTTACCGTCGTTGTTCTTGTCGAGGCCCTGCGTAACATAGGCTGAGTAGGCTTCATCGAAAGCCCAGGAATGGCGGATGCCGGTCGCCTTGCCGTCCACGAACACCACTTCCGCTCTGGCTGTGATCCAGACATGGGGATGCGCGACGGCTGGAAGGGAGAAAACACTCAAGGCCGCGATCAGGACGGCTTTGAGACCATTGCGACGGTTCATGCGTTTGTCCCCAATGGTGAGGCTTGCCGAGAGAGCGTTGCCAGTCAGGCTTGGACCTCAACTCAGCGAGGCTTGCAAGCGAAACGCGGCGAAAGGGAGGCACTTGATTGACGGGCCTGTCTCTATATGTCAGCATTACTGACTTAAATAGAACAGAACAAAAAAGACCGGAACACCGGCTGTTTCTGAGGGGATCACAGGAGGAAACGGGCAATGGCCGCAGGTCATATCGCTCTCCGGGACGTATCGCTCGACGATAAATACGACCTCACGAAGGATCGCGTTTTTGTCACCGGCACGCAGGCCATCGTTCGATTGTTGTTGATGCAGCGGGAGCGGGACAGGCTCGCCGGGCTCAATACTGCCGGCTTCGTTTCCGGATATCGCGGCTCCCCCATCGCCGGACTCGATCTCAACCTCTGGCGAGCGAAACATTGGTTGAAAGATGAACAGATCGTCTTCCAGCCCGGTCTCAACGAGGAACTGGCGGCGACCGCTGTCTGGGGCACGCAGCAGGCCGAACTCCACGGCGACGGCAAATACGATGGCGTGTTCGGCATGTGGTACGGCAAGGGCCCTGGCGTCGACCGCTCGGGCGATGTCTTCCGCCACGCCAACATGGCCGGAACATCCCAACACGGTGGCGTATTGGCCCTCATGGGCGATGATCACACGGCGGAATCTTCCACCGTCGCCCACCAATCCGAATTCCACTTCCTCGATGTGATGATCCCGATCCTGAACCCCGCGGGCGTTCAAGAGATTCTCGATTACGGGCTCTACGGTTATGCCATGAGCCGCTTCTGCGGCACGTGGGTCGCGTTCAAATGCGTGAAGGAAAACATTGAATCGACGGCCTCAGTCGACGGCTCGTTGGATCGCGTGAAGATCATCATGCCTGATGACTTCATCATGCCGCCGGGCGGCCTCAACATCCGCAATCATGACGGCGTGCTGGAGCAGGAGGCCCGGCTTCAGGATTACAAGCGCGATGCGATGATGGCGTTCGTGCGCGCCAACAATCTCAACCGCATCATTCTCTCGGGCGGACGCACGCCGAAGATCGGCGTGATTACCGTCGGAAAATCTTATCTCGATGTGCGGCAGGCCATGGACGAACTCGGCCTAGACGAGGTGAAGGCCAACGACATGGGCCTGCGGCTGTACAAGGTCGCCTGTCCCTGGCCGATCTCGCAGCGCGAATTGCTCGCCTTCGCGGAAGGCCTCGACATGATCATCGTCGTCGAGGAAAAGCGCTCGCTCATCGAAGTGCAGGTGCGCGAGGAGCTTTACGGCTCCGCGAACCAGCCGGTCTGCATCGGAAAGAAGGATGAGAGCGGCAATTGGCTGTTCCCGGTCAAAGGGGCGCTCGATCCGAACGACATCGCCATCGTCATCGGCGAACGATTGTTGAAGTATCACCGCAACGACGATCTCGCCGGTCGTGTCGCGCGCCTGAAGGAAGCGCAGGCCGTTCTCGCCGCGACCACCGACATCGCGACGCGCACGCCGCATTTCTGCTCGGGCTGTCCGCACAACACATCGACGAAAGTGCCTGAAGGCATGCGCGCCTATGCGGGCATAGGCTGCCACTACATGGTGCAGTGGATGGACCGCGCGACGGAAGGCTTCACGCAGATGGGCGGCGAGGGCGCGAACTGGGTCGGCGAAGCGCCGTTCTCCAAGCGCGATCACGTCTTCCAGAATCTCGGTGACGGTACCTACAATCATTCGGGCGTGCTGGCGCTGCGATGGGCTGTCGATACCAAGACCAACATGACCTACAAGATCCTGTTCAACGACGCAGTCGCCATGACCGGCGGTCAGCCGCATGAGGGCGGATTGACGGTCGACATGATCGCGCGACAGGTGCGCGACGAAGGCGTCGAGCGCATCGCCCTCGTCACCGACGAGCCGGACAAATATCCCAAGACCATTCAATGGCCGTCCGGCATGACGATTCATCATCGCGACGATCTCGACGCGGTGCAGCGCGAACTCGCCACGATCCCCGGCGTGACGGTGATGATCTACGATCAGACCTGCGCCGCCGAAAAGCGCCGCCGCCGCAAGCGCGGTGCTTATCCCGATCCCGACAAACGCGTGATCATCAACGATCTCGTCTGCGAGGCGTGTGGCGATTGCTCCGTGCAATCGAACTGCGTTGCCGTGCAGCCGGTCGAAACGGAGTTCGGTCGCAAGCGTCAGATCGATCAATCGAACTGCAATAAGGATTTCTCCTGCGTCAATGGCTTCTGTCCGTCCTTCGTCACGGTGCACGGCGCCAAGATGAAGAAGGCGTTGCCGGCAACGGGAGTGACCGACGGCATCAACCTGAGGCCCTTGCCCGATCCGGTTCTTCCGCCCATCGATCTCACCTTCAACGTCATCGTGACAGGTATCGGTGGTACGGGCGTCGTCACCATCGGTGCGATCCTCGGCATGGCGGCGCATCTCGAAGGCAAGGGCCTCGGGATGATCGACATGGCGGGTCTCGCGCAGAAGGGCGGCGCGGTCTACAGCCACGTGCGCCTCGCCAATCATCAAGACGACATCCACGCCATTCGGGTCGCTGCCGGTGCGGCGCATCTGGTGCTCGGCTGCGATCTCGTCGTGACCGGCACCAAGAAGGTGCTGGCGTCCGTGCAGAAGGGCCAGACGGCTCTTGTGGTCAATACCGCGGAAGTGATGCCGGGCGAGTTCACGCGCAATGCCGACTTCTCGCTGCCTGCCGAGCGCCTCAAACGCGCTATCGCGACGTCGGCGGGGCCTGATGACGTGGCTTTCGTCGACGCGACCGCCATTGCCACCAAGATCCTCGGTAATGCGATTGCGGCCAACATGTTCATGCTGGGCTACGCCTATCAGACCGGACACGTGCCGCTGACGGCAGCTTCCATCGAGAAGGCTATCGAACTCAATGGCGAAGCGGTGAAAATGAATCTGGCCGCCTTCAATTGGGGCCGCCGCGCTGCGGCGGAGCCGGAGATCGTGGCGCAGATCATGACCGATCTGAAAGCGCCGACAGACGAACTCACGGTCTCGAGCACGCTCGACGAGGCTATTGAACGTCGCGTGAGTTTCCTCGAAAGCTATCAGAGCCGTTCCTATGGAAGGCGCTATCGCAAAGCCGTGGAGCGCGTGCGCGCGGCGGAAACCGCGATGCTTGTGTCCTCGACCGCGCTCACCGATGCGGTGGCGCGCTCGCTCTTCAAGCTCATGGCCTACAAGGATGAATATGAGGTGGCGCGCCTCTATACCGATGGGCATTTCGAACGCCTCGTGTCCTCGACCTTCGAAGGTGACAATCTGCGTTACGAATTCCATCTCGCGCCGCCGGTCTTCACCCGTAAGGACCCGGTGACCGGGGTGCCGCGCAAGATGAGCTTCGGACCGCGCATGATGACGGCGTTCAAGATCCTGGCGCGGTTCAAAATTCTACGCGGAACGCCGCTCGATGTCTTCGGTTACACTCACGAGCGTAGGACCGAGCGGCAGTTGATCGGCGATTTCGAAGCTTTGATCGATGATTTGGTCGCGCACCTCACCCCCGAGAAGCATGCCCTCGCCATTGAAATCGCCAACATCCCGCAGAAAATACGGGGCTATGGTCACATCAAGGAGCGGAACCTGAAAAACGCGAAGGCGGAGGAGGCGGCGCTTCTGGCAAAATGGCGCTCCAACGAGCCGCCGATGGCGATTGCCGCGGAGTAGCGAAATCTGTCATTCCGGGTTCCGCTGCCGCGGCCCCGGAATGACGGTGGAGGGCTCCTAGTCCAATCGCCAATCGATGGGCGTCATTCCCTTTTCCGCCAGCCAATCATTCGCTCGACTGAAAGGTTTTGAACCCCGGAAGTCGCGCAGCCTATTGAGCGGGGAGGGGTGGCCACATTCGATGACGAGATGCTTCGTCCTGTCGATGAGTTCGGCGCGTTTTCGCGCCGGGCCGCCCCAGAGCAGGAACACGACGGCGGGGCGCTCGCGGGAAATGGTGCCGACAGCGTCGTCAGTGAGCGCCGACCAGCCGAATTTGAGATGCGCTCCTGCCTTGCCTGCCTCCACCGTCAGAGCGGTGTTGAGGAGAAGAACGCCTTGTCTCGCCCAGGGCGTCAGATCCCCGGATCGTGGCATGGGAGCGCCGGTCTCTTCAGCCATTTCGGCAAGAATGGTTTTCAGCGAGGCGGGCAGGCGGCGTTTACCATGATAGGAGAAGGCGAGCCCGTGAGCGTCTCCCGGCGTCGGGTAGGGGTCCTGGCCGAGAATGATGACCTTCACCTGATCGAGCGGCGTCGTGACGAGCGCATTGAAGATATCGCCGGCGGGCGGAAGGACTTGAGCGCCCGCCGCCATACGCTCGTCGACCCGTCGCGCCACGGCATCGGCGGCATGTCCTGAGAAAAAGGGCAGTTCTTGCCATCCAAGCGCCTGGGGCTTGCCCCGAAAGTCGGCAAGAGCCTGCTCGATGGGTCCTCTCATCGATTCTCTTTCTTTGTAAAAAGTGCCTTGGACCCCACCCGTATCAGGTCTCCCGGCAGCTTGCACAGCAGATAGGCGATGCTGCGGCGAGCCAGCTCTTGGTGCACCAGGTGATCGAGTATGTGCCCAAGGTCGAAGACCGCGGCGTTCTGCGCGGGTCGTCTATTCCGAGCTCATCCAAGTTCCACTCCGGCCCCCCGTCTTGTCGAAAGGCGGGGGGCTTTTAGTTTGATAGGGGATTTTGCCCTGGATCCGATCGAACAAAAGGGGCACGAATTGACGGAACCGCTCGTCAACGGCCACGTTAGGGTGCTGTTTGGCCGCCTTGTGGTTCTGGTCTGAACCATTACTGTGTGCCAGTGACCCGCAATCCGGAGAACCAGAGCGACATTGCAATTCCAGCCCTCCACGCGCGCGTTCAAATCCACCCTCTCGCAAAAGCAGCGGAGACGCTCGCTGACGCGAGGCCGGATCGCTTTGATCATGGGCCTGTTCGGCGTCGCCTTTATTGCCATCACTTTCGGCTATATCGCGTGGGAACAACGGGATCGTCTGCTGCAGCAGATTGAGGACAACACACGAAGCAATGCCTTCTTCCTCGCGGACCACGCATCCCGCCTCTTCGAGGTGTCGGATCTCGCGTTACAAAAAACCGCGACCCTGATCGAAGAACAGAACTGGAATACGATCGGATCCTCTCATGCTTTGTGGGACGAGGTGCGCGCGATCAAGGGCACGTTGCCCTATATCGAGGATATCTGGCTCAACGATTCCGATGGCCTCCTTCGCATGACGACGGCGGAGTTCCCAGCGCCGTTTTCCAGTGCCGTCGAGCGCGACATCTTCATTGCCCAGAAAAATCCCTCGACCGGTCTTTTCGTCGGTGCGCCCATCATCGGCAGTGTCACGCGACGTCCGACATTCCTCGCAAGTCGTCGGCTCGAGTTTCCCGACGGTTCGTTTCGCGGCATCATGTCGGTGACGGCGTCGCTCGCCTATTTCAACACGCATTGGAGCGAGCTTCGATTGCCGAAAGGTGGCCAGGTCACCTTGTTTCGCGCCTCCGATACCGCCGTTCTCGCACAGTTTCCACCGCCCGCTGACGGCATTTCCTTCATGCCGCTCGAGAAGGACGGATTTGCGAATGCCGCAGCGCGGAATCCGCGCTTCGGCACCTTTGTCTATAAGGCCGCCGGCGAAGAACGTATCGGGTCCTACCATAAGGTTGGCGTCTTTCCCCTGTATGTTCAGGTGAGCGCGCCACGCCAAGCATATTGGGCGCCGTGGGTCGCGCAGACACGCTTGTATGGGGTGTTTGCCCTGGTCGCGCTGCTCGCGCTCATTGCCCTTACCGCCTTTGCCTCGCAGCAATTCCGCGAGCAAGCGCAGAACGCGGCCCTCCTGGAGCAGGACGTGGCATTGCGAACGAGTGAATTGCAGGCGGAAACAACAGCTCTCGAAATCCTCAATCGGACAGTTTCGTCTCTTGCCGCCGAACTCGACATCGAGCGCATCGTCCAGAAGGTGATCGATGCCGGCGTCGAATTGACCGGCGCACAGTTCGGCTCGTTTTTCTACCGGGGTGAGAACGATCCGCCGGAATGCTTTACGCTCTATGCCCTCGCAGGGGCATCGCGAGGGGCCTTCAACGCCGCGTCTGCGGGTTATAGCGCCAAGGTTTTCGAACCACGCTTTTCGCGTGAAAAAGTGGTGCGCTCCGACGACATCACCTTCGATTCACGCTTTGGACCCAACGCACCCTACACGGGGACGCCCGATTGGGGGCGGCCGGTGCGTAGTTATCTTGCGGTTCCGGTTGTTTCCCGCACGGGAGAAGTTCACGGTGCGCTTTTGTTCGGGCACGGAAAAGCCGGTGTATTCACCGAGCGCACGGAGCGTTTGATGGTCGGTCTCGCGGGTCAGGCAGCAATCGCTCTCGACAACGGTCATCTCTATCGGGCCGCTCAGCACGAAATCAATGAACGCAAGCACGCTCAGGCGCAGCAATCGCTGCTCATTCGCGAACTGCATCATCGCGTCAAGAACACCCTCGCGACGGTGCAGGCGGTTGTCGGAGCAACTGCTCGCGCGACGTCCAATGTGGACGAGTTCTATCAAGCGTTCGTCGGGCGTATCATCTCGCTTGCCAATACGCATTCGCTTCTTACCGAAGCGCTCTGGCAGACGGCCTCTTTGCGCGAGCTGATGGAAAAGGAGTTGAGCCCCTACAACGACGACACGGGCGCGCGCGTTCTGATTGAGGGGACACCCGTCGAATTGCCGTCGGATGCCGCTGTCCCGATTGGCATGGCGATCCATGAGTTGACCACCAATGCCGCTAAATATGGGGCACTTTCGGTGAGCACGGGCCGTGTTGCGGTCAACTGGACGACTGATCCCGATATCGAGGGTGAGCGTCTTCGGCTCGAATGGCGCGAAACGGGCGGCCCCAAGGTCTCGCGTCCCAAACGGCAGGGTTTCGGCTCACGCCTGTTGCACAGGGTCCTGACGACGCAATTGAATGCCCATGTGGAAACGAATTACGACCCAGGTGGCCTGCATGTCACCATCGATGCTCTTTTGAAGAAGAGCGAGCCGCTCGGTTCCGTCCACTGAGAGAAATTTCCTCGGCAGTGACCTTTCGGCCTGTTGGCGCTTTCCGCAGAAACGCCTATCTAGAGCATGATCAGAACAAGTGGAAACCGGCTGTTCGCCCGGATCATGCGAGCTTAAAAGAATCGAGAGTTTGATCCTGTTTCAATCTGAAACGATCAAACTCTAGTGCTCGAACGTGGGAAACCGTTCCATAAAGAGCGTTTCAAAACAAAGACTTGTTATAGCAACGCTGCGCGACCGCACTTTCGGCCGCGTGGTGCGGGGAGCTTTCTTGAATGAATGAGCGGATCGATCCAGTTCAGATGAACGCGCCGGATGCCAAGCCGACCGATCATCCTTCGATGAAGGTCGGGCGAATCGGGGTTCTGCTCCTTAATCTCGGGACGCCCGAGGCCACCGATTACTGGTCGATGCGGCGCTATCTCAAGGAATTTCTCTCCGACAGGCGCGTCATCGAAACGCCCCGGCTTCTGTGGTGGCCGATCCTCAATCTCATTATTCTCACCACCCGTCCGGGACGGAAAGGCAAGGATTATGAGACGATCTGGAACAAGGAGCGCAACGAGGGGCCGCTGAAGACCATCACTCGCGCCCAGGCTGAAGATCTGACCCGTCATCTCGGCAAGATCGCCGGAGACCGCGTCGTCGTCGATTGGGCCATGCGCTACGGCAAGCCCGAAATTCGCCTGCGTATCCGGGCCCTTCTCGACCAGGGTTGCGACCGCATTCTGCTCGTGCCGCTCTACCCGCAATATGCGGCCGCGACCTCTGCCACGGTCTGCGATCACGCCTTCCGCGCTCTCATGGATATGCGCTGGCAGCCGAGTGTGCGCGTGTCGCCGCCCTATCACGATGATCCGGTCTATATCGACTCCGTGGTCTCCTCCATGAAACGCAATCTGGCGAAGCTGTCGTTCGAGCCCGAAATCATCCTCGTCTCGTTTCACGGGGTGCCGAAGGAATACCTCCTGAAGGGTGACCCTTATTATTGCCACTGCGTGAAGACGTGGCGTCTCATGCGCGAAGCCTTCGGTTGGTCGGCGGATCGCTTTCTCATGAGCTTCCAATCGCGCTTCGGGCCCGACGAATGGCTTCAGCCTTATACCGACAAGACGGTGGAGGCTCTTGCCGAGAGAGGCGTGAAGCGCTTGGCGATCGTCGCGCCGGGCTTCTCGGCCGATTGTCTCGAAACCCTGGAAGAGCTCGATGTGGAAAATCGCGAGATCTTCATGCATCACGGTGGTGAGCAATTCGCTTACCTGCCGTGTCTCAACGACAGTGAGGACGGGATGCGCGTAATCCGCCACATCGTCGAGAGGGAGCTACAGGGCTGGCTCTAGGTTGCGCTTGAAATGGCGCTGATCTTCCGACGAGATTCGCCATCTGGAAGAACGACAATCCCTATGGAAAAAGCTACGCCACGCCTTCGCGCAACAGATCGAGATAGTGCACGAGGCCGACGGGCCGGTGGTTCTCGATGACGACGAGGGCGGTAATCTTCGCCGTCTCCTGAACTTCGAGTGCGGTCACGAGAAGCTCGCCGGGTGCGATGGTGCGCGGGGTCCGCGTCATGATGGCGGTGACGGGCAAGGTTGTGAGATCGGGCCTGAGATTGCGCCGCAAATCCCCATCGGTGACGATGCCTGCGAGCGTACCGTCGGCATTGGTCACGATGACGGATCCGAAGCCTTTAGCTCCGATTTCGGCAATCGCCTCGTCCATTCGTGCATCGATGCCGACGATGGGCAAACGCTCGCCCCGGTGCATCACGTCACGAACCAGTTTCAGCTGCGCGCCCAGCTTTCCGCCGGGGTGATAGACGCGGAAATGCTCGGCCGTGAAGCCGCGCTTTTCCAAAAGAGCGACGGCCAGAGCATCGCCCATCGCCAATTGCATCGTGGTCGAGGTGGTCGGGGCAAGCCCGTTCGGGCAGGCTTCCTTCGCCCTGGGCAGAGCGAGGCACAGATCGGCGGCATCGCCCAGGGTCGAGTTGGCCCCGGAGGTGAGGGCGATCAGCGGCACCCGGAAGCGTTTCGCGTAACCGATGAGATCGGCCAATTCGGTCGTCTCTCCAGACCAGGAGAGGGCGACGATCACGTCCTCCTTGCGCACCATGCCGAGATCGCCATGGCTCGCTTCCGCCGGGTGGACGTAATAGGCCGGCGTTCCTGTGGAGGCGAGGGTCGCCGCGATCTTGCGGGCGACATGGCCGGATTTGCCCATGCCGCTGATGATCACACGGCCTTGCGCCGAAGCGATGAGGTCGACGGCTTGCGTGAAAACCTCCCCGAGCCCGTCTCCGATGGCCGCCATCAGGACGGTCAGGCCGTCCCGCTCGGTCTCAAGGGTGCGCAGGGCCGATGCGACGGCCGGCTCGGAAGAAGTCTTTGTTGCGGTCAAGGAAGCCATGCGCGCCCTCTAGCACGGGGAGGGGGGCAAGCGAACCCCTCCCCGCTTGAGATCCTGGTTACTTTTGACGCAGGAAAGCCTCGAGTTCGCGACGGAAATCGGGGCCCAGATCGTCTCGCTCGAGCGCATAGGCGACATTCGCCATGAGGAAGCCGATCTTGGAGCCGGTATCGTAGGTCCGGCCCTGATAGTTCATGCCGAAGAACTTCTGGTTCTTCATCAGGCGGATCATCGCGTCGGTGAGCTGGATTTCATTGCCCGCGCCACGCTCCTGGGTGCCGAGCAGATCGAAAATCTCGGGCTGCAGAATGTAGCGGCCGGAAATCATGAAGTTTGACGGCGCGGTGCCCTTGGCGGGCTTTTCCACCATGCCGGTGACCTCGAAGGTCTGGCCGAAGGTCTCGCCCATGGAGACGATGCCGTATTGGTGCGTCTGGTCGGAGGGGACCTCTTCAACGGCGATGATGTTGCCGCCGTGCTTGTCGTAGGCCGATACCATCTGCTCCATGGAGCCGCGGCTCAGCATATCCGGCAGGATTACGGCAAACGGCTCGTCGCCCACGAGATCGCGCGCGCACCAGACCGCGTGGCCGAGGCCCAGCGGCTCCTGCTGACGAGTGAAGCTGGTCTGGCCGGCTTCCGGCTGATCCTGCGCCAGAGCGTCAAGTTCCTTGGTCTTTCCACGACTCTTGAGCGTATGGTTCAACTCGTAAGAGAGGTCGAAATGGTCCTCGATCACGCCCTTGTTGCGACCGGTAACGAAGATGAAATGTTCGATTCCGGCTGCCCGCGCCTCATCGACCACATGCTGGACGACCGGGCGGTCGACCACGCACAGCATTTCCTTCGGCACGGCTTTCGTGGCCGGGAGGAAACGCGTGCCGAGACCGGCAACGGGAAGGACGGCTTTGCGGATACGCTTCATGGAATGCGCCATTGCGGAAAGATCAGATCCTGAGGGGGAAGGACAGACACTCGCCCGGAGAGCAGAGCCTTATCCCTGAAAGCTAAGGTTGGGGACTTGTTGCATCAAGCCTAATTTTCTGTTTGCCATAAAGGACATGAATTGAAGCTGAAGCGTTTTGGTTAATCGGCGTTAGAAAAGCGGATTCTCGGAGGATAAATGGCTGTTCTTGTAACGGGCGGTGCCGGGTATATCGGCAGCCATATGGTGCTCGAACTGGTGGATGCGGGTGAGCAGGTCGTGGTGCTCGACAACCTGTCCACAGGATTCCCCTGGGCGGTCGCGCCCGAGGTGACCCTCGTTACCGGCGATGTCGCCGACAAGGATCTCGTCTCTCGGCTCATCGACGAGCACGGCATCGACAGCATCCTGCATTTCGCCGCGAAGATCGTCGTGCCGGAATCGGTGGTCGATCCGCTGGGCTATTACCTCAACAACTCGGTCAAGGCGCGCACCCTCATCGAAACGGCGGTCGAGAAAGGCGTCAAGAATTTCATCTTCTCCTCGACCGCATCGGTCTATGGCAACACCGATGCGAGCCCGCTCACCGAGGATACGCCGATCTCCCCGATCAACCCCTACGGCCGCTCCAAAGTGGTGACCGAGTGGATTCTCGAGGATGTCGCGAAGGCTCACGGCCTACGCTATGGCGTCCTGCGCTATTTCAACGTGGCGGGCGCTGATCCCAAGGGGCGTTCGGGCCAGTCGTCGCCGCAGGCGACGCATCTCCTGAAAATCGCCTCCCAAGCGGCGCTCGGTCAGCGACCCTATCTCGAAGTGTTCGGCACCGACTATCCGACGCCGGACGGCACCTGCATCCGCGATTATGTTCAGGTCAACGATGTGGCGCGGGCGCATCTGGTGGCTCTCAACCATCTGCGTGGCGGTGGGGATAACCTCGTTCTCAACTGCGGCTATGGGCACGGCGCCTCGGTTCTCGAAGTGATCGAGGTCGTCAAGAAAGTCTCCGGCGTCGATTTCGAAGTCCGGTTCAGCCCGCGCCGGGCCGGCGATCCGGCCAATCTCGTCGCTGGGGTGGCGCGTGTTCGCAGCCTTGGTTGGAAGCCGCTCTATGACGACCTCGCCGTCATCGTCGAGCAGGCCTTGCGGTGGGAAAAGGCGCTCGCGGCCCGCAAAGCTGCCTGAACGGGGCGTTGATCAACGGTTCGTTAATCGCAATGATGGCGCAATGGGGCTGATGAACCTTTCCCGCGAGTGAACGCCTGCATGCGCAAAGCCTTGTCTCTGCACCGCATTTTGAGCGGAGCTCTGTTTTTGGGCCTGACGATGGCTGCCGGTCTCGCATCGACCGTTTCGCCGGTGCAGGCGCAACAAGAGGTCTCCGAGGCCGGGTTCGACCGCTTCATTGCGGGCCTTTGGCCTGCGGCCAAGGCGCGCGGTGTGTCCCGGGCGACATTCGACGGCGCCTTTCGTGGGGTCGCGCCCGATCCGAAGATCATCGCGCTTACCAAGAAGCAATCGGAATTCGTTCGGCCGATCTGGGATTACGTCGAGGGTTCGGTCTCGGCGCAGAAGATCGAGCGCGGCCGTCAGCTTGCAAATCAATGGTCGAAGACCCTCGATCATGTCGAACGCCGCTATGGTGTGCCGCGTGCCGTGGTGCTCGGCGTTTGGGGCATGGAGACCAATTTCGGCAGCTTTACCGGCTCGATCTACGTGGTGCGGGCTCTGGCGACCCTCGCCTATACCGGCTATCGCGGCGACTTCTTCAAGAACGAGTTGCTGACTGCTCTCGAAATCCTCGAACAGGATCATATAGACCGGGCCAAGATGCTCGGATCCTGGGCCGGCGCCATGGGGCAGACCCAGTTCATGCCGTCGAGCTTCATGGAATATGCAGTCGACGGCGATGGGGACGGGACGCGGGACATATGGGCTTCGGTTCCTGATGCGCTTGCCTCGACGGCGCATTATTTGCGCCAGAAGGGTTGGCAGCCAGGGCTACCCTGGGGGGTCGAGGTTCAACTGCCGAAAGGCTTCGATTTCCGCAATCTGCGACAGGGCTTTGCGAGTTGGTCGGGTCTCGGTGTGCGCCGAGTCGACGGTAAGACCATGCCGCGCGCCGGTGAGGCGAGCCTGTTCCTGCCGGGCGGCGCAAGCGGCCCTGCCTTCCTGATCACGGACAATTTCACCGTCATCAAGGCTTACAATTCGTCCGATGCCTACGCCATGGGCGTCGCCCATCTCGGCGACCGCTTGACGGGTGGGTTGCCGATCAAGGGCATTTGGCCGAAAGATGAGCCGATGCTGAGCAAGGACCAGCGGCAGGAACTGCAGAAGCGCCTTGCAACACTCGGCTTCTATGAGGGCGAGGCGGATGGCATGCTGGGCTCCAAGACCCGCGAAGCCGTGCGGAATTTCCAGCTTGCCGCCAACCTGATTCCGGATGGTTACGCCGACAGCGCGTTGCTGCGCGAATTGCGCGCGGCCCGCTGACGAAGATATCTCGAAGCCCTATAAAAGGGAGGCCCGACGGGAGTTGGACCGCCCATGCATCTCTCGCTCACGCACCTTTTGCCGCGCTTGCTGTTTGCCCTGGTTGTTCTGGTCGTGACGGCCGCCGGAATAGGGATGGCCGACGCGCAGTCTTATTACCAATATCCGCAACAACAACGCTACGGTGCTCCCCCGCCTGCGGGTGGCCGTGATCTGCGTGCCTACCCGCCCGGCTATTACCCCGGCAAGCTCATACAGCCCGCGCCGCAGCAAGGCTTCAGCTTGCGGAGGTTCTTCGGCATTCCCGATGAACCGCTGCCGATGCAGCCGCAGATCGTGCGTCCTGCCCGTCCGAAACCTACGCCGAAGCCTGTGGTTCATCTGGAAAAGGTGAAGCCCAATGCAGCGACCGATATCGTCGTCTTCGGCGACGGCCTCGCGGAGTTCGCGAGTCAGGGCATCGATGCTGTCTATGCGGAATCCGAAGATGTCGCGGTCATTCGCAAGGCCCGAGGGGAAAGCGGGCTCGCCCGTTCAAATCCCGACGAATGGCCGAAGTTCATCAAGGACACCCTCGATGGTGGCCAGAAGATCACGCTGGGTGTCGTGATGGTGGGTGCCCACGACCTTGCGCCGATCAAGGACGGTAGCGAGACATACGAGCCGCTCACCGAGCGCTGGCGCGACATCTATCGCCAGCGAGTCGAGACGGTTGCGAGCGTCTTCAAGGAGCGCAACATTCCGTTTATCTGGATTGGACTTCCGCCGATGCGGAACGACAAGTTGTCCGAGGATCTCATCGCCATGAACGAGATCTATCGCGCGGGTGCCGAGCGTTTCGGAGGCGATTATGTCGACATCTGGCAAGGCTTTGTCGATGAAGACAATCGCTTCACGATGACCGGCCCCGACGTGGACGGTCAGCCCGCGAAACTGCGCACCAACGATGGCGTGTTCTTCACCAGCGCCGGCGCGCGCAAGCTCGCCCACTTCGCGGATGTGGAGATCAAAAATATCCTTGAGGCGTCGCATCCCGATGGCTCTGCGCCGTCGATTGAATCCGCACTTCCGGCACTCCCGGAAAAAGCGGATCTTCCCGTCCTGCCGGTAAAGCCCTTGGTCGGACCGGTGCTGCCTTTGACGCGGCCGGATCTGTCCCAGGGCGGGACGCTTGTATCGAGCCCGCCGCGCATGCAGGGAGATCGCGCCTATCCGATCCAGCGGTCCTTGCGCGACGGCGCACCGTCCAATCCGCCGCCAGGGCGGGCCGACGATTTCCGCTGGCCGCCCTCCTAGAGCATGATCAGAACAAGTGGAAACCGGTTGTTCGCCCGGATCATGCGGCAATAAGGAATGAGAGCTTGATCGTGTTTTAAAAAGACATGATCAAGCTCTAGGGACGGACAACGTTCTAACTCAGCGCGGCAATAGGCTCGATCCCATCAGAAACTCGTCGATGGCGCGCGCCGCCTGACGGCCTTCACGGATCGCCCACACGACGAGCGATTGTCCGCGACGCATATCGCCCGCCACGAACACCTTGTCACTCGACGTGCGGTAATCCGCATCGTTCGCGACCACGTTCCCGCGACGGTCGAGCGCGACGCCGGATTCATCGAGAAGCCCCTCCTTCACCGAACCGGCAAAGCCGATGGCGAGGAAGACGAGATCGGCTTTCAGGATGAATTCCGAGCCTGCGATGGGCTGGCGCTTCTCGTCGACGCGGGCACATTTCACGCCGATGGCGCGTCCGTTCTTTCCTTCGACGCCGAGTGTCGCGGCCTGGAATTCGCGCTCCGCGCCTTCCGCTTGACTGGAAGAGGTCCGCATCTTCGTCGGCCAATAGGGCCACACGGTCAACTTGTCCTCACGCTCCGGCGGACGCTGACGGATGTCGAGCTGCGTGACGGAGAGTGCGCCCTGGCGGAACGCGGTGCCGACACAATCCGACGCCGTGTCGCCGCCACCGATGACGACCACGTGCTTGCCGTTTGCAAGAAGGGGCTCTCCGGTCACGTCCTCCGCACCGACGCGCTGGTTCGACTGAGTGAGGTACGGCATGGCGTAGTGGACGCCTGCGAGATCCTGCCCCGGAAGCTTCGGGTCGCGCGGATCCTCCGCGCCGCCGGCGAACAGCACCGCATCGAACTCGTTGTGCAGCGACGCGAAGGAGCGGGTCACGCCGATATTGACGCCGCAATGGAACACCACGCCTTCGGCTTCCATCTGCTTCACGCGGCGGTCGATGTGATACTTCTCCATCTTGAAATCGGGAATGCCGTAACGCAGCAATCCGCCGGGCTTCACTTGGCGTTCGAACACATGCACGTCATGACCGGCGCGTGCGAGCTGCTGCGCGGCGGCAAGGCCTGCGGGGCCAGCGCCGATGACGGCGACGCGCTTGCCGGTCGTGACCTCCGCCGGTTCTGGCTTGATCCACCCCATCTCCCACGCCTTGTCGGCAATGGCTTGCTCGATGGTCTTGATGGCGACCGGCTGGTTTTCCAGGTTGAGCGTGCAGGCCTCTTCGCACGGCGCCGGGCAGATACGACCTGTGAATTCCGGGAAGTTGTTGGTGGAATGCAGGTTACGCGCCGCATCCTCCCAATCGCCCTGGAAGACGAGATCGTTCCAGTCGGGAATCTGGTTGTGTACCGGACAGCCCGTCGGCCCATGGCAGAACGGAATGCCGCAATCCATGCAGCGCGCGGCCTGCTTTTTCAGATCGCTGTCATCGAGCGGCAGCGTGAATTCGCGGAAATGGCGAATGCGGTCGCCGGCGAGCTGATACTTCTGCTCCTGCCGGTCATATTCGAGAAAGCCTGTGACCTTGCCCATGGTAGCCCTGCGTGAGATCTCAGTGAACGGATGAAAGGTTGAGGGTTGTTTCG
The DNA here is from genome assembly GCF_052115485.1 of Microvirga sp. 2MCAF38. Classification (NCBI taxonomy): domain Bacteria; kingdom Pseudomonadati; phylum Pseudomonadota; class Alphaproteobacteria; order Hyphomicrobiales; family Methylobacteriaceae; genus Microvirga; species Microvirga sp. 2MCAF38. Next base: position 27,441 of record NZ_JBFRGU010000009.1, on the reverse strand, counting down.
CAGCGCTTGATCCAGGACCGGACGCTCGGTCGCGACGAGAGATCAAATCCGCCTTCATGCGCAACGCGGGTATAGGCCAGGAGCGCGATGTCCGCGATCGACACAGCGTCGCCGACGAACCATTCACGTCCCTGAACGAGTCGCTCCATCAGGTCGAGCGCCGCCTCGCCGCGTTCGACGCGCTGAGATTCCCGCTCTTCGGCGGCCCGCCCCAGATAAAGCATGTGAAACCGGCACACGGCGATGTAGGGCTCGTGGCTGTACTGTTCCCAGAACAAAAGCTCGTCGACTTTCGCCTGTTGGTAGCGATCTTCAGGCAAGAGCGACGTTCCGTTCGCGAGAAAGCGAATGATCGCGTTCGACTGTGCGATACGACGTCCATCCGCCAGCTCGACCAGCGGGACCTGTCCCATCGGGGACTTGCTCAGGAAGTCGTTCGTCCTGCTCTCGCCCTTCGTGATGTCGACCGGCATCCATTCATAGGGGATGCCCAGATGGTCGGCGGTGTACTTCACTTTCAGGCAATTGCCGGATTTGAGATCGCCAAAAATCTTCATGGCGTCACTCCGCTGCCTGCAGGGTGCGCAGCCGGTCCATTTCCTGAAGCGCGCGGCGATATTCCACCGGCATCACCTTCACGAACTTCGTGCGGTAGGTCGGCCAGTGGTCGAGAATCTCCTTCGCGCGGGCAGAGCCGGTATAGGTGTGATGATTGGAGATGAGTTGCAGCAGGCGCTCTTCGTCTGAGCCCGACATATTGGCCAGGATGTCGATGCGCCCCTTGGTCTCCAGATCGCCGCCGTGATGGTGAAGGCGCTGCATCAGATCCTCTTCCTCCTCGACGGGTTCGAGATCGACCATGGAGAGATTGCAGCGCTTGGTGAATGTACCGTCCTCGTCGAGCACATAGGCGATACCGCCGGACATGCCCGCCGCGAAGTTGCGCCCGGTCTGACCGAGCACGACGACGAGGCCGCCGGTCATGTATTCGCAGCCATGATCGCCAGTGCCTTCGACGACCGCGATGGCGCCGGAATTGCGCACGGCGAAGCGTTCGCCCGCGACACCGTGGAAATAGGCTTCGCCCGCGATCGCTCCATACATCACAGTGTTGCCGACGACGATCGAGTTTTCGGGCACCGCTTGCGACGCGCGTGACGGCGAGATGATCAGCTTGCCGCCCGAAAGCCCCTTGCCGACATAGTCGTTCGCCTCGCCTTCGAGGATAAGAGTGACGCCGGCCGCGAGCCAGCCGCCGAAGCTCTGGCCGGCGGTGCCCTTCAACTTCACCGTGATGGTGTCGTCGGGCAGGCCCTCATGACCATAGCGCTTCGCAACTTCGCCGGAGAGCATCGCGCCCACCGTGCGGTCTGCGCTGCGAACCGTTGCATTGATCGTTACAGGCTCGCCTTTTTCGAGAGCCCGGCCCGCCTTCTCGATCAGATCGCGATCGAGCACATCCGCGATGGGATGGACTTGCCGTTCCTGATGGCGAATGGCGACCCCTGCGCGGGGCATCGGCTTGTGGAAGATCTTGGTGAAGTCGAGACCTTTCGCTTTCCAGTGATCGATGGCGTTGTTCTTGTCGAGCAGATCGGACCAGCCGATGATCTCATTGATGGTGCGGAAGCCCATGGCTGCCATCAGCTCGCGGACTTCTTCGGCGACGAAGAAGAAGTAGTTGACGACATGCTCCGGCAGACCCTTGAAGCGCTTGCGCAACACGGGGTCCTGCGTTGCGACCCCAACCGGGCAGGTGTTGAGATGGCACTTGCGCATCATGATGCAGCCCGCCGCGATCAACGGGGCCGTCGAGAACCCGTACTCATCCGCGCCGAGAAGCGCTGCGATCACCACATCGCGTCCCGTGCGCAATCCGCCATCCGCTTGAATGGCGACGCGGCCGCGCAGGCGGTTGAGAACAAGGGTCTGTTGCGTCTCAGCCAAGCCGATTTCCCACGGCGAACCCGCATGCTTGAGCGAGGTGAGGGGAGAAGCGCCCGTGCCGCCTTCGAAACCTGAGATCGTAATGTGATCGGCGCGCGCCTTCGCGACACCCGCCGCGACCGTTCCGACACCGACTTCCGAGACGAGCTTCACGGAGACATCCGCACTCGGGTTCACATTCTTCAGATCGAAGATGAGCTGCGCCAGATCCTCGATGGAATAGATGTCGTGGTGCGGCGGCGGCGAGATCAGGCCGACACCGGGCGTCGAGTGACGCACGCGCGCGATCTTCGCATCGACCTTGTGGCCGGGAAGCTGACCGCCCTCGCCGGGCTTCGCACCCTGCGCCACCTTGATCTGCATCATGTCCGCATTGACGAGATATTCCGTCGTCACGCCGAAGCGGCCGGAAGCTACCTGCTTGATGGCGGAACGCTTGGAACGTCCGTCGGGCAGGGGCTTGAAACGCTCAGGCTCCTCGCCGCCTTCGCCGGTGTTCGATCTGCCGCCGATGGCGTTCATGGCAAGCGCCAGCGTCTCATGAGCCTCGCGCGAAATCGAGCCGAAGGACATGGCGCCTGTGGAAAAGCGCTTCACGATGTCCTTTGCGGATTCGACCTCGTCGAGCGGAACCGGGGCGCGCCCGTTTTCTTCCGCCAGCTTGATGCGGAACATGCCGCGCATCGTCTTCAGGTTCGTGTCCTGCTCGTTCACGAGCTTCGCGAACTCGCGGTAACGCTCCTGCGAGTCGAGACGAACCGCGTGTTGGAGGGTCGCAACCGTATCCGGTGTCCAGGCATGCTCCTCGCCGCGCAGACGATAGGCGTATTCACCGCCCACATCGAGCGAGTTGCGATAGATCGGAGCGTCGCCGAAAGCGTCGCGATGGCGGCGCACATTTTCTTCGGCCACCTCATCCATGCCGATGCCCTCGATCATCGTCGCCGTGCCGAAGAAGTCGCGATTCACGAATTCGGACTTCAGGCCGACAGCGTCGAAGATCTGCGCGCCGCAATAGGATTGATAGGTCGAGATGCCCATCTTCGACATGACCTTGAGCAGACCTTTGTCGATGGCCTTGATGTATCGATAGACGATCTCTTCCTCGTCTACTTCCGGCGGCATCTCATCCTTCATGGCAAGAAGCGTCTCGAAAGCGAGATAGGGGTTGATTGCCTCCGCGCCGTAGCCTGCAAGGCACGCGAAGTGATGGATCTCGCGCGGCTCGCCTGACTCGACAACGAGCCCGACCGAAGTGCGCAAGCCCTTGCGGATCAGGTAGTTGTGAACCGCGGCGGTCGCGAGTAGCGCTGGAATCGGAATACGATCCGGCCCGACCATGCGGTCGGAGAGAATGATGATGTTGTAGCCGCCATGGACCGCGGCTTCCGCGCGGTCGCACAGCCGGTCGAGCGCGCCGTCGAGGGCGGCAGCGCCGAGTTCGGCGGGGTAGGTGATGTCGAGCGTCTTCGTGTCGAAACGATCCTCGAAATGGCCGATGCAGCGGATCTTCTCCAGATCCTCATTGGTGAGGATCGGCTGGCGCACTTCCAGACGCTTGCGGCGCGAGGTGCCTTCGAGATCGAGAATGTTCGGGCGCGGGCCGATGAACGACACGAGGCTCATGACAAGCTCTTCGCGGATCGGATCGATCGGCGGGTTCGTCACCTGTGCGAAGTTCTGCTTGAAATAGGTGTAGAGCAGCTTCGCCTTGTCGGAGAGCGCGGAGATCGGCGTGTCCGATCCCATGGAGCCGACCGCTTCCTGGCCGGTGATGGCCATGGGCTGCATGAGAAGCTTCAAGTCTTCCTGCGTGTAACCGAAGGCTTGCTGACGGTCGAGCAGCGACACGTCGGTGCGCGACTCGCGCGCCTGCACGGGCTTTAAATCTTCCAGCACGATCTGCGTGCGCTTCAGCCAATCCTGATAGGGGTGAGCCTCGAAGAGCTGCTGTTTGATCTCGTCGTCCGCGACGATGCGGCCCTGTTCCAGATCGATGAGCAGCATCTTGCCCGGCTGCAGACGCCACTTCTCGACGATCTTTTCCTCCGGAATCGGCAGCACGCCCATCTCGGAAGCGAGCACGACGAGCCCGTCATCGGTTACAAGATAACGCGCGGGGCGAAGTCCGTTGCGGTCGAGCGTCGCGCCGATCTGGCGGCCGTCGGTGAAGCACACGGCGGCAGGGCCGTCCCACGGCTCCATGAGCGCGGCGTGATATTCATAGAACGCGCGGCGGTCCTCGCTCATGAGCGGATTGCCCGCCCAGGCTTCGGGGATCAACATCATCATGGCGTGGGTCAGCGAGTAGCCGCCGCGCACCAGGAATTCGAGCGCGTTGTCGAAACAGGCGGTGTCGGACTGGCCCTCGTACGAGATCGGCCAGAGCTTCGAGATGTCGTTGCCGAAGAGATCTGAATCGACCGAAGCCTGACGCGCCGCCATCCAGTTGACGTTGCCGCGCAGCGTGTTGATCTCGCCGTTATGGGCGACCATGCGGTAGGGGTGCGCCAACTGCCAGGTCGGGAAGGTGTTCGTGGCGAAGCGCTGGTGGACGAGCGCGATGGCGCTCTCGAACCGCGGGTCCTGAAGGTCCTTGTAATACCCGCCGAGTTGGCCCACGAGCACCATGCCTTTATAGACGATGGTGCGCGAGGACAGGCACACGGGATAGTAGCCCGCCGTGCGCGGATCCTTCATGTCGTAGACGGCGTTGGAGATGACTTTGCGCGCCAGGAACAGGCGGCGCTCGAAAGTCTCCTGATCGCCGCCGCTCTTTCCTTTGCCGATGAAAATCTGCCGATGCAGGGGTTCGGTCGCCTTCACGCTCTCGCCGAGATCACTCGAATCGACCGGCACATCGCGCCAGCCGAGAACCTGCAGGCCCTCGTCGGCAATCGCCTTCGTGACGATGTCCTCGACGAGCTTGAAGCCCTCCGGGTCGCGCGGCATGAACAGATGGCCGACGCCGTATTCACCTTCTTCCGGCAGCCAGTTTCCATCCTTGGCGCTCTCGGCGGCGAAGAATTTGTGCGGGATCTGGACGAGAATGCCGCAACCGTCGCCCATTTTTGGGTCGGCGCCGACCGCACCGCGATGGTCGAGGTTCTTGAGGATGGCGAGACCCTGCTCGACGATGGAATGCGACTTGCGGTTCTTCATGTCGGCGATGAAGCCGACCCCGCAGGAATCTTTCTCGTTCGCAGGATTATAGAGCCCCTGGGCTGCGGGAAAGGCGGGGTCGCGGACGGTGAGAGACGCGTTCGTTTTGCCGAACGTACGGCTCAGAACCTTGGATCCCAGCTTCGTCTTGGCCTCGTCGCTCATTGCAATCCTCGCATCCGCTTCGAACGTCATCGTTGTTCTGTGAGGCGGTTTTCAGGCCTCCGGATGAAAGAATTTTCCGGATGCCCACCGCTTCTGGCGTTTTTTGGAGGCTTGGGTCCGTTTCGAGAGCCCGCACCTCGCGGGCATCTCTCTGGCTGAATTCAGCCGAAGATCGCCCATTCCGCCCACGTTTTGCGGGCGGTTTTCGTCGTATCTCGTTTCGTTCGCGTCGAGCGAAGCATCAAGACGACCTCAGGGGCTAAAAACGCGCCGGTTGGCGCGCTCGATGGGACAGCATGGCTGTCCTAATGCTTGCGAAGTTGCCAGAGTTCGTTTCAACGCACAAGAGCATTTTGGAAAAATTTTAGACAAAAATTTCAAGGGCGCCATTCGAGGCGTAATAAACTCACCTTTAGTCGCATAAAGGCGCAAGCCTTAGCCGATGGGTCAATGATCTTGACATGATTGGCCGCCTTAATATGGCCTCGGATCCGCTAGCGCACGATCCGCCGAGGTGGTAACAGCTCGGCGATAAGATCATGCGCGAATTCAACGGTTTAGAGCTCGGTGAGGTGTAACCCGATTTCAGATTTTGCGGATCGCGCGCCTTAGGAGACGACAATGAATTTCGCGAGCGACAATATCGTGGGGGCGAGCGCTCCTGTGCTGGAGGCTCTGGTCAAGGCCAATGGCGGGGCGCTGGCCGCTTATGGCGGCGACGATATCACGAAGCGGGTCAAAGCCCGTTTCTCCGAGATTTTCGAGCGTGACGTCTCAGTGTTCTTCGTAACCACGGGAACAGCAGCCAACGCGCTTGCACTCGCCTCCGCCGTGCCGCCCTGGGGTCTCGGTGTCTGCCATCGTGAGGCGCACGTGATCGATGATGAATGCGGCGCGCCGGAGTTTTTCATGCACGGTGCAAAGCTCGTGGGCCTGCCGGGCGTTGCGGCTAAGCTCGATCCGCAGGCGCTCGCGGCCTATTTGAAAGGGCTGCCGAGAGCCGTGAAACAGATGCCGCCCAAGGCGCTTTCGATTTCGCAGGCAACCGAGTGCGGCACCATCTACCAGCAGGACGAAATTGCGGCGCTCGGCCGCGTCTGCCGGGAGCATGGTCTGGCCCTCCACATGGATGGCGCCCGCTTTGCCAATGCCCTCGTGAGTCTCGGTTGCACGCCGGCAGAGATGACCTGGAAGCAGGGCGTGGACATCCTCTCCTTCGGCGCAACCAAAAACGGCTGCCTGATGGCCGAGGCCATTGTCGTGTTCAACGAGACCCTGACGGAAGGGTTGGATTATCGCTGCAAGCGGGCAGGTCAGATTATTTCCAAGGGCCGCCTGATTGCTGCGCAGTTCGAAGGCTATCTGGCGAACGATCACTGGTACGATAACGCCCGCTACGCCAACAGGCTCGCGCGGAAACTGGCCGAGGGGCTGGGTCGGTTGCCGGGAGTGCGCCTTGCCTGGTCGGTCGACGCCAACGAGGTGTTTCCGATTTTACCTCAGGCAGTCGATCAGGCCTTGCGCGCGGCCGGTGTTCAATATCATCCGTGGACCGCACTGAGCTTGGCACCCAACGAGACCGTGGGTGCGGACGAAGCGCTGGTGCGCCTTGTGGTGTCGTTCTCGACCGAGGAGGCGCATATCGACCGGGTTGTCGAAATTGCGAGATCCGCGATCTCCCAGCGAGCCGCCGAATGAGTTTCGCCTTAACCGTGCCGCATTCGCCGTCGATTGAAGCTTGAGAGACCTCTACGGGCGGAGCCTCCCTCCCGGCTCCGCTGAGACCAGGACTTCCAAAAAGACTACAATAAAAAGCGCCCCGGTTTTTCCGGGGCGCTTTGCATTCAGGCTCTCATTCGTGAATTGTGCAGCACCGCGATCAGGCTGCTCTCTTGGCCTCGATCGTCTGTGCGCCCGTTGTCGAAATCGGAATCAGTTTCGGTTTCTTGGCTTCCGGAATCTCCCGCACGAGATCGATGTGAAGCAGTCCGTTCTCGAGACCTGCGCCCGTGACCTGGACACCATCGGCGAGCTGGAAGCGGCGCTCGAAAGCGCGCGATGCGATGCCTTGATGGAGCACGTCGGACTTACGCTCTTCGGAAGCCTGCTTGTCGCCTCGGACGGCGAGGCTGTTTTCTTTCACTTCGATGGAAAGATCCTTGTCCGTGAAGCCGGCGACCGCAATCGAGATGCGGTAGGCGTTCTCGCCCGTGCGCTCGATGTTGTAGGGCGGATAGGCCGAAGCCGTTTCGACGCCGCCGAACTGGTCGAGCATCGAGAAAAGACGGTCGAAACCGACCGTGTTGCGGTAAAGGGGCGAAAGATCGAATTGACGCATGGCATATCCTCCTGTGAGCAACATGCTGTCGATCCACCGTGACAGGCTGGATCAGGGTTCGTGCCGCCGTCATGGCCGGCACGACTTCGATGTGGGAATAGATACGGTGTTTGCAAGGGGGCTGCCCTCGACCAAGGCAGCCTGGGCGTGTCATATGTTCAAGGGATTGTGCGCGAACAGAGAAAGCACGGACGGCGATGTCACTCCCGGCCATTCGTCTCGGTACCTGTTATCCTCGCGTGGAGGGACAGGAGGCCCTTTCCTCTCACGGATGCACTCCCCCGAAAGCCGCGGAGCGCTTTAATTCCAAGTTCCACAAGATCATCATTCAATCGAGATACCCTCTATGAGAACGAACGATCTTTCCGGGACCGCCGTGCAACTCATCTCCACCCCCGATAATCCCGTTCCCGCTTCTCCGACACTCATGAGGGTGGTGACGGCGGATGGGTTGAGCCTTCGCGCCGTCCACTGGTTGCCCGAAACCGGAAAGACCAGGGGCACCGTCTGTCTCATCCAAGGGCGCGCTGAGTTCATCGAAAAGTACTTCGAAGTCGTCGGCGAATTGCTGTCGCGCGGGTTCGCGGTGGTTGCTTTCGACTGGCGCGGGCAGGGGCTTTCGGGCAGGCAGGTGAAGAACGCCCGCAAAGGCCACGTCCGGCGCTTCGGCGATTACCGGTTCGACCTCGAGGCTATCTGCGATGACGTGCTGTCCCAGATGCCCGAGCCGCATTTCGCGCTCGCCCATTCCATGGGGGCGGCGATTGTCTTGAATGCGGCCTATGAAGGCTGGCTCCCGTTCCGCCGGCTTGTGGCGATGACCCCGATGGTCGGGATCAGCATGATCAAGCATCAGCGCAGTGTCAGAATTCTCGCTGGCATTCTCAAGTGGTTTGGCCTCGGCAAGGCCTTTGTGCCGGGCGGCGGAGCGACCTCGATCTCGACTAAGCCCTTCAAGAGAAACCGGTTGACATCAGACCCCCGCCGCTACGCCCGCAATGCGGAGGCTGCGGTGGCGGTGGGAGACGGAGCCATCGGATCGCCGACGGTGTCCTGGCTCGATGCCGCGTTTCGCTTCATGGGACGCTTTAACGATCCGCGCTATGCCCTGAAAATCCGCATACCGACGCTCGTCATCGCGGCGGGCGAAGACCCGGTTTGCGACACGCCCACTATCGAGCGGTTCGCCTCGCGGCTGAAATCCGGCCACGCCATCGTCATTCCAGGGGCGCGGCACGAGATCATGATGGAGGCGGATGTCATCCGCGAACAGTTCTGGGCCGCCTTCGATGCCTTCATTCCAGGATCGCCCGATGTGTTCGATGCGCATCCGGAACCGGTGAAGGTCTCAGCGGCTGAGGAGCTCGACAGCAGCCGCGTGGAGACGGCGGTCGCCGGCGGCGACAATCCGGCCACCATTCGCCGCTGAGCCCCCATCCCACGCCGTCACAACGCCACCTGCGCCCTCGATGATCGGGATCAGAGCGACGATGTCGTAGGGTTTCAAGCCGGATTCGACGACGAGATCGATATGGCCGGAGGCCAGCATGCAATAGGCATAGCAATCGCAGCCGTAGCGGGCGAGTTTGGCCACGCTTTCGACCCGGTCATAGGCCCGCAAATCTTCGCCTGTGAAAAGCTTGGGGCTGGTGGTTGAAATTATCGCGTCTTTCAACGACGCGCAGCGCCGTGTCATCAGCTTGCGCTCGCCACCGGGGCCGCGATAGGTCGCGCTGCCGCAATCGCCGAAAAACCGCTCGCCGGTGAAGGGCTGATGCATCATGCCGAAAGCGGGCCGTCCGTTGCGGTTGAGGCCGATCAGCGTTCCCCAGGTGGGAAGACCGGCGATGAAGGCCCGCGTCCCGTCGATGGGGTCGAGGACCCAGACATATTCCGCATCCGTATTCTCGGGCCCGAATTCCTCGCCGATGATCCCATGTGTCGGGAACGTGCGGCGGATGAGCTGGCGCATGGTCGCTTCGCTCGCCCGATCCGCCTCGGTCACGGGGTCGAACGCGCCGCCGCGCGATTTGTCCTCCGCGGCGATGGCGGTCCGAAAGAAGGGAAGGATCGCTTGGCCGGACGAGGTCGCGAGGTCGTTGACGAAATGCGTGAAGTCGATGAGCGCCATGCGCTGGGAATCCTCTGTCGGGCCCTGTCTGAGAGCCAGTGGCTCTGAGCTTTTATCAAGCGCTGCCGAGGCGGCAAGAGAGGGCTTCGATCTATCTGCGGTCAGGACGCAGGGATTTGGCCACCCGTGGCGATGGCAGACGCTGGGCTATGGCTTCAATCACTATAGGATCCGCTATGCGACATGCGCATGACTCCAAGGACGATTTACCGTTGCGAATTGTGCGATGCGGTGTATATTTTGCAGTGCGATATGGCGATTGGCGTCGCTCTATCGCTGCCCTTCTTGGGCGTTTCCTCCCTAAACTTCGGGCCGCTGGCGACAGCGGCCTTTTTTCTCGCCCGAAGCGTGTCCTTGCCTGAAGCGTTTCCTTGCCTGAAGCGTTGGCGTTTACTCCGCTGCAACGCTGCGTGGAGACCAATCCTCATCGATAGCCTGGATAATCGCCCCGAAGGCTTCCGCCAGGTCGTTGGCGAGTATTTCGAAATCCGCCCGCCTTCGAAGTGTGCGCTCATCCATATAGAGAGCGCGGTTGATCTCGATCTGGAGGGCGTGGCGATCCAGCGCCGGCTCTCCGTAATGCTCGGTGATGAACCCGCCCGCATAGGGCTTGTTGCGCATGACCGTGTAGCCGAGCTCGCGAAACACAGCCTCGACAATATCCGTCAAGGCTCCGGTGCAGCTTGTCCCGTAGCGGTCCCCGAGAACGATGTCGGCTTTCGCCTCGTCGCGGCCGCCAAAGCTCGAGGGCATGGAATGGCCATCGATTAGAATGGCATGGCCAAAGGTCTGCGCGGTGCGACCGATGAGATGTCGAAGTGTTCGGTGATAGGGCTTGTAGAGCCAGTCGATGCGCCGGAGCGCTTCCTCGATGGGGAGGCGGGAGCGGTAGATCTCCTGTCCGTCGGCCACCACACGCGGGATGGTGCCGAGCCCGCCCGCGACCCGCATGGAGCGCGTATTGGCGTAGGGCGGCAATCGTCCGTCGAACATCCGCGAGTCGAGTTCGTAGGGCTCACGGTTCAGGTCAAGGAAGGCGCGCGGGAACCGAGCGGTCATGAGCGGAGCGCCCATTTCGACGACGTTCAGGAACAATTCGTCGACGAATGCGTCCTCCGAGCGCCGCAAGGCCAGAGGATCCAGACGCGAGGAGGCAAGGAACGATTCGGGATAGACGGCCCCTGCGTGAGGCACGTTGAAGACGAAGGCGGTCGTCTGTTGCGAGGGCTCGATGACGATGAAGGGAGGTTCGAAGTCCTCTTCGAAAGTGGGCCGCATCAGATTCGGAACTGCCTCGAGAAGGGTGAAAATTTACATTCTGGTTAGTCTGACGGCGGCTTCGGGATCTGTCCATGCACAAATCTTGATGGGTTGGCCCCCGTTTTCACCGCTTGTTTACCCACCACGCCCCATGAACGAGGCCAAGACTTCGCGGGGACTGGGGCGAAAATGAAGATCATTCTGGCCGAAGACGACAACGATATGCGGCGCTTTCTGGTGAAGGCGCTGGAAAACGCGGGCTACGAGGTGGCCTCGTTCGACAACGGCCTCACGGCTTACGACCGGCTGCGGGAAGAGCCTTTCGAGCTTCTTTTGACGGATATCGTCATGCCGGAGATGGACGGAATCGAGCTTGCCCGTCGGGCGACCGAGCTCGACCCTGAGATCAAGGTCATGTTCATCACAGGCTTTGCCGCTGTCGCCCTGAACCCGGATTCACAGGCCCCCCGGGACGCGAAGGTCCTCTCGAAGCCCTTCCACCTGCGCGATCTGGTGAATGAAGTCGACAAACTGATGGCGGCGTAAGGTTTGCAGGGTCTCGGGAAAAAGCGGATTTCACTTTTTCCTGATGATGCTCAAAAAGGTTCGCCGACACGGCTTGCGTCCCTGACTGCTTGCCGGTATATCGCCCTCCACACACGAAGCGGGGCTCGCAAGAACCGCCGCTTCTGGGGCGCGTAGCTCAGCGGGAGAGCACTACGTTGACATCGTAGGGGTCGCTGGTTCGATCCCAGCCGCGCCCACCATTCTTTTCATTCGGCCTTCCCGAGAGGCCACGGGAGATCCGGATATGAAGATCCGTAACTCGTTGAAGTCGATCCGCGGCCGTCACCGCGACAACCAGCTCGTTCGTCGCAAGGGCCGCGTCTACATCATCAACAAGACGCAGAAGCGCTACAAGGCTCGTCAGGGCTAAGCTCTTCAATGGTGCGGCGATGCCGCGCCAAAACTGAATTGACGCCGCATGCCGGAATCCTACATGGTTCCGGCATGCGGCTTTTTGCGTTCATGATTGTCATTTCGGTAAGCCTGCCGGTTCTTCCGGTTCAGGCGCAACAGAATGTGCGTCCGCCAGCTTCGCAGGAGCAGCCACGCCCGCAGCCGCGTCGTCCGATCACCCTCGACAGCCTGTTCGAGCGTCTTTCAAAGGCGCAGGACGAGGCCGAGGCAAAGGGTATCGCCGCGCAGATCGAGAAACGCTGGGAGCGTTCCGGGTCCGATACGACCGACCTGCTTTATGCCCGGGCTGCCGCAGCCGTGGAGGCAAAGGACTATCCGCTCGCCATCGAATTACTCGATCGGGTCATTACGCTCCAGCCGAACTGGGCCGAGGCCTGGAGCCAGCGCGCGACGGTGTTCTATCTCCTGGACGATCCGGTGAGCGCCATGGCCGATCTGCGGCAGACGCTGAAGCTCGAGCCACGCCAGTTCAACGCCTGGGCGGGGCTTGGCCATATTTATATGTCGTCGGATGACAAAGCGCGGGCGTTGAATGCCTATCGCCGGGCGCTGGCGCTCAATCCGCAATTTCCGATGCTCAAAAAAATCGTCGACCATCTCGCCCCGGAAATCGACGGGCAGGATCTCTGACCCGTCGTCTCCCGGAGGAGGCAAGGCGGGCTCTTAGGCCCGCGACGCGTGTTCCTGCGTAATGAAGGCGATGCGCACCATGTTGGTGGCCCCCGGCGTTCCGAACGGCACGCCCGCGACGATGATGATGCGGTCGTTGATGTCCGAGAGACCTTCGCGCACCGCGAACTTGCAGGCGCGGGCCGCCATGTCATCGATATCGCTCGCATCCTTCGTCCGGATGGCGTGGACGCCCCACACCAGAGCCAAGCGGCGGGCGGTGTCGATGTTCGGCGTCAAGGCCAGAACGGTCGAGTTCGGGCGTTCACGGGCGATGCGGAAGGCGGTCGAGCCCGAGGAGGTCCAGGCAGCGATGGATTTCAGGTGAAGAGTGTCGGCGATTTGGTGCGCGCCGGCGGCAATCGCATCCGAACCGGTCGCTTCCGGCTCCGTGCGCTGGGCCTGCAGGATCGACCAATAAGCGTGATCCTGCTCCACCTCTTCCGCGATCCGGTTCATGGTCGCGACGGCCTCGATGGGGTACTGGCCGGAGGCGCTCTCCGCCGAGAGCATCACCGCATCAGCGCCGTCATAAACGGCGGTGGCGACGTCCGACACTTCCGCACGGGTCGGGACAGGGGCCGTGATCATCGATTCGAGCATCTGCGTCGCGACGACGACGGGTTTACCGAGCTTGCGCGCGGTGCGCACGATCAGCTTCTGGATCCCGGGAACCTTTTCGAGCGGCATTTCCACGCCCAGATCGCCACGGGCGACCATGACCGCGTCCGAGATTTCGACGATCTCGTCGAGACGGGCGATGGCCTGCGGCTTTTCGAGCTTGGACATCACGAGCGCGCGGCCCTGAGCGACCTTCTTCACTTCGGCCACGTCTTCAGGGCGCTGCACGAAGGACAGGGCGATCCAGTCCACGCCTGCGGCAAGCGCCGCTTCGAGGTCGGAACGATCCTTGTCAGTCATGGCGGCGACGGGGATCGTCGTATCGGGCAGGCTCACGCCCTTCCGATTCGAAATCTTGCCGGCGATCTCGACTTCGGTGGTGGCTGAGCCGTTCTTGACCGATTTCACGCGCAGCCGGAGCTTACCGTCATCGATCAGAACCGTATGTCCCGGCTCCAGCGAGGACAGGATTTCCGGATGCGGGAGGTGAACGCGCTTTTCGTTGCCCGGCGTGTTGTCCGCATCGAGAATGAAGGTTTGACCCTTCACCAGCATCGCGCTGTCGGTCTCGAAAACGCCGACGCGCAGCTTCGGCCCTTGAAGATCGGCCAGGATCGCGATGGGACGCTTGCACTTGGCCTCGACGCTGCGGATCATCTCCACGCGCTCAGGCAGTTTTTCACGGGCCAGATGGCTCATATTGAGGCGGAAGACGTCCGCTCCGGCCTTGAAAAGCCGCTCGATCATCTCCGGATTCTCAGAAGCCGGACCGAGTGTTGCGAGGATTTTAGTGCGTCGTGCACGGCGCATATTCTATTGCCCCCCTGGGCGGTTCGTGTCTGTGAGCTGGATCGTCCAGCTTTGTTGCTCGCCTGTATCGACCTCGAAGAAGCCGCTTCGGTCAAAGCCGCGGGCGAGGCAATCCTCGGTCCCGCGAATGGTGAATTCCCGCTCCCGCGTGCACATGAAGGACCGTCCGCTCCAGTCGCCGCCGCGGTCGTAATCGATCGCGTAGACATAATAGAAGCGTCCGGCGAGTTGCCCTTTGAGCAGGGTTTCACAGGAGCGCGAGTTCAAGTTCCACCACCCTTCGGTGATCCATCCCTGATTGTCGCGATACCCCAGCGCGATCCCGACGCGGCTCGGCGTCATGTTGCACAGGCGCAAATCGGCCCGCGCAGGGGCGGCGGCGAAAAGCGAGCCGACGCCGATGAGCGCCGCAAGCCAAAGGCTTCGCCGCCCGTTTCGTGCGAATGAGGTTTCAAGTCCAATCATGGAATTTGGTGCGATCCGTCAAAAAGGAGCGGCCAATTTTCAAACAAGTATGCCGAATCGTTGTCGACCAGAACAGGCAGAGCTTCAAGACCCCATCGGCTTAAGATGATCACAATACAAAATTATCACACGGAAATGCGTGTGGAAGATTAGCCGGCTACTGCCTTCGGTTTCGGCCGGGCGGCCCAGATCCCGATGAAAATGAGCGCCCCGCCGAGAATTTGAGGCAGCGTCAGCGCCTCGCCGAGAATGATCCAGCCGAAAGCCGCCGCTGCTACCGCTTCGAGGAAGATGACGAGCGATGAGAAGACGGAAGGCAAACGACCGAGAGCGACCGCCAGAAGACCGATGCCGCCCGCCTGGCTGATGAACGCCAGGGCGGTTAATGCTGCGATCCCTTGCAGGGTCTGGGGGACGACGCGGGTATCGAGGGTGAGCGCGATGACGAAAAGACAGGCCGAGGTCACGATTCCGGCCTCGAAGGTGACCCGAGCAGCGCCCGCCGTCTTTCTCGCCCGCTCGATAGTCAGGAAATACAGGCCGAAGAAAAACGCCGTGGCGATGCCGTAGAGATCGCCGCGTATCCGCGCCGGATCGACATTCAGGCTCTGGCCGATCAGGGCGGCCCCGCCCAGAAGGCAGCACACAAGGCCGATAATGGTGCCGCGCGAGATCTTCTGCTTGAGGACGAGCCAGACGATCAGGATGACGAAGAGGGGGGCCGTCGTCGCGAAGAATGTCGCATTGGCGACGGTCGTGCTCAGGATCGACAGATGCCAGAAAAACAAGTCTCCCGTAAACGCAAGCCCTGCGAGGATCGATGCCTTGCTGAATTTGACGCGCGGAGGGCCGGACGCTTTCAATTCCTCGATCCGCATCCAGACGTAAAGCACCGGCAGCGAGAGCGCGACGCGCCAGAATGCGCTGGCGAATGGCCCCACATCGGCGGAAGCAAAGCGCACGAAGATCGGCGAGGCGCCCATGGCCACGGCTCCGGCGCAAAGGGCCAGAAAAGCGGTGACGAATCCGGTGTCGTGGCGGGTTGCGGCAGGTGTCGAGGTCATGACTCATCGGAGTTGGTGCGTGTGAAGGCGCGCGTTGCCAAGGCTCCTATGGCAGTTTAAGCGAGTTGGCATCAACTTTTGCTAGATTTTCGAATGTCAGCCTCCGCCGCGCGCATCCTCGACGTGTCCTCTTCCACTCCTCATCCTGTCGAAACCATCGCGGGCTCGCTCGAGTCCGGCGTCCTGATCCTGTGCGATCACGCATCCAACGCCGTGCCGGAGGATTATGGGGATCTCGGTCTGCCACTGGCGGAGTTCGAGCGGCACATCGCCTACGACATCGGCGCTGCGGCGGTGACCCGTTCTCTTGCGAAGCGCCTCGGCGCACCGGCGATCCTGACCCGATTCTCCCGTCTCGTGATCGATCCCAATCGCGGCCGCGACGACCCGACTCTCGTCATGCGCCTCTCGGATGGGGCGGTTGTCCCCGGAAACGCCAAAGTGGACGAAGCGGAGGTCCAGCGCCGGATCGCGCGCTTCTACGATCCGTATGACGCGGCCATCCAAGCTGCGGTCGAGAATGCCATAGGGACTGGAAATCCGCCGGTTATCGTCACAATCCACAGCTTCACACCCCTGTGGCGGGGTTGGCCGCGCCCCTGGCATGTGGGCATCCTCTGGGACGTGGACGACCGATTCGCTCGGCCGCTTCTCGACGGGCTTGCCGCCGAGGACAGCTTGGTGGTGGGTGACAACGAGCCCTATGACGGGGCGCTGGCGGGCGATACCATCGACCGTCACGCGACCGTACTAGGGCTTGCCAACGCCCTCGTCGAAATCCGGCAGGATCTGATCGCCACGGACGAAGGCGCGGAAGAATGGGCCAAGCGTTTCGCGACGCTTCTGAAGCCGCTCGCCGCGCAGGCGGACCGGCGAATTCCGAAACTCCATGCGACGCGGACGCGTGAGCGACTGCGCCGTCATTGAAGGGAAACCATGAGCGAGATCGATAAAACGCTCCAGACCGAACTCGAAGCCGCGGCCTTCCGTCGGCTCGTGGAGCATTTGCGCGTCCGTCACGACGTGCAGAATATCGATCTCATGAATCTCGCGGGCTTCTGCCGCAACTGCCTTTCGAACTGGCTCAAGGAAGCCGCAGACAGCCGGGGCGTGACACTGTCCAAGGACGACAGCCGCGAGCTCGTCTACGGGATGCCATACGCGGACTGGAAGGCGCGCTACCAAAGCGAAGCCGATCCGGACCAACTGGCGCGATTTGAGAAGTCGAAGCCTTCCCATTAAGACGGCCTCCATCAGAGGCATCCACCCTTCACCTGAAACCAAAGATCACGGAACACATTCATGGACGACGCATCTTTTCAAACCGAATCCGTCGCGGCCGATCAGCTAAAGGCCTTCATCGAGCGCATCGAGCGCCTCGAAGAGGAAAAGGCCGGTATCGCGGGCGATATCAAGGACGTCTACGCCGAAGCCAAGGGCAACGGCTTCGACACCAAGGTCCTGCGCAAGATCATCGCCATGCGCAAACGCGACTACGCCGAGCGCCAGGAAGAGGAAGCGATCCTCGAACTCTATATGCAGGCGCTTGGGATGGCCGGCTGATCGGCACTTCTTCTCGCATCCGACGCTTCGAAAGAGCCATCCCACCGGGTGGCTCTTTTTTCATTTAGTACGCGAAGACACCTGTTGGCAGTGCCGCGGCGCGGTGGTGCAAGCCTGAGCCAATCTTCTCATCATACATGCCTCGTTCTTGAAATAAGGTGGGGCACAACCATGCAGAATAAAGCGGCGCTTGCGGAGCGGCTCTCCTTTCTCGGCATCGATGAGGAGGTCTGCCGGGAACTGCAATCCTTGTGGCCGATCGTCGAACCGGCGTTGCCCAAGATACTTGAGCGCTTTTACGCGCATGTGCACCGCATGCCGATGCTGAGTGCCATGATCGGCTCAAGGCAGCCGCACCTTATCGAGGCGCAATCCCGACACTGGGCTTGTCTTTTCAGCGGTAAGTTCGACGCGACGTATGTCGACAGCATTCGGCGTATTGGTCTCGTTCATAACAAGATCGGCCTGGAGCCACGCTGGTATATTGGCGGGTACGCTTTTGTCTTGAACGAGTTACTACAGTCGCTTTCAACGAAGCACCGGTTCAGCGGCGCCTCGCTTGCACGCAAGATCGTTGCGATGAACAAGGCCGTCATGCTCGATATGGATTATGCCATCTCGACCTATCAGGAGGCACTGGTCGAAGAGCGCCAAAGACGGGGGAAGGAACTCGCCGACGCGGTCGCGCACTTCTCCGATGAGGTGCAGACGACTTTGCTGATCTCGCGCCAGGCGAGTGACGCCCTTGAGGAAAGCGCCGCGGTGCTCGACATGGCAACCGCCGAGGCGCGTGCTCTTGCAAGTGAAGTCGCGAGCACGTCCGAGAGAACCGCCTCGAACATGCAGTCGGGTGCAGCGGCGACCGAACAACTCGCCGTCTCCGTAAGGGAGATCGGCCAGCAGGCGACCCGTTCGGCGGACGTGGCGCGGCAGGCTTTCGAGAGCGCCCAACGCACGAAGGATTTCGTCGTTGGGCTCGCCCGGCAGGCGCGGCAGATCGGCGATGTGGTAGATCTGATCGATCAGATCGCGAGTCAGACAAATCTATTGGCACTGAACGCAACCATCGAAGCGGCCCATGCCGGCGAGGCGGGTAAGGGCTTCGCGGTGGTGGCGCAGGAGGTCAAGACGCTCGCCACACAGACGGCGCAGGCGACGACCGAGATCGGCTCGCGCATCGGCGCCATTCAACAGGCAACTGACAAGAGTGCAACCGAGATAGAAGACATCGCTCGCATCATCGAAGAGGTGAGCCGGATCGCCACGGCGATTGCCGCAGCGGTCGAGGAGCAATCCGCCGTGACCTCGGAGATCGCGACGAATGTGCAGCAGACGACAGGCCATACGCAGATCGTGGTGAGCAGCATCGAGACTCTGAACGGATCGGCGACTTCGGCCGCCGAGGCCGCGCAAGATGTGATCAAAGCCAAGCACACGCTCGACCATCAGCTTCGCCATCTGCGGCAGGGGATCGACCGGTTTCTTGAAACGGCACTCGCCGATAGGAATTGAGCATGATCGAACAAGTGGAAACCGGTTGTTCGCCCGGATCACGCGGCAATAAGGAATCGAGAGTTTGACCGTGTTTCAAAGAGACACGATCGATCAAACTCTAGGCCGCCCCGATACGGAAGTGCGCGAGATTAGCTTTCCTGTAGGCCCGGTGAGCACGGAAATACGCCTCGGCTTCATCGGCAGGAATTGCGCGACCGAAATAGAAGCCTTGTGCGTATTCACATCCCAGCATCTGCAGACACCTGAGTTGCGCCTCGTTCTCGAGCCCTTCCGCCACGGTCTCGATTCCGAGGCTGCGGGCGAGACTGAGCATGGCTCGGACAATGGCGTTATCGTCGTCGTTCGAGGTGAGTTCCGAGATGAAGGAGCGGTCGATCTTGATCTGATCGATCGGATGACTTCGCAAATGTGTCAATGTTGCGAACCCGGTTCCGAAATCGTCGAGCGCAATCGAGACGCCGAGATCCTTCAGATCGCGTAGCGTTTTCTCGAGCTGCAAAACGTCTTCATCGAGAAGTACCGTTTCCGTGATCTCGATTGTCAGCAGCCGAGGCGGCACGCCTTTGCGGGAAAGGACGCTGGCGATTTTTTCAGGATAATCCCCCCGCTTGAGTTCCGGAGCGGTTGCGTTGATCGACACCTTACAGGCGGGCATGCCTGTTTCTCGCCACCGGCGAAGGTCATCGGTCACGCACCGCAACATATGCTCTCCGAGCAGGATCGCCGCATCGGGATCTTCCAGCGCGGCCCGAAAATCGCCCGGCAAAAGAACGTCGCCATTGGGTAGAATCCAGCGTGCGAGGGCTTCGAAGCCATGCGAGCGTCTGTCGGTCAAACGGACTTGCGGTTGGTAGTAAGGTGTGATGCTTCCAGTTTCCAGAAGGGCTCGGAAAGTCGACATCTGATTGAGCCGCTCTGTGACGGCAGCGCGCATCTGAGGTTTGAAAACTTCGGCACGACCCCGCCCACCGGCTTTGGCGCGATAAAGCGCCAGCTCGGCGTTCTGAATCAATTCCCCGACGTCCGAGCCATGATCTGGGAAGAGGCTGACGCCGAGGCTCGCGCTCGAGCGCAGCTTCGGGCTAAGACGCGGTACCGAGGCCGCTGCGACGCTGAGCAATTGGTCCGCAACAAGCTTGATCTCATCTTCGCGGGTATGATCCGAGAGGAGCAGAGCAAACTCATCGCCCCCGAACCGGCTGATCGTGTCGTTGGCGCTCAACAGCGTTCGAATATTCTCTGCGGTTTCGATGAGAATGGCGTCCCCGGCTTGATGTCCGAGTGTGCTGTTCACATCCTTGAAATTATCGAGATCCATCAGGAGAAAGGCGAGCCGTCTACCCGCATAATGCGCTTGCGTAAGGGCTTTCCGGAATAAATCCTGGAAATGCTGACGATTGCACAGGCCGGTGAGAGCATCGTTATGCGTGGCTTCCCAAAGCCGGTTGGCGATAGCGCGACGAGCGGCGGAGTCTTTCGACATCGCCTGTGACCGAGCCTCTTCTCCACTCTGGCCATTGCTTTCAGCGGTCTTGCGCGCGCGCGCTGGCCTCTCGTTCCGGGTAGAGGTAGGGGCGGAATCGGACCCCGGCGGTCCGTTCAGAAGCTGAAGCGTTTCTCGCCCGGGAGAGTCGTACACGCCGAGGATATCGTCACGCGGGAGTAGCATCCTAGTCATCACATGGAGGCTCGAGCCACGAACGATCGTTCGCAGAAAAGTAAATGTTCAGCGGGACCTCTGGCAATTGCGCTTTGTGCGCAACTGGGCCAATTGCCGTGTCTGCGCCATCGCACGATCACAACCTACGCCTCTTACAAACCGAAATTTGAAACCGGTGTCGACAGGCCCCCACCAGATCGCACCGAAAAGCATGGTGGACCTTGAATCTTAAGAAGGTCTGAAGAAGGGAGCCGCCTTAGGTCAGCTTCACGCAAGATAGCCGGCGTAGACCCGTCGGAGAAGATGCCGCCTTGGAGGTCCGTGTGGGATCGGTCTACCTTTTCGATGTTGCCTCGCGACAGGCGCAATGGCTCTCCGTTCGCCAGGCGACCATCTCGGGCAACATCGCGAATGCCAATACGCCGGGCTTCAAGGCCCTTGAGGTGGAATCCTTCGCGGATGCGCTCGACAAGACGCAGTTGAAGATGGTGGCGACGGAGAGTGGCCACATCGGCTACGACACTGCCCAAGTCCGCTCCGCGAAGATCAAGAAGGCCGATAGCTGGGACATCCTGCATTCCGGCAATTCTGTCAGCCTTGAGCAGGAGATGGCCAAGGCGGATGAAGTGAACAGGGCGCACTCGCTCAACACCGGAATCGTCAAGGCCTTCCATCGCATGGTGCTTTCGGCTGCGAAAGGTGGGCAATGATCGATCCGCTTCAGGCTTCCTCACGTCTTGCTGGCGCTGGTCTCGAGGCGCAGTCCATGCGCCTGCGCATCGTGTCAGAGAACATCGCGAACGCCCAATCGACCGGCAAGACGGCGGGTTCAGAGCCTTACGCACGCAAGACCTTGACCTTCAAGAGCGAGCTTGATCGCGCGCTTGGCGCGGCGACGGTGCGCGTCAAGGATGTCGGAGTCGATCAGGCTCCCTTTCAGGTTGAATACGACCCCGGCAATCCGGCTGCGGATGAGAAGGGGTTCGTCAAGATGCCGAACGTGAACGTGCTGATCGAGATGGCCGACATGCGTGAGGCCAACCGCTCCTACGAAGCCAACCTGCAAATGATCAAGCAGGCGCGCTCCATGATTTCGGGAATGATCGATTTGTTGAGGGGAACCTGATGCTCGACGCGATTTCGGCGATCTCATCTTTTGTCGAACGATCAGGCGGTGTTTCCTCATCGCAGCTTTCGTCCGTTCAGAAAGCGGCGGCGTCCGCTGGACCGAGTCATCAGATCGGCTTCGGCGAGATGATGGTTCAGGTCGCATCAAACGCGGCCGATACGTTGAAGGTCGGCGAAGCGGCGGCCATTTCCGGCATCAAGGGCAAAGCCTCGGTGCAGCAGGTTGTCGAGGCGGTCATGTCCGCCGAACAGGCCCTTCAGACGGCTATCGCGATCCGGGACAAAGTCGTCGCGGCCTATCAGGAAATTTCGCGGATGGCGATTTAAGGAGACGATCATGAGAGCGCTCGCTATCGCTGCAACCGGCATGAACGCCCAGCAGCTCAACGTCGAAGTTATCGCCAACAACATCTCGAACGTGAACACCACGGCCTTCAAAGGTGCGCGGGCGGAATTCACAGACCTTCTCTATCAAGCCGAACGCTTGCAAGGCATTCCCAATCAAGCCGGGGAACGGCCAATCCCCGAAGGCGCGATGCTCGGTCTCGGCGTTCGCACCGCTGCCATCCGCAATCTGCATCGCCAGGGCCCACTCACCAACACATCGAACCAGTTCGATCTTGCCCTGAACGGCCGTGGTTGGTTCCAGGTCAACAGCCCGAACGGCGAAACGATCTATACGCGCGCGGGTTCGTTCAACAAGAATGGCGACGGGCAGCTTGTGACCATCGACGGCTATACTCTGGATCCCGCCATCATCATCCCGCCGAATACGGTGGATGTGACGATCAACGAATCCGGCGAAGTTTTCGCGAAGATCGACGGCCAGGCCTTGCCGCAAAATCTCGGCCAACTCGCCATCGCGAACTTCGCGAACGATTCCGGCTTGGAACCCATCGGCAATAATTTCTACCGTGAGACGCCAGCCTCCGGGCAGCCGGTGACCGGTGTCGCGGGCGATCCCGGATTCGGTAAGATTCACCAGGGCTATCTCGAAGCTTCGAACGTCGATCCGGTGAAAGAGATTACCAATCTGATCTCCGCCCAACGCGCCTTCGAGATGAACTCCAAAGTGATCCAAGCGGCGGACGACATGGCTGGAACGGTCTCCAAGGGCATTCGCTAAGGCGGCGACTGATCGGTGATGGAATTGGCGCTGGAAAACCCGCTCAAATGCCTCTTCGTCGTGGCGGCCATGATGGCGGCTGGCGCGCAGGCCGCAATCGCACAAGAGTTGCGGCTGCCCGTTCCGACCGTCACGATCTACCCTGGCGATGAGATTAAGGCGCCGATGCTGCGCGAACGCAATTTTCCTGCCGGATATCAGGCGCGGGGAGCCGTCATCGAAACGCCGCTCGCCGTTATCGGAAAAACCGCGCGCCGCACGCTTCTCCCCGGTGAAGCCATCCCGGCGAACGCCGTAGACGACCCCAAGATCGTCACGCGCGGTGCGCCGACGCAGATCGTCTTCGAGGAGGGTGGCCTTTCGATCACGGCCATGGGAGCGCCGTTGCAATCTGGCGGCCTTGGAGAACAGATCCGCGTCCGTAACATGGATACGGGGCGTATCATCATGGGCATCGTGCAGGCGGACGGGCGTATCCGCATAGGTGAACGATGATCGGGCGGATCATGCTTTTCCTTTTTGCGATGTTCACGGCAAATGCTGTGGAGGCTGCGACACGCATCAAGGATATCGCCACCGTTCAGGGTATTCGCGATAACCAGCTTATTGGTTACGGCCTCGTCATGGGCCTTCAGGGCACGGGCGATACGTTGCGCAATGCCCAGTTCACGGAACACTCGCTGCAATCCATGCTGGACCGCATGGGCGTCAATGTGCGCGACCTGACACTTCGCACGCGCAACGTGGCGGCCGTCATCGTTACCGCCGACTTGCCGGCATTCGTCGGAGCGGGTTCGCGTATCGACGTGACTGTCACCTCCATGGGCGATGCAACTTCGCTGAAAGGCGGGTCGCTGATGCTGACCGCGCTTTTGGGGGCGGATGGGCAAGTCTATGCGGCAGCTCAAGGGCCGATTGCCGTCTCTGGTTTTTCCGCGACAGGACAGGCTGAGACGCTGACGCAAGGTGTAGCAACGGCGGGCCGCATTCCGAATGGCGCTTTGATCGAACGCGAAGTCGCTGGCGGATTTCGTGAAATGCCGTCGCTCGTGCTCGAGTTGAAGAACCCGGACTTCAAAACCGCGACGCTCATGACGGATGCGATCAACGCCTATTCCATGAGGCGTTACGGCAAACGTGTCGCGACGCCGCGTAATTATCGCAGCATCGTCCTTCAGAAGCCGAGCGATATCGGATCAACGCGGTTTATCGCGGAGATCGGTGATCTGCTGGTCCAGCCCGATACTCCCGCCCGCGTCGTTGTCGATCAACGAACCGGGACGGTTGTGATCGGCAGGAATGTGCAGATCTCAACGGTCGCGATGACACATGGAAATCTTACCGTTCGCGTCACAGAAGCCCCGCAAGTGTCTCAGCCCGAGCCGTTCTCGCAAGGCAGAACGGTGGTCGTTCCGCGCACGCAGATTCAAGCCAACGAGCAAGATGGGCATTTGGCGATCATCGGTGGTTCCGATCTTCAGACTCTCGTCAAAGGATTGAATCAGATCGGATTGAAGCCAACCGATATCATCGCCATTCTCCAGGCTGTTAAGACAGCCGGAGCTCTCCAAGCCGAATTGGTGGTTCAGTGACTTTTCTCGCCGTGACCTTGCTATCGTCGAAAGTCGGTTCGAAGCCATGATCTCGCGAAATTCTCAAACAACGTTCCGTTTCGTCTGCCTCCTTGGTGCTTCTTTTCTTGTGCTGATACCCGGTGTGGGGCTCGCACAACAAAAGGCGCCGGACGCTCGTAGCTCCGGCCCGGCTAAGCCGGTCGAGGCCGCAAGCGATCCCAAGAATAGTCAGTATTGCGCCAATATCGCGAATGCCGCCGCCGACGCGCGGTTCGAATGGCAGAAGGAAACACTCACGAATCTCGAAAAAGAGATCGAGGGTCGTATCAAGGTTCTTGAAGAGAAGCGCGCGGAGTACGAGGAGTGGTTTCGTCGGCGCAACGAGTTCCTGGCCAAGGCTGACGAATCCGTCGTCGCTATTTATGCGCGGATGCGTCCGGAAGCGGCGGCGCTGCAGCTCGCGAATATGCAGGACGACACTGCCGCCGCGATCTTGGCCAAACTTGGCGCGAGAAGCGCAAGCGCCGTCCTGAACGAAATGGAGCCGGCGCGCGCAGCCCAGCTCAGTAACACCATCAACGACACGCCGAAGCGGTCGCAGGATAACGGGAAGGCTGGATAATGAAGCGCCTTTCAACGATAGCCCTTTTCCTGGGCCTCGCCGCGTGTGCGACCGATCCCAACGATATCGGCCGCGAACCACGGATGACCTCCGTTGGCCATGGGCTGAACGTCGCCTATGAACCGATGCCTACCGCGTATCCGGCTAAGAGCAGAAGCTCCTATAATTCACTCTGGGATCAAAGCGCGGCCGATCTTTTTCAAGATCCACGCGCCAAGAAAGTCGGCGATGTGGTCACGATCAACATTCAAATCGATGACAAGGCCCAGTTCGACAACGCATCGGACCGCTCGCGGAACTCAAAGTCGCTTCTCGGATTCAATGCGGGCTATGGGTTCAATGGAACCAAGGGCTCCTATGCTGCGGAAGGGGATATTCGGTCCGGGACTTCAAGCGAGGGGAAGGGCTCCATCGATCGCTCCGAGAAATTGAGACTTTCCGTTGCCGCGGTCGTGACGGAAGTCCTGCCGAATGGAAACTTGCTCATCAGCGGTTCGCAAGAAGTCCGCGTCAATTTTGAAGTTCGCGTCCTCAATATCGCGGGCATCGCCCGTTCAGGGGATATCTCCCGCCGGAACACGATTTCATATGACAAGATTGCGGAGGCGCGTATTTCTTACGGCGGCCGCGGGCGTATGACGGAAGTTCAGCAGCCGGCCGTAGGACAGCAGATTTACGATCTGCTGTCGCCGTGGTGAAGAAGCCTCAACGCATGGCACGTAAGCGGTCTTCAAATCCATCATCTTCAGACCCCTCAACAAAAGGCGGCAAGAGCTGGCTCATCACGCTCGCCGTTTTGACGGTTCTCGCCGTCGCGATGGGCGGAGCGTTCGGCATGTATATCGTTTCAGCCGTCGAGAGAGCCGTTGACGAGCGCAAAAAGGGAGAGCAGGAAAAAACATCGCATGCTCTGATCTATTCGGGTGATGTTGTCTTGAAGACGCTCGCTCCCGTCGTCACCAATCTCGCCAATTCGGGCGATACCTGGGTTCGCGTTGAATCTTCTATCGTATTCAACAATGGCAATGTCCAGAATCCGGACGTGGTTGCGGCGGAAATTCGGCAGGACATGCTTGCCTATTTGCGCACCCTCACCGTATCGCAAATCCAGGGCGCGAGCGGGCTTCAGCACCTGCGCGAGGACCTGAGCGAACGTGCGGGCCTGCGGTCGAAAGGGCTAGTGCGTGAGTTGATCGTCGAAACCTTAATCATTCAATGATTCGCGCGCGATGCGGGATTTTCCCGCGATATAACCCCATCGGTTCATGATGCTTCGTTTCCTCCCCGTTCTTCTTTTTTCTTTTGTCGCTACGACAGCGAGTGCCCAGGTTCCGGGCCTCGAGTCGCTGATCCCCGAAGGAAACGGAGCCGCCAGCGGAAAAATCATCCAGCTTGTTGCGCTGTTGACCGTTCTCTCCGTCGCACCGGGACTTCTCATCATGACGACAAGCTTCACCCGCTTCGTCGTCGCTTTGTCGTTCCTCCGCTCAGGTCTCGGCTTGCAAAGCACGCCAGCCAACCTGTTCTTGATCAGCCTATCCCTGTTCATGACATTCTACGTCATGGCGCCGACCTTCGACCGCGCTTGGCAAGAGGGTGTCAAACCGCTCACGGAAAACAGAATTTCCGAGGTGGAAGCATTCGTGAAGGTGACGGATCCGTTTCGCGACTTCATGCTGACGCATGTGCGGCCGAAAGATTTGCAGACCTTCAGCGACCTGGCGGCGACCAATTTTCCGAAAGCGCAGGACGACGCGAAGATCGATCTGCGAATCATCATCCCCGCTTTCATGATTTCGGAATTGCGGCGTGGGTTCGAAATCGGTTTTCTGATTGCACTCCCGTTTCTCGTCATAGACATGATCGTCGCGACATTGGTCATGTCCATGGGCATGATGATGATGCCGCCAACGGTCATTTCCTTGCCGTTCAAAATATTGTTCTTCGTTCTGATCGACGGCTGGAATATTTTGATCAGCGGATTGGTCAAATCCTATTTCTAAGACTTAGACGTGAAGTAACGCTGTAGCATGTGGCGAGGACGGCATCTCCGTTAACGATCTTGTAAGAGATGAGATGCTTAGTTCGTCGAACGATGTCTTTCTGACTTGACCATGAGCAAAGCTTCGCGCAAGTTCATGCGGTCAGTATGACACATATGGCAGATTGAATGGCACGCTCGATGAGGCCCCATTCGAAGGCATGACGCCGCACTGCCATACCGGTGGAAGCCCGGTATGTCCCGATTTACTCATTCTAGGGACAGCAAAACATGTCTAGCCTGCTCACCAATACCTCCGCGATGACTGCCTTGACGACGCTGAAGAGCATCGCCGGGCAACTTGATCAGACCAGCAGCCGTATCTCGACTGGCTTGAAAGTGTCGAACGCTGCCGACAACGCCGCTTACTGGTCGATCGCCACGACGATCCGCGCCGACAACGGCTCGCTCGGTGCGGTGAAGGACGCGCTCGGCCTCGGCGCAGCTTCTGTCGATACAGCCTTCAACGGCATGAACAACACCATTGAAGACATGAAGTCGATCCAGGCCAAGCTGACGGCGGCGATGTCGCCGAACGTCGATCGCGGCAAGATCCAAACCGAAATCAACGCCATCCTGAGCAAGATGAAGTCGACTGC
>NZ_JBFRGU010000008.1:0-121382 GCF_052115485.1 Microvirga sp. 2MCAF38 | reverse complement strand
AATATGTACTGGCGTCCGATTTCGAGGGCGCCGTTAACATGATCTACGCGCGTGAAGGACTGCGTTGCGAACTCGTGACGGCAATGACGAACCTCAACCAGGCCGACGAGTTGCCGGATTCCGTAGCGTGGCCTCCATTATAAGCACTAACGCACCCCACTTATTCTCGCTCTCGTTGTGCGTGAGTGCGTGATCTTTACGGCGCTGGGTCGCACGACAACATAGTTCTCGCAGAGCCCGAAAAATCCCCGACGGACACGATGCAGCCGCTAAGCCGAAGCTTCATTTCAATGTCCCCGGCGCTCACGAGTAGCGGCGGCTTTTTAGTCTCGCTGCCGATGCGGCGCCACCTCGTCGGCCGCCCTTATGTGCCGCAGGATTTCCCGTCGACTGACCACGCCCTGAGCCGGACTTCTTACCCCCGGCATCGTCTTTGTTGACCGTTGCCCAGGCCCGTCGTTCGGCTTCCTTTTCGGGTACACCACGTTCCTCGTAGTGCTCGGCAATATGATCGGCCTTTCGCTCCTGTTTGGGCGTATATTTTGACTTATCTCCTCGAGGAATCGCTCAATCTCCCAGATGTTGCCCAACGAGGGATTGGAGGAGCGGTTCCAGCGTGAGAGGCGGACGCAGCATCGTAATCGACGCATCTCGATGGAACTGCCAGCTGCGCCGCTTACCCCGTGGGAACAAGCGCCAACCCGAAATGTTTTCAGCACAGCTGACAACCATCTGATCTGCGCGATACGACAACGAGGCGAAGGAGAATATCATGGCTTCGACCGCTGGCGATGTTCTCGTCGAAACCCTCATCGATTGGAATGTGGAGATCGTGTTCGGGATTCCGGGAGACGGGGTCAACGGTATCATCGAAGCGTTCCGGAAGGCCGCGGACAGGATCCGCTTTGTGCAGGTCCGTCATGAGGAGGCGGCCGCGTTCATGGCCTGCGCCTACGCAAAATGGACTGGTAAACTCGGCGTTTGCGTCGCGACGTCAGGCCCCGGTGGAATCCATCTGTTGAACGGTCTCTACGATGCGAAGCTAGACGGTCAACCTGTGCTCGCCATCACAGGGCTTCAGTTCCACGATCTTTTGCACACCTACACACAACAGGATGTCGAGCTCGACAAATTATTCATGGATGTCTGCGTCTACAACGCGCGGGTTATGGGGTCGGCCCATATCCAGAATGTTACCGGGTTGGCTTGTCGCGCGGCCCTTGCCCAAAGAGGCGTCGCTCATCTGACTGTTCCGGTGGATTTCCAGGACCAACCCGTGACGGCCGATATCCGGTCGAAGCGGAATCCCGCCGACCATGTCTCCGCCCTCATGGTCGAAGGTGCTCAGATGCCGACCGATGACCAGCTCGCGCGTGCGGCGGCGATCCTGAACGCTGGCAAGAAGATCGTGATCATGGCTGGACGCGGTGCGCTGGGCGCCAGGGCCGAAATCTCAGCTTTGGCGGAGCGGTTGGGCGCGCCGGTGGTCAAGCCCCTTCTCGGCAAAGGTGTGTTGCCGGACGATCATCCCTATACGACCGGCGGAACGGGCCTCTTGGGGACAAGGCCTTCGCAGGAAGTATTAGAAAAATGCGATACCCTTGTGATTGTCGGCTCAAGCTTTCCCTACATCGAGTACTATCCAAAGCTTGGGCAGGCAAAATGCGTTCAGATCGAACTCGATCCACAGCGCGTTTCGCTGCGCTATCCGGTCGATGCCGCCCTCGTGGGAGACTCCGCCCGCGTTCTGCAAGCCCTTCTATCTCGGCTCGAATATCATCGAGATCGGTCATTCCTCGAAACGGCGCAGAGCGAAATGGCGAAGTGGCGAGAGCTGATGAAGGAGCGCGGGACCCGCACAGACACTCCCATGAAGCCGCAGGTCGTCGCATATGAATTGAACAAGATCCTTCCCGACAATGCGATCATTGCCACCGATTCCGGTACGATCACGACCTGGGCTGCGCGCCACATCGATGTACGCGGAAGCATGATGTTCTCATGTTCCGGCAATCTGGCCACAATGGCCTGTGGCCTTCCTTACGCGAATGCGGCCGCTCTCGCACATCCTGAGCGCCCGGTGATTGCCTTCGTGGGCGATGGCGGCTTGACAATGCTGCTAGGCGAGCTGGCGACAACGATGAAATACAATCTCAACGTCAAGACCATCGTCATCAAGAACAATTCGCTTGGACAGATCAAATGGGAGCAGATGGTTTTCCTGGGCAATCCTGAATACGCCTGCGAGCTACAGCCGATCGATTTCGCGACCGTCGCCAGAGGATTCGGCTGTGCCGCGTTCACCATCGAAGATCCGTCGACCTGCGGCGATATTCTGCGTCAAGCGCTCGCGACACCCGGACCGGTTGTGGTCGAGGCCATCGTCGATCCGAACGAGCCGCCGATGCCGCCGAAAATTGACGTCAAACAAGCCGCGCATCTCGCCGAGGCGCTGGCCCGGGGGACCCCGAACGCCAAAGCCATCGCGCTTACCATTGCTTCCGACAAGGTGCGTGAGCTCATTTGAGAGATCGATCATGGCTTTGCCAGCGTTACTCTCAGCTCGAAGGAGGTTAAGACGGCGGCGGCGAAGGCCGAGGCAATGCCGGCATGAGAAGACTGACGGGAGCCGTTTATCCCAACGGTGAAATCCCCATGCTGCGCGTGCCGCAATTCGGCTGGGGTGCGCTTCTGCTTAGGCCCATGTCGATCTGCTCGAGGATGTTGCTCGCGGAACTGATGGCGCGGTGCTTAGGGCTACGAGACCTATCTTAGGCGATTCAGGATGATCGCGTCAGGAAATCGCTCAACGTCAGCGTGAAGAGGATCACAAGCCAGAGAAACCCCGTCGCTGCGGTGAGCCTGACGAGGGTGACGGAGCGGTTGAGGCCCATGAACAACAGGGCGACGGCGAGGGACTTGAGTGCGGCGATGCCGAGCGCTGCCGCCACGTTGAAAGCCCCGAGATTCACGTGTGCTGTGAGAAGCGTTGCCGCGAGAAGGACGAGAAGGGCGAGCCAAATAGCTAAGTTCCTTCGCCAGATCTCACGAATGCCGATGCGTTCCGGTTGCCCGCTCATGTGCGACCCACGAGATAGAGCAGGGGATAGAGGACGATCCAGACGATGTCGATGAGGTGCCAGTAGAGCGCGGTGACCTCGATTTGCGGATTCTCGCGGATCATCATACGGCCGAGCCCCCCGAGCAGGCTGAGCCGCCCGACCAGGACAATCCCGATTGTAAGGTGAATCGCGTGAACGCCTGTCATGAGCCAGTAGAGCGCGAAGAAAAGCTGCGCCGCGGGTTCACTCAGGGCAAAGTTCGACCCAGGGATCAGATCTTTCTCGAAGTCCTGCGCGTATTCGAACGCCTTGATGATCAGAAAAATCATTCCCAGTGCGGCGGTGGCGGCAAGGCACCACACCACCATGCGCCTGAAGTCCAACACGGCGCTTTGGGCTGCCACGGCCATCGTCAGACTGCTCGTCATCAAGACGGCGGTATTGATCGTGCCGTACCAGATGTTCGTTTCACGAGCGGCTGCCGCGAAAGCCTCCGGGTCTTGCAGGCGGTAGATCGTGTAAATGAGGAGGAGTGCCCCGAAGAACAGGACTTCGCTTGCGAGAAAGACCCAGATGCCGAATGTGGCTCCCTCACGCTCGCGACTGAAATCGCGCCAGGGTTCCCGGATGACGACAGGACTGTCACTCACGCCTGGTCTCCCTGGCTGCGGTGGGGTTGATCCGGCGCGGGTGCCACTCCTTCGGGATGATAGCCATATGGGCCGATGTCGACGCGGGGCATCCGCGGGAAATTCTCACGCGGCGGCGGTGATGGCGTGAGCCATTCAAGTCCTGTCGCCTGCCACGGATTGCCGGTAGCACGCGGTCCTTTGATCAGCGACCACAGCATGTAGCCGAAGGGCAGAAGGTAGGCAGCCGCAAGGATGAGAGTCCCAGAGGACGACATCACATTGTAGATTTGGAACTCCGGCGGATAGACATGGTATCGGCGCGGCATACCAAGATAGCCGGCGATGAATTGCGGGAAGAATGTGAAATTAAATCCGAAAAACATCAGGATCGCCGCGAAGCGGGCCCAGAACTCGGGGTACATCCGGCCCGTGATTTTCGGCCACCAGAAATGCAGCGCGGCGAAATAGGCCGAAACGGTGCCCCCGACCATGATGTAGTGAAAGTGCGCCACGACGAAATAGGTGTCTGTCACGTGGACGTCGATTGGGATCGACGCGAGAAAGAGTCCGGTCAGTCCACCGATCGTGAACAGGCCGAGAAAGCCGAGCGCGTAGAGCATGGGAGCCTCGAACCCGATCTGACCGCGATAGAGAGTCGCCGTCCAGTTGAAGACCTTGATGGCGGACGGCACTGCGACGATGAAGGACAGGAACGAGAAGATCAGACCGGCATAAGGCGACATCCCCGCGACGAACATATGGTGTCCCCATACGAAGAAGCCGATCGCGGCAATGCCGATGAGGGCATAGACCATGAAGGCATATCCGAAGAGGCGGCGACGCGCGAAGCATGCGATGACCTCGGACACCACGCCCATGGCCGGCAGCACCATGATGTAGACTGCCGGATGGCTGTAGAACCAGAATAGGTGCTGGAAGAGCACCGGGTCGCCGCCACGAGCTGGGTCGAAGAATGGCAGCCCAAGCCATCGTTCCCCGATGATGAGGAGCAGGGTGACGGCAAGGACGGGGGTTGCCAGAACCATGACGATGCTTGTGGCGTAGATGGCCCATACGAAGAGAGGCAGCCGAAACCACGTCATGCCCTCCGCACGCAGCATGTGCGTCGTGGCGATGAAGTTCACTCCCGTCACAATCGACGAAAAGCCGATCACGAACACGCCCGCGGCGGCGGCCAGGACATACGTGTTCGAGAACATGGTCGAGAACGGCGTGTAGAATGTCCAGCCGGTATCGACCCCACCGGCAATGAGGGCGTAAAGCGTGAGGAATGCTCCCGCCAGGGCGAGGTACCAACTGAACAGGTTGAGTCTTGGAAAGGCGACGTCCGGCGCGCCGATCATCAAGGGCAGAAAAAAATTGCCGAAGGTCGTGGGGATCGATGGAACAAGAAAGAACCAGACCATAACGATGCCATGGAAACTGAAGAGTCTGTTGTAGGTGTCGGCGGTGACGACATCGGCCTGAGGCGTGAACAGCTCGAGCCGCACGATGGCAATCGCTATGCCGCCAAGAAAGAAGAACACGGTGATGGTGATCCCATAAAGGATCCCGATACGCTTGTGATCCGTCGTGAGAAGCCACGAGGCCAGGCTATGTCCGGCGCTCAGATAACTCGGCTCTTGCGATGAAAGCAGATCTTCCGGGACTGCAACGGTCGTCATGGCTGGCCTCCCTGAGGGGCTGCGGAGTTTGGCCTTTCGATCGCTCCGCCCGGAACCATGGCGGGGCTTCGTTGTCCTGGTGCGGCGGCGTTCTCACCCGGTGTGACCGACAGCGATCGGATGTAGGCGGTGAGACTTTGGATTTCACCGTCGGATAGAATGCCCGCAAAGCTCTGCATGATCGGCTCGTAGCCGGCGACAATGTCGCGGTTCGGTTGAAGAATCGAGTCCCGGATATAGGCATCGTTTGCCGTGACGGACCGACCATCCGAAAGCTGGACGACATGGCCGTAGAGATTGGTCAGCTTCGGCGCATGGACCTTGGACGAAAGAGCATGGCAACCCGCGCATCCAGTTGCGACGAAGAGCGCTTCTCCTTCGCGGGCGAAGTCGTCGCTTTGGGGTTGCACCGAGAGCCAGCGGCCGTAGTCTTCGGGCCTGAGCACGACGATGCGACCGATCATCCGCGAGTGCTCGGTGCCGCAATACTCAGCGCACAGAAGATGGAATGAACCAAGCTTATCGGCCTGAAACCAGGTCTCGGTGTAGCGGCCGGGCAGAACGTCCTGCTTGATGCGAAAGGCGGGCACGAAGAATGAATGGATGGCGTCCTGGGACGTCATGACGAGCCGGACAGGTCTGTCGATCGGTACGTGAAGTTCGTTGATCTCTCGCGCGCCGTTGGAGTGTTGTGTCTTCCACATCCATTGGCGGGCGACAACATGAATCTCAAGCGCGCCAGGGGGTGGTGGTAGGGCAGAGAGCCGCGCCGATGCCGCCCACCAGAAGATGAAAACCGCGATGAACAACGTCATCACGGTCCAGCCGATCTCCAGTTCACGGCTGACGATAACTGGTAGCGGACCTCTCTCTGCTCGCACGCTGCGGCGATAGCGGATGGAGAAGACGATGATGAGACCCGCGACGAGCAGGACGATTACGAGAGAGAAGCCGACCAATGCAAGATAGATTGCATCGGTTTCCGATGCCTGTGTCGAAGCGGCTTCGGGCATCAGAAAGGACAGCATCAGGATGCCTCCCTCCGTGCTCGTCCATCGCGACGCCACAGAAGAACAAGGACGACGCCTAATATGCCGACTGTCAGAGTCCCAGTCGCCGTAAGAACGCGCTTGATAAGGGGTGTATAGATGCCATGGACGGGGTCGAAGCCATAGCACATGAGGATGAAGCGGTCCCTCAGGCCTCCGATTTTGCCCTCGCCGGCTTCGAGAAGGGCGAGGCGCAAGTTCTGGGAATCAAGACCGATGCCTGACAGCACCCGGGATATCCTGCCATCGGATGTGAGTGCCAGAACGCCGTTCGGATGGGCAAACTGATCGTTCTCGGAATCATAGACTACTTGATAGTCGAGCGCTTGGAGTAATGATTGAACGGTTTCGGCATCCCCTCGCAGGAATGTCGTGGATGCGCCGACAGCTGGATCGACGATCTGTGTGTCCCGTAATGCGCGAGCATCCTCGATCCCGTCTCTCGCGTCGATGCCGACGACGATCACATGGTAGTCACGCCCCGGGGCGAGCCCGGTTTCACCGAGCGCGGCCGAGACGATTGCAAGCGTCGGGCCACAGGTCGAGCGGCACGTATAGTCGACTGGAACCAACAGCGCGGGGCGGTCCTCGATGGCTGTGAGGATCGACATCCTGCGGTTATGGAAATCCAAGAATGTCAGTCCAGGCGGCAGTCGAGCATCGGTCAAAGGCGCAAGTTTCACAGCTGCAAGATCCCGCTCGCTTAATCCCGCCCAAGCTGAGCCGCTCAGCATCAGGAAAGCGGCAAGGTAGTTCATGAGCACTCTCATGGCCGCTTCTCCGGGATGCGAACGGGAGAAGAAGTTTCCGGCTCATCAAGCGGCGAAAAGGCTTGCTCACCGCGCGCGGCGATCAGATCCATGGCGCGTGTGATCGGGATCCGGATGAGGCTTCGATTACGATCGACCCACGCGTATTCCATCAACTGTCGGCGTTGGGCCGCCTGCAGATGCTCCAAATCGGGCCTGGGATCGGCTTGAAGCCGTGGCTCCGGGAAAAGACGAGGGGGCGTGAAGACCGGCGTACGGATCGTCCATGTATAGTAGGCTTTGAGAAGGGCGAGCGAGACGCCGACGAACGCGAAGAAGCCAATCACGACGAGGAGTACGGGCCGCGTGGCGACGCCGGGTTTCTCAGGAAGTTCATTGGTTTGGCGCGCATCATCCGTCATCGACCCAACTTCCGATTGGCATCCGCGATGCGAGATTTTTGGAAAGCCCGAATGAGAGGGCCGTCAGTCCGACAAGTCCGACAATCGCCGCGATCAACCATCCGGACGCGAAGGTAGGCGCGGTCAGCCATGCCAAATGGAGCCAGATCCCAATCAGGATCAGCGCCCCGACAGCGCGGAGAACTTTCCAGTTTCGTCTAAGATCGCTCTTCACCAAGAGAGCGCAAGGAATGATCGCGCCGAGGATAACAGCCGCCACAATGGCCCAGCCCCAGCCGTCGGACATGCGGCGCAAGTACCATTCCGCTTGGACCGGCAGGTCACCGTACCAGGCTACGATATAGGACATGAGACCGATATAGACGACGCCGAGTAATGTCGCGATGAGAAGAGCGCCCAAGTCTCCTGCAATGCGCCGGTCTACTGTTTCTGGTGTTGTGAGTGCAACCCACGCGAAGGCGGCTAGAATTTGCTGAAGCGCGATGCCTGCCGCGAATGCGGTTGAGACGAAGCGAGGTTCGATCGAGAGAATCCAGTCGACGGCAATCAGGCTGATCACCAGTCCGTAGTACGCCAGACCAAGAGCTGCGACGAGCGTGGTGCAACGTCCTTGCGCGATCATCAACGCGAGGATCGACCACCCACCGAGTGCCAGAACCGTCCTTGCCAGGAATAATGGTTCGTTGAGGTAGAACCTGCTGAGCCCCGGCGGAAGCGATTGTGGGTTCGCGACCCACGGGAAAACCGCCGAGAGGTTCACCACGAGCGGCAGAAATGCGAGCATGACGAGCGGGATCATGCTGGCGGCGGAGAAAAGCGTCGGGCTAAGCACCTCGCCCCATTCACCGCCGACGAGGCGATGGATCAGCAGAACGACGAGGCTTCCAACCGGGATACTGCTCCAGAAAACGAACGCGACGAGCCAGCCTTGCGCCACCGCTTGCGATTTGGTGCACAGGAGCGCGGCGAGCCCGAGAACCACGCAGGCCCCTCCCGCCCAGGCGACAAGTGGAAACGGCGAAAACCGGGAAGGGAGGGCTGAGCTTGTCAAGGCAGCTTCTCCTTCGCTTCCGGCACGTCGGCTTCCTGGGCTCCTTGCGAGAGTTGCAAGGCCCGGACATAGGCCACGATGGCCCACCGATCCTGCGGAGGGACGCGCGCTGCATAAGAATACATGACGCCGTAACCATTGGTGATGACGTCGAAGACATATTGCGCCGGTGCCGCTCTCAAGCGTGCGGTATGATAGGATGGCGGTGTGGGAAAACCGCGCGCAACGATCATGCCCTCACCGTAGCCGGAAAGACCATGACATGGCGAACAGAAGACATTGTAACGCTCCTCGCCACGTCGAAGAAGCGCCAAGGATACCTGCGGCGGTGTTGTTATCTCCGCCAAGCGGGAGAGATCGCCACGCGCGACGACATGGGCGGGCAGTGGGCGGGCTTCTGCCCCGTCGGGCCATAGGCCGGCTGGCCCGAACACGTCGTATCGGTTCTGTCGTTGCATGGATTGATCTTTGCAGCCGGCAAGAACCCACAGAGCCATGAGCAGCAGGATGCATCTCATGATCCGACCTCCGAGACGGTCAGCGCTCCTGTTTGATGGAGAAGGTCACGAAGGCGTCCGTCGCGCGAATCGGGCTTCTCTTTCGTGAGCAGGAAGAAGCGGTCCTGGCTCGCCCTCTCAAACTGAACTGCCCCAAACACCGGGTGGTGCAGCCGCGGCAGGCCACAGCGCCAAAGAAGAATGACGAACCCGGCCACGGCGGCTGCAAGAACTCCGATCTCGAAGGGCACGAGGAGGAAGACCGGCCAACTGTGCAGCGGTCGACCGCCGAGATTGAGTGGAAAGTCGATGACAGCGCTCCACCATTGCAGCCAATATGCGAACGCAGCCACGCCAAGACCGGCGACCAGCATGCCCCCGCGGATCCGGGAAGGAGCGATATCGATGGTGTCCGCGATCCCCTCCACGGGAAATGGCGTAAACGCATCGAGAATGCTGTGCCCGTTTTCGCGAACTTGTCGCGAGGCAGCGAGCAGAGCATCCGGATCGCGGAATTCGGCGAGGAGAGGTCCATTCATGCCGCTTTCTCCTCGCGACAGAGCTGTCGGACCTCATGCATCGATACTGCCGGCACGAGGCGCGCGAAGCAGAGGAATAGCAACGCGAACAATCCAAGCGGCCCGAACAACAATGCCCAGTCCCATATTGTAGGGTAGAAGAGGCGCCAGAGAGGAGGCATGTAGTCGTGAGACAGCGTATTCCAGATGATAAGGATCCGCTCCAGCCACATGCCGACATTGATCAGAATGGCGATGACGACAAGCACCGGGATGCTGCGACGTACGCGTGGGAACCAGAGAGCCTGCGGGAGAATGCAATTGCAGAGAAGCAATATCCAATAGAGCGGAGCATAGGAGCCCGCGAACATATAGGCCACGAGTGAGCGATCGACTGGATCACCGCCATACCAGGCCATGAACCACTCCGTCGCGTAGGAATACCCCATGACGATCGATCCCATCAGAAGGATCTTTGCCATGACATCGAAATGGCGGATCGTGATGAATGCTTGAAGGGAAAGGCCCCATCGCATGGCGGCTGTGAGCACGACAACCATCGCGAAACCGGAGAACATGGCACCGACCACGAAATAGGGCGGGAAAATGCTTTCCTGCCAGCCGGGCATGAGGCTCGCGGCAAAGTCGAGCCCAACGATGGAATGCACGGAGCACACAAGCGGAACCGCGAGGGCAGCCATCGCCGGATAGTAGGTCTTAAAGTAATGCCAGTGCCGAGCCGAACCGCGCCAGCCAAGCGCGAAGGCGCCGTAAAGGGCGCGCCCAAGGGGGGTGCGTGCGCGATCCCGCATGGTCGCAAGATCAGGCAAGAGCCCGACATACCAGAAGAACAGCGAGAACAGGATGTAGCAGAGGATGGCCCAGAAATCCCATATCAGGGCACTCCGCCATTGCGGCCATAGCAGCATGGTGTTCGGATAGGGAGCGAGCCAGTAAAAATACATGGGACGGCCGAGATGCAGGATCGGAAAGAGGCCCGCGATCGATGCCGCGAACAATGTCATGGTTTCCGCAAATCGATTGATCGATGATCGCCAGCGCTGACGGGTCAGCAGAAGCATGGAAGAAATAAGCGTTCCGGCATTTCCGATTCCGATCCACCAGACGTAATTCGCGATCGCGTATCCCCACACGATGGTTGAATTGACGCCCCACACGCCGATTCCGCGCGTGAACAGCCAACCGATGGCGACGAGCGTGATGACAACGAGAGCGAAGCTGATGCCGATGGCAATCCACCACACTCGCCCGGCACGTCGCTCGAGGATCGGATCGGCCACCGCAGCCGTTATCGCTGTGTAGCTCGCGTGTTCCGTGGCGATCCACTCATGGCTGAGCGAATTATGCCCAAGCGAAACCTGGCGGCCGAGCGCGGCGCTCATGAGGCGTCGTCCTCTATGACGGGGTTGAGGTTCTTGAAATCCGCGAGGTAAGTGGTGCGCGGTCTCGTTCCGAGGTCGCCGAGAAGTGCGTAATGGCGCGGCCCGCTCTTGAGACTTCTCACTTCCGATTGTTCGTCATTGAGATTGCCGAAGGTGATGGCTTGGGTCGGACAGGCGGATTGGCACGCGGTGACGACCTCTCCGTCGGCAATGACACGATCTTCTTTCTCCGCGGCACGCCGGTTGCGGCTTATCCGCTGGACACAATAGGTGCACTTCTCCATGACGCCGCGTGTTCTCACACTCACATCGGGATTGCGCTGGGCTTTGACGGCTTCACCGCCGAGGTCGCCATATTCCTGCCCGTCGGCATAGGCGAAGAAGTTGAAGCGACGCACCTTGTAGGGACAATTTGCTTCGCAAAAACGGGTCCCGATGCAGCGGTTGTAAACCTGCACGTTCAGGCCCTCGCGATCATGGACGGATGCGGCCACCGGGCAGACGGGTTCACAGGGTGCTTGTTCACAATGCATGCACGGCACGGGCTGGAAGCCCGGTTTCGGTTGATCGGGCGTACCGTGGTCGTAGATGTCGATCCTGAGCCAATGCATGTCGCGACCTCGCGCAATCTCCTGCGGCCCGACCACAGGCACGTTGTTTTCCGCCTGGCAGGCGATGACGCAGGCATTGCAGCCGATGCAGGCAGCCGCGTCGATCACCATGCCCCAGGCATAACGATCCTGCGGCCAGTTTGGATACAGACTTGGTAGTGGACTCGTATTGCCTTTGATTGCCCCTCCATCGGCAAGGCTCGCGACTGTGATGACGGGATAAAGATCGTCCACGCGTCCTGGAATTCGGACATAGCTCTGGGTTGTCAGGATTTCCCCTCGCTGCTCGGTTTTGGCGATGCCAACTCCGCGGATCAGCCAGGGCTCATTGGGAGAGCGCAGCGCGAAGGCATTGGCTCCGATTCCCGATCCGATGACTCCGGCGCCGGTTCGGCCGTAGCCTAGCGTCAGGCTCGCGACGCCCGGTGCATGCCCCGCAACGACGTTGACGGGGGCGAGAACCGAGCGGCCTCGGACGTCGAGACGAACGTTGTCGCCCGTTACAAGATCTAGGCGTTTCGCATCGGTTGTGCTCAACTCCAAGGCATTGCCCCAGACCTGCTTGGTGATTGGCTTCGGGCATTCCTGTAGCCAGGCATTGTTGCAGAAGCGGCCGTCCCACACGCAATCGTCCGGCTGAAGTACGATTGTCATACCCTCTGAAGGAGAGGAGGGCGTGATTTCTGGCAGGCGGGGCTCTGGGGTTGTCAACGGCAGCGCCTTGGATCCTGCAATCACGCCGTCGTGGAGTATCTGCCACCACCATTGGTCGAAGTTTTCGATGCCGCGCGCAGTCCAGGTTTCGCGGACGATGTCATAGGATGCAGCGTCGATCCTGCCCACGAGGCTTGCGAGGAGCTCGTGTTCCGTCCGGGTGGCGTAAAGCGGACGAATGAGCGGCTGCACGATACTCGCCGTGCCGTCGACGGAGCGCAGATCCGACCAGCTTTCGAGAGGATGAGAGGCGGCCACATGCCAACGGCAGAGACTTGCCGTCTCGTCCACATAGGAACCGTGATGGATGCTGAACGGAACTCGCGAGACCAGCTGGCTCAGCCTGAGTTCTGCCGGAGCGTCGTAGGCAGGGTTCACGTCGAGGAGCACCAGCATTTCGACGCGATTTGCCTCAAGTTCCGCGGCGAGGGACGAGAGTGAACCCGGTTGCTGGCCGATCGCGCTGTCCGGCTTTTCGAAGAATTCGACGGGGGCGGTCAGTCGCGCATTGATCCAATGGACGAGGGCATGGGCTTGTGGGGAGAGCGTTCTCCCTGCGAGCACTAATGCGCGACCGCGATGAGCGGTCAGATCCTGAACGGCGGCATGCACGAAATGAGACACGTGCTGCGGAAGGTTGGGCGTCGATAGGTTTGCGCCGAGTGCGTTCGCAATCAGGATGGCAACATCCTGAATGTGATCCGGATGCAGGGCCATGCGGTGATCGGATTTGACGCCGGTCAGGGTGGGCGCAGACTCGATCGCATAGAGCCGCGAGAAGGCTTGTTGTCCCTCGACGGTTTTGCGGCCTTCGAGCCATCCGCGCGCGTTTCTGATCTGATCGGGACCCGGCCCCAGCGGATCGGCATCGAGTGTAACGATCACGTCGGCCCGGTCGAGATGCGGAAGCACCTGTAGCGCGCGACCAAAGGCGAGTGTTGCGCCCGCTTGTTCTGCATCGTCACTGACGGGCTCATACGAGTACCAGCGTGCCTGCGGATAACTCTTCAGGATAAGACCGAGTTGATGAATGAGTGTAGGAGAGGTGATGCGGCCGGTCAGGAGACTGAGCCCCTGGCCGCCGATTGTTCGGAACCTCTCAAGTTGAGGGATAAGTGCCTTGAGGAACATGTCCCAGGAGGCGATGGAACCATCCTGCAACACGGTGCGCGACCGACCGGGATCGTAGAGCGAGAAGATTTCGGCCTCCGCGAAGACGTCGGTTGCTCCGAGGCTTGCCGGATGGAGTGGGTTACCCTCGACCTTGATCGGTCGCCCATCGATCGAAATCCCCAGAACGCCGCGTGCATATCCACCGAGTGGAAGGCTGGTTGCAAAACGGAGCGGCTCTCCCGGAACCAGTCGCTCGGGCATCCGAACGTAGGGAACGATTTCCTCGTCGGGCTTGCCACAAGATGCGAGGCCGAGGGCAATCTGCGTCGCGAGAAGTTTCAGGGCCTGTCGACGCGTAAGCTCATCGCTTTGGCCCCCCACGGGTGTGATCATGCATTCGGATACTGAAGGGATCAGCGATGACATAGGGAGCAATCGGTCAGGTTGGCGCGAATGTGAT
The DNA here is from genome assembly GCF_052115485.1 of Microvirga sp. 2MCAF38. Taxonomy (NCBI): domain Bacteria; kingdom Pseudomonadati; phylum Pseudomonadota; class Alphaproteobacteria; order Hyphomicrobiales; family Methylobacteriaceae; genus Microvirga; species Microvirga sp. 2MCAF38. Next base: position 107,416 of record NZ_JBFRGU010000008.1, on the reverse strand, counting down.
ATTCTGCGACGAGCCTCTTCCCTTTCTCCGTTTGGTCCGCAGGCGACGTCCAGCTCATGTCGAAGATGGCCTCGCGCGGACGCACATATTGTTCAGGATTGCGGTGGCAATCGAGGCACCACCCCATGGTGAGGGGCGCGGCTTGCCGCATGAGCGGCATTTGATCGACCGCCCCATGGCATGTGCTGCAACCGACGCCTTTCGCCAGATGGATGCTGTGGTCGAAATAAACGTAATCCGGCAGCGTGTTGATGCGGCGCCAACGGAGAGGCTGATTGTCCGCGAGGCTCATCCTAACCGGCGCGAGCATACCTGCGTTGGTCCACAGTTGGGAATGGCACGTCATGCAGGTTTCGGTCGGCGGCATTCCGGCAAACCGGGCCTTCTCGACCGATGTGTGGCAGTAGCGGCAATCGATACCCAGTTCTCCGGCGTGATGCTTGTGACTGAAGGGTATCGGTTGCTCGCGCGTCTCATTCTGCGCGGTCACGTAGGGCGATCGCACAATTGCGTAGGCGAGGCCGACGACGAACACCGGAAGGAGTGCGATTGAGACCAGCACGACCCGTGCGATGGTGTCGGCCTGCGGACGAAAAATCTGCATTCCGCATCCCCGAGCTGCTGGAGAGGCCGTGCGACGATGCTGAGCTTCCGAATCCGAGGTGTCAATTCACCCGGAAGACTTAGCGGATTGTTCGAATTCCATATTCTCGACCGCTGTCGGCACTTCCAATTTGCTCCCAGCTTCTTCGATCAAGCCGACCTTGATGTCTGAGTTTCATCCCAACAGAAGATGTTCCAAGTCCTCCCTCTTTTGCGCAAGGAACATAGGCTGCGCAAGATGGTTCCACCCTTGCAATCGGGGTGTTCCGATGCCGCTTCGTCGCCGCGATTTCCTGGCCACGACAGCCATCCTTATCGGTGGCAGCATTGGCGCGCGGGCGAGAGTGCTGTCGGGCCGGTTACCTTGGGAGCCCAATGCCGGAGTACCTCCCGATCAAGTCAAACCAGGCCCTTGGCTTTACTTTACCGGGCCCGAGGCAGAAATGGTCGAAGCTCTGGCAGATCGCATCATCCCGCCTGATCCCGAAACTCCGGGAGGAAAAGATTCTGGATGCGCGGTTTTCATCGATCGTCAGCTCGTCGGTCCCTACGGCCGCCAGGAAGGTCTCTACATGCGACCGCCGTTTCTCAGGGGCACTAAGGAACAAGGGCCTCAGGATGAAGCTGGGCCGGCGCAGAAATACCGAAAGGGCCTCGCGGCGTTGGAGGCATATTGCAAAGGCGGAGCAGATAGCCGGTCGTTCGTCGCGCTGACGGCGGAGCGCCAGGACGAGATCTTGAAGGGCCTCGAAAGCAGCTCGCTCAAGCTTGTCGATGCCGATGGGCAGGCCTTCTTCGAAATGGTGCTGAAGGACGTGCAGCAGGGATTTTTCGCGGATCCGATTTACGGGGGAAACCGTGACATGGCGTCCTGGCGGATGATCGGATTTCCGGGGGCCCGGTATGATTATCGGGACTGGGTCGGCCGTCACAACGAGCGCTATCCACATCCGCCCGTCAGCATCACCGGTCGGGTGGATTGGACGCCTAGAAAAAGCTGAGAGGTCGATCGATGGCTCGAAGGCTCCCGCATAAGGACGTGGTCATCGTCGGAGTCGGATGGGCCGGATCGATCATCGCACAGGAGCTGACCGATGCTGGGCTGGAGGTGGCAGGGATCGAGCGCGGCCCCTGGAGGGATGCGGCGACTGACTATCCACCAACCTACAATCAGGACGAACTCCGCTATCGCATCCGTCACGAACTGTTCTTGCGTCCGGATCAGACGACGTTCACCTTCCGCAACAAGATGAACCAAACGGCACTCCCCATCAGAACCTGGGGCGCGTTCATGCCGCCCAACGGAGTCGGCGGCGGCGGCGTTCACTGGAATGCGGAGACATGGCGCTTTCTGCCGTCCGATTTCATCCTGAGAACACATCTGACGGAACGCTACGGCGCGGACTTTCTGCCGCCGGACATGACAATCCAGGACTGGGACATCACCTACGACGAACTGGAACCTCACTACGATCGTTTCGAATATTTGTGCGGAACGAGCGGTACCGCAGGTAATTTGCGTGGAACAATCCAAGACGGAGGAAATCCCTTCGAAGGGCCGCGCTCGAGGCCCTATCCCACTCCGGCGCAAGCTCAGCCTTTCAGTCATGCGCTGTTTGCGAAAGCCGCGCGCGATCTCGGATACAAACCGTTTCCGCAACCGTCCGGTAATTTGTCTCAACCCTACTTGAACCCCCTCGGTGTGCGTCTCGGGCCTTGCACTTATTGTGGCTTCTGCGAATGGTTCGGTTGCGGGAATTACTCCAAGGCGAGCCCGCAGACGACGATCCTGCCTGTTCTGATGCGCAAATCGAATTTCACGCTTCGGGACAATAGCGAAGTCACGCACATCAACGTCGACAAGGCGGGCCAACAGGCGACCGGGGTAACCTTCGTCGACACGAGCGGTGAGGAATGGGAGCAGCCGGCGGATATCGTCATCCTCTCCGCCTACACGATCTTCAACGTGCAGATCCTGCTGCTTTCCGGAATCGGAAAACCATACGATCCGGTCGCCAATGAGGGCGTGATAGGTCGCAACTTTACCCATCAGACGATTTCCGACGTCACCGGATTCTTCGACAACACGAAGTTCAACTTCAATCCATTCATCGCATCCGGTGCCATTGGCATGTGCATCGACGAGTTCAATGGCGACAACTTCGATCATGGGCCGCACGGCTTCGTCGGAGGCGGATATGTGGGACAAGTTCAGACCAATGGGCGTCCCATCGAGACCACGCCTGTTCCTCCAGGCACCCCGCGCTGGGGCGCGGAATGGAAGTCGGCTGTTCGAGACAATTACCTCAGCACCGTCAAACCCGGAACCGGCACGCATGGAAGTTTCTATAGCTATCGCGATATCTATCTCGACCTGGACCCGAATTATCGCGACCGCTTCAATCGTCCCCTCGTACGAATGACGATCGATTTCCACGAGAATGAATTGAAGCAGAATGCATTTCTGACGGATCGATTTGCCGAAATCATCCAGGCCATGGGTGCGAAGGCAGTCATGAAAGAATACAGAAAAGGGCCTTACGACATAACCAAATATCAAACCACGCACCTTTGCGGTGGTGCGATCATGGGAACCGATCCCAAGACAAGCGCCATCAATCGCTACCTCCAGAGCTGGGACGTGCCCAATCTCTTCGTCGTCGGCGCAAACGCGTTTCCGCAGAATGCCGGCTACAATCCGACCGATACGGTCGGGGCCCTCGCTTACTGGTCGGCTGCGGCGATCCGGGAAAAGTATCTCAAGAATCCGGGGGGTCTCATGCATGGCTAAATCGCTCACAATCTCAGTCCTCGCGCCGACCTGCCTGTCGGTTCTCGTCCTTATCCTCGGGAGTGAGCGGAGTAGCCCCGCGAGCGCGGCCGATGCGCAGGATTTTGCGCGGATCGAACGAGGACGCTATCTGGCAACGACGGCGGATTGTGCGGCGTGCCACACGTTGCCGGATCAGAAGCAGCCCTTTGCCGGCGGGCGTTCCATTGAAACGCCATTCGGGATGATCGTCGCTCCCAACATCACGCCTGATTTCGAGACGGGCATCGGGGCTTGGACAGACGATGAGTTCGATACGGCCTTGCGCGAAGGGAGGCGCCCTGACGGTGCATATCTCTATCCGGCGATGCCCTATCCTTTCTTTACGAAGATGTCGCGGGAAGACGTGTTGGCGATCAGGGCCTATCTAAACACCATCACATCCGTGCGGCATGAGGTGGAGCCGAACCAGCTGCCATTGCCGTTCAACATTCGCACCGCGATGTCGGTCTGGAATGTCCTCTATTTTAAGAAGGGACAGTTTCAGCCGGACGCGGCGAAGTCCGCTGAATGGAATCGCGGGGCATATCTGGTCGAAGGGCCAGGCCATTGCGGCGCGTGCCATACACCGAAGACGTTTCTGGGCGGAGATAAAGGCTCTCTTTCTTTCGACGGCGCTGTCATCCAAGGTTGGTTTGCGCCGAATATTACCGGCGACAATGCGCAGGGCATTGGTCGATGGAGCAGTGAGGATCTGATCGCGTATCTCAAAACTGGACATAATCGAATGACCGGCGCGACAGGACCCATGGCTGAAGTGATCACCTTGTCGACGTCACGCATGACCGATCCCGATCTACGGGCGATCGCGACCTATCTGAAAGACTTGCCTGGCAGAGCGAGTGTTGCTTCCGCGTCACCCGCACCCGATCCCATTATGAAAGCGGGAAGCGCCATTTACCTTGACAGGTGTTCGGCATGCCACGCATTGGACGGGAGTGGGGTCCCTAATTTGTTTCCATCGCTTGCTGCCTCATCATCATTGCGTTCTTTCGATCCGACGACACTCATTCGTGTTGTCCTTCGCGGTGCCCGCAGCGTCGCAACAGATGCCGAGCCCACGGCACCGGCCATGCCGGCTTTCGGATGGCAGCTCGATGACGAACAGGTGGCGGCGGTTCTAACCTACGTTCGTAACAGCTGGGGCGGCGCTCCGTCAGGAGTTGTCAGCGCCGCTGACGTTCAACGAACAAGAATGGAGCTGGCGAAAAGGCGCGATTGAACGGGTCCGCAAGAGGTTAGATTCACGGTGCTTGTTGAGCCCCGTACTCGCAGGTTTGTACAGGTTCTTCACTAAGCTTTGTCAGAACTCGGCAGACCGGGAAAGGTCGCTACTGGCGCTCGCTCCGTTCCATGCCTGCAAGCCGACCTGCGGCGTAGCCGCCCGCAAAGGAGGCAATCACGCCGGACAGAAGAAACCAGGCCCCGGCCCCGATGGAAAGGGAGCGGATTTAACCGACGCCTCGTGTAAAAAGAAGTAGGCGGCAAGTGGCCGCCCACTTGTGCGCTGTCACTCGGCGGGATTCATCCGCACGGTCGGCCCTGAAGCTGCCGACGTGGTCGGGCGGAATACGAGATACGCAAACAGTAGCGTCGCGGCGAGCACAATAAGCGAAGCGACTGCGGCGGCCGGATCCGCAGCCGTATAACCGAGATGAATGGCGGCGACGGCGATTGTCATAACGATCGTCCCGACTGACCACAGGCCAACCTGGATAAAAGCAAGGCGGCTGGTATCGAGAGCCGGACGGCGCTCATAGTAGAGGCCAAAAAGAAAAAGCGAGACCCACCCAAGCAGATTGAGGTGAGCATGGGCAGGCATGATGGAATGATCCTGCGTGGCAGCCATTCCGATACCCATGGCAATGCCGACGATAATGAAAGTAACGGCGAATCGGAAGCTAAGTGATGATGCAGTCATAGAAAAATCCCTCTTCTTTCCCTGGCGCATTGAACCAGAAAAAGGAATCTTACACCTTTAATTCCCATTTGTCCGTATGGGATGAGGGATCAATTTTGTAATACACTAGGGATATTGATATATATCATACAGCTCCATCAATGCGCAGTAAATTTGAGTGAGCGGTTCTTTGAATTTATTCAATTTGAATGACTTATTTAAAGGTTCCCATGTCTTAAAGGTTTGAACAAAACGAGGTTATATTCCGTAGTTAAATGCTCACATTATTTCTTGAGTGGCTTGGGACTGCGCGCGGCCGGGCTGGACGGCATTCGATCGGGCTCTGATCTACGCGACCGGAGGTCTCGCTTTGGCAGTACAAAGAATGCGACGACCATCAGTTCGGTCGTGACCGGCCCCGAAGGCACGGGTAGCGAGTTGTGGGCGGGATCGAAGAGCGACACGCGTATGGGCTGGGCTCTGGGAGGCGGCGTCGAATATGCGTTCACGGCAAATCTCTCGGCCAAGGTCGAATATCTCTACTACAATCTCGGCACAGCCACTCACGTCATTGCCCCCGAAGAGGAGTTTCTCTGCGGCATTGGTAAGCGCAGGATCGAAGGCAGCATCGTGCGCGCTGGCGTGAACTATCGGTTCAGCACCGACTAGTCGCGGCATGCGAGTGTGATGATCGAACGACGGCCTGGACGGTCGCCGGTTTTCTTATATCCCGGAGCCGATGGGAAGATTACGAGGGAGGCGGCTTGTGATCAGTATCGAGGGGTCGCGCAGGAGCTATCCGTCCTGTCCATTTTGCATCCGGGATAAGCTGCGTAGAGGCAAAGCTTGCCAACGGAGCGGCAATGCGTAACTTAGTTACCGCATTTCCGCCTGTATTGGGTTGCATGTCGCGCGCGTCGTGACTGTCCCTCACCGTGGCGGTCTCGCGTTTTGTCGCCACTGCTGCTCTTCGAATGCCAGGTAATGTTTTGACGGACATCATAAAGCCCACGGAGGCTCAGCAACTCGCTCTCCAGGTTCTGGAATATATTGCGCGCGACGAGGGGCGGTTTGACGATTTCATCGCCGCCACCGGCTGCGGATCATCTTCCGGCCAAGCGAGAGAGACAACGGCGCGCTTTCTTCTTAGCGTCCTGGATTACACCCTGAAGGACGAGGCGCTCTTGATGGCGCTTCAGCAAGAACAGCACATTAGGCCTGCCTCAGTTATGGTGGGTAGCGTGTACCTTACCGCAGGAAATATGGTTGGCGCGTCGGATCAGAAGTCGGAAATTTGTCTGTCCTTCTCGCATTGGCCCCTGTTCTATTGAGGGATGGGTGAGAGGGCGGCTAACTCGGCTCGTTGCCCGTCATATTGATGCGCTGCGGCTCCATGAGTTTGAGGGTTCCGTCAAGGTCTCTCGCTAGCGTGTGGACATAGAAATACGTATCTCGATCGTTGGTCGCTTCCATGACGGGCGATGGAGCGGACACGATCAGAAGCTCACCGCATTTCCCGATCCAATCCACATGCCGATGGCCGTGCATGATAACGGCACGACCCGCAAGGCGTTGGAGATGGCGCACGAACCAGCTGCCATTGACGAGGGCCGTGCCGATGCGCTCCGAGAGCGCTTTCGCAGGTCGTGGATACTCGACGACATGGTGATGGAGAGCCACGATCCAGCAGGCGCGTGGATATCGCGTGGTGGCGATCTCCAGGGCCTGCGCCTGCTCTGTTGAGACAAGACCGAGCGCATTGGTGAAGGAAAAATGCGTTTCGGCATTCGAGTTCAGAATGATGACTCCAAGCCCGTCCTCGGTATCCGGCGGGAGCACCATCGGAAAGAGTGCCGCCCACAGATTCGACAATGCCCATGAAAGGCGTAACGAGCCCTTATCGGCGAAGGTCATCATATTGGCACGATGCGCCGCCAGCGCCTTCGTGAGAGTATCGCCGAGGTTTTCGGTTTCTCGCTCCACGACTTGAACGCGCGCCCCTTGCAGCGCTTCGAGTGCGGAGATTGTCCTTACCTGACGAAGCCGCTTCTTAGGGCTCGTCGGTAAGTCGAGCCGCGCCGGATTGGCCTTATCGACCACGTTGACGTCATGATTGCCGGGGAGGGCCAGCATTCGCTCGGCGAGTTGCGGATAAGGCGTGAGCGCCTCAAAGAATTCCGCCCACTCCACCGAGAGACCGGCATCCGTCATGTCGCCGGTGATCAGGATGAGATCGAGAGGGCTTTCTGTGTGAATTTTGTCCAGCTGCGCGAGTGTTCGCCTGAACCTCTCATTCCCACGCGGACCGGCGCGTCCGCTTTCGATGCGAAATCCAAACCGTTCGCCGACGGTGTGGATGTCGGACAGGTGAGCGATGCGCCATGTCCGTACGCCGTCGACAGCGGGATGGAATGAGACGAGATCGTGAGGTTGCGCCATCGTCGCATCGGCGATGCCCCATGTGAGGGAAGCGACGGCGAGATAGCCTGCGATCAGCAGAATGCTGTTGGCAAGAGCCGCCAATACGAGACGGGATGGTGCTGCCAAATCCGAGAGGTGGCCCACCCATTGCGTGGATGGCCATACCAGCACAGCGACCCACAGCGCGAGGCCGCAGATCAAAACGCCTGCGATACCGGCGGTTGCAGCCTGCGTATAAGGGCGCAAGCTTTTGGCTGTCGGGCGCGGGAACAACAGATCGACGAGATGTCGAAGGCCTTCGCGGCAAAGCATATAGGCTGGCTGGACCGCAAGTGAATTGAGGGACCAGAAACTGGTTTCGGCAAGCCGCAGAAGAGGCCTCCCTCCGAACCAACCCAGAACGGCGAAGGTCACCAATATTAATGCAGGCCAGAGTCCGGTGAGGATGGTCGAGGCCTTGGATGAGATTGTGCCTATCCAGATCGAGGCGAAGAGCGGCGCCACGCCGAGGAGCAGGCAGGGTAAGCCGATGAGGAGGAACCAGGCCGAGATGAGTTTTGGCAGGCTGATTTCCGCCAGCAAGCTGCCTGCAAGGGACAGCAGCGAGCGCTGCTTCGTGCTGGAGGCGTCGTCCTCAGTATCGCCTTTGCGTGGATCGATTACTGGTTCCATGGGGCATCTCCAAGGAAGAATACCCGCATGACAGCGTCAGGGCGTCAAGATCGACTTCGTGTTCTATAGAGGAGCCGGCGCAAGCGAACGCCGGCTCCTGTACCTCTCAGGTGGCCGTGGTCAGGCGCGCGCGCAGGGCTTCAAAGCGTGCGAGCTGATCGTCCTTCAGGCTGCGATCCTCGTTGCGCCCGACAAACACTTTGAACATCGCCTCGCCGTCATGGTTGATAAATTGCACGGAGCAGGAGCGCTTACCGAAGAAGGGACGGTCCACGAAATAGATGACGTGGCAGCGGTCCGCTTTGATGTGGCCGCTGATAGGGCTGTCGCCGTGGACGTTGAAATAGCCCCGCCCTGTCGTACCCTCGGGAATAGCACCCTTGGTTTCAAAAACACCGTCGCGAGTGTGAACGACGAAGGTGATCTCGCCCCATTTCGTCAGGTCGCTCCAGACGCCCTCGAAATTCTCGTCCGCGGCAGGAGAAGCCGCGCCATCAGCGAGGCATTCTAAGACTGCCCGAAGGGGGACGCCGTGCTTTTCGGCAACTGTTTCCAAAATGCCGTCTGGTTTTTCAGCGAGATCTTGCCGGATCAATGTCTGGGCCTCGGGTCTTGCGTGCATGGGGAAACTCTCACGCTGCGACTTGAGAAGGGCGGCGGATAGTCTGGACAACTTCGAAGCCTTCGAACTCCGGGTGGCCTAGAGTCAGCGGCTGGCCGGCGCTCGCTCGCGTGTGCGAGATGCGAAACTGCTCGGATTGGGTCCAGGCCTCGAAATGCGCTTTCGTGGCCCAGAGCGTGTAGGAGGAATAGAGCACATGATCCTCGCGCGCTGGGCCGCGCAACATATGAAACTCGATGAAGCCTTCGAGCTCGTGCAGATAGCTCTCTCTTGTCAACCACCGCTGCTCGAATTCCTCCGATGCATCCTTGATGACCTTGAAGCGGTTCATGGCGATGAACATGGCTATTTCCTTGATGTTTGAGCAATGCGCCTTGTCACGAGCGTCCCGGCCTTCCGGTGGGGCTGAGTGAACGCGCGCGCGATCGGTGATCCGGTTGTTCAGGCCCTTCCGCGCAAATGCAGAATGCGCGCAAAGGCAGGTTGAAGTCACCGCACAGGAACGTAATCGTCCCATCGATTCCAGTTGTTGCAGATGTTCGTTTGGATATCTGGCTGGCTTGCGTCGAAATTGACTTCGCGCTGGCTGGCTATTTGACTCGGCTCTCTATGAGAGAATTTGCATCCGATATCTAAATCGAGTAACGGCGTCAATATAGACCTGAGCCGACGCAGTTTTACATAATTCTAAACTGCGAATACATGGTCAGTATATCGGTATACATTAGAATCAGTACAATGGAGATTATCGTGCTGAACAAGCCGCCGCCCGAGGCGAAGGGTGGAAAGCCCGCCAATGTCAAAGAAGTCGACGTGTCGACCTTGATCGAAGGTGGCCGCGAGGTTGTGCTCGTCCATCGTGGCGAACGTTACCGATTGCGCATCACGGCAAACGACAAGCTCATCCTCACGAAATAGGGAAACACACCCATGAACCGCCTGTCCCGTCGCGAGATGATGCTCGCATCCATGCTGCTTTTTGCATCCTCCTCCGCGCGAGCCGATGCCGCCCGTCGGATCGTGAGCGTCGGCGGTGCCATCACGGAAATTCTCTATAAGTTGGGGGCAGAGGCCGAGATCGTCGGCGTCGATTCCACGAGCCAGTTTCCGGCAGGCGCTCTTCAGGCGAAGGCCAATGTCGGTTACCTGCGCACCCTTGGCGCGGAGGGCATCCTGTCGCTCAATCCCTCGCTCGTTCTAGCGTCCGAATCCGCTGGACCGCCGGATGCCGTGCGCCTCATCGAGCAGGCTGGCATTCCTGTTATCAGGATCACAGACGAGCCGAGCCCTGCCGGGATTGTGCGGCGCATTCGCGATATCTCAACTGCGGTTGCGGCGCAGGAGAGAGGCGCGGCTTTGGTTGCGGAAGTCGAGCAAGGTTTCTCGCGCCTCGCTCAGGAGCGCTTGCAGATCAAGTCCGGCACCCGCGCGCTGTTCGTCCTGTCGATCCAAAATGGGCGCCCGCTCGTCGGAGGACGAGGCACGACAGCCGACGCCATGCTGGCGCTCTCGGGTGCAACGAATGTCGCGTCCGCGCTCGATGGCTGGAAGCCATTGTCCGATGAGGATCTGATAGCTGCAGCGCCGGAGGCGATCGTGATGATTAATCATGGGCCGGGCGGTGCTGCAACCGACCCGTTTACGCTCCCGGCTTTCGCGGCGACCCCGGCCGCGGCCAAGCGCAAGCTCGTCGTGATGGATACGCTCTATCTTCTCGGCTTCGGTCCACGCACGTCCGCCGCCGCGTATGATCTCATGCTCGCGTTGCATCCCGACCTTCCTGGAGAGGTCAAAAAGGCACCGCAACCGTGATGGCGTTTGTCATAGAGCGAAAGAAGCTTCGCGAGCAGCATAGCCTCGTTCTTGGGATGCTGGCCATGCTGCTTGTCGGGGTGAGTCTCGTCGCATTGAATTTCGGGGCGAGCGGCATCGCGACGAAACGCATCTTCGCAATTCTGGTGAGTGTTTTCGGCGCGGACGTCGGCACGACGGGAGGCGATGCTCTCATCGTTCTGCAAGTCCGACTGCCGCGCCTCCTGCTGGGGCTTTTGATTGGCGCGGCGCTCGCATCGTCGGGTGCGTTGATGCAAGGGCTGTTCCGTAATCCACTTGCCGATCCTGGTTTGGTCGGTGTATCGGCCGGCGCATCACTCGCGGCAGCCGCTACCATCACTTTGGGCGACAGACTTGTCGGAACGCTCCCGTTCAGCATGTTGCCGCTGGGCGCTTTTGCTGGCGGACTTTTTACAACACTGGGACTTTATCTTGTCGCGACGCGTACCGGGCGCACATCCGTCGCAACGATGCTCCTTGCCGGAGTCGCTTTCGGCGCTCTCGGGGGGGCGCTCATGGGGCTCCTTTCTTACCTCAGCGACGATCGGCAATTGCGCGACCTGACATTCTGGTCTCTAGGATCGCTCAGCGGAGCGACATGGACGAAAGTGATTGGCGTCGTGCCGTTCGTGGCGCCCGCACTCCTGGCGATGCCTTTTCTGGCGCGAGGATTGAACGCGCTTGCGCTCGGTGAGGCAGAGGCCTTTCACCTCGGCGCATCCGTTCAACGGGTGAAGGCGCTTGCGATCTTTCTCGTGGCCGTCTCTGTCGGTGCTTCAGTTGCAAGTGCAGGTGTCATCGGCTTTGTCGGAATCGTCGTGCCGCATATTTTACGATTACTCGCGGGGCCCGATCATCGCTTGCTTTTGCCCGCCTCGGCACTTCTCGGCGCCGCGTTATTGACCGGGGCCGATATCGTAGCGCGGACTATCGTGGCACCTGCCGAGTTGCCTATCGGAATTCTCACCGCTGCAATTGGTGCGCCTTTCTTCCTGTGGCTTCTTCTGCGCCGGCAAAGGAACATGGGATTATGAGCCTTTTTCTGGAAGCCAGGGCGGTCTCGTATCGGCGTGACGGACGAACGCTCGTGAGCAATGTCGACCTCGCCGTGGAGCGCGGCAGTTGCACAATCGTCGTTGGGCCAAATGGAGCGGGCAAATCGACTCTTATGAGACTCCTGTGCGGTGAGCTTGCCCCGACAGAAGGGGAGGTTCGTCTGCATGGTGCTCTCATAGGCTCGCTGCCGGCATGGCGTTTGGCCCATGCTCGAGCTGTGATGCCGCAGGCTTCCGATCTCGGCTTTCCTTTCACATGCTTCGAGGTGGCCAATCTCGGTGTTGAAGGGATCGGGCGGGGCCTCGGGCATGAGGATAAGAGGCGCATCGTGCATGGAGCGCTCGCACGGGCCGATGTCGCGCATCTCGCGCGTCGGAACTATCAGTCCCTGTCCGGTGGAGAGCGCCAACGCGTCCACTTCGCGCGCGTTCTGGCGCAACTCGAAGCAGGGAGTTCCGACGAGCCTCGGCAGATCCTTTTTCTCGACGAACCGATTGCAAGCCTCGATCTCAAACATCAGCTGGCCGTGCTAGAAGAAGCGCGCCGCCTTGCCCGAAGCGGACTTGCGGTGGTCGCGATTTTGCACGATCTCCAGTTGGCCGCGAGCGTCGGCGACGAGCTCGTCCTGATGAAAGACGGCGCTGTGGTTGCAAGCGGGCCCGCAGACAACGTTCTGAACGCAGCACTGCTCACCGATGTTTTCGGCGTGAGGTTGAAGGCTGATCTGTGGCCCGCTTATCCATGGGACATAGCAACTGGATAACGTTGAACGCTTGCGCGGCATCGGTCCCGTGTTAGCTGAGCTTGCAACGAGCCGATTAGAGCCGGCTCGGATACGTGGTGCATTTTCTCGAGCCTCACCGATAAGCGGAACAGTCAGCCGGGCTTGAGGGTTGAGAGCAGGGAGGCGAGGCATGGCTGTGCAGAATTCGTATCTTCTCTTTAAATCTGTTTCTCGTGTTCTCAGGGCGAGTGGTCGTGGGTTAACTCTTTTCATTCTCATAGGCTTTGCGTCGGTCGCTCACGCCACGTGCCAGGATGCGCCTAATCCGGGCGTCAACTGGATGAATTGCTCGAAGACGCAACTCATCCTCGCCGATGACGATTTGAGCGGGGGGATTTTCAGTCGGGCTCATCTGACGTTCACGGATTTCTCCGACGCGAACCTACGGGGAGCGAAGCTCAATGAGGCAGAAATCAGCCGGGCTCGCTTCGAGGGCGCCGATCTCTCGGGGGCCGACCTGTCGAAAGCCGTCGGTTGGCGTGTGGATTTCAACAATGCAAATCTTGCGAATGTGAACTTCTCGTCAGTTGATGTTGGGCGCGCCAATTTCACCGGTGCCAAAATAGCCGGAAGCAATTTTTCCAAGGCAGAAGTGAACCGTTCGGACTTCACCGGCGCGGATCTGACCGGCGTGGATATGTCGAGGGCAGAAGCAGCGCGCGTTATATTCAGCAATGCCAAAATGGCGGGAATGAATTTCAGTTACACGAATCTTTCGCGCGCCAAGCTCGACGGGCAAGATTTGACGGAGGTCGATATGAGCAGAGCCTATCTTTTCATGACCCAGATTCGTGGAACCAACTTAAGCAGGGCGATCGGCCTCACACAGGAGCAACTCGCCCTGGCCTGCGGGACGAGCGAAACAAAGTTGCCGCAAGGATTGATCGCGCCAAAAATCTGGCCTTGTCCCGAGGGAGACGACTGACTGACCAACACAAAAAGTAAGGCAAGAGGGGGGAACGCTTGCTCAGGCCGCAGCTTCGATGACATCGTTTGTCATTATGCAAGACCCACGCAAGAAAAGTGAGCGACTCTCGATCTTTCCTATGGCATGAGGTTTTTGTTCGAGGGCTTTGGGATGAAAGCCGCTAAAAGGCGCGCCACTCATTCAAGCCGTCATGATGGCTGTAAAAGATTCAAGATTACATGATATCTCGCGTCTCACGCCCAAGCGCCGTGCTCAAATGGAGCGTCCCTGGCACACTTTTGAATCTGATTGCGACGGTCATCGCCCTCAGTATATTTGCCCTTTTCATCGAGGCACTATGGGAAGCGCGTCGCGATACGTGGCGTGAAGCCGAGCAGTCTTCGAAGAATCTCCTGACCGCGATTGCGCGAGATATCGGCGGGAACATCGAACTTCTGGATCTTTCGATCCAGGGTGTTATGCGAGGATTGAACTATGAAGGCTTCGACAAGCTACCGCATAAAATCCAGCATCTGATTCTTTTCGATGGGGTCGCTGTCACGACCTATATGGGGTCTATCGTTATTCTGAACGAGCATGGCGATATTGTTGCCGATGCTTTTTCTCTCAGTCCCCGGCCGGGCAACTTCGCCGATCACGACTATTTTTCCGTCCACAAGCAGGGCGAGGATGTCGGACTGTATATCAGCAAACCCTACAGGAGCCACCTGCGCGGAGACGATGTCAGTTTTGCGGTCAGTCGGCGCATCTCGAATTCGGATGGAAGCTTCGGAGGAGTCGTCATAGGTGCGGTATCTCTGACGAACCTTCAACAGGCGATGGCCAATATTCAGCTGGGTGAGAATGGCACGATCAGTCTGGTCCGGAAGGACGGTGCCATGCTGTTGCGCCATCCTTCCCAGGAAGAGAACCTCAATCGCGATTTCGGAAAATCCGAGAATTTCCAACGCATTCTGAGAGAAGGCGCAGGTACGTTTGACGGTGTCTCAGTTGTTGACGGCGTACATCGCATTTACACGTTCGGTCCGGTTGCGAGTCTGCCTCTTTTCCTCACGGTCGCGGTTTCCTACGACGAGGTTTTTAGCACGTGGTGGCGTAAGGCAATGTCTCTGAGCATTATTACGCTTTTGCTTTGCACCTCGGTCGTCACGCTTACCTTCCTTTTTCAGCGGGAGTTGCGCCGGCGTCGCACGGCCGAAGCCGAACTGGCGAAGCTCGCATTGACCGATGGGCTGACGAGCCTGCCCAATCGCCGCGCTTTCGATGAAGCGCTCGCACGAGAATGGAGTGAAGCGCTGCGCACTGGGAGATCACTATCCCTTCTCTTCATCGATGCGGACTTCTTCAAAGGCTTCAACGATCATTATGGGCACGGCAAGGGCGACAATCTATTGATCTCCATTGCGCGGGTGCTAACGGAAGCATTGAAACGGCCTCGGGACTACGCAGCGCGCTATGGTGGCGAGGAATTCACAGTTTTGCTGCCCGAAACCGATGAAGCAAACGCAATACTCGTTGCGGAGAGAATTCGCGAAGCGGTCATGAAACTCGACATCAAGCATGCAGTAAGCGCTCACGATGTCGTGACCATCAGCGTCGGTGTGGGGAGCGTGATTCCGATCTCCGGACAGAAGGCGGATTCTCTTCTGAATGCCGCCGACTCGGCACTTTATCAGGCAAAAGCCCTCGGACGGAATCGGGTCAGTCTCGCCTGAATCGAATTGCAAGCTTCACGCAATCCAACCGTGTTCAATCTTCAGGTTGTGGCGCTTATGTCACGGCCGCACGGCGCCACACTTTTGCCATATCGGATCCACTTTGCGGCCATTCGCGACGACTTGAACCTTCGCAATGAGGTCGATGTCATGTCGACTCAACCGATAAAATGCAATTCAGGAATAATGAGTTCCGATCGATGTTCGTGCTTCGCACAATGATGAGCCGCGTCACCCGCTTCAATGCTTCCGGCCTTTTCGTTACCCTTATGGCTCTTGCGACAGCCGGCTGCGTTTCCACTGCGCAGCCCCCGTTGCAAAACACGCGTTTGGGACCGGATCCCGCTTACGTTGCCATGTATGGCCCACGACCTGACGAGGTCCATTCCCTGCCCGCGACTGATATTTCGGAGGTCGATCCGCAATTCTTGCGCCATGAAGTCGCCTATAACGGATCTGAGCAGCCAGGCACCATCGTTGTCGATACGGCCAACCGTTATCTCTATCTCGTCAGGGAGAACGGCCGCGCGATCCGCTATGGCATCGGCGTCGGCGCAGAAGGGATGGCATGGAGCGGTCGCGCACGCGTCGGACGCAAGGCCGCCTGGCCGCGCTGGACTCCAACCACAGCGATGATCAGGCGTAACCCCGAGAAGAACGGACCTTGGGCAGGTGGAATGCCAGCCGGACTCGAGAACCCTCTCGGCCCACGCGCCCTCTACTTGTATGATGGGGACCGCGATACGCTTTACCGATTACACGGGACCTCCGAGCCGTGGTCGATCGGCGAGGCGGTCTCCAGCGGCTGTATCCGCCTGTTCAACCAGGACATCATTGATCTCTACAATCGCGTACCCGTGGGTGCGCCGGTGGTGGTGCTCAATAACGGTCTGCGATTTGAGACCGAGAGTGATTTTGATGAAATGCCGGACCTCATCGATGGTTAACGAAATTAAGAAAATTCCAACCCATTGGCCAAAGGTTGCTTGACATCGCGCGCTCGCGAAATGAAGACCACTGCTCGTCTTTAGGGGAGCAAGCAATGAAGCATCCGATGTCCAGCACCGTCCTGTCCGGCCTCGTCGTTGCAGCAGGATTTGCTGTGGTTGCGCCCGCTTCGGCTGCTGACCCTGTCTTTACGTCCTTGAATGTAGCCTCCACCGGCTGGATCGCGACCGTGAAGGGGAACCTGGGAGCCGGCCCCCGCTATCCTGGGGCCGACGATTTCGGGTTTATCGCCTACCCTTCCATCAGTTTCAGCCGTGTGGGAACTGTACAGCGCTTCAGCGCGCCCGACGACGGCCTGAGTTTCTCCGTCCTTGAGGATTCCGGGCTGCGTGTAGGCGTAGTCGGTCGCTTCCAGGGTGGGCGTTATTTGAAAGACGACCGAAAGCTGTTTGGCCTCGATAAGATCAACTGGGCGGTCGAGCCTGGTGTTTTCGTCGAATATTGGCCTGTCGCGTTCCTTCGCGCGCGCGCAGAAATCCGCCGGGGTTTCAATGGACACGAGGGTTTCGTCGCCGATTTCGGCATCGATTGGGTGCAGCAATATGGCGCCTTCACCGTGTCGCTCGGGCCGCGCCTGTCGCTCGCCGACAGCGAGTTCATGCAAACCTATTTCGGGGTGACGCCTTTCGAGGCGTCTCTCAACGGCCTCGTCACTCCCTACAAGCCGTCAGGCGGCATCGAGTCGGTCGGCGCGACAGCCGGAGTGACGTACAATTGGTCGGATCGTTGGTCGACGACTGCCTTCGTCACGTACAAGCGCTTGGTCGGCGATGCAGCCGACAGCCCGATCGTCAAGCGCTTCGGATCAGAAAACCAGATTGGTCTCGGCCTCACTGTTTCCTATTCCTTCGATAGCGGCCTCTGATAAACTCTTCGCACTGATTGGTACGCAGGCCTTCAAGCCGCGGCGCTTTCTTGCGCAGCGGCTTTTTTGCGTCTGCTTCGTGATGTTGGGATCGCAGATTCTGAGCCTGTGACACCGCCTGTTTTGTTAACGCTGTGCGCAAGAAAAAGGGCCGCGTACGAGACGCGGCCCGAAGTTCAGGGAGGAAAACATCGATGAGATGTCATCACGCCGTAAGGACCACGTGATGAGAACAATAGAACACAGGACCCATCTGGGGTCAATCATTTTTGTTCGATATTAAGAACAATTACTCGACGGCGTGAGAAAAAAAGTTGGAATTCGCGCGATTCTGGTTCGATTTTAGGGATTAATTCAAATAAACAACGAAATATTCTCTCGTTTTCGGGCCGGAGAGGAGAAGCTTCTACATCGGACGGTTCTAAAAAAAGAACATTCGGGTTGACGAAAAGTCGCTCCTTGGGCCATTCTTTCATGGTCTTCGGAGTGGTTTTCCAGTGCCGAAGTCCGCGGTGATTTGAAGTGTGCAGCTTGCGCCGCGTCATCAAACGCTAAAGCGCCACGGAGCGTATCGCGCGCCTCGTGGTCCTCAAGTGAGGATTACCGCCCATGATTTTACCTTTGCTGAACTTCGCGCTGCTTCGCATCTCCCGTCTGCGCGTTCGCGGCGTACGCGACTGGTGTCGGTTCTAGACGCAATTTTTTCACTTCGTCTTCAATCCGTCACGTCAACGCCGGTATTAAGCTGCCGGCGACAGGAGAATTGTGCCATGAGCATCGCCTACGTCATCGAAGTCGGCGAGACCACCGCAGGCATCGTCGTTGCAGAAGAAGGGGGATTTCGGTTCTTTACGGCCGAACATCTCTTCAGAGCTCTCGATGGAGCTGTATTTCGCTCTATCGCGGAAGCGAGCCGCGCAGCGCGCGAGAAACTGAAAAAGCGTCGTTAACGATCCGAAGCTGGCGCGAACGGCCTGAATAGCCGCGTTCCTTCATGGACCGTTCGCCTTTTCGCCAAAGCGTGAAAATGCGAAGGCCGAGAGATCGATCTTGCTTTGGCCCTCTGTGACGATTTCGGCTGCGGCTTCACCGATGGCTGGCGAATGCTTGAAGCCGTGGCCGGAGCAGGGCGAGACGATGAGGATGCGTTCGAATGCGGGGTGACGGTCGATCAGAAACGCTGAATCGGGCGTGACCGTGTAAAGGCATGTCACAGCTTTGAGCCTGCCTGGGCGAACACCATTGAGCCTACCCGCCACATGGCGCTCATACATGGTTTTCGATTCCTGCTCGCTGACTTCCCGTCGTATATCATTCGGGTCGACTGTCTCGCCGTGTTCATCGGCGGTCTTGATCGCGCCCATTCCGGCGAGCGACGGGAAGCCGTAGAAGAAATCGTCATTTTCATTTCCAGAACCGTGTGGCCAGATGAAAACAGGTCCTCGCTCCCAGTCCCTCTTTTTATTTTCTTCAACACCAAACCAGTGCATCATCTGGCGCCTCGGTTCGAGAAGCTTGTCGAACGGTCGTCCGAGCAATGCAGGGGCCCAAGCACCGACCGAGACAATCACCTGACCGGCAAGAAAAGTGCCCTCGCTTGTGGTTACCGTGACACCGTCGCCCTTCTGCCCGACGCTTTCGACGATGGTCCCGAGGTGAATTGCTGCGCCGAGTTGCGCGGCCCGCGTCAACTGCGCATTCACGCAGGCTTCCGGGCGGACATAGCCGCCACCCGGCTCGAAATAACCGATCTCCGCATCGGTGGCGGCGAATTGTGGATAGCGGTGACGGATTTCCGCTGCATCGATGATCTCGTGCCGAATTCCATATTGTTCCGCCGCTTCGCGGGTCCGCATGAGAAAGCTCGTACGCGCGCGCCGGTCCGTGCTAGCGTTCTTCGGAGCAATGATCAGACACCCGGCCTCGACAAGAAGGCTCTCGCCTGTGTCGGCCTCAAGTTCCTTCCAGATTTCGTGCGCGCGCAGTGCAAGCGGCACATAGAACGATCCCTCTCCGATGGCCTGACGCGTGATGCGGGTTTCCCCGTGAGTCGAGCCGCGATCGTGGGGAGGGGCAAACCGATCGATGCCGACGACTTTCGCCCCGCGCTTCGCAAGCTGGTAGAGCGCCGCAGAGCCCATGGCGCCGAGGCCGATGACGGCGACATCGTAGGAAAGGGTGTTGGAAGTCATGTCGGACCTTCTCGGGAAAACGCGTCTTGCTTCATCACTGCCTCGAGGCCGCGGGAAAGTCTACGGGAGCGTTTGCCCAAGCGCCTGATCCCGAGACAAGTTACACCCGAGAGCAGGCCGCCATTTGCGAGTAGTGGGCTTACGAGACGTGTGCTCAGTGCGCCATCAGAATCGGGAATTCCGAATTCGCCAACATGTCGCGGGTTGCACCGCCCATGATCCACTCACGTGCGCGCGAATGGCCGTAGCCGCCCATGACGACCAGATCGGCCGACAGGCGGCGCGCTTGCTCGAGAACGACCTCACTGATGCCGCGATCCTCGCTCTCGACGAGATTGATCTCGACTTCAGTTCCGTGACGGTCGAGATGGCGGGCGATATCGGTTGCAGGTGCGCTCTTGGTGCCACTCCCGTCAGGTGTTGGATCGACGACGAGGATCTCGGTGCGCGTCGCTTTTTCCAGAAACGGCAGTGCTTCTGCGACCGCACGCGTGGCTTCCCTGCTGTCGCGCCAGCAGATCAGGATACGCCGGATTGCATCAGTCGGCTGCCTGTTCGGCGGAATGACGAGAACGCTACGCCCACCCTCGAACAGAACCGTCTCGAACAGATCGTCCCAATCGGTTTTGCTGTTTTCGCGATAGGGTTGGCCGACGACCATAAGGTCGCCCCACCGGGCCTCTGAGGCGACAAGGTTCGAGATCAGGCCTGGAACGTCCTCGATCCGCCTGATCTCGTTGGAGACCCCGAGCCTCGCGAAACGCTCGGTGAGACGTTGCTGAACCTCATCGGCTTCTCGTTTGCTTTCGTCTTGTAACTGCGCCAGCAACGCGGCGGCTCCGGCACCGCCGTCCATGGATGCGAAGGCCGCGTAATCCGGCAACGAATTGGTGAATAATCCGGTAATGTGTGCTTCGTGGGTCGACGCAATCGACTCTGCGTGCCCGATGCGCATCTCGTCTTCGGGCGAACCGTCCAAATGCACGAGAATGTCCTTGATCATCGATATATTCTCCACTTTTCAATCCACTCTACTGGATTGCGGACAACAACTTACTTGTTTAAATTCGGCTTCGGCTCTTCCCCCTGCATATCAGGCCGATAGACGATTGAACCGCTATAAGGCTCGACGAAAACGAGATGATCTCGCACTCTGATCACGCCCGGAACATTTTCGACGGCGACACGCACTGCGTTGCGCTCCCGCTCGTCCAGAAGCGTGCCCCACAGATCGACGACGCCTTCGTCGACCGTGATATTGAGAAGCGCGACCGGAGCCCAGCTTTCTTCCTTGAGCTTGTCGAAGATCGCATCGCGCAACCCGGCATCCTCAGCGCTGACCTCCGCTTCACGCTCTCGCAGACTGGTTGCAAGGGCACGCATGACGTCCGCTCGACTGACAATGCCGATGGTGCTCTCGCCGCGCCGAACCGGCAAACGCTTGATGCGATTCTCGATCATCAAAGACACGACTTCATCCAGTGTCGTGTCTTCGGTGACGCTGATCACGTCAGGTGTCATCACATCAGCCACTTTGCGGCCATGCGTTTGCACATATTCATCGGCCAGCCTGCCGGGACTAAACAGAAACTCGAGCCATCGCGGCCTTTTGCGTTCGGTGCCTAGTTCCGCGCGACGAAGAAGATCACCTTCCGTGACCATGCCGACGAGCTTGCCGTTTGCGTCGATGACCACGAGACCGCTAATGCGTTTTTGAAGCATCAGCTCTGCGGTATTCGCGAGCGGCGTTTCCGGTAGAACGCTCAGAACTTCTCGCGCCATGATGTCGGCAACGCGCATCGATAACCCCAAGCACTACTTCTCTTGAGACCGACAATAGGAAAGTTCGCTCCTTCTGCATTGATTAGGATCAAATCTCCAAGCCCTCGAGCGAGGAGATCATCGGAAATGGAGCTGCGTTTATGCTCTTCGTGCAGTGCGTATCAGCCCCGATGGTCTACCAACCGATGCTTTGGGGCAGAAGGTTGTTGCCAAAGCGATCGTAGATCGGATGCACACCGCCTGCGCTGTCGGCAACATAATTGGGCGCCCGCCGTCCTGGCGCGGAGATAGGGCCCGGATCGAGGAAGCTTCGCTCTTCCGGCAGCGCGACGGGCGCTCGCTGAGCCTGAACCTGCGGCTTTCGCGGCTTTGTCTGCGCATCTGCTCCCGGGGAGACAGCCAAAGTGCACAAGATGGTCAATAGGGTGATGCCGAGGCCGAAGGGTTTGGCGGTCATGAGAGGCTCCTCGCTGGACACTAATATCCTTCACTGTCGAGGATCGGCACGCTATCGGGATTTGACCTGAGAGGCTCTCGATTATTCTACCGAGGTGGACAACCCCCGTCGCGGGGTTGCCCAGCGTGCAACAATGCAGCATGGATCTGCAACCTTTGCAGGTCTCGCAGCATGCCAAAGCTGCTACAGCGCTTGTGTTGAAACGAATCGCGGCCCAATGCCCCCCGTCAGCTCCTCCAGCCTCAAAGACAATCCCCTTCGCGGCATCGCGCTCATGCTCGTCGCGCTCATATTCTTTTCCTTTTCGGATGCTGCGTCCAAAGGGCTGACAGCTACGATTCCGGCCGTTCAGGCGGCCTGGCTTCGCTTTGTGATCTTCACGATCCTCATGTTCTCGGCGGCAGCTGTCATGCGCAAGGGAAACCCGTTGCGCTCGCAGCGCCCTTCGTTACAGATCCTGCGCGGTCTCGGAGTTCTCGGTTCGGCGACGTTCTTCGTAATGGGCCTGCACTATCTGCCCATGGCCGAGGCGACGGCCATTTCCTTCATCTCGCCAATCTTCATCACCGGACTTTCGATTGTTTTCCTCAATGAGACCGTGGGCATCCGGCGCTGGGCGGCGGTGGTTGTCGGTCTGATCGGTGTTCTCATCGTTATTCGACCTGGCTCGGGTGCCTTCGACCTTTCGGCTCTTTTCCCCATCATTTCGGCGTTGAGCTGGGCTGTGGCCTTGACCGTCACCCGTAAGATGAGCGCGGCGGACGGTCCCATCGTGCCGTTGACCTATGCAGCCCTGACGGGGCTGATCGTTCTCTCTTTTGTGGTTCCGTTTTTTTGGACTCCGCTCGGCTGGCACGAGATCAGGCTAGCCTTGGTGACGGGCTGTACCTCGACAATCGGGCAATTGCTCGTTGTCCTGGCGTTCCAGAACGCTAAAGCGTCGGTTCTGGCGCCCTTTTCCTACATGCAACTGATCTCGTCGTCCGTGCTCGGCTTCATCTTCTTCGGCAATCTGCCGGATATATGGACCCTGGTGGGCGCGAGCGTAATCGTAGGGAGCGGTCTGTACACGGCCCATCGCGAGCGTGTTCGCGGCTCCGCGTGAGTTTTAAGTGTTTGCCAGAGCCTCAGAAACAGGCCGGGGCCGCGTGAAGCGCAGCCTATCGAGCATCAGGTAGATGATCGGCGTCGTATAGACCGTCAAAAATTGCGACATGATGAGGCCGCCGATAATGGTGATGCCGAGCGGCGCGCGGATCTCCGATCCGGCACCGGAGGAGAGAATCAGCGGCAATGCGCCCAGCAGCGCGGCGAGGGTCGTCATGGTGATGGGCCGGAACCGTTCGATGCACGCTTCGCGGATCGCAATTTCGGGCGAGACGCCTCTCTTGCGCTCAACCTCCAAAGCGAAGTCGATGAGCATGATGCCGTTCTTCTTCACGATGCCGATGAGAAGCATGATGCCGATCAGAGCAAGAAGCGACAAGCTCGTGCCGGTGAGTTTGAGAGCAAGCAACGCGCCGAGCCCCGCGGAAGGCACCGTGGAGAGAATCGTAAGCGGGTGGATCAGGTTCTCGTACAGAATGCCGAGAACCAGATAAACCGCGACGATGGCCGCAAAAATGAGGAAAACCTGACTTGTCTGGTTTTGCGCGAGAGTTGCCGCATCGCCCGCGAATTGCACGTGGACGCTCTCCGGCATGTGAAGCCCAGCGATCGCCAGAGCGATTTGATCGGAAGCTTCGCCGAGCGCCATATCGTCAGCCAGATTGTAGCTGATGGTCACGGACGGAAACTGCCCTTGATGGTTGACGACGAGCGGCGCGGAGGAGGTCTCCAGACTCGCCACGGTAGAAAGTGGGATTTGCTTACCGCCACTCGCGGTCACGTAAAGCTGGTTCAACCCCGTCGCGTCACGCTGCAGGCGCGGGTCCACCTCGAGGATAACTTTGTATTGATTGCGTTCCCCATAGAGCGTCACGATCTGGCGCTGGGAGAAAGCGTTGTTCAAGACATTGTTGATGTCGCGCACGGCGACGCCGAGCCGTGCCGCCTGCACCCTGTCGATACGAACGAAGACCTCGGGGCCGCCCTGTTCGCGATCCGTATTGACGTCCAGAATGCCGGGGATCGAGCGGACACGCTGCACCGCTTGAGGCACCCAGCGTGTGAGATCCGCGAGATCGGTGCTCCAAAGGGTGACCTGATATTGCGAGCGTGAGCTGCGCGCGCCGATCGAAATTTCCTGCGGAGGAAACAAAGTGACCTGCGCCTCGACCACAGCCGCGAGTTTCGGCCGCAGGCGCGTGATGATCTCGAAAGTGCTGACGCCGCGCTCCGCCGGAGGTTTAAGATTGAGAAAGAAGCGAACCTGATTGTTCGCGCCGTAACCCGAGCCGCCGACGGAATAGCTGACACCCTCAACGCCTGGATCCGACATCAGAATATCGGTCACGCGCTCGCTGATGCGGTTCATAGCTTGGAACGAGGTATCGGGCGATGCACGTGCGAAGCCGACGATAAGGCCGGTATCACTCTGCGGCATCAGCGATTTCGGCAACGTCACATAGAGATAGCCGGTGAGCCCAATGGCGCCGAGCGTCACGAGCAACATGAGCCAGCGATGGTGGAAGGCCCTGTTCAGGCTTGCCGCATAAAGACGAGTCACGGCATCGAGAACAGGCTCGATGATCCGGTCGCTGACAGTCTCACGAGGCTTCGGCAGGCGGCGGATGAACCGGCCGCAGATCATCGGTGTCACAGTCAAGGACACGACAGCGGATACGGCAACCGCGTAGGTCAGCGTGAGGGCGAATTCGCGCAGGATCCGGCCGGTAACGCCGCCCATGAACAGGATCGGGATAAAAGCAGCGATCAGGGAAATGCTGATCGAGATGACCGTGAAGCCGATCTGGCGCGATCCGGCCAGAGCGGCCTGGTAGGGGCGAAGGCCTGCTTCCATGTTGCGATAGCAGTTCTCGATCATGACGATGGCGTCGTCGACGACAAAGCCTACTGAAATCGTGAGCGCGAGCAGAGACATGTTGTTGAGGCTGAAGCCCGAAGCCCACATGAGAGCGAGTGTTCCGGCAAGTGATAGTGGAACCGTCACGCCAGCCGCGACGATGGCTGCGCCGCGCCGCAGGAAAACGAAGACGACGAACATCACGAGGGCGACGCTGGCGCCGAGCGTGAACTGAAGTTCGTCGATGCTCGCGTTGATCATCTTCGTCCGGTCGTTCATGACGAAGAGGGTCACGTCGGCCGGGATAAGGTTCTGAATCTCGGGCAGAAGCTTGCGGATGTTGGCAACGGTCTCGACGACATTCGCTTCGGACGTCTTCTGGATCGTCAGCGTGACGGCCGGTTGCTTGTTGTATCCACCCGCGCTCAGGCGGTTGCGGGTCGCGGCTTGGACGTTTGCCACGTCGGTGAGGCGAACGATGCGCCCTTCGCTCGATTTCAGAACGATGGTGTTGAAATCCTCGATGGTCTGGATCTGGCTGTTCGTGCCGATCAGGACGCTGTTATCCGGCCCATCGAAGCGGCCCATCGGAGCAAGTGCGGATGCACTCGTGATTGCGGTGCGAACATTCTCGAGACCAAGCCCTCGCGCCTGGAGTGCACCTGGATCGACCGCCACGCGGAAAGCCGGTTGCTCCGAACCGCCGACATTGACATCGGCTACGCCTGGGACCTGCGCGATGCGGGTCCCGACGACCAGATCGGCGATGTCGTAAAGCTCGCTCGCGCTCCGCGTCTTCGATGTCATGATCAACATCATGACTGGGATCGAAGCGGGATTGAGCTTTCGTACCGTCGGTTCACGGGAAAGGCTGCTCGGCAGATCGGCGCGCGCCGCCGTAATCGCCGCCTGCACATCGCGTGCGGCGTCGTCCACGTTGCGGCTCAGATCGAACTGAACGGCGATATTGGTCGAGCCGAGAGAGCTTGTGGAAGTGAGTTCCGTCACGCCCGCGATGGTCCCGAGATGACGCTCGAGCGGCGCGGCGACGGTTGCCGCCATAGTCTCGGGGTTGGCTCCCGGCAAACTGGCGGAAACGCGGACGGTTGGAAAATCGACACTCGGTAGACTAGCAACAGGAAGGAACCCGTAAGCGACTGCACCGGCCAAAAGAAGCCCGACAGCCAGCAGCAAGGTGCCTATTGGTCTGCGAATGAAGGGCTCCGAAAAGTTCATGGCCGCTGCTCCGGCGGTTCCGTCTCCACATCGGGTTCAAGGCCGGGAAATTCGCCGATGTGGTTGACGATGCGGCGGCGAAGGCCGTCCATCGCGAGATAGATCACCGGCGTCGTGTAGAGCGTGAGGATCTGGCTTAAGATAAGCCCGCCGACGATGGTGATGCCGAGCGGCACACGCAGCTCCGCACCGGCTCCGTGGCCGACGGCGAGGGGGAGAGCGCCGAGAAGGGCAGCGACCGTCGTCATCATGATCGGGCGGAACCGCAGGAGGCAGGCCTCGCGGATCGCCGCTTCCGGCGAGAGGCCTTGCGTGCGTTCGGCCTCTATCGCGAAATCGATCATGAGGATCGCGTTCTTCTTCACGATGCCCATCAGCAGAATAATGCCGATGATCCCGATCAGCGACAATTCCATGCCGAACATCATGAGCGCGAGCAGCGCGCCGACGCCGGCGGAGGGTAGGGTGGTGAGGATCGTGAAGGGATGAACGAGGCTCTCGTAGAGCACGCCGAGAACGATATAGATCACGACGACAGCGGCGAAGATGAGCCAGGGTTGGCTCGCGAGAGATTGCGCGAATTCCTGCGCATCGCCGGCAAAGCTGCCGACGAAATTCGACGGCAGATTGACACTTGCTTCCGCCGCTTTGACGTCGCGGATCGCCTCATCGAGGGAGGCTCCTGGTGACAGCTCGAAATTGAACGTGACCGCCGGGAATTGCTGGACGTGATTGACGACGAGAGCTGCTGCGACGCGTTTGACCTCGGCGACGGCGAGAAGAGGAATTTGTGTTCCGCTGGTGCCTGCGACATAGAGTTGTGCCAAGGCGGCCGGGTCGGTCTGATATTTCGGGTCAGCCTCCATCACGACGCGATACTGATTAGCCTGGCCGTAGATGGTGGAAATCTGGCGTTGTCCAAAGGCGTCGTAGAGTACTTCGTTGATCGCCTGCATGGTGACGCCGAGACGGCCGGCTGCTATGCGGTCGACGTTGATCTGCACGCGTTGGCCATTGTTTTGCAGGTCGGAGGAGACGCTCGTGATCGATGGCAGATTGAGCAAGGCATCGTTGATGCGCGCAGCCCACGTCGGGAAAGTCTGCGGATCCGCGCCGACGAGAACGTATTGATAGGGCGTGCGCCCGGTTCTCGTGCCGATCTGGATATCCTGCACCACCTGGAAGCTGGAGTTGATGCCGGGGATGCCGTTCAATTGAGCCTGCAGACGCGCGACAATGACTTTGGCGTTCGCACGCTGAGAAAGCGGCTTGAGAGAAACCGCAAGACGTCCCGCATTGAGCGTCGGGTTCGCAGCACCGATGCCGACGAGCGAGACGACGCCCGAAACGTCAGGATCGCGACGGATGACCGCCTCCACCTGAGCCTGCAGCTCTTGCATCCGCTCGAAGGACACATCCTGAGCCGCCTCGGTGGTGACGGTTAGCAACCCGCTGTCTTGCTGCGGCATGAATCCTTTGGGAATGACCACGTAGAGGGCCACCGTCGCAATCAGCGTGACAATGGCCGTGACGAGTGTCAGTCTCCGATGTCGCAAGACGCTATCGAGCGTGATGCGGTAAAAGCGGAGCAGCGCGTCGAGCCCTTTCTCACTCCAGCGCACAAGGAAGAAATGTCCGTTGTGGCGCGGTGCTTTCAGAAGGCGCGCCGACATCATCGGAGTCAATGTCAGCGAGATGACGGCGGAGACGATCACCGTAATGGTGAGCGTCAACGCGAACTCGCGGAACAGGCGGCCCACGATGCCGGTCATGAAAAGGAGCGGAATGAAAACCGCGATGAGCGACATGGTGAGCGAGATGATGGTGAACCCGATCTCGCCTGCACCTTTGTAGGCCGCCTCCAGAGGGGAGAGGCCCTCTTCGATGTAGCGTGTGATGTTCTCGATCATCACGATGGCATCGTCGACCACGAAACCAGCGGCGATCGTCAGCGCCATGAGAGAAAGGTTGTCGATGCTGAAGCCGGCGAAATACATCACGCCGAAACTCGCCATGATGGACAGGGGAAGGGTGACGCCTGCGACGATTGTGGCGCTGAACGTACGCAGGAAGAGAAGCACCACGAGAATGACGAGGCCGACGCTGAGCACGAGGGTCAGTTGCACTTCCTGCACCGAGGCGCGGATCGTGCCTGTACGGTCGCTGACGATGGTAAGCCTTGCGCTGGCGGGCATGGATTGCGAGAGCGTCGGCAATTGTTTCTGAATCAGCTCGACCGTCTGCACGATGTTCGCGCCGGGTTGGCGCTGCACATCGATGATGATGGCGGGCTTGCCGTTGTAATATCCGCCGACCTTGTTGTTCTCCAGCCCACCGATGACCGTCGCGACGTCTTTGAGGAAAATGGGCGTGCCGTTCGGCGACGCAATGACGACATTCTCGTAGGCCTTCGCGCTCTCCAGCTGGTCGTTGGCGGAGATCGAGAGCGCTTGCTGAGCACCGTCGAGCGAGCCTTTCGAGCCGGACAGATTGGCATTGGCAATGGCAGCCCGCAGGGTTGAAAGCGAAATGCCGTAGGACGCAAGGCGGGGGAGATCGATCTGCACACGAACAGCCGGGCGAAGCCGGCCTTGAACCGTCACGCGCCCGACACCCGTGATTTGACTCAGGCGCTGGCCAATGAGCGTGTCGGCGATGTCGCTCAGTTGCGGCAGGGAAACGGTGTCGGAGGTAATCGCCAGCGTCACGATGGGCGGATCCGCCGGGTTCACCTTGGCGTAAGTCGGCGGGTAGGGCAGATCGCTCGGCAGGGTCGAGTTGGCGGCGGTGATGGCCGATTGAACATCCTGCGACGCTGCATCGATATTCCTGTCGAGGATGAATTGTAGCGTGATCTGGCTCCAGCCGTAGGAACTCATGGAACTCAGCGTCTGCAGGCCGGAGATCTGACTCAGTTGTCGCTCGAGCGGCGCGGTCACCAAGGCGGCGACCGTATCCGCGCTGGCGCCGGGGAGCTGCGTCGTAATCTGAATGGTCGGAAAATCGACCTGAGGAAGAGAGGAGATCGGCAGCAGCCGATAGCCGAGAATGCTGCCGAGAAGGATCGCTATGGCGAGAAGCGCTGTCGCGATGGGGCGCGCGATGAAGGGCGCGGAGACGTTCATGGCACGCGCGTCTGCTCAGCCGACGAGGCGCGGCGTGGTCTGCGAGCTGTTGGCTCCTCGCTCGTTTGAGGAGATTTCTCTTCGGATACATTCACCCGCGAGCGATCCTGAAGATTGGCAAAGCCGCTCGTGATCACGCGCTCGCCGGGCATCACTCCTTTCGCGATCACGGCCTGAACCTCGTCCTGCTGTGTCAGCGCGACTTTGGTGAGTTTTACGGTGCTGTCATCCTGCAGCACGTAGACATAGCTGCCGATGGAGCCCTGCTGCACGGCTGCGGCCGGGACCACGGTTGCATTGGCGAGGGTCTTCAGGAGAAGCCGCACATTGACGAACTGGCCCGGCCACAGGCGACCAGCCAGATTCTCGAATGTGGCCTTCATCTTCACTGTGCCGGTGGTCTGATCGACCTGATTGTCGATGACGTCGAGAATGCCCTGATCGAGTGTCTGCGAGCCGATGCTCGCCGTCACCGGAATGGACCGCACCGAAGCCGCGCTCGCGACATCGGAGACCTTCGTTTCCGGCAAGGTGAACAGCACCGAGATGGGCTTCAGCTGCGTAATCACGACGATGCCCGCCGCATCGCTCGACGTCACGAGGTTGCCTTCGTCTACCTGCCGGATGCCTGTGCGGCCATCGATGGGCGCAATGATGGTCGTGTAATCAAGATTGGCTTTGGCGCTGTCGACAGCCGCCTGGTCCTGCCGCACTTGGGCTTCGGCTTGCGCAACTGCTGCGCGCTGCGTGTCGGCCTGTTGTTTGGAGGCATAGTCGGATTTCGCAAGGCCGGTATAGCGCTCGAGATCGCGCCGCGCGTTTTCGAGGATCGCCTCGTTCATCGCCTTCTTGGCGACGGCCTGATCGTAGGCGGCCTGATAGGTGACAGGATCGATCCTGGCGAGAATGTCGCCCTTGAAAACGTCCTGGCCTTCTTTGAAATTGACGCTCACCAGTCGCCCGCCGACTTGCGGCTGAACGGTGACGGTCTTGTAAGCTCGCACTGTGCCGACGCCGTCGAGATAAACCGGCACATCAGCCGTCTTTACGGCCTCGACCAGAACCGGCACGACCATATTGCGGCGGCCCGACCCACCTGCACCGGACCTGCCGCCCGGCGCTCCGGCTGCTTCTTGTGTGGTTGGGGACTGAAAATACCCGCGCCAATAAAGTCCGCCGGCGGCGAGAGCAACGATTCCGACCGTAGCAATGAACACTTTGCGTTTCATGGGACGCGCGCCACATCGATGGCGGGGCTGCGCTCCCATCCGCCGCCAAGGGCGCGGTAGAGATCGACCACCGCTTGCAGCCGCGACAAGCGGACCTGGACAAGGTTATTCTGCGCCGAGAACAAGGTCTGCTCCGCGTTGAGGAGAGTGGTGCGGTCGATGATGCCCGCCCGCAACTGCTCCAGTGATATATCATAGGCTCGCTGCGAAGACTCGACAGCTTTGCGTTGCAAGACTTCCTGTTCCGAAGTCTTTTGATAGGCGATGAGCGCGCTCTCGACTTCCTGGAAAGCCACGAGAACGGCCTTCTGATAGTTTGAGAGAAGCTCTCGGAAGCGCGCCTGATCGACCTCCACCTGGCCTTGCAGAGAATAGGCGTCGAGGATTGGCTGCGTGATGCCGGCGGCCATCTGATAGAACTGGCTCGTCGGATTGAGCAGGGTACGGAACGCCGCACTTTGGAAACCGCCTTCTCCCGTCAGCTGAATCGACGGCAAGAGTTTCGCTTTCGCTGCCTGGATGTTGAATCGGGTAGCCGCGAGCTGCGCCTCAGCGAACGCGACATCCGGCCTCCGCTCGATGAGTTGCGAAGGAAGACCGGGTCGGATGACTGGGACTTTGATGGCATCCGGATTGTTGCCCGCAATTTTCAGGCTTTCCGGTGTCTCGCCCAGGAGAATAGCGAGAGCATAGATGCCCTGTTCGACTTGCAGCTCCAGCCCCGGCACGGCCGCGAGCAGATTGTCGAGAAGGCTTTCCTGTTGCGCCTCATCGAGAACGGACGCCGTGCCGAACTTCAAGCGAGCTCTGACCGCGTCCAAGATGGTCCTCGCGCTGGCGATGTTCTCGCGGGCGATGGTGACCCGGCGTTTGAGGGCGAGGATTTGAAAATAGGTGTTCGCGACACTCGCATCGGTGGTGATGACGACAGTCGCGAGATCGAACTCGCTGGACGCGGCATTGGCCTCGGCGGCGCGCCGGATCGAAAGGTTCTTACCCCACAGATCGAGTTCATAGCTTGCGCCGAGAGAGGCTGAGCGGGAATGGTTCAGGCCTCGGCCGGCGCTCCCCGAGCGGCTTCCCTGAAAGGATTGGCCCGCACTTGCCGATCCGGAGAGGCTCGGGATCAGACCCTGGCTTGCGACCTTGATCTGGGCATTGGCCTGTTCGATCCGGGCCATGGCGGCTGCCGTATCGAGATTGCCGGAGCGCGCGGTCTCCATCATCCGGTCGAGTTCCTTCGACCCGAGAATACGCCACCATCCGTCTTTTGGCCAAGTCGAGCCCGTTGAAAAGCCGCCATTCTTGAACTGCTCCGGCACTTTGGCCGAGAGGTTCGGCACATCGGGATCCAGTGCACAGGCCGAGATTGCCAAGGTGAGGGCGACCGGGCCGAGAACGCGAATGAAACGGATAAACGTCATCAGGAAGTCGATTACGGCTCGGGCGCGAACGAATGTCGCAGGGTATAGGGGCTAAATGGATCCGAAGGGCTTCAACCCTTGGGCCAGCTTGGAAAAGTGGCGAAACGAGTCGTCATCTCACCGCATGCTCTACATCCCAAATAACGTCAAGCTTATGACCGAGCACGCATTGTGCACATGATGCGACTTTTGTCCTGTGCCCGAAGGGCCTATATACCCCTCCGATACCGGACCGAGACGATCCTGCCACAGGATCTCTGACAGGACGAGGCCGATGCACAGTTTGGTCTATTCCCAAAAGATGTTTCCCCGGCAGGCTTGCAACGCCTGCGGAGGCTGCGAAACCCGCCACATGGCGCTTTGCGCGGCGCTCGGCCTGGACGAATTGCCGGAACTCGAACGGATCATGGGTTCGACCAAGCTGGATGCCAACCAGGCTCTTTTCGAGGAAGGAGATTCTCGCCGGCGCGCCTACACGCTGACGTCTGGAATGATCCGCCTGTCCTTAGCGCTACCGGACGGGCGACGCCAGATCACCGGCTTCCTCATGCCGGGCGACTATCTGGGCCTCGCCGACGAAGATACCTATCTGCAGACCGCCGAAGCGGTTGTTCCTTCGGTCCTGTGCTCATTCTCTGTCAATGAAATGGATGCTTTGATGGAGCGTTACGGTCATCTCAAGGACCGGCTTTATGAAATGACCCGTCAGGCCCTGCGTCAAGCGCGTGAAAGTCAGATGATCTTGGGACGCTTGGCGCCATCGGAGAAAGTGGCGTCATTCCTGCTCGTCATGTCCGCGCGCGCAGCCGAACACGGGCTTACGGACAATCCGCTTCACCTGCCGATGACGCGGACCGACATCGCGGATTATCTCGGGCTGACCATCGAGACCGTCAGCCGGACTTTCACCAAGCTCAAGACGCAAGGACTGATCCGGTTGCCCGAGCCGCATCTGGTCGAAATCGTCGACAAGCGTCTTCTTGCGGCCGTGGCGGGCAACATCGCTTATTGAGCGGCCACGAGGCGCCCGGCTTCCAGCGTGTAGATCCGGTCGACCGCTCCATCAGGAAGTTGCGCGTGAGTGGCGATGAGAAGGGTGCGCCCCGCCGTCGCCGATGAAAGGTCGTTCAGGAACGCCAGTTCGGTTTCACGGTCGAGGCCGCTTGTCGGTTCATCGAGGGCAACGATACCGGCGGGCGAGAGAAGAACGCGGGCGAGGCAAAGACGGCGCGCTTGCCCGGTAGACAATGTCCGTCCCGATTCTCCGAGCCAGGTATCGAGTCCTTCCGGCAGGATGCGGACGAAGCTATCGAGCCTTGCAGCTTCAAGGGCTCGCCAACAATCCTCCTCGTCAGCGCCTGGATCGCCGAGAAGAAGATTGTCGCGGATCGTCCCGAGAAAGACAGGCGTGTTCTGGGTGAGAAGCGCCACACGGCGGTGAAGCGCTGCCTGAGGCACTTCTCGAATGTGGGCTTTTGCGACGCTGATAAGGCCATCGTCGACATCCATGAGTCGCAACAGCAAGCTCAGTATCGTCGACTTTCCGCTGCCGCTTGGGCCCACCAGGGCGACACGCTCGCCGGATGAAATTCGAAGAGTGAGGCCGTCCAGAACAGGGCGATTCTTATCGTAGCCGAAACGCACGTTTTCAAATGAGACATCGGTGCCACGCGGCAGGTTTCGTGGTGCGCCGGGGTCGCGCACCGCAGGCTCCGTCGTGGAGATTTCGCGGACTCGATGGGCGGCTGCTCGCGCAACGCCAAGATGCCCCGAATATCGTGCGACTGCACCAGCGGCTTCGAAGCTTCCGAGAACCGCGAGAAGGAGACCGACCAGGAGCGGCCCGCTTATATTGCCGAATGCAAGTGCGTCGAGCCCGAACCAAAGAACGATCAACAGTGTGAAACCGGCGAGAATCTGGGTCGACGCGGTGCCGAGCGCGTTGAACAGGATACGACGTATTTTCGCGTGCGCGAGATCCTTGTTGCTTGCGTTGAATTGTTGTTCCGCCCAAGGCGTTGCACCGAGAGACAGAAGATCAGCGTGACCTTCGATGCCGTCGAAGACGCGTATGCGAAGCGCTGCTGAAGCTGCGGTCGAAGCCTCGCCCGCCGAGCGCGACGCCGTCACCAGAAGGGATGGAATAACGAGCGTGGCTACGCCGAAGCCGAGGCCGTAGGCGAGCCCGGCAGCAGGTATGAGCAATGTGAGTACTGTCGTGACGACGAGGCCCACGGCGAGCCCTGTCAGGATCGGGCCGATGGCGGTAAGAAAAACCGTATCGAGCGCGTCGATATCCGCTGTCAGTCGCGACACGAGATCGCCGTGCCGCAGGCCGAGATGAGGAAGCGGCACGCGCGGGATGAGCGCGCGAAATTGCCAGCCCCGCAAAGTGGAAAGAAGGCTCAAGGTGGCATCGTGGCCGATCAGCTTTTCGAAATAGCGCGAGACGATCCGCACCATCGAAAATCCCCGCACGAGTGCGGAAGGGCCGAAAAGATTGAAGGCGATCCCGGCTCCGGTGAGCGCGGCTCCGGTTAGAAACCAGCCAGAGACTCCTAGCAAGGCGACGCCCGCAGCGAGGGTGATAATGGAAAGTCCGAGTGCTGCTAGAAACGCGCTGAGGCGTTGCATGAAGAAGTGTCGAAGGAACAGAAAAGCACTCATGCGACACCTTGCTGCGAACGACGATCCCTCATGTTCTGGCGCAGACGCGGGGTCGGAAGAATGGTGCCGCCTGCGATCCGCACAACACGATCCATCGTCGATGCGACTTTGAGAGAATGCGTGGCGATGACGAGTGTTCGCCCTTCCGAGAAGGCATTGATGGCGGATAGAACGCGGTCTTCCGTGGCCTCATCGAGATGGGCCGTCGGTTCATCGAGAAGGATGATTCCGGGATTGCGCAAGAAGAGGCGCGCCAGTGCAACGCGGTGCGCTTCGCCGCCAGAGAGCCCGATCCCGCCTTCACCGATGACGGTTTCCAGTCCGTAGGCGAGCGCGTCGGAGAATTCGGTGACGCAGGCCAGCGAGGCGGCCTGACGAATGTCTTCCTCTGACGCGTTCTGGCGGCCGAGGCGAATATTCTGGGCGATCGTGTCGTGAAACAGATGCGGACGCTGCCCGATGAACGCGACACCTTCACGTAGATCGTCCTCGCTTATGCTCGATAAATCTTGCCCATCAAGTAAGATCGATCCGTCAAAAGATCGAAGCCGCGCCAACGCGTCGAGCAAAGTCGATTTGCCGATTCCACTTTCCCCTAGAATGGCGATCCGTTCGCCGGGCGTGACGCTAAGGTCGACTCCATTGAGGATCATGCGGCTGCGATCCGGCGTCCGGATCGTCACATCCTGCAAGGTGACGGCACCCGGGTGAGGGAACCCGGTTGAGGCGACAACGGACAACGCCTCAGCGCCAAGATCCGGGAGACCGTCGAACAGGTTGGCGATCTCGGCCACTGCCGCTTTCGCGGCGGCGCGGTCGTGGTAGTGCACCGCCAATTGGCGAAGCGGGAGATAAACTTCCGGGGCCATCAGCAGACAGAACAATCCCGCTTGCAGCGTTAGAGGGGATGAGCGCAGGTCGAGAAGGCCGAGATAGGTCAAGCCCACATAGAGTGCGACGCCGGCGACGCCGAGGGCGGCGAAGAATTCGAGAACGGCGGATGACAGAAACGCGATCCGCAACACGCCGAGGGTGCGGCGGCGCAAATCTTCGCTTGCCTCTTGGATAACTCCTGCTTCCGCTTCAGCGCGACCGAAGAGCTTAAGCGTGACGATCCCGCGCAGACGATCCGCAAAGAGCCCTGACAGACGCGCAAAGGCCTGCACGTTCTTTCTGTTGGCTGCTTCAGCGCCCCAACCGATCAAGGCCATGAAGACCGGAATCATGGGAGCGCTGACGAGAAAGAGGAGCCCGACGGTTACGTCCACCGGGAGAACGGCTAAGGCGAAGGCGACAGGTAGGAACGAAGCCGCGATCATGGCCGGCATGTAGCGCGCGAAAAATCCTTCGAGCGCTTCGACCTGATCGACGATCATGCCCGCGAGAGCGCCCGAAGGGCGTGCGGCTACCCAACCCGGCTCTTCCTGCAAGAGACGCGAGAAGAGCCTTTCGCGAAGATTGAGCTTGATCGTCTCAGCGGCATGGCCACCGGCGCGCTCGCCAAGAAAAGAAAGGGCGGCCCTGACTGCCATCAGGCCGCCAATAGCGACAATGAAAGGCAAAAGTGTCGCCCGTGCTACCTGACCGATGATCGCATCATGCAGCACTCGGGCAATAAGGTAGGCCTGACCGATGAGGAGAAAGCCGGAGAGTAGGGGGGAAGCAACGGCAATCAGAGCAAGAGGACGGACGGTTTTTCCGAGTGCCATCAACCAGCGCATCTGAGCCCGGGCGACCTCCCGATCGGTCATGCCCGAACTCGTCTCGATACCCTGCACCATTCCAAGTCCACCTCTCCCGGAAGGCTCAAGCTAGTTCCCCGCTTCCTCGGACTGCATTGATTTGAATCAAGGTGCGTCGCCGAACGCGGGCTTATCGCTGAGCACGATCCGACATCCGATGGTCGGCTCCAGATGAGGCAAAACTATGCTGGACTATTCCATTGTCGATCTGTCGCGGCTGCAATTCGCGGCAACGGCCATGTATCACTTCCTCTTCGTGCCCCTGACGCTCGGCTTGTCGTTCCTGATGGCAATCATGGAGAGCGTCTATGTGATGACGGGTCGCGAGATCTGGCGACGGATGACGCTTTTCTGGGGAACGTGCTTCGGCATCAACTTCGCCATGGGAGTGGCGACGGGCATTGTAATGGAGTTTCAGTTCGGAACGAACTGGTCCTACTACAGCCACTATGTAGGCGATGTGTTCGGCGCACCGCTTGCGATCGAGGGCCTGATGGCCTTTTTCCTTGAAGCAACCTTCATCGGCCTGTTCTTCTTCGGGTGGGATCGGTTGCCGAAAGTCGGCCACCTTGCCGTGACATGGCTTGTTGCCATCGGCGCCAATTTCTCCGCGCTCTGGATTCTCATCGCCAACGGGTGGATGCAAAATCCTGTCGGCTCGACTTTCAACCCCGAAACGATGCGGATGGAGGTGGTCGACTTCATGGCCGTTCTCTTCAATCCGGTGGCGCAAGCGAAATTCGTCCACACCGTCAGCGCGGGTTACGTCACGGGCGCGATGTTCATGATGTCGGTGAGCGCCTATTACCTCCTGCGTGGCCGGCACCTGGACATCGCCAAACGCTCGATGGCGGTTGCGGCGAGCTTCGGTCTGGCGTCCGCATTGTCGGTTGTCGTTCTTGGCGACGAGAGCGGTTACGTCACCACCGAAAACCAGAAGATGAAGCTCGCGGCCATGGAGGCCATGTGGCACACGGAGCCGGCACCGGCGCCCTTTACGGTTTTCGCCCTTCCCAATGTGGGAACGCGCGAGAACGAATTTCAGATTCAAGTTCCCTATGCACTCGGCCTCATCGCAACACGCTCGCTGACGCAGGAAGTGCCGGGCATCCTGCCGCTCGTCGATCACGCCAAGACTCGTATTCGCAACGGCATGACCGCTTATTCCGCCTTGGAAGCTGTGAGAGCGAATCCGAAGGACGAAGCCGCACGCAAGACGTTCGACGCGACGTGGCATGATCTCGGCTATTCGCTTCTTCTCAAGCGCTATCGCAGCGACGTGACAAAAGCGACCGACGCGGAGATCGAGAAGGCGGCGTTCGATACGGTGCCCAACGTGCCGGTGCTGTTCTGGAGTTTCCGCGTCATGGTCGGAATCGGCTTTTACCTCATCGTCTTTTTCGCCCTGTTCTTCTGGCTCTCTACAAAACATAAGATCGACAATAGCCGCTTTCTTCTCGGGGTTGCGCTCCTCAGTTTGCCGTTGCCCTGGGTCGCCATCGAATTGGGGTGGCTCGTGGCCGAATACGGACGTCAGCCCTGGATCATCGAAGGCGTTCTGCCGACGTTCTACGCGGCATCCGGCCTGACGCTGACGGATCTCGCCATCAGTCTTGGTGCGTTTCTAATCATCTACACCGTGTTGGCGATCATCGAAGTGATCCTGATGCTGCGCGTCATCAAGAAAGGGCCCGCCGATCGGTCCGTTCTCGAAGATCAAGCGGAGGGGGCAGCCCATGTACCTGCCGCCGCTCACGCCAATCCGAACCGCTGACGTCAGCCTATCAGGATATTCATCATGATCGATCTCATTCCTCTCTCGTATGAAATGCTTCGGGTGATATGGTGGCTGCTGCTCGGCGTGCTGCTCATCGGGTTTGCGCTGACCGACGGTTTCGATCTCGGCATCGGCGCGCTGCTTCCCTTCGCCGCGAAGACGGACGCGGAGCGGCGCGTGCTCATCAACGTCGTCGGCCCCGTGTGGGAAGGTAATCAGGTATGGCTGATCCTTGGCGGCGGTGCGATCTTCGCCGCATGGCCACCGCTCTATGCCATTTCTTTTTCCGGCTTTTATCTCGCTATGCTGCTCATTCTCGTGGCGCTGATCCTGCGGCCGGTAGCGTTCAAGTTTCGCGGCAAGATCGAGGATCAGAGATGGCGCAATCTGTGGGATGGGGCGTTATTCATCGCGGGCGTTGTTCCCTCGTTGGTTCTCGGTGTCGCCGTCGGCAACGTTCTTCTCGGCGTGCCCTTCCGGTTGGATGAAACGCTGCGCGCGCATTACGATGGCCATTTCTTCGGCCTGCTCACGCCCTTCGCTCTGCTGTGCGGCCTCGTCAGCCTCTCGATGATCGTCGCGCATGGTGCCGCCGTCATCGGGCTTCGTACGGAAGGTGTGCAGGCCGAGCGCGCGCGGATCTATGGCCGTTATGCGGCGCTGACGGCAGCGGTGCTGTTCGTTCTCGGCGGCTTATGGGCCACTTTCGGTCTCGATGGCTATACGGTCACGAGTGTTCAGGACACGCTCGGCCCCTCTAACCCGCTGCGCAAGACGGTGGCGACCGTACCAGGGGCGTGGATGAACGGTTATGCGTTGCGGCCCTGGACGATGATCGCCCCGGCGCTCGGCATCCTCGGCTGCGTTCTGGCTTTCGTCGGCATGACCATGCGAACCTGGAGGGTTGCGCTCACCGGTACGAGTGCTGCGATTGTCGGCATCATCTCGACGGCGGGCCTTTCGTTGTTCCCGTTTCTGCTGCCGTCCTCAGTTCAACCGAACGCGAGCCTGACCGTGTGGGATGCCTCGTCGAGTCTTTTGACGCTTTGGACAATGCTTCTCGTCACCGGCTTCTTCCTGCCGATCATTCTCGCCTACACCGCATGGGTTTATCGCGTCATGCGCGGCACGGTGGATGCCGAGAGCATCGGCCGCAACCCGAACGCTTATTGAGGAGTCTGACCGATGTGGTACTTTTCTTGGATTCTCGGCGTTGGCCTCGCCTGCGCCTTCGCGATCTTGAACGCCATGTGGTTCGAAGTGCGCGAGGACCGCCGCAAGCGGGAAGTGGGCAAGCGGTAATGTCTGATCTCGTCAACCGCTATGGCGGACTACCAGTCCCTCGTTACACCTCATATCCGACGGCGGCCGAGTTCGCGCCGAACGTCGGGCCGGCGGATTATGCCGGCTGGCTTAGCCGGATCGATCCGAGGGAGGGCGTTTCAGTTTATCTCCACGTGCCGTTCTGTCGCGATCTTTGTCATTATTGCGGATGCCATACCAAGGTGGCACGGCGTGACGATGTCATCGCCGCGTATCGCGAGAAGCTGGAAGCGGAGATCGCGCTTGTTGGATCACAGTTCCCTGCGTGCCTGAAAATGGCGCGATTACACTGGGGTGGCGGCACGCCGGGCATCATCGGCGCCGAGGGCATGAAGAGAGTCATCGATGTGCTTCGGCGCTATTTCTCGGTTGAACCCGATTGCGAACACGCCATCGAACTCGATCCGCGCTTCGTCGATGCCGCCTTTGCACGAAAACTCGTTGCGCTTGGGGTCAACCGGGTCAGCCTTGGTGTGCAGGATCTCGATCCTGCCGTGCAGACCGCCATCGGGCGAGTGCAGCCGCAGGCTGTCGTCGAAGTGGCAGTCGGCGCGCTTCGTGCGGCAGGATTGCATCACATCAATTTCGATCTGATGTACGGACTTCCGCTTCAGACGGAAGATTCCGTGCGTCGCACCAGCGAGGCCGTTGCCACACTCTCCCCGGAACGGATCGCCTGCTATGGTTATGCCCATATGCCGGCGCGCAAGCGCCAACAGCGCCTCATCGACGAAGAGGCATTGCCGGACGTCGCTGCGCGGTTTCGTCAGTCGCGGGTGGTGGCTGAGACCTTCCTGGAACATGGCTATGTGAGCATCGGGATCGATCATTTCGCGCGGCCGGAAGATCCTCTTGCACGCGCTGCACGCGAAGGGCGGCTTCATCGGAACTTTCAGGGCTACACCGATGACGATCGGCCTATCCTCATCGGGTTCGGCGCATCGGCGATCTCGTGTCTGACGAATGGCTTCGCGCAAAACGTTCCCGACATCTCGACCTATCAGCGCATCGTCGCGGAGGGAATTCTACCGACGGCGCGCGGCTGTCGGTTCACTGATCGTGATCGGACACGCAGTGAGATCATCGAACAGCTTATGTGCAACTTCCGGGCCGATCTGGCTTCGCTCGAAGGGCTGGAAGAATTCGCGGACGAGTTGGCTCTGCTGCGTCCGTTGGTCGTTGACGGCATCGTCACGGTCGACGGGCGTCGGGTGACTGTCACCGATGAGGGAAAGCCGTTTGTTCGCCTTGTCGCTGCCGTCTTCGACCAATATCGTGAAGACGGCCCGAAACGGTTCAGCAAGGCGATTTGACGCGTCTCCGGTGAAAAAGCCCGGCACGAAACCGGACTCTTTTGGTCACGCCGTCTCAGACGACGCGGACCTCGATGGTGCCCACGCCTTCGACACCACCTGAGATCTCATCGCCGCGCTCGACCGCGCCGACCCCTGCGGGCGTACCCGTCATGATGACGTCGCCCGGAGCTAGCGTGAAGAACTCGGAGAGATAGGCGATGGTGTCCGGAACGTTCCAGATCATCTGTGCCAGATCGCCCGTTTGGCGGCGCGTTCCATTCACGTCGAGCCAAATCGCGCCCTTCGAGGGATGGCCGATCTCCGACGCAGGAACGAGCACGCTCGTCGGGGCTGAATCCTCGAAGGATTTAGCGATCTCCCACGGACGTCCCATCTTCTTCGCTTCGGCCTGAAGATCGCGGCGCGTCATATCGAGACCGACCGCATAGCCATACACGTGGTCGAGTGCGCGATCCGGTGAGATGTTCGAGCCACCCTTGCCGAGCGCGACGATGAGTTCGATCTCATGATGCACGTCGTTGCTTTTCACGGGGTAAGGAAATTCGCCGGTAGTGATTAGCGCGTCGGGGTTCTTCTGGAAGAAGAAAGGCGGCTCGCGATTAGGATCGTGTCCCATCTCGATGGCGTGATCCGCGTAGTTGCGGCCGACGCAATAAACGCGTCGAACCGGAAACAACTGGTCCGTTCCCTCCACCGGAATGGAGGGAACGGCAGGAACCTCGATCACGAAACCTGTCGAGCGCGCGCTCATGGCCTTGTCCTTTTGAAACGCATTATTGTTCGCATCGGTGAATTGTTTAATTGCCGATGCGATTGCGTCTTACGGCGTCTAAGCCGGAGCGCCAAGCGCTTTCGCCTCCCGGCGACGCGCATGAAGAACCCATTCGGTGTAGCCGTTCGCCTGTGCGCGCCCCTTGTAGATGAGATCGCAGGCAGCCTTGAAGGCCGGGCCATCGAAGTTAGGGGCCATCGGACGATAGAGGGGATCGCCTGCATTCTGGCGATCGACGACTTGTGCCATCCGCTTCAAGGTGTCGAGCACCATTTCCGCCGAGACGACGCCGTGGTGCAGCCAATTGGCGATGTGTTGGCTCGAGATGCGCAAAGTTGCGCGGTCTTCCATGAGGCCGACATCATGAATGTCCGGCACCTTGGAGCAGCCGACGCCCTGATCGATCCAGCGCACCACGTAACCCAGAATACCCTGGCAGTTGTTGTCGAGTTCCTGCTGCACCGCATCCGGTGCCCAGTTCGATTGCGAAACCGGGATCGTGAGAATGTCGGAGAGCTTCGCTCGTGGACGCTTGCGCAATTCGTCCTGGCGCGCCTGCACGTCCACCTGATGGTAGTGAAGCGCATGCAGTGTCGCGGCGGTGGGGGATGGGACCCATGCGGTGTTCGCGCCGGCTTGCGGGTGGCCGATTTTTTGCGTCAGCATATCCGCCATCTTGTCGGGCGCAGCCCACATGCCCTTGCCGATCTGAGCATGTCCGGGTAGTCCGCAGGCGAGGCCGATATCGACGTTGGAATCTTCATAGGCCTTGATCCAGGCCGTCGATTTCATGTCGTTCTTCCGCACCATGGGGCCAGCTTCCATCGACGTGTGGATCTCGTCGCCCGTGCGGTCGAGGAAGCCGGTATTGATGAAGAAGATTCGCTCTTCCGCCGCACGGATACAAGCGGCAAGGTTGATGGTGGTACGCCGTTCCTCATCCATGATGCCCATCTTGAGCGTGTTGCGCGGCAGGGACAGCATTTCTTCCACGCGGCCGAACAGATCGTTGGCGAAGGCGACTTCGTCAGGCCCATGCATCTTGGGCTTCACGATATAGACCGAACCGGAGCGGCTGTTGCGCAGGAGACCTGTCGCACGTAGATCGTGGATGGCGATGAGCGCCGTGACGGCGGCGTCGAGGATCGTCTCGGGAATTTCCTGGCCGGATTGGTCGAGTACAGCGTCGGTGAACATGTGGTGGCCCACATTGCGCACCAGCATGAGGCTGCGGCCATGCACGCGCACTTCGCCTGTCAGGGGCTCCTTGTAAATCCGGTCTGGGTTCAGGCGACGCTCGATGGTGCGGCCGCCTTTTTGAAGTGTCTCCACCAGATCGCCGCGCATCAGACCGAGCCAGGTGGAATAGACCGCGACCTTATCCTGCGCATCGACAGCGGCGACGCTGTCTTCGAGATCCATGATGGTGGACAACGCCGATTCAAGCACAAGATCGGCAATACCCGCCGGATCTTCCGCGCCAATCGGATTCCCACGATCGATCTTGATTTCCACGTGCAGGCCGTTGTGGCGCAGAAGCACGGCGGAGGGAGAGGCTGCTTCGCCTTGATAGCCGACGAGCTTTGAGGGCGTCGCAAGCCCGGTCTTGCTGCCGTCCGTCAGCAGGACATCCAGCGCTCCATTCTCAATGGAATAGCGGCTCGAATCCTTGTGGCTGCCCTCGATCAGGGGGGCGACCTGATCGAGGAATTCGCGGGCGCGGGTGACGACACGGGCGCCGCGTACCTTGTTGTAGCCGCCTGAGCGCGTCGCGCCGCCGTCTTCGGGAATGACGTCCGTACCGTAGAGCGCGTCATAGAGACTGCCCCAGCGCGCATTGGCAGCGTTCAGGGCGTAGCGTGCGTTGGACACGGGAACCACGAGCTGCGGCCCGGCGATGCGGGCAATCTCGTCGTCCACATTGCGGGTCGAGACGGAGAACTTGTCCGGCTCCGG
The DNA here is from genome assembly GCF_052115485.1 of Microvirga sp. 2MCAF38. Taxonomy (NCBI): domain Bacteria; kingdom Pseudomonadati; phylum Pseudomonadota; class Alphaproteobacteria; order Hyphomicrobiales; family Methylobacteriaceae; genus Microvirga; species Microvirga sp. 2MCAF38. The sequence continues at coordinate 64,216 of NZ_JBFRGU010000008.1, read as the reverse complement.
TAAAATGTAGCCGATGTCGCGCAGAAAGTGCTCATATTCGGCTTGGTCGAAAGCCTTTCCGATGCGGGCACGGTGGTATTCGTCGATCTGTGCTTGAAGCTTGTCGCGAATGGCGAGCAATTCACGGTCGCGGGGCGCGAAATCCGCGATGAGGCGAGCAAGACCGTTCCAGAAGGTTTCATTGGAAATGCCGGTGCCGGGGAGGGCTTTTTGCTCGACGAAGTCATAGAGAACTTTCGCAACCTGCAAACCGGAAACTTGAACCCGTTCCATCGTCTCGCTCTTCCCTTTAAAACTGCTCCGTATCTAGCGGCCGGAGGCCGGGGGAACATAGTGCGAGAGCTTCCTTCGACCAAGTGATATACGCTTCCACTAAAGTCAGGGGCGCTCCGGTGATCGGAGGAAAATTCAACAGATCGCCGGAGGGACGGGCTTCTCAGGAAGGCTGAAGTCCCTAATCTGCGATCCTGGTCGGTCCGGAGTTGCGATGCCAAACGATGCCGAAATCCTGAGAGAGCTCTTTCAAGCCGCGCTCGATGCTGCCCTGCCCGAGGGGAAGTTGGACGGAATCCTGCCGGACCGTCCGAAGGGGCGCACGATCGTTCTGGGAGCGGGCAAGGCCTCGGCTCGGATGGCGGCTGCTTTCGAGGAGGCGTGGAGCCGGGTCGGCGGGACCTGCGAAGGGCTTGTGGTCACCCGCTATGGCCATGGTTTTCCCACGCGCTCCGTTGAGATTGTCGAGGCTGCCCATCCGGTGCCAGACGAGGCAGGACTCAACGCCGCGCGCCGTATTCTGAAGCTGGCGGAAGAGGCGGGCCCCGAAGATCTCGTTGTGTGCCTGATCTCCGGTGGAGCTTCGGCCCTCCTGGCTCTCCCCGCCGAGGGTCTCACTCTGACAGACAAGCAGATGGTGAACCGGGCGCTTCTCGCATCCGGCATGCCAATCAGTGCGATGAACCGGGTCCGTAAGGCCCTTTCCGCCATCAAGGGTGGGCGGCTTGCTGCCCATATCGGTGGCGCGAAGCTTGTCACTTATCTGATTTCAGACGTTCCCGGTGACGATCCGGCCAGTATCGGATCTGGCCCGACCATTCCCGAACGCTCTGATCCGCAAGCGGTGCTCTCGCTTCTGCGGGATTACGGGATTGAGGTGCCGGAGCGGATCGAGGCCGCCATCCGCGCTAATGCGATCACGTCGTCAGCCGCCGGCGGCGAGGTTCATATGCTGGCGACGCCACACATGGCGCTTCGGGCGGCCGCTGAGAAATCCCGGGAATTCGGTCTCACGCCGCTGATTTTGGGCGATGCCATCGAAGGCGAGGCCAGAGAGGTTGCGCGGGTCATGGCGGGTATAGCGCGCTCCGTCGTCAGCCATGGAGAGCCCGTGTCGACACCGTGCGTGCTTCTCTCCGGCGGTGAGACCACCGTGACGCTTCGGGGCAAGGGTCGCGGGGGTCGCAATGCGGAGTTCCTGTTGGCGCTCGCCCTCGCTTCACGCGATTTACCGACGCTTTCCGCCATTGCCTGCGATACGGACGGGATCGACGGCTCTGAGGATAATGCGGGGGCATGGTTCGATGCTTCCCTTTATAGCCGGGCGGAGGAACGCGGGATCGACCTTGCCGCTTCACTCGTGGACAATGACGCCTACACGGCGTTCAAAGCCTTGGATCGTCTCGTGATGACCGGGCCGACCTTCACCAACGTGAACGATTTTCGGTGCATTCTGGTGCGTTGAGGGAAGGGTTGCCGCGAAAAGCTTGAATTCGGGAGATGTTTCAGGTTCAGAGGAAGCATGAAAGATCGACCGATGACGCAGATTGCCATTCTCGCCGATGTCCATTTTCACGACGTCTATGGCGATTACGATTTCGAAGGGCCGGTCATCCCGCGCGCGGGTCGAAGGGCCAACGTGCGGACCTTGAAGGACACGGTCAGCTCGACACGGATCTTCAACGAGAATTACTTTGCGTTGTTCTCAGTCCTCGACGATCTCGCTGCGCGCAATATCAAGCATGTGGTCTTGGTCGGGGATTACTCGGATGATGGCCAGCGCGCGACGGTTGCAGGCCTGAAGGTCATTCTCGACCGTTATCGTGAGCAGCATGGCATGGCGTTTTATGCCACCATCGGCAATCACGATGTGAGAACGCCGGTGGGCGGCCATCATGACAAGCGGTTTCTCAATGCCGACGGGAGCCACACGCTGACCACCAGTTCGTCTTCCATGAAATCGAGCGGGTCGCAGGTCGTGACGGACAAAATGTTCGGCCTTGGCTATCGTGACGCCATGCTCGCAATGGCGGATGCCGGCCTCTTCCCGCAGGAACACTTCCTGCATTGGGAAACACCCTTCGGCACCGATGGCGATTTGGCGCGACGCGAATTCGAGATCACGTCAGAAGATGGCCGTAATACGCGTAAAGTCATCGATGCGTCCTATCTCGTCGAACCATTCGACGGCACTTGGCTCGTTGCTATCGACGCCAACGTCTACGTGCCGAAAGATGGTTCCTTCTCGGACGACAACCCAAAGGGTTATGTGGAGAGCACCGATGCGGGTTGGAACGCCATGGTGCAACACAAGTCGTTCATCCTGGATTGGCTTGCCGATGTAGAGCGCAGAGCCAAGGCGAGCGGTAAGAAGCTTCTCGTTTTATCGCATTATCCTGTCGTCGATTTCCTGCGCGGGACAGTTGCCGAAGAGACCGCACTTTTTGGCTCGACCGGATTTACGCGCCGCTCTCCGACATCGGTGACGAGCGATGCTTTTGCGAAGACCGGTGTTCTTGTTCATTTCAGCGGACACCTGCATGTGAATGCCCTTGGGTTTCATGAAGGAGAGCGTGGCACGCTGGTCAATATCGCGATGCCATCGCTCGTCGGATATCCGCCCGCCTACAAGATCGTGTCGCTGGGCGATGGCGAGATCAAAATCGAAACGGTCGTCATCCGTGATGTGCCGCATTTCGACGATTTTCTCGATCTCTACCGACAAGAGGTTGCTCATCACGGCGACAAGGAAAGCGCGATCCTTGGCGCACGGAATTACTACGAGTTCGTCCGTGCTCACATGACGGAACTCGTCGATCATCGTTACCTGCCGAAGGAATGGCCACACGAGTGGCGTCCCTTGGTCGAGCGCTTGAATGGACGTGATCTCGTGACGCTTTCGCGCATCGATGAACCACTCGAAGTCGAAGAGGTGTTTGCGCGCCTCCGGCAGGAGGAGGCCAGTTCGGATTCCAAGCGATATACGCGAGTAACATTCAAGGAGATGGTGGTCGATTGGTATCGATTGCGCCATGCGTCCGATCTCGCCTTCAGCGATATCGATACCGAGCGCGCAGGACTCTATGGTGAGATCGTCGGGATCCTGAGACAACGCAAAGGCAAGGGAGGCCTTCAGGGGCAGTTGGCACTCTTTGCGGAAATCATGAGAGCTTATCTGGAAGGTCCACCTTCCATCGATATCGCAATCGATACGGCGACCGGCACTGTCCGGTCTCTAGGGGCAAGCGGACGGATCAGCTCCGTCGTTTGCTCGGTTGCCTAATCCAGAAGGCGAGTTGAGATTATCTTGCATTTGAGACACAAACGTCGAAATAGCGACCGTTTGGCCTCAGCTCGCCGGCCCCGGTTTCAACAAGGTATGGCGTATGGTCGATCTTAAACCCTGGCTCATCGAAGAATCCCTCCCGTTCTGGATGTCTCAAGGGTGGGACAGGCGCTATGGCGGGGTTTATGAACATTTTCTATGGAACGGCACTCCCGACCATCACGCCATCAAGCGTGTGCGTGTCCAGGCCCGTCAGATCTATGCCTACAGCCACGCGGCAATTCTCGGCTGGTGCCCGGGAGGTACCGAATTCGCCCTCGGCCTGCTCGATTGGATGTTGAAGAAAGCCCGCTCGCCCGACCGCGAACCGGGCTTCGTGCATCTGCTCAACCCGGATGGCTCCGTAGCCAATCCGTTGCGCGACACCTACGACCACATGTTCATCCTGATGTCGCTGGCTTGGCTCGCACACGCTAGCGGCGATGCGCAGGTGCGCGGATTGGTCGATGAGGTCATGGATTTCATCGACGAGCGCCTGACCGCGCGCGATGGCGCTTTGATTGAAGGTATCCCCGCATCCTTGCCGCGTCGACAGAACCCGCACATGCACTGTTTCGAGGCGATGCTCACTCTGCACGAGACTCTGGCCTATCCAGGCGCGCTCGAACGCGCTGGAAAGATTCTGGGGTTCCTGAAGGAGCGTTTTTTGGCACCGTCTCCTAAGCTGCGCGAGCATTTCAGCGACGATTGGAAAGTGTGGCCCGGCCCGGAGGGCGAGAGTATCGAACCGGGCCATCAGGCGGAATGGGCTTGGCTCCTGCGCCGCTATGAGCGCGCCACCAACAGCGCTCCCGATACCTTGCCCAGCCAGTTGCTCGACGATGCTGTGAAGGTCGCCGATCCGAAGACGGGTTTCCTTGTCGACGAGGTCGATTCCAAGGGGAAGGTTCGCCGCGGGACGCGCCGTATGTGGCCGCAGACCGAACTTGCCAAGGCATGGCTTGTGGAGGCCGAGATTGGACGTGAGGGCGCCCTCGACCGCGCGCTCGAAAGTCTGACGAAATTGCGCGATGTTTATCTCGCCAAGCCGTTTACGCCCGGTTGGATCGACCAGTTCGATGCGGATGGAAAGGTCTCTATTGAGACCGTGCCGGCGAGCACGCTTTACCATGTGCTCGGTGCCGTGGTCGAAGCCGATCGCGTGTTCGATAAATTGGGCGTGCGATGAGCGCGGTTCGAATTGGGATCGATGTTGGCGGTACGAAGATCGCCGCAGTCGTTTTGAGCGCGAAAGGCGAGATGATTTTTCGCACGCGGATCGATACTCCAGACAACTATGTTGATCTCATCGCAGCCGTTCCGATTGTTCTCGATCGTTGCAAGCAGGCGGCGAAAGATGTCATCGGGGTTGGCATCGGCATGCCGGGGTCGCAGTCGCCGAAGACGGGTCTTTGGCGCAATTGCAACATGACTTTCGTCAATGGTCGCGATGTCGTTTCCGATCTTCTGGCGGCCATTCCCTATCCGACCCGCATTGAGAACGATGCAAATTGCTTCGCCTTGTCCGAGGCGCTCGGCGGAGCTGCCGATGGACGCGCCGTCGTTTATGCGCTGACCCTTGGGACCGGTCTCGGCGGCGGGTTGGTGATCGACGGTCGCGTCAGGCGAGGTCCGCTGGCGATTGCGGGCGAGGCGGGGCATGTTCCAATCGTTCTCGCCGATGGCGCGACGCCGCGTCCCTGCTATTGCGGCAGTTTCGATTGCGCCGAGCTTTTCGTTTCCGGCACAGGCATGGCGCGCGATCACTTCGAGAGAACGGGTGCACGTTTGACGGCGCCGCAAATCATCGGGGCCATGAGAACCGGCGATATCCATGCGCGCGCCACGTTCGACCGGTGGATCGACAGGCTTGCCCGCCTCATCGGCTCCGTCACGAACGCACTCGATCCCGATGCTTTCGTGCTTGGGGGAGGATTAAGTGGGGTCGATGAGCTTCTCGATGCCTTGAACGCAGTAACACCACACTACGTCTTTGGGCAGGAATCTGTCCCTCTCATCGTGATTGGGGAGACGACAGAAAGTGGCGCGCGCGGCGCGGCGCTGCTATGGCCGTGAGATTGCACTCTTGAAATTAGCCGCGCGCGGTGGACGTTCCTGACGTGCCTGCAAGGCGTTTTGCGTCGAGCAGAACCGAAGCGAGTTCGGTAAAGCCCTCGCCTGAATGGCCCTTCGTGACATAGGTCGGCTTCGCCTTTAGGCGGTGAGCGAAATTATGAATGTTGGCCACGCCGACGCTGAGCGGGAAGGCGGCGAACATAGGCTCGTCGTTGGGGGAGTCCCCTGCATAGATCACCGCATCGCCATCGCGCGCGATGTCGATGCCGAAAATCTCTTCGAGCAGAATCTTCGCCATGCTCAGTTTGTTGTAGTTGCCGAACCAGCCATTGACGTGAATCGAGCTGACCTTGGCTTGCGCTCCGGCTTTCTCGAAAATCGAGACGATGCGATCCACTTCCGATTCCGGCAGCGGCGGCACGTCCTCGCAGAAATCGATGGCGAGATCAGCGATGCGATAAGGCTGATCGCTCGCCAGCGCGGAGCCGGAGACAGAGGCCAGAACCTCATCGCGGATGGTGACGAGACGGGCGCGGTTTATTGCGAATTCCTCCTCGCTCGCCCAGAACCGCTGCTGCATCTTCTTCAGCTTGCGGTCATAGCGGAAAAAGAAAGCGCCATTTTCGCCGACGATTGCGTCTACCGGCCACATGCGCGCGATGTGATCGCACCAACCGGCGGGACGGCCCGTGACGGGGATCACGATAAAACCAGCCTTATGCAGATTCTCCAACGCCTCATAAGCGACGGCGGTGAGCACCCCGTCGGTCGTCACCGTATCGTCGATATCGGTCAGCACCACGCGCACAGACTGCGCTTTGGAGAGCGGTAGTTCCGAGATCGGCTTCATGATTGGGTTCCTGATACCGAGAGCCACCATCGAGCGCGAGCGTCCCAGAGGCAGGCAACTAATGAGTTGGCTCTATGACACAGGAAGGCGGTTCTCGCAAAGTGACCACGCCGATTTGCGAACGCGGTCCCGCCGCTCAGGTGATCACCGAGGGAGTTGAGCGGCCGGTATGCGTTGTGATTTGCGCGATAGCCTCAGCCGCTTCCGCGACCGAAGCGAGCGCATCTTCGCGCGAAAGATCGTGGCGGCTCGGATCCGGCTCGAACCTTTCCAGATAGACACGCAACGTCGCGCCGGAAGTGCCGGTGCCTGAGAGACGGAACACGGCTCTCGCGTCTTCCTTGAACAGGATGCGGATGCCCTGCTGCGGTGTAAGCGATCCATCGACGGGGTCCGTGTAGGCGAAATCATCGCAAGCCTCGACCGTAAGACCTCCGAAGGTCTTGTCGGGCAGGGAGGGCGACGCTGCCCGCAAATGCGCCATGAGCGCGTCGGCGCGGGCCGTCTCGATCTCCTCATAATCGTGACGTGCGTAATAGTCTCGGCCATAGGTCGCCCAATGCTCTCTGACGACTTGGTCGGCAGGCTTCTTCAGCTCGGCCAGAATGTTGAGCCACAAAAGAACTGCCCACAGGCCATCCTTCTCACGGATATGATTTGAGCCTGTTCCAGCGCTCTCCTCGCCGCAGAGGGTCACGAGGCCCGCATCGAGCAGATTGGCGAAGAACTTCCAGCCGGTGGGCGTTTCAAAAGCGCGAATGCCGAGTTTCGCGGCAACCCGGTCTGCCGCGCGACTCGTGGGCATGGAGCGCGCCACGCCGGCGAGGCCCTTGGCGTAGCCGGGGGCAAGATGGGCGTAGGCGGTCAGAATTGCGAGGCTGTCGCTGGGCGTCACGAAGAGGCCAGGCGCGACGATCATGTTGCGGTCGCCGTCTCCGTCTGAAGCCGCACCGAAATCCGGTGCGTTCGGCCCAAGCATCAGTTCCATAAGGTCGTGAGCATGAACGGGGTTCGGGTCCGGGTGATGGCCGCCGAAATCGGGCTTCGGCTCGCCGTTAGCCACTGTGCCTGCGGGAGCGCCGAGCTGTCCCTCCAGAATGGCCTTGGCATAGGGGCCGGTCACAGCGCTCAGAGCGTCGAAGCGCATGCGGAAGCCGGACGCGAACAGAGCGGCGATTTTGTCGAAATCGACGAGGGTCTCCATCAGCTCCGCATAATCGGCGACGGAATCCACGACCTCGACGACCGTACTTCCGAGCCGCGTTTCGCCGAGCACATCGAGATCGATGTCGGATGCGCGATGGATATGATAGCTGGAGATCGTCTGCGTGCGCTTGAACACCGCATCCGTGAAAGTCTCGGGCGCGGGGCCGCCATGGGAGACGTTGAACTTGATGCCGAAATCGCCATCCGGACCGCCGGGATTGTGGCTTGCCGACAGAATGACCCCTCCGATGGCCTTGTATTTGCGAATGAGGCAGGAGGCGGCGGGAGTCGAGAGTAGCCCGCACTGGCCAATGAGAATGCGTGCGAAGCCGTTTGCCGCGGCCATCTTCAGGACCGTCTGAACGACCTCCCGGTTGAAGAAGCGCCCATCGCCTCCGACCACGAGGGTCGCGCCTTGGCGCCCCTCCACGGAGTCGAAAATCGATTGCACGAAGTTTTCGACGTAGTTCGGCTGCTGAAAGACGGTGACCTTCTTGCGCAGGCCCGATGTGCCGGGTTTCTGATCGAGGAAAGGCTTCGTCGGGATTTCTGTAAGGGTCATCGTCTTTGGCGCTGGAGAATGAGAGTTCAGGTGATGAGGAGGCGACGGCAGTATTAAAGAGGCAATATCTCCGGTTTAAGGCCCATGACCGAGCCCTTCAACATCCATGTTTACGGGAGTGGCACAACATTTTGAGGAACTGCCAAGCGCTGGGGGGCTTGTCGGGAGAAAAGTGTCTCTTATGGTTAATGGATGCCTCGAAATCCGGCCACCGGATCGCTCAACTCAAGCGGCTTTTGCCTCGACTTTGAAATGATGTCACATTAGACCGTCAGAGGTTCCTATGAATATTGTCATGAAAACACTCGGTGTCGCTCTCGCTCTGGGAATGGCTTTGTCCACAGGCGCGAAAGCCGACGTGGTCGTTTCCTCGAAGATCGATACGGAAGGCTCGGTTCTCGGAAACATCATCCTGTTGATGCTCGATGCCAACGGCATCAAGACGCAGGATCGCATTCAGCTCGGGGCGACCCCCGTGGTTCGGAAGGCGATCACTTCGGGCGAAATCGACATCTATCCCGAATATACCGGAAATGCCGGCTTCTTTTTCAACAAGGCGGACGATCCGGTCTGGAAGGATGCGGCAAAGGGTTATGAGGCCGCAAAGAAGCTCGATTACGACGCGAACAAGATCGTCTGGTTGACCCCCGCCCCGGCCAACAATACCTGGGCGATCGCGCTGCGTAAGGATGTGGCGCAAAGCGGCAAGCTTGCGAGCATGTCCGATTTCGGAAAATGGGTTTCCGGTGGGGCCAAGGTCGTGCTCGCGGCCTCCTCCGAGTTCGTCAACTCGGCTGCAGCGCTGCCTGCGTTTCAGGCGACCTATGGCTTCGCCATGAAGCCGGATCAGCTGATCGTTCTCTCTGGCGGCGACACCGCGGCGACCATCAAGGCCGCAGCGGAGAAAACCAACGGCGCCAATGCGGCGATGGTCTATGGCACGGATGGCGGCATCGCACCGTCCGATCTTGTGGTTCTGACCGACGACAAGAACGTGCAACCGGTTTATGCGCCCACGCCGATCATTCGTGAGGCGATTCTCAAGGAAAACCCCAAGATCGCCGATATCTTGAGCCCTGTCTTCAAATCGCTCGATCTTGCGACGCTGCAGAACCTGAACGCGCGCGTTCAAGTGGGCGGCGAACCTGCGAAGACCGTAGCGAGTGAGTATCTGAAATCGAAAGGCTTCCTGAAGTGATGCATTACGGGTTCAGCCTTTCTTGCAGAGCGAAAGACATATTTCGCTCGTGACGACGATGCCTCAAGGACGCATCGTTGGCGTGGTCTCACGTCGTGAGGGGCGCGCCGTCGATCGTCTCGGTTGCGTGATCGCCATCCTGATCGGCATCGCGATGATTGTCGGGCCGTTTGCGATTTACCGCGCCAATCGCATCGCCGCCGGTGACGCGCGTCTGATATTCTCTGCCTTGCCGCCATTGGGTGCGATCGGACTTGTGATTGTTTGCGGAGCAATCGCTTTTGTCTCCGCAATCGTCAGGAAGCCTGAGATGCGACTTGCGGCCTCCGCATTGGGATTGATCGCCGTCTTTATAACGATGGGCCTCGCGGCCGACTTTCTCACGCCGCCGGGCAACAGCTTTGCACGTGTCTCTCCCGGCTGGGGCTTCTGGGTGCTTGTGCTTGCCTTTGCCCTCCTGGTGGCCGATGCGCTGGCGCGACTGCGCTTCGGGCCTTGGCAGAGAATTGCGGCCCTTGTCGTCGCGGCCTTGACGCTTGGCCTTCTTCTCGGTTCCGGGGCCTGGAGCAACGTCGCCCTTCTCAAGGAATATGCGGCGCGGGCCGACAGTTTCTGGCGTGAGGCGCGACAGCATCTCGTGCTCGCCCTTGGCTCCGTGAGTGCAGCGACTCTTGTCGGCATTCCGCTTGGAGCCCTGTGTCATCGGGTCTCCGCCATCAAGGGGGCGGTGCTGCAGGTTCTCAATGTCGTGCAGACGATACCAAGTATCGCTCTGTTCGGCATGCTGATGGCCCCGCTGGGGTTCCTCGCCGCAACGGTGCCTCTGGCAGCGGCGCTTGGAATTCGTGGCATCGGCGCGGCCCCCGCCTTCGTTGCGCTCTTTCTCTATTCGCTTCTTCCGGTGGTCGCCAACACCGTTGTGGGGCTTGAACAGGTGCCCGCGAAAGTCATTGATGCCGCGCGCGGAATGGGGCTCTCCTCCTCGCAGCGCTTGCGACAGGTCGAGTTTCCGTTGGCGTTCCCGACAATCCTGACCGGCATCCGCATCGTTCTCGTTCAAAATCTCGGTCTCGCCACTGTGGCGGCGCTGATCGGCGGCGGTGGACTGGGAACATTCGTTTTTCAGGGAGCAGGGCAGACAGCGTTGGATCTTGTGTTGCTCGGCGCCATTCCGACAGTGTTGCTCGCTTTCACGGCCGCCGTGATCCTCGATGCCATTGTCGATCTGACAAAGAGAGTTCCGTCATGATCGAGATCGAGCATCTGACAAAGCGCTACGGTGCAGACCCCATCGTCGATGATGTCTCTCTCAACGTCGAGAGCGGCACGATTACCGTCGTCGTTGGGACGTCCGGGGCCGGTAAATCAACGCTGCTACGTATGGTCAATAGACTTGTCGAGCCGACGGCGGGGCGCGTGCTGATCGACGGTCAGGACACGATGTCGATTCCCGAAGACAAGCTCCGGCACGGGATCGGCTATGTCATCCAGGGCAACGGCCTCTTCCCGCACCGCACTGTTTCCGAAAACATCGCGACAGTTCCGCGCCTGCTCGGTTGGGAACGCAAACGAATCGATGCGCGTGTTGATGAACTGCTCGATCTTTTCCAGCTTGAGCCCGCAACCTTCGCGTCGAAGTATCCGCATCAGCTCTCAGGCGGCGAACAGCAGCGCGTCGGCGTTGCGCGCGCTTTGGCGGCGGGGCCGAACCTGCTGTTGATGGATGAGCCCTTCGGCGCGCTTGATCCACTGATCCGCAGCAAAGCGCAGGCCGATCTCCTCACTATTCAACGCCGCTTCAAAACCACTATTCTTCTCGTGACGCACGACATGGAGGAAGCATTCCACCTCGGTGACCGGATCGCTGTCATGGATCAGGCGCGGCTTTTGCAATATGCGACGCCGGCAGAGATTCTGGTCCAGCCTGCTCACGAATTCGTCGAGCGTCTCGTCGGCACAGCGGAGCGTCCCTTCCGGCTTCTGTCGCTGTTGAGGGTGGAAAGTGCCCTCGAACCGGGCCACGCTGCCGGACAGCCGATAGATAGTTCCGCAAATCTTCGTGATGCGCTGTCGGAACTCGTTTGGAGCGGGCGCGATGCTTTGCCAGTTTCCGATGCTTCCGGCGCAATTGTCGGAAGGGTCAGTATTGCAGGTATCCTCGCTCACGGGCGGGCACATTCATGACGCCTTTTTCTATTGCTCTGCGGTTTGCAGCGCTTGCCCTTCTCGTGACATTCATCGCGGTACCGCAGCTCTTCGCACAGGTTTTCGAGCCGCTGACAGTGAATGGCGCGCCGGCGATCTATAATCACGGCAATCTCGTTTCGCTCACGCTCTCGCATCTGCGGACGGTGTTCGTTGCGACATTTGCAAGCGTCGTGCTCGCCGTTTCACTCGGAATTTTCGTCACGCGGCCCTCGGGCTTGGAATTCCTGCCCCTGTCGCGAACACTCGTGAATGTTGGGCAGACCTTCCCACCCGTCGCAGTTCTTGCCATCGCAGTACCGCTCGTCGGGTTCGGTGAAACTCCGACGCTGATTGCTCTTTTCCTTTACGGTCTTCTTCCCATTTTCGAGAATACGCTGACGGGCTTGACTCAGGTATCGCCACTAACACTCGATGCTGCTCGAGGCATGGGAATGAATGGGCGTAAACGTCTCGTTGGAGTCGAAATCCCGCTCGCATTGCCGGTCATTCTCGCTGGCATCCGTTTATCGCTCGTCATCAATCTGAGCACCGCGACCATCGGATCGACCGTTGCAGCCAAGGGTCTTGGCGAAGTGATCATTGCAGGGCTTCAATCCAACAACACAGCCTTCGTTGTGCAAGGAGGACTTGTTGTCGCGATGTTGGCGTTTTTCATTCACGATCTCTTGAGTCTTGTGGAACGACGTGCCGCGCAACGCATCGGTGCGTAGTTCGACTGCGACAAGTCCATATGCAGAGATATGAAACCAATTCCAATCTTCGACGTTCTTACCCTCGTTGAACGTGATTGGAGATTGTCGTTATGAATAAAGATCGCATCGAAGGTGGCCTGAAAAACGTCAAGGGCAGCGTGAAGGAAGGTCTCGGCAAGCTTGTCGGCGATACGAAGCTGGAAGCGGAAGGTAAGGTCGAAAAGACCGAAGGTCGCATTCAAAATACGGTCGGCGGTATCAAGGATTCCATTCGCGGCAATCGCGATTGATCAAGCTGCTTGAATATGCGAAGGGCCCGGCATCGCCCGGGCCTTTTCAATGCGCGCCCGATGCTTTCGCAATCCGAAAGATCATCCTTTTGCCGTCGACATATTGCTCGATCAGTCGGTCCCCAGTCTCACGAATGAGATTGGGAATGTCGATGGCCGCCAGCGGATCGGTGCAGGTGACCTTGATCTCGTCGCCTGCATTCAATGTTCTGAGAATCTTCCGCGTCTTCAAGACGGGAAGGGGGCACTTCAGTCCGCTTAAATCCAGTTCAATCATGCCGCGCGCTTGAAATATCGTAGACTGTTTCCATCATCGCCTCCGCGCCCGCAAGATCCTCGGGGGTGTTGATGTTGAAAAATGGATCGAAGGGTTCTACAGGCCATTCGGCATAGGCAACCCGATGACGGGAAATCCAAGCGCGTACGGCTCTGACTTTCTCGACATCGAGCGCATGCCGCAGGCTCGCTGCCAAGCTGACCGGCCATAGACCTATGGTCGGATGAATACGTCCACCGGATGTGGCGCAGGCGACCGACGCACTATCCTCCACGCGCGCGCGATGCAGGCGTTCGACAAGATCGCTTGGCAGGAACGGCGTATCGCCTGGAACACTTGCAATCCATTCGATCTGAGGTCGATGCGAGGCAGTCCATTCGAGTGCGGCGAGAATGCCTGCCAGAGGGCCCGCATGACCGGGCAGGGTGTCGGCAACGACTGGCGCATCATATTCCGCGAACCGTGTCGCATCGTCATTCGCATTGATGATGAGCGTTTCGCATTGGGGCTGCATCGCTGCGACAATGCGGCCAAGGATCGTCTTTCCGTCAAGCCGAAGGAGGGGCTTGTCTGCACCTCCCAGGCGCGTTGCGCGTCCGCCCGCGAGAACGACCACAAGCGTTTTCTTGCGGAGAGCGAACTCCGTCATCCCGTTACTCGATGACGATGCGTGGTGCGGGCTTGGCGCTCTCGCCGCCCGAGAGTGTCATCCAAACTTGCTCGGCCATGGCCTTGTAGAGTGCGGTATGCGGTCCGTTCGGATCGGTTGCGACAATAGGGCGGCCGGCGTCTGACAATTCGCGGATCGTCATGTTGAGCGGGATTTCGCCGAGGAACGGCACGCCGAGCTTTTGAGCTTCAGCGCGCGCACCGCCATGGCCGAAGATGTGGGATGTCTGGCCGCAATGGGGGCAGACGAAGGTCGCCATGTTCTCGACGATGCCGAGGATCGGGATCTCGACGCGCTTGAACATGGAAACGCCACGTCGCGCATCGATGAGCGCAAGATCCTGCGGTGTGGAGACGATGACCGCGCCGGCAAGAGGGGTTGCCTGCGCCATGGTCAGTTGCGCATCGCCGGTGCCGGGAGGCATGTCGACGACGAGCACATCGAGATCGCCCCAGGCAACTTCGCGCAGCATCTGCGTGATGGCGGACATGACCATGGGGCCTCGCCAGATCATGGCGGCTTCCTCATCGACCAGGAAGCCGATGGACATGACTTTCAGGCCATAGGCCTCCATGGGTTCAAGGATGCGATTTTCGAGCAAACGCGGCTTGCCGTGAATGCCGAGGAGCTTCGGCAGCGACGGGCCATAGATATCCGCATCCAGAAGCCCGACCTTGAGACCAAGGGACTTCAACGCGAGGGCAAGGTTGCATGCGGTCGTGGACTTGCCGACGCCGCCCTTACCAGAGGCGACGGCGATGATGTGGTTCACGCCGGGGATGCGTTGCGTTTTTTGGCCAGGCGGTGCGCTTTGAGTTCGAGGCTGAGGAGAGGGAGGCGCTGAGGGACCGGCCGAGGCAGGCCGCTCCGCCGTGAGGCTCACAAGAACGCCGCTGACGCCGGGAACGTGCTGAACGGCCGCTACGGCCGCCTGGCGCACAGGTTCCATCTTCGAAGCCTCTGACGGATCGATCACGATGGCAAACACCACCCTGCCGCCTTCCTCGATCAGAATGTCCGTTAAGCGGCCCGATGCAGAGAGGGGCGTGCCGCCCGCATCCAGCGGCACGGTCGAGAGGGCCTTGAGCACGTCTTCCCGGGTAATCGCCACGCTCGGATCTCCTGTCGCAACCTTGTATTGAAAGTCATGTATAGGGCGCGGCGGCGTTCGTTAAGGCGTCTTGCGAGTTCTGACGGTGCAAAACCTCAAGGCGAACAGCCTAGATCCCGGTTCAGGTGTATTATGCGCCCGTGTGCCTTCACGCCGCAGGCGACCTTCGTTATGGTCCCGGTCCCCGAATGGCGAGGAGTAGGCGATGGTGGACATCGCGACCAGGGTGTATAACCACACCTGGAAGATCGATCCGATTGTGAGATCCGTGCTGGATACGGATTTTTACAAGCTCTTGATGGCCCAGACGATTTTTCGTCGCCATCGAGATGTTCAGGTCACGTTCGGTAT
Organism: Microvirga sp. 2MCAF38; assembly: GCF_052115485.1. Lineage (NCBI taxonomy): Bacteria > Pseudomonadati > Pseudomonadota > Alphaproteobacteria > Hyphomicrobiales > Methylobacteriaceae > Microvirga > Microvirga sp. 2MCAF38. The sequence goes on along the minus strand of NZ_JBFRGU010000008.1, from coordinate 49,127 downwards.
TCACAACCGCACCACCCGAATCCCGCTTGCCGAGATTATCGATGCTGGGCAGTTGCGCGAGCAGCTCGATCACGTGCGCTCGCTCTCGCTGACCCGTGGTGAATCTACCTGGCTCCGGGGCAATACGTTCTACGGCAAGCGGCAGATGTTCTCGCCGGAATTCATGGATTGGCTCGAGACCTTCCGTTTCCCGGAATATCTGCTCGAGAAGGAAGACGGGCAATATGTCCTGACCTTCCACGGGCCCTGGATCGAAACCACCATGTGGGAGATCCCGGCTCTCGCCATCCTCAACGAGTTGCGCTCGCGCGGCGTCTTGAGGGGCATGGGCAAGTTCGAACTGCAAGTGCTCTACGCCCGCGCCATGACCCGTGTGTGGGAGAAGATCGAGCGACTCAAGACCATGCCCGGCTTGTCCGTCACCGATTTCGGAACCCGTCGCCGCCACGGCTTTCTGTGGCAGGATTGGTGTGTGCAGGCGATGATCGAAGGGCTCGGTTCGTCCTTCCTCGGCACCTCCAACTGCCTCATCGCCATGCGCCGCGAGGTAGAGGCGGTAGGCACGAACGCCCATGAATTGCCGATGGTCTATACGGCACTCGCGGAGAGCGAGGCCGAGATGCTGGAAGCGCCTTACCGGGTGCTTGCCGACTGGCAGCAGGATTATGAGGGCAATCTGCTGGTGATCCTGCCCGATACCTACGGCACCACGAATTTCCTGAAGAGTGCGCCCGATTGGGTCCAGAACTGGACCGGTATCCGCATCGACTCGAAGGATCCTATCGAGGGTGGCGAGGAGGCGATTGCCTGGTGGCGTTCGCGTGGGCAGAACCCCATGGAGAAACTGGCCATTTTCTCCGATGGTCTCGATGTGGATGTGATGCAGCGCATCCATCAGCATTTCGTCGGCCGCATGCGCATCGGCTACGGTTGGGGCACGTTGCTCACCAACGATTTTCGAGGGCTGACTTCAGACGGCTCGCTCGATCCCATCTCCATCGTCTGCAAGGTGATTTCAGCGGACGGTCGTCCGACGGTGAAGCTCTCCGATAATCCGACGAAGGCGATGGGACCCAAGGACGAGATCGAGCGCTACAAACGCGTCTTCCACGTCGGCACGCAGGAAGCACACCCCGTTCTGGTTTAGAGCATGATCCGCTTCAGTTGAATCTGATCATGCTCTCAGTTTTATTTTGTCCATTCTCTTCACGCGAACCGGTGCCACTTCGCTTGAAAATGCTCTAGAGCGCGACCAATTCCATCCGATCCACATCGAAGAGACCGCGATCCGTGATCTTGAGGTGCGGGATGACGGGAAGCGGCAGGAAGGCCACTTGCAGGAAAGGCTCTTGCAGGGTCACACCAAGGCCTTTCGCGGCATCGCGCAAGGGATAAAGCGCATCGCGCACGTCTTCGTAACGCTTGTCGCTCATGAGCCCGGCAATCGGGAGTGCGAGTTCTGCGCGGACCTCGCCTTCGGACACGACGACGAAACCGCCCCGGATGTTGCGCAGGCGGTTTACGGCCGTTGCCATGTCCGCATCACTCGCGCCGACGACGCAGATGTTGTGGCTGTCATGGCCTACGGAAGACGCGATGGCACCGCGCTTCAAGCCGAAGCCTTTCACGAAGCCGAGCCCGATATTGCTGTTGATCCCGTGTCGCGCGATGACGGCGACCTTGATGATGTCCTGCTTAAGATCGACAAGCGTTTCGCCGCCTTCGCGTGGAAGGGAAGCATGCAGATATTCGGTGATGATCTTTCCCGGCATGACACCGATCACGGGAATGGAATCCGACGACGCCTCGACGCGAAAATCGGCAGCGGCCACGGATTGCAGTTTAACGCTATCGAGGCCAACCGGCGGCACACTGCCGCGTGTTGCGAATAGTGCGTCGTTGACGAGGCGGCCAGCGGAGACGACCTCTGAAACCTCACATCCCTCCAGATCGTCGAGAAGAACGATATCGGCGCGCTTACCCGGCGCGATGATGCCGCGATCGGTGAGGCCGAAGGCCTGAGCAGCAGTAAGTGAAGCGGCACGATAGACGGCCAAGGGATCGCATCCGAGCGCGATGAGCGTGCGGATCATGAAATCGAGATGCCCTTCTTCGGCAATATCGAGCGGGTTTCGATCATCCGTGCACAAGGCGAGGAACGGCGATGTTTGAATGGTCAGCAACGCGCTTAGCGCGTGGAGATCTTTCGAGACTGACCCTTCGCGGATGAGAATGGTCATTCCCTTGCGGATCTTCTCCAGGGCCTCGTCGAGCGTCGTGGCTTCATGCTCCGTGCGAATGCCCGCCGCGATATAGGCGTTGAGACCAAGCCCGCGCAGGAGCGGTGCGTGGCCATCGATGTGGTGGGTGGAGAATGCTTCGAGCTTGGCGAGGCAGGCGGGGTCACCATTGATGACGCCGGGAAAGTTCATGAACTCGGCGAGGCCGATGACCTTCGCGTGGTCGCGGTAGCGGATCAGGTCCGCAGCCTCGATCTGCGCTCCGGATGTTTCGAAAGGCGTCGCCGGTACGCAGCTCGAAAGATTTATGCGCAAGTCCATGATGGTCTCGTTCGCGCAGGCGAGGAAGTAATCGAACGCTGCGGTGCCGATCACGTTTGCCATTTCATGCGGATCGCAAATGGCTGTCGTCACCCCATGCGGTAGGACGCAACGGTCGAATTCGAAAGGCGTGACGAGCGAGGACTCAACGTGGAGATGCGTGTCGATGAATCCCGGTACCGCGAAGCGGCCACGACCGTCTATGGTGCGCTCTCCACTGTAGGATCCATAGGTGCCGACGATGGTGTCGCCGCAGATTGCGATGTCGGTTTTCGCGAGAGAGCCTGTCACGAGGTCCAGGAGGCGGACATTCGTGATGACGAGGTCGGCCTTCTCCCGTCCCGCGCCTTGCGCCACCCGCTTCGCAAGCGTTGCGGCATTCACTGGTCTCGCCATCTCTTTCCCCCTCACATTGGCCCATAAGAGATTAGAGCAGACCACCGGGCGAGGCGAGATCGAAGACGTGAGATATAGATCTCGTTCCTATGGTTTCAGAACCAAGCGTGAAAAGCCGAAGGCGCGGCCGCGACCGCGCCTTCTTATCGATGGCTCGAAATGAACTGCTTGAAGCGTTCGGATTTCGGGTTCGCGAAGATCTCCTGCGGCGCACCTTCTTCTTCGACAACGCCTTTATGCAGGAACATAACGCGGTTCGAGACATCCCGGGCAAAGCCCATTTCGTGTGTCACCACGAGCATGGTGCGGCCTTCTTCCGCGAGCGAGCGCATCACGCGAAGCACCTCGCCGACAAGTTCCGGGTCGAGCGCGGAGGTGGGCTCGTCGAAAAGCATCACCTTCGGGCGCATGGCAAGCGCGCGGGCAATGGCCGCACGTTGCTGCTGGCCGCCCGAGAGATGCGAAGGATAGCTGTTACGCTTGTCGGCAATGCCCACCTTGGCGAGCAGCGCTTCCGCCTCTTCGAGGCATTCCGCCTTCGGGCGCTTCTGCACATGCACCGGCGCTTCCATGACATTTTCCAGGATCGTCATGTGGGACCACAGATTGAAGCTCTGGAACACCATGGCGACGCGGGAGCGGATGCGGTCGACCTGCGAGCGGTCGGAAGGCTCCATGCCACGTCGACCTTTCTTGAGACCGATCAATTCGCCGCCGATGCGGATGTCGCCGGAATCGGGAATCTCCAGCATGTTGATGCAGCGGAGCATGGTCGATTTGCCGGAGCCGGAAGCGCCGAGGATCGAGATCACGTCACCTTCGTGCGCTTCGAGTGAGACGCCCTTGAGGACCTCCAGCGCACCGAAACTCTTGCGAAGCTGGTTGACTGAAACGGCGGACGGGGTGGAGGACATGGAAACTCCGTTAGAGCATTTTTTGCAGAAGTGGGAACCGGTTCTGCATTAGAAAATGTGGCAAAATAAGAATTTCTAGAGCGAACTTTGACACGCTTGGGTCGGAGCTCGCTCTAGACATGCGCGGCCTCCAGGCTCGGCTTCGGCACTGGAGGGTGACGCAGGTGAGGGGAGAGCCACCATTCGAGCGCCATGATGAGGCGTGTGATGATGAAGTTGAGAATGAGGTAGATCGCGCCTGCGACGACGAACACTTCGACGGCGCGGAAGGTTTGCGAGATCAGCTTGGCGGCGATCCCGGTGATTTCCATCATGGTGATGATAGAGGCCAGCGACGTCGCTTTCACCATCAAGATCAACTCGCTGCCGTAAGCCGGAAGGGCTTGGCGGACAGCGATGGGGAACGTGATGCGGCGGAAGAGCAGGAAGCCCGACATCCCGCAGGCGCGGGCGGCCTCGACCTGTTGCGCGGGAACCGCCTGCAAGCCGCCGCGAAAGATCTCGCTCGCATAGGCCCCCGTGTTGAGGGTGAGCGCGAGGATGGCGCACCAGTAAGGCTCACGGAAGAAGGTCCACAAGCCCCATTCCTGCAAGGTCGGGCGGAATTGTCCGAGACCATAATAGATCAGAAATATCTGGACGAGCAGCGGCGTGCCGCGGAAGACGAAAACGTACCCCTTGGCGATGGCCTCCACGACGCCGATGCCCGACATGCGCATGAGCGCAAGCAGCAGCGCCAGAACAGCGCCGAAGGCGACCGAGGTGAAGGCAAGGTTGAGGGTGAGCGGAACGCCGCTCAACAGGCGCAGGAACGTTTCCTGCATGAACTCGAAATCCATCAGGAAGCCCTCCTTATGCCGCGCATCGAGTAGGTTTCCGCACGTTGGAACAACACTGTCGAGACCCAGGTAATGACGAGATAGAGGATCGCCGCCGTCACATAAAAATCGAAGGGACGCCGGGTCGAGCCGGCGGCGATATGCGACTGGCGCAACAGCTCGACAAGGCCGGTCACGGAGATGAGGGCAGATTCCTTGAGGATCAACTGCCAGGTATTGCCCATGCCGGGAATGGCATAGCGCAACACCTGCGGAGCGACGACCCGGCGGAACATCAACCAGCGATGCATGCCGACCGACCGTGCGGCCTCGAGCTCGCCGCGGCTGACAACCTGAAAAGCTCCACGGAAGACCTCAGCCTGATATGCGCCGGAGACGATGCCGATGGCGATAGCCCCCGTGACGAAAGCCGGCATGCCGATGAACCCATCGGCTCCGAACAGACCGCCAATGGCACCCAGCACCGCGCTACCGCCGAAATAGAAGAGGTAGATCACGAGAAGGTCAGGGATGCCGCGAAGAACCGTCGTATAGCCGTCCGCCAGAGAGCGGGCGATGAAGTTCGATGAGAGTTTTGCCCATGCGACAAAGGTGCCGATGACAGCGCCGGCAATAAAGCCGCAAAGAGCGACGGCCAGCGTCATTCCCGTTGCGATCAGAAGCGCATAGCCCCATCCGTTCGGTCCAAAGCCGATGAGCTCGAAATAGGTCAGCTGTTGCACGCGGTCGGTGTCCTGCTGTTTGTCGCTCTCAGCGATGGGGATCGAAAAGTACGCTTACGGTTTCCGAAAGGCGGGTTTTCCGATCCTTAGCCATCACGCGAACAACGTAATACTTTGAATGAGTTAGAGCATGACTTCATTTCGTCGAAACGCAATCATGCTCTGTTGTTATGTATCATAAACTTTCGGCGATCCGTTACTCGCATCGCCTGGGCATGACCAGGGCTCTTAGCTCTGGGGCGACATATCGACCTTGAACCACTTCTGCGTGAGCTTCTGGATCGTGCCGTCGGCAATGGCGCCCTGGATGGCCGTATCGAAGGCGGTCTTGAGGTCCGCATCGTCCTTGCGCAGGCCGACCGCGACGCCACGTCCGAGCGGACCGCCCGAGACACCGGCACCGGCGATCATCATGTTCTTGAACTCGGGCTGATCGATCGTCGCCTTCATGGACGAATGAGCGGCGAAGATTGCGTCTACGCGACCGGCGGCGAGATCGAGATCGTGCTGCTCGGTGGTCTTGTATTCGCGGATCGTGATCACGTCCTTCAGATACTTCTCGAGGAAGGCTCCGTTCACCGTCGAGGATTGGGTACCGACGGTCTTGCCCTTCAGGAGGGTCTTCCATTCGTTGATGAGCTTCTCGGCGGCGACAGGATCCTTGTCGACATTGACACGTTCACCCGTGCCGGCGAGCTTCGCCAGCGGCGAATCCTTCATCGTGGCAAAGCCGTGAAGACCGGAGGCGTAGGGGCGCGAAAAGGCAATCGCTTCAAGGCGCTTGTCCGTGATGTTCATGCCGGCCATGATGGCATCGTATTTCTTGGCGTTGAGAGCGGGGATGATGCCGTCCCAATCCTGCGCGACGATCTCGCACGTTACTTTCATGCGGGCGCACAGGTCGTTCGCGAGGTCGATCTCGAAGCCTTCGAGCTTGCCGCCGGCGCCGGTGAAGTTCCACGGGGCATAGGCGCCCTCGGTGGCGATCTTGACGGTCTTGCCCTGAGCCGCCGCGCCGCCGATGGCAAACGCCGATGCCAGGATACTCAGGCCGATAACCTTGAAAATTTTCATCTTCGTCGTTCCTCTGTCAGGCTTTGTTGATGCCTTTTCGATGGAAGCCTTTATCGGCCATTCTCACCGGAACCGTAGCTAACAGACAAAGCGTATGAGAGCGCAAGCCCCAATCACGCTGCAGGTGCAAGCGGAGCTGACGCTTTGCGTCGCAACCGCCCCGGATCATGCAAAAAAGGCGCGACCGAAGCCGCGCCTTTCTTTGTTCAAAGGGTTGCCGTTAGCTCCTGGGCGTAACGTCGATCTTGAACCACTTCTGGGAGAGCTTGGCGATGGTGCCGTCCTTGATAGCCGCGCTGATCGCCTCGTCGAAGTTCTTCTTCAGCTCGGTATCGGCCTTGCGCAGACCGACACCGACGCCGTTGCCGAGCATGCCGCCGGTGATGGACGGGCCGACCATCACGTAATCCTTGAACTCGGGCTTCTCGAGGGTGCCGATGATGGCGGTCGAATCCGCGAGAACCGCATCGATACGGCCTGCGGCGAGATCGAGATCGTGGGCTTCCGTGGACTTGTACTCGCGCACGTCAGCGGTGCCCTTGAAGTACTTGTCGGCGAAGGCCGAGTGGATGGTCGAGCCCTGGACGCCGATGGTCTTGCCCTTCAGAACAGGCTTGAGCGCGTCGATGGCCTTCTCAGCCGCATCCTTCTGCGAGCTCAAGTTGAAGGCCGCGCCCGTGCCGGGCATCTTGGCGAGCGGCGAGCTCTTGGCGACGAGGAAGCCGTTGGGGGAATTGGCGTAGGAGCTGGTGAAATCAATCACCTTCTTGCGCTCGTCGGTGATGCTCATGCCGGCCATGATGGCATCGTACTTCTTAGCGTTGAGAGCGGGAATGATGCCGTCCCAATCCTGCGCGACGATCTCGCACTTCACCTTCATGCGGGCGCAAAGGTCATTGGCGAGATCGATCTCGAAGCCTTCAAGCTTGCCGCCGGCGCCGGTGAAATTCCACGGAGCATAGGCGCCCTCGGTGGCGATCTTCACGGTCTTGCCCTGAGCCGCCGCGCCGCCGATGGCGAGAGCGGAGCAGACAATAGCCAGGCTGACGGTTTTGAGGAATTTCATCGTTGTTCCCTTGTTTTCCAGATAAGCACCGTTGAACGGGGCTTGTTCTTTCACGGTCATGGCGACCGCATCGTTACGCAGTAACCGCCAAAGTCGGGAAAAAGGCAAGGGGGCGCGGGAACGCCGGTCGGGGGCGATTTCGCCGGAAAAACCGGCCACTGCGGGCCGGGCGCACGCGGGTCATTGACGATTTTTGGGGAAAACGAGGGTGTCGGAACGAGAATGGCCTCCTGCCGACCTTGGAAGCCTGAGGCAATAAGGCTTCATGGAAACCGGCCTCAGTGACAGAAGGCGCGGCCAGAACCGCGCCTTGCCGTGATTTATCCGTGTGGCTTCAGCTCTTCGGAGAAATGTCGACCTTGAACCACTTGAGCGCGAGCTTGCTCACCGTGCCGTCCTTGACGGCGCTGTCGATCGCCTCGTCGAACATCTTCCTCAGCGCCGCATCCTGCTTGCGGATGCCGACCCCGACGCCGTCGCCCAGCATTCCGCCGGTCGCGCCCGGGCCGACCATCACGTAATCCTTGAACTCCGGCTTGCCGAGCGTCTCCATGATCGCGACCGAATCCGCCAGGACAGCATCTATACGGCCTGCGGCGAGGTCGAGATCGTGTGCCTCGGTGGTCTTGTATTCACGGATTTCCACCGTGCCCTTGAGATACTTCTCGGCGAAGGCCGCGTGAATGGTCGAGCCCTGCACGCCGATGGTCTTGCCCTTCAGGAGGGGCTTGATCGCTTCAAAGGCCTTTTCCGCTTCGGCCTGCTGAGTGCCGAGGTGGAAGGACTGGCCCGTGCCCGGCATCGCCGCCAGCGGCGAGCTCTTCGCGACGAGGAAGCCGTTGGGGCCGTTGGCATAGGAGTGCGAGAAGCTGATGGTCTTCTGGCGCTCCGGGGTGATGCTCATACCGGCCATGATGGCATCGTACTTCTTGGCGGTGAGCGCTGGGATGATTCCGTCCCAGTCCTGAGCGACGACGTCGCACTTCACTTTCATGCGCTTGCACAGTTCGTTCGCCAGATCAATCTCGAACCCATCGAGCTTGCCGCTCGGTGCGGTGAAGTTCCACGGGGCATAAGCGCCTTCGGTCGCGATTTTCACGCTCTTGACCTGAGCCGCTGCGCCGCCGACGGCGAGGGCGGAGCCGAGCAGAGCCAGGCTGACGGTCCTAATGAATGTCATCGGTGTTCCCTTTGGTGTCTGTGTCGCCTCTTCGAAGGCTTTTCTTGCGCGGTACGATTTTCGTGCCGCTATAAAGTAACTGGAATTTTTGGGAAAAAGACAAGCCCCCGGGTAAAACTCTCAAAAATAGGGCGTTGCGGGGGAGAGCCCGGAATGCCATGACCACTTTTGATGAAACGAGGATGCGCACGGGGATGGACCTGGGGCTGATCGAAAGGCTTGCCGCAAAACTGGGCCCGGACGCGGTCATCTCCGACCCGGCGGGCATGGCGGGCTATCTCGTGGAAACCCGTGGCCTCTATCGTGGCTCGGCCCTGGCCGTGGTCCGCCCGAAGGATACGCAGCAGGTGGCGATCGCTGTCGAGGAATGTGCGGCGGCTCGTGTGCCCATCGTCCCCCAAGGCGGCAATACGGGCCTCGTCGGCGGCGGGGTGCCGTTCGGCGGCGTGGTTCTGTCGCTCACGCGCCTGAACCGCATCCGCGAGGTCGATGCAATCAATGCCACCATCACCGTCGAGGCCGGTTGCATCTTGAGCGAGGTTCAGGAAGCCGCCGATCGGGTCGATTGCCTGTTTCCGCTCTCCCTCGCCTCCGAGGGTTCGTGCCGAATCGGTGGCAATCTCGCCACCAATGCCGGCGGCACCGCCGTTCTGCGCTACGGCAATATGCGCGAATTGACCCTCGGGCTCGAAGTGGTCCTCGCCGATGGCCGGATCTGGAACGGCCTGAAGGGTCTGCGTAAGGATAATACCGGTTACGACCTGCGCGACCTGTTCATCGGCTCGGAAGGGACCCTGGGTATCATCACGGCGGCCGTCCTCAAACTCTTCCCCAAGCCGAAGGTGCGCGCGACGGCCTTTGTCGGATGCGCCGGGCCGCGCGATGCCTTGAGCCTGTTCCAACGCTTTCGCGATGCGGTCGGCGATCGGCTCACCGCTTTCGAATACATTCCGCGCTTCGGGCTGGAGATCGTGCTGAAACACGCGCCCGGCGCGGTTCGTCCGCTCGCGGACGATCATCCGTCCTACGCACTGATCGAATTGTCATCGGCGGAGGAGAGCGTCGATCTGCAAGGGGCGCTGGAAAATGTGCTCACGCGCGCCATCGAGGACGGGATCGTCACTGACGCGGTGATCGCGACGAGCGAGGCGCAGAACCGCGCGCTCTGGGGGCTGCGCGAAAGCCTGTCGGAAGTGCAGCGCAAGGAAGGCGGCTCGATCAAGCACGATGTGGCTGTGCCGGTTTCGCGCGTCGCGGAATTCATCCAGGTCGCAACGAAGGCATGCGAGGCCGAAATGCCGGGCATCCGCGTTTGCGCTTTCGGGCATTTCGGGGATGGCAATATCCACTTCAATCTTTCGCAACCGGTCGCCATGGAGAAGGCGGCGTTTCTTGCGCAATGGGCGCATTTCAATCGCATCGTCCACGATATTGTGCACGGCATGAACGGCTCCATTGCGGCGGAGCACGGCATCGGGCTCATCAAGCGCGATGAGCTGACCCACTACAAGGATCCCGTGGCACTCGACTTGATGCGAACCATCAAGCACGCGCTCGATCCTCACAACATCTTCAACCCCGGCAAGGTTATCGCCATGGGCGATCATGACATTGCAACCGTTCCAGGCGCAAAGATCCCATGAAGACACTCGACATTCTCACCTTCGGCGAGCCGATGATGGAATTCGCCGAGACGCGGCGCGGCGAAGAAAAGCTCTATCTTCCGGGCTTCGGCGGCGATGTGTCCAACACCGCCGTTGCAGCGGCGCGGCAGGGCGCGAAAGTCGGCATCTTCACCGCCGTGGGCGATGATGCTTTCGGGGCGGATTTTCTGAATTTATGGGATCGGGAGGGCATCGACCATTCCACCGTCATTCGCCGTGTTGATGGACGCACGGGCGTCTATTTCATCAGCTACGGAAAAGAAGGGCACGTCTTCTCCTACGCGCGCGCCGGTTCGGCGGCGAGCCTTGTGACGGCGGCCGAGTTGCCGCTGGCGCAGATCGCCGCTTCGCGTGCGCTGCATGTCTCCGGCATCAGCCAGGCGATTTCCACCTCCTGTGCCGATGCGGTCTTCGCTGCGATCCGTCATGCGAAGGCGAACGGCACGGTCGTCAGTTACGATACGAATTTGCGCCTGCGCCTGTGGCCGCTCGACCGCGCGCGCGCGGTGATCCACGGCGCGGTGGCGCTGAGCGATATCGCGCGGCCGAGCCTCGACGATGCGCAGCAGCTCACGGGACTGGAGCGGCCCGAGGATATCTGCTCGTTCTATCTTTCGCTCGGATGCAGCATTGTGGTTCTCACCATGGGCAAGGCGGGAACCATGGTGCGGGCGAAAGAGCGCCTCGACGTCGTGCCGGCGCGGCCCGTGCAAGCGGTCGATGCGACGGGAGCCGGAGACACGTTCGGCGGCGCGTTCCTCGCCGATTGGCTGAAGCATGGCGATCCATTCCAGGCAGCTGCTTACGCCAATGCGGCGGCGGCGCTTTCCACTCTCGGTCAGGGCGCTGTCGCACCCATGCCGCGCCGGGAAGACGTGATGCGTTTTCTCGCAGCTTGAGGCGCGCAGATTTGTCGAAGCTCATTCACATCCAACTGCTTCGTGCGCTCGCGGCACTCTCCGTCGCGTTTCTGCACGCGCAGCATGATGCGGCCACGCGGGGCAACCTTCTCGGCTTTTCCTTCACGCCGCTCGAACGCTTTCCCTGGATGGCCGGGGTCGATGTGTTCTTCGTCATCTCCGGTTTCATCATGGTCTACACCTCGCGGGACCTTTTCGCCGCGCCGGGTGGTCAGAGCATCTTTCTCGCGCGGCGTATCGCGCGCATCGTGCCGCTCTATTGGGCCGTGACGACGCTTTATGTGATCGCGGCTCTCGTCGTTCCAACACTCGTCAACGGCGGCTTGCCGAGCACCTGGGCGGTCATCGCATCCTATCTCTTCATTCCGTTCGATCGTCCGGGGCCGATCCAGCCGATTTATTCATTGGGCTGGACGCTCAATTACGAAATGTTTTTCTATGGGCTTTTCGCGCTCGTGCTGATCCTGCGTGAACGTCTGGCGCTTGTCGTGCTGACGGGCGTGCTGATCGCCCTGACGATTGTCGGGCGCCTCGCATCCCTGCCGCAGCCTCTCGCCTTCTGGACCGATCCGATCATTCTCGAATTCGCGTTCGGAATTGGTCTCGGATGGCTGCGTTTGCAGAATGTGATGCTTCCCTTTTTCGCGCGCTGTGCGTTGGCGCTTTTGGGGTTTGCCCTTCTCGCGGGGAATATCATCGGCCTCAACGCGGATGCGACGACCATGCGGCCCATTGCATGGGGATTGCCCGCGGCCCTTCTGGTCGCCGCCGCAGCGCTCGGGCCCGAGCGTCCCGCGTCATTGAATTGGCTCACGCGCTTTGGCGTTCGCATCGGGGACGTGTCCTACGCAATTTATCTCATTCACCCCTTCGTCATCCGCTCGGTAAGCGAAAGTGTGGCGCGCAGCGGTTGGGGATCGATGCTCGGACCGTGGGGCTTCTTCGCGCTGGCGCTTGCCGGAACGCTCGGCGCGAGTTTTGCCGTCCATCTGTGGTTCGAGCGGCCGGTGACGTCGTGGGTGAGGCGACGGCTGGAGATCAGAAAATTGGAGCCGGTCAGGCAACCCGGATGACTTTGGCGCCGATGGCCTGAGACAGATTTTTCGGCGCGACCGAGAAAACCGCGTTCGGCGTTCCTGCCGCTGCCCACACGATCTCGAAAGGCAGAAGGTCCTCATCCATGAAGGTCGCAAGCGCGGTCTCATGCGCGAAGGGCGGAATGCCGCCGATGGCGAACCCGGTCCAGGCACGCACCGCATTGGCATCGGGACGGGTCAGCGCTTCGCCGATGACTTTCGCCACGCCCGATTGATCGACACGATTGGAGCCGGAGACGAGCAACAGATAAGGCTTGCCGCTGTCCTGGCCTTGAAACACCAGTGACTTGACGATCTGGCCCACATGGCAATCGCAAGCCGCCGCCGCTTCCTCCGCCGTGCGTGTCGATTGCGGCATCTCGCGGATCGTGATGGCAAGCCCGAGCCCTTGCGCAGCGTCGTGAACGCGTTGGGCGGCGGGCGGAAGAGTGGTGCTCATGATTGTCCTTACGGATGCCTATGCGAGCGACAGCATACCCATGCCGCCGAAGGTGTCATCTGGCCTCAAACCTCGCAATTCGGCGGAGAGCAGAAAGCCGGTCTCATCCTGATCGATGGTGAAGAGATGATATCCTGCGCGATGCGTGTGCGTGCCGCCGCGTGCGGAAGCGGAAGGCGCGCCGATCACGGGCACCTGACCGCGCGGACCTTTCAGATAGGCGAGCGAGCCCACATGGTTGTGGCCGTGCAGAACGAGTTCCGCTCCGACGCGGCGGATCATGGCCTCGAAGGCAGGCGCATCGGTGAGGCTGCGTCCGGGCGTTGTTCCGCCCACATGCGGCGGGTGGTGGATCAGCACGACGCGAAAGCATGAGCGATCCTGTCCGAGGTCGTCGAGAAGTGTCTCTGCGTCCCGCAGCTGCTTTGCTCCAAGACGCCCGCTCGCCATGAAGGGCAGTGTCGGAACGGCGGATGAGAGGCCGATGATGGCGATGGGGCCATGGCGCCGCAGGAACGGAAAGACGCCCTCGCGCCCATCATCGCCGCGCGTGAAGGGAGCGACCTCGCGCAGTAATCCCTGGAGCGCGCCCGGCACATAGGCATCGTGGTTGCCCGGCACGAAGCTGACCGTCTCCGGCCCGCCGAGACCTTCGAGAAAAAGACGCGATGTCGGCCATTCGCTCGGCAGGCCGATATTGCAGGTATCGCCCGTGCAGGCGATGTGATCGGGCTTCTGCGCCTTGATATCGGCCACGAGCGCGGCGAGCAGCGCCATGTCGTGAAGGGCCTCGCGGCTGCGCTGCCAGTTGACCCAGCCGGTCACGCGCTTGCTCAGAAGCTGGCGCAGTTGCGGCCGCGAGAGCGGCCCCACATGAGGATCGGTCAGATGGGCGAGGCGGAACATGACAACCGGTGATGCGAAGGAGCGGCGAGAGTTCGCCGCTTCGCCAAACTTCGTCAAGCGCTGCCGATGAAAATACCGGCGAGAAGAACGAGCACGCCGCCGACGATGACCTGGAAGGAGGCCCGCAGGAACGGCGTATCCATATAGCGGGAGCGAATCCAGGAAATCACCACGAGTTCGATGGCGACCACGAGTGCGGCGATGCTCGTCGCGATGTGAAAGGCGTTCGGCCAGGAATCCGGCACCAGATAGGGAATCGTATGGCCGAGCCCGCCGATGGCCGTCATGACGCCGCAGATCACGCCGCGCCAGAATGGCGAGCCACGTCCGGTGATTTCGCCATTGTCGGAGAGCGCTTCGGTAAAGCCCATGCTGATGCCCGCGCCGACGGAAGCAGCCAAGCCGACGAGGAAAGTCTCCCAGTTGTTCTGCGTGGCAAAAGCGGCGGCAAAGAGCGGGGCGAGGGTGGAAACCGAGCCGTCGATCAGCCCCGCGAGCCCCGGCTGCACATATTGCAGCACGAAGAGCCGCTTGCGCATGGCTTCCTCGGCGACCTCGGCGTTCTCGCTCAGATGCGCATCGTGGAACTCGCTGGCCTTCTTCTCGTGGCCGCGCTCCACTTCCGCGAGCTTGGTGAACAATTCACGCGCGCCCACATCCAGGGTCTGGAGGGCGGCTTTGTCGTAGAAATTGGCCGCCTGCAGCTCCATGATCTCCGCTTCGCGGCGCATCTTGTCGAGGTCGAGATGGGGGCTCCACCAGATGGGGCGGCGCTTGAGGAAGCCGCGCACGTCCTCCCGCCGGATCGGCGGCAGGTGCTCGCCGAAGCGTGTGCGGTAGAGTTCGTAAAGGGAGTTGCGGTGCTCGCGCTCTTCCTCGGCCATATCGTCGAACAGGCCGGCGGAGGCCGCGAAATCGGGCCGGAGCCGGTCGGCGAAGCTCTGGTAGATTCGCGAATCTTCTTCTTCGTTAGCGATGGCGAGCGCCAAAATCTCGCGCTCATCGAGTTCCGCCAGGGCTTTCATTCTTAAAAACTCCTATTTAGAAATATTCTAAACAAGAATTTCAGGAGTTGCCAAGACTCTGTCTGCGAAGACTCTGGGAGAAATTCTTCGGCCCTTCTACCGGAGGACAGGTTCGGCGAGGGGCAAAAAAGCAAAAGGCCGGTAAGAACCCGGCCTTGACGGCATTCTTTAGGTTTTGCTGCGCTTCTTAGTACTGCGCGCCCGGGATCAGCGTCGAATAGATCGTGCGATCATCGAAATCGAGGGCGGGCGACCACGAGAAGCGGGCCGAACGGGTCAGGCGGGAGAGGATGAGAGAGATGAACATTTTCAACACCATTGATCTGGCGCTGTATTAGACCCGCGTAGGTTGAGGGTCACGCGCTCAATTTAGTGGTCAGATATGCAACTTTGGTATGACTTGTTCAGGATTCTGTAATCTTTCTGTGTCCCGTTGGTCTTTATGCTCGCCAATCGCCTCTCAAGCCTTATCCCAGAAGCTCTCCTCCGGCGGGTTCTCCATACCTATTGGCGGTTTTCACGTGGCCTGACAGTCGGCGTTCGTGCGGTCGTAGTGGATTCCGAGAACCGCGTCTGCCTGATCCGGCACACTTACATCTCCGGCTGGCACCTCCCGGGCGGTGGGGTTGAGGCCGGGGAAACGGTCGTGGAGGCCCTGGAGCGCGAGTTGCGGGAGGAGGCCTGCATCGAGGCCGCAGGTGTGCTCGAACTCCATGGGATCTTCTTCAACGCGCGGATTTCCAGGCGCGACCATGTCCTTGTCTATGTGGTTCAAAACTTCCGTCAGCTCGGCACGAAACAGCCCGACCGGGAGATCGCCGAGACCGGGTTCTTCGCGCTCGATGCCCTACCTGAAGGGACGAGCATCGCCACGCGCCGACGTCTTGCGGAGATTTTTGAAAGAACTCCGCGCATCCAAATGTGGTGAGAGTGTTTGCGCCGAGACCGGAACGCTGCTATTGGCCAAACCTCTCTTAAAGGAACGACCACTTTCATGACGGCAGAGCGGACATTGCGACGACGAAACGGCTGAAGTTTTCCGCCGTTCCCATTGCCATGTTTTTCGCGAGTCTGCCCGTGACCGAGCTGTCGTTGATTATCCGCTCCGAACTTCCTATCGATTCCGATGCGATCGAGCGCTTGCATGAGCGCACTTTCGGCCCTGGCCGCTTTGCCCGCACGGCCTCTCGCCTTCGGGAAGGCGCCTCGCATGACATGGCTTTGTCCTTCACGGCCCTCGTGGGCACCCTACTCGTCGGCTCGGTCCGTCTGACGCCGATCACGGCGGGTGAAAAACCCGGCTTCATGCTTGGACCTTTGACGGTGGAACCGGCTTTCGAGAACCGCGGCATCGGCGGCGCCTTGATGCGCCGCTCTATCGATGCAGCGCGAGACAAGGGGCATGAGCTGGTCCTTCTTGTCGGCGACGAGCCTTACTACAAACGCTTCGGCTTCAGGCGCATCCCCTATCACCAGCTCACGCTGCCCGGCCCGGTCAATCCTGATCGGTTTCTTGCATTGGAGTTAGTCGAGGGTGTGCTCGCCGAAGCGCATGGGCTGGTTGCGCCAAGGCCGGATTGATCACGAACTTCGGCGTCGGCCTTCTATCACCCAGGCCGCTAGCGTCGAACCGAGAAGCAGCACCAGACCGAGAAAGCCAAGAGCGACAGGGAAGACTGAAACCCCGCGCACGACAGCGCTGTCGCTCATTTTAAAACCGATCCAGTCGCTGCCCGCGAAACGGGAACCTGAGCGCATGGTGACGAGACGCGGAACCGTGATGCCGTTGCCATCCGCCACACGCCGCACCGAACCGCCGGTCGCTGTCGCGACAGGACGGAGCAGTTCGGTGTTGCTGAAGACGTCCGCAAGCTCGCGCGGGTTGGCCGGGCCGAGACTGACGAAGGCGACAAGATTGCCTGAGCGCAGGGTGTGAAGACCGAGTTCCGGGCTCTCGACGCTGGCACTGAAGAGGCCGGGTCGTTCCGGGCTGAGTTGCAGGCTTCGTTGCGTTCCGCTCGGCGCGGTCAAGGTCACCGGGTCGGCAAGGTCCTGCATCGTCTGCCGTTCGATCCTGATCGTTTGGCCGCGTGAGGAGGCACGCAGCGCCTCTTCTTCCAAAGCGGGCTCCTTCATCAGCCAATGGGCCAGCCGCCGAAGCAGATCGAGGTGAGGGCCGCCCTCGCGATAGCCGCGCGCCCAAAGCCAGGCGTGATCGGAGAGAAGAAGCGCCACGCGGCCTTTCTCTTCACGTCGCAACACAAGAAGTGGCAAGTCGCCTGCACCAGACATGAGTGTCGAGCCCGATTGAACCTGCGCGCCGATGATCCGCAGCCACTCGCCCCAGGTGGGAGGATTCGTTTCCGAACCCGGCAGGTCGCGCGTAACAGGATGGCGCATGCCGGGGCTGGTCAGGCGCGCCTTGTACGGCTCCTCAAGGATACGTCCGTCGGGGCGTCCGGGAATGATCGAGGCGAGGCTGGTCTGCGCCAGGCTTCCATAGCTCGTGAATTCGGGACCCGCCGCGATGAGAACAGCGCCGCCTTCCGCAACATAGCGCGCGATGTTGTCAAAATAGCCAGCGGGCAGAACGGCGCTCTGGTTTGCGTAGCGGTCGAAGATGATCAGGTCGAATTCCTTGATCTTGTTCTGGAACAGCTCGCGATAAGGAAAGGCGATCAACGACAGCTCGTTGATCGGCGTACCGTCCTGCTTCTCAGGTGGGCGCAGGATGGTGAAATGAACGAGGTCGACATTCGCGTCGGACTTCAGAAGATTGCGCCAGGTGCGCTCGCCAGCATGGGGCTCGCCGGATACGAGCAGTACGCGAAGCTTCTCGCGTATGCCCTCAACGGTGATGACCGCACGATTGTTGGTCAGCGTGAGTTCGTTGGGAAGTCCCTCCACTTCAAGTTCGATCACGTTCGGCCCCCCGTGATCGATCTTTACAGCGAGGGAGAACGGGGTATCGGTGCGGATGCGCTGCTGCGCGAAGACTTGCCCATCTCTGCGCACGATCAACATCGCTGAGCCCGTACCCCCGCGTTCCTGCACTTCAGCACGGATGGTCTGCTCCTTGCCGACAATGCCGAAACGCGGTGCTTCGATAAGCTTGATCTGCCGATCCCGTTCGTCGGGATGGCCGGTGATCAACGCGTGGAGAGGGGCCTTGAAGCCGAGGGCTTCCAGTGATGCGGGGATGTCGTGAACGACACCGTCCGTGATCATCACGATCCCGGCGAGCCGATCCGGCGGCACATCCACGAGACTGTTCGAGAGTGCCGTGAAAAGGCGCGTGCCGTCATCGCCCTGGCCATCTGGAACATCGATGAAGCGCGGCTCTATATCCGTGAGAGAACCGAACCGGCGCTGCAACTCGTCGCGCACGCGATCAGTCATGGCACTTCTGTCGCCGAGGGTTTGTGAGGTCGACCGATCCACCACAATCGCTACGATGCCTTTGACCTTCTCCCGCTCCTCTTGGACGAGCGACGGGTTCGCAAGAGCGAGTAGCACTAGTGCAAGTGCGAGCGCGCGGATCAATGCCAACGCACCGCGCGAAATGACAGCCACCACTGCGAGCAGCGCCGTGATGACGCCGAGCGCCCAGAGTGCATACTCAGGAACGAGAGGGGAGAAGTTTAAGGAGATCATAGTGACATGCCCTCCCTATTGCCCAAGCCGTTCGAGCAGGGCCGGCACATGCACCTGATCCGCTTTGTAGTTTCCGGTCAGCGCATACATGACAATGTTGATGCCACCGCGAAAAGCCATTTCACGCTGGCGCAGATCGCCACCGACCACCGGATAAAGCGCCTCTCCGCGCTGGCCGACGGCCCAGGCCGCCGCCAGATCGTTTGACGTGATGATGATCGGGGACACGCCGTCGCCGGAGCGGGCGGGACCTGTCGTTTCTCCCTCCACAGGCGGCGCCAGCGCCTCGACCCAGGTCTGGCCGGTTGCGTAGCGGCCGGGGAACGCGTCGAGAAGATAGAATGTCTTCGTCAACACATGATCCTTGGGAACGGGAGCGAGTTCGGGAATATCGAGCGTCGCGAGCATGCGTCGCAGATATTGCGCCTCGGGCGTCGATGCGCCGCTGCGGCTCATGCCGAAGGCGTCGCGCGTGTCGAAGATCACCGTGCCTCCATTCTTCATGAAAGCATCGAGCCGACGAATGGCCGTCTCGGACGGGATCGGACGATTGGCGACGATGGGCCAATAGAGAATGGGGAAAAAGGCCAACTCGTCTCGGGCCGGGTCGACGCCAATGGGATCGCCCGGTTGAAGCGCCGTCCGCAGGCCGATCATCTGCGTGAGGCCTCTCAGACCCGCCTCGCTGATCGCATCCACTTTCGCATCGCCTGTGATGACATAAGCCAACCGTGTCACAAGCGCGGCGGAAATGGTGTTGCGATCGATCGGGGGCAGGCTTTCTTGCGCTCGCACGTCGGAGAAGGAGGCGACAGCAATCAATGCAGCCAAGATAAGAACGACGCCGGCGCCTGCGCGACGAAACCGGCTCGCCAGGGCCGCGAATTGGCCGCCGAGCCACAAGGACGCGATGGTATCCAGCAAGAGCAGCAACAGAGCAGCGGCGAGAAGTGATGGGCGCAGATCGATGGTTTTTTCTCCGACCAAAGCCGCCACTTTCGCGTTCAAAGGCTTGTAATCCAGGGGGGCCAGCAGGTCGTTTTGAATGAGTGCATTCACGGCGAGGTTGGAATCGGCCGGCCCGTAGAATCCTGCCGGGTGTTCTTCCGTCGCGCGTTGTGCATAATCGCGTGGGACAGCATGCGATTGGATCGGTGGCGAGACCAGCGTGCCGAATCCGTCGAGCGTCACGCGGGGCGTGAGCGCCTCCGTGCCCGCATCGCGGGCTTCCGTTCCGAGTTCTACCGATGTGGCGGCAAGCGCGGTGATCCTGCGCAACATGTCGACGAACAGGCCTGACAACGGCAGGTTCGACCAGTTGGTATTCGCCGTGACGTGGAAGAGTACGATCAGCCCCTTGCCGCGCTTATCGGCGGTAACGATGGGCGTCCCGTCTTCGAGTGCAGCCCAGGTCTTTGACGGAAGATCGCCATCGGGCTCCGCGAGGATCTGGCGATGCACGCCGATTTCCGCGGGGACGGTGAGACCGAAGAAAGGGCTTTCGCGCGTAAAAGGCGCGAGTGTGCGTGGTGTATCCCACGAGAGCGCGCCGCCGAGATTTCGCTCGCCACGGCGCAAACGCACGGGCACCAATTCGTCATTGCCTGCGACGAGGCGCGTTCCGGCAAAGCGTAGGAGTAATCCGCCGCGCTCGACGTAATCTTTCACCTTGGCGAGCGTATCGGCGTCGAGACCTCCCACGTCGGCGAGAACAAGAACAGAGGCCTGCTCGTCGATGAGTTGACTGATCGCTTCCGCCACGGCGCCACGCCCCTCGCGGACCTCCGCATAGGGGTTGAGCGCCTTCGTGATGTAATAGGTCGGTGCGAGCAAAGGCTGTGATTGATCGACGGTTCCGCCGAACACGACGCCGACACGTTTACGCTTGCCGCTTTCATCGACGAGCGTGACGGCGCCGGCCGACCGTTCGCCCAGAATTTCGATGCGCGTGATCGAGTTTCGCACTTCTAGCGGAACCTTGAAACTCGCTTCAGTTTCAAGAGCATTCGCTGCGAAGCCGAAGCGCGCATCGGCGAGCGGAAGCCCCTTCTGATCGAGGGCACGAACGATTCCGCTGTCGCGCTCGTTGGTTTCGGCGCGCACGATGCGGACCTTGAGCTCGTCGGCTTGGTTTTCGATGCCGGTAAGCGCCAAAGCCCGCGCGCGCTCGGTCTTGAGCACGGTTACCGGATGGTTTGCGACGAGAGGAGCAAGATCGTCGATGAATCCCTGCTCATCGATGCCGCGAACGCCGTCGCTGATCCACACGATTTCTGCATCCGGCGTTGCTTTGAGGAATTGCCGGATTGGTTCAACGAGGTTTTTGCGGTCGGCCAGATAAGGCTGGGGTTTAAAACTGCGAAGCCGCTCGAGTGCGCTTGCGGGATCCGACAATTCGACAATCGGTGCGCGTGAGGCCGTACCTGTGACGGCGACGGCGCGTCCCTCCCGCTCGGCGGACTCGATCCGCGCCGTGGCGAGATCGACGCGTTCCACCCAATCGTGGGCCGCTGTGAATCCGTTATCGATGATGAGCAGGATGGGGCCGCGTCCTTGGCCTACAGGCAATGGATTCCAGATTGGTCCTGCTGCTGCGAGGATGAGGAGCGTTGCGAGAGTGAGGCGCAGCAACAGAAGCCACCACGGCGTGCGTGCAGGCGTTTCACGCTGCGGTAGAAGATCCGCTAAAATCCTCAGAGGCGGAAAATCGATCCGCTTCGGTTGTGGCGGCGTTACGCGCAAAAGGAGCCAGATGGCGGGCAGTGCAATGAGCGCTGTGAGAACGAGGGGAACGGCGAAGGTGAGGGGAAGACCGAGCATGATCTAGCGCCCCCTCGGCCCGACGCCACGAGCTGTTGCGACGAGGGTGATGACGCGAAGCGCCGCTTCGCTCGCCGGGCGATCCGTTCGGTGAATCGTGAATGTCCAGCCGCGGCGGCGCGTCAGCTCCTCGATCGCATCGCGATGCGTCGCGATCCGCTCCCGATAGGAGCGGCCCCACAAATCGGCATCGCCGATGCGTAGCGACAGGCCCGCTTCGAGATCGTGCAACTCGGCCTGTCCGTGAAACGGGAAGCTCTCCTCCACCGGGTCCACGATCATGACGAGATGTCCGCGCGCGCCGCGACTCGAAATCGCCTCCACGGTCGTCGCGATCTCGTTCAGAGGGGAGAGAAAGTCGCTGACGAGGATCACCTCATCCTGTGCGGCCACCGGAGCTTGCGGTGGGAGATCGTCCTCGAGTGCGATCTGATCGGCGACGATGACTTCGGCCATGATCTCGGCGATGCGGCTCGTCGCGCGTGGCGGCATAAGGCCCAGCATGCCGACGCGCTCTCCGCCATCGACGAAGGTATCCGCGAGCGCAAGTCCAAGGACGAGCGTGCGTTCGATCTTCGAGGCCTGGGCGAGATCCGATACAAAGCCCATTGACGCGGAGCGGTCGAGCCAGAACCAGACCGTATGGGCCGTTTCCCATTCGCGCTCGCGCACATAGAGGCGGTCGTCCCGCGCGGAGCGCCGCCAGTCGATCCGCTGCGCAGCCTCACCGGTCACGAAGGGGCGAAACTGCCAGAACGTTTCGCCCATGCCCGCGCGCCGCCGCCCGTGAATGCCGTGCGACAGGGTGGCTGCAACTCGCCGTGCTTCGAGCAGAACGCGCGGCATACGGTCCGCCAGCGTGAGCGCTTCCCGCGTTTCACGAGGACTGGGAAAGCGGCTGGTTTCGGGAAGGACCCGGGTGCGGGCCATGACGCTGACCTTTAAGCGCCGAGCCGCGCCGTCAGGCGAGCGATGATATTGGAAATGGTCTCGCCATCCGCCCGCGCGGCGAAGGTGAGCGCCATGCGGTGTTTGAGAACCGGTTCCGCCAATGCCGCCACATCCGCGATGGAGGGCGCGACGCGCCCTTCGATCAGCGCCCGCGCTCGCACGGCGAGCATCAGCGCCTGACTTGCACGCGGCCCGGGGCCCCAAAGCAGCTTGTCGGATACCCCTGAGATGGCTTCGCTTTCCGGCCGTGCCGAGCGCACGAGATCGAGAATGGCCTCGACAACACTCTCGCCGACCGGCAGGCGACGCACGAGGCGTTGTGCGTTCATCAATCCATCGGCGCTCATCACAGTCGAGGGCTTGCGCTCGTCCACACCCGTGGTTTCGATGAGGATTCGCCGTTCCGCTTCGCGACCCGGATAACCGACATCGATCTGGAGCAGGAAGCGGTCGAGCTGGGCTTCTGGGAGGGGATAGGTACCCTCCTGCTCAATGGGGTTTTGCGTCGCCAGCACGTGGAACGGTTGCGGCAGATCGTGTCGCTCGCCAGCCACCGACACGTGATGCTCCTGCATCGCCTGCAGCAAAGCCGATTGCGTGCGCGGACTCGCGCGGTTGATCTCGTCAGCCATCAGGAGCTGCGCGAAGACAGGTCCTTTCACGAAGCGGAACGAGCGCCGTCGGTCGGCTCCTTCGTCCAGGATCTCGGAGCCGATGATGTCAGATGGCATCAGATCCGGCGTAAACTGAACGCGTCGCGCATCGAGGCCGAGCACGGCCCCGAGCGTTTCGACAAGCTTGGTCTTGGCGAGGCCTGGCACGCCGACAAGGAGACCGTGGCCGCCTGCGAGGAGCGTGATGAGGCTCAGATCGACCACATCTTCCTGACCGAAGATGACGGTATGGATAGCTTCCCTGGCCCGCCCGACGGTTTCAAGCGCTTCTTCGGCGTGCTGAACGATGGCGTCGTCGAGAATTGTAGGCGCTTGCGCTGTGCCGGCCGTCATCGGGATCTCCTCAATCAAATCCACTTGCAAACCAACTTGCATCGCGTCGAAACCAGTTTGCCTTCCTTCGAGTGCCGGATGCAAGCGCGTCTATGCGCCATAGAAAGGGCGAACATGAGGCGAACTGGACGTCGCGTCTTACGCTTCTATGCTCTGTATCGTCATGCAGACGACCTTGAAAATCGAATTTCCCTTTTCCGGCCGCGTCCTAGCAAGTAGCAAAGATTTCATGTCCGTCGATCCTCAAAGTTCAACATTCCTGTTCACGTCCTTGTCATGAGCAACCCCGCCAC
The DNA here is from genome assembly GCF_052115485.1 of Microvirga sp. 2MCAF38. Taxonomy (NCBI): domain Bacteria; kingdom Pseudomonadati; phylum Pseudomonadota; class Alphaproteobacteria; order Hyphomicrobiales; family Methylobacteriaceae; genus Microvirga; species Microvirga sp. 2MCAF38. The sequence goes on along the minus strand of NZ_JBFRGU010000008.1, from coordinate 25,599 downwards.
CAACGCCCTGGCCCGCCTCATCGAGGCTCTCGGCCCAGATTCCAAGCGCAAGGGCCCGCCGCCCGTCGAGCGATGGAACCCGACTTATTGTGGCGAAATCGACATGCGGATCGCGGCGGACGGATCCTGGCACTACATGGGTTCGCCGATTTCTCGCCCGGCGCTCGTTCGTCTGTTCTCTACCGTCTTGCGAAAAGACCCGGAGCGCTACGTTTTGGTCACGCCGGTGGAGCGGGTCGGCATCGTGGTGGAGGACGTTCCCTTTCTCGCGGTGGAAATGGCCGTGGAAGGGGCGGGGATGGAACGCCAGATCGCGTTCCGCACCAATGTGGACGATCTAGTCTCTATCGGTCCGCAAAACCCGCTACGCTTCGAGCGGGATGCATTCGATGGCGTGCGCCCCTATGTGAAAGTACGCGGCGACCTCTGGGCTCGCCTGACACGCAGCCTTGCCTGGGACCTGATAAGTCTCGGCGAGGAACGCGAGATGGGCGGAGAGATCATGTTCGGCGTTGCCGTTGGAGGCACTTTTTTCCCCATTGCCCCGGTTTCCTCGCTCGATGGCGCCGTCTGATGTCGGAGTTTCTCGATTCCGAGCATTTCCTGGCCCTGGCCGCTGAAAAGCTCAGGTCGCATCCTCCGGAACTGGGTGAGGCCTTGTCCAACCCGCGCGGCGACCATTCAATCGACAATGTGCCGCTCGTCTCCCCTCTGCAGCCGAGAATTGCGGCGGTGCTGGTTCCAATCGTGATGCGCCATGAGCCGACCCTGCTTTTCACCGAGCGAGCGACAAGCCTTCGCGAACACTCTGGACAGATTGCCTTTCCCGGCGGCCGGGTCGATGCGACGGACCCTACCATTCTCGCGGCGGCTTACCGCGAGGCCGAGGAAGAGATTGGGCTCGGTCAAGCCTTCATCAGCCCGCTCGGCTATCTCGACGCCTATCTCTCGACCACAAATTATCTGGTGATGCCGGTGGTGGCTCAGGTTTCGCCCGCCTATACGCTCGCGCTCAATCCGCATGAGGTAGCTGATACGTTCGAGGTGCCGCTCCATGTGCTCATGAACCCTCAGCGACACGAGCTTCACGCGCGGGAGTGGAAGGGTCGTCTGCGCCGCTACTATGCAATGCCCTATGAGGGACGCTACATCTGGGGTGTTACCGCGGGCATCGTCCGCAATCTCTACGAGAGGCTATACTCATCATGACGCGGGCGATTTTCGGGGAATTTCTGTTCTTTCTCCTGCCGTTCGCCGTCTTTGCCGTCTACCTTCTCATTTTGCGACGAAATCCTCTTTTCTGGGAGCACTGGAGCGATCAGGCCGTCTGGCTCGCGGCGGCGGGGCTCATCTGTGTCATCCTCGCGTTGCTCGTGACCGGCCTCACCGCCGACCGGGAGACAGGGGCCTTTCAGCCGACGCACGTAGAAAACGGGCGCATCGTGCGCGGGCAATTCAAGTGACGTCTCCACTCGATCACAAAGCTCTCGCGGAGCTTTTGGCGCGGCCGCATTTAAAGCGACTTCTGGATGTCCTGAACGGGCGCGGGGAGGAAACCCGCGTGGTCGGCGGCGCGGTGCGCAACGCGCTTCTGAGCCGTCCCGTATCGGATCTCGATCTCGCAACCACGGCTTCACCGGATGAGACGATGAGGCGTGTTGAGAAGGCTGGTTTCAAGGCTGTGCCGACGGGCGTCGAGCACGGTACCGTGACCGTCATCGTCGATGGCGAGCCCTTCGAAGTGACGACCCTGCGCGAAGATGTCGAGACGGATGGCCGCTATGCCGTCGTCTGCTTCGGACGCGATTTCAGGGCGGATGCTTTCCGGCGCGATTTCACCATTAATGCTCTGTCGGTCGGGATCGACGGTCGGCTCTACGACTATACCGATGGCGAGGCCGATCTCGCTGCGCGGCGCGTGCGGTTCATTGGCGATGCCCATGCCCGGATCCGGGAGGATTTCCTGCGCATCCTGCGATTCTTCCGCTTTCATGCGGAATACGCGAACGGAGAGCCCGACAGGGAAGGACTGCTTGCCGCCAGTACCGAGCGTGCGGGGCTCGAACGCCTTTCCCGAGAGCGGGTCCGCAACGAACTTCTCAAGCTTCTTTGCGCGCGTCGCGCACTGGAAACGGTTGCCGTCTTCGCGGAATACGGCTTTCTCACCCTGCTTCTTGGATCAGCGGTCGAGCTGGGGCGTTTCACTCGCATCGCCGAAGCGAGTCCGAGAATCCCCTCGACCGGACGTCTCGCGGCCCTTGCGGTTATGGTTGAGGATGATGCCGAAAGACTGCGCGAGCGGTTGCGGCTCTCGAACGAGGAACAGGCCAGCCTCGTGATCTACGGACAACTCCTTGCTCGTCTGAAGAATGCTGCGGAGGTCATCGACGCGGCGGCCATGCGTCGGCTTGCGGCGGATTATCCAGTCGAGAGCCTCGAACTCGTCTTTGCCGCGACGCGTGGCGAGCCTCGCCCTATCCTGCATGATGAGGCGGCCGAGCTGCTTGCGAAGTATGCGCAAGGAGAGGTGGGCGTCCCGGTTTTTCCTCTCCGGGGCGCAGATCTCATCGCCCATAACGTTCCGAAGGGTCCAAAGATCGGCGAACTTCTGGCCCTTGCCCGGCAAGGCTGGCTCGACCAAGGCTGTCCTTCCGATGAAGCCTCGGCAAAGGCCCTGCTTCAGCGTTTGCTAGCGTCGGTTTAATCGGAAAGGGCAGGGCGGTAGTCTATCCTTACGGCCACCGCGCAGTCGGGGGCATCGAGGAGAGGATCGAATCGATATTGCCGCCGGTCTTCAGTCCGAAGATCGTGCCCCGGTCATAGAGCAGGTTGAACTCGACGTAGCGGCCGCGTCGCACCTGCTGCTCCACCCTTTCGGCCTCGGTCCAGCTCTTGGTCGCGTTCCGGCGCACAATCTCCGGGTAGATCCTGAGGAAGGCCTCGCCCACGTCGCGGGTGAAGGCCAGATCCTCATCCGGGTCGCCGGACCAGTGATAATCGTAGAAAATGCCGCCGGTGCCGCGCGACTCGTTGCGGTGCTTGAGGAAGAAGTACTCGTCGCACCACTTCTTATACTTTTCATAGGGAGCCGATGCCGCGTGGAGGTCACAAGCTTCCTGCATCGCGGCATGAAAGGCGATCGTATCGGGGTCCTTCTGTGTCCGGCGGGCGTCGAGAACCGGCGTCAAATCCGCGCCACCGCCGAACCAAGGCTTGGTGGTGACGACGAAACGAGTGTTCATGTGCACGGTCGGCACATTCGGGTTCCACGGATGGGCGATCAGCGAAATGCCCGAAGCCCAGAAGCGGGGATCCACGTCCGAGCCGGGGATCTGGCCGCGAAATTCCGGCGCGAACTCCCCATGGACTGTCGAGACGTGGACGCCGACTTTCTCGAAGACGCGCCCGCGCATCATCGACATGACCCCGCCGCCGCCGGGATTGCCGCTGTGGTCCTTGCGCTCCCAAGGCTTGCGCTCGAAACGGCCAGGAGTGGAGGCTTCCACAGGAAGCGGCGCGGTCGTCTCGTCCTCGATAGCCTCGAAAGCCGCGCAAATCCGGTCGCGAAGAGAGGCAAACCAGAGGGGAGCTTCGGCTTTCATGCGCTCGACAGCGGCATCATTGTTCATCGGTGTCTCGGCTCAGTCTGAAGAAATAGCGGGAAAGGCATCGGTCTGGCGTAGGCTTTCGCCCAATAGCATGGCCGCTGTCACGGCAACGTTGAGGGAGCGCAAACCCGGCTCCATGGGAATGATGACGCGGGCATCGGCGGCGTTGTGGACGTCGTCCGGAACTCCGGCGGATTCACGGCCGACAAGAATGATGTCATCAGGCGCGAAGGCGAAGGTTGTATAGGGCACCGCTGCCTTGGTGGTCGCCAGCACAAGCCGCGAGCCGCTCATCCGGCGCCAGTCTTCGAACACATTCCAGGAAATATGGCGGGTGATCGCCACCTTATCGAGATAATCGAGGCCGGAGCGACGCAAGTGGCGGTCGGACACGTCGAAGCCTGCCGGCTCAATGATCTCGACCGGAACGCCAAGGCAGGCCGCAAGGCGCAACATCGTGCCGGTGTTTTGTGGAATATCCGGCTGAAAAAGGGCTAGACGGGGCATGGGTGCGTCTTCGGCGGATGCCGGAGCGACGTCAAGGGGCGAAGGATAAGAATCAAGTGCGAGGGAGAGTCAAAGCCGCCGCTGCGTACGACTTCCCACCCTGCGGCTTTTTGAGCCAAAGGGCCCCCAAGGGCGGTTGGATCTTCGATTCGACATTTTCAGGCTGGAACATCTCCAATCCACCTATGGACAGGCGGGCTGGAGCGTGCCAAAGAGCCGGTGCGTGGCGACTCCCCGTCGCATTGCGCGCGCGTTGGCGCGTATGCTTGTTCCTGAAGCTGAGCAGCGTGCCGGACGTTCGGGGTTCCCGGATGGAAAGACGCGCGGTTCTCGTTTGTTGACGTATGCTGGAGAGCCAAGTGGCCGAGACCACCACTGCCGTCGCTGAGCCGACACGGCGCGATTTTCTGTTCATCGCCACGGGCGCTGCCGCTGCTGTCGGCGGAGCAACCCTGGTATGGCCCTTTATTCAATCGATGACGCCTGATGCGGCAACCATTGCCGCCGGCGCCCCGGTTGATGTGGATCTGTCTCCCATTGCGGAAGGACAGATCGTGAAGGTCTTCTGGCGCGGAAAGCTGATCTTCGTTCGGCACCGCACGCCTGAAGAGATCAAGGCCGCCGAGGATGTGAATGTCGCGACTCTGCGCGATCCGCAAACCGACGCCGCCCGCGTGAAGCCCGGTCATAACCAGTGGCTGATCGTCTACGGCAACTGCACCCATCTGGGCTGCGTGCCTCTTGGTCACCAGGGCGAGTATCACGGCTGGTTCTGCCCCTGCCACGGATCGATCTTCGATACGTCCGGTCGCGTTCGTGGCGGTCCCGCCCCGATCAATCTGCCGATCCCGCCGTATTCCTTCTCGTCCGACACCAAGATCATCATCGGCCAAGAAGCTTCGGCTTAAATCAAATCTAGCGACGACAGATCGTTCAGGCGACATCCATGAGCCAGCATTCCAGCAGCACCTACGTTCCGAAGAGCGCCTTCGCCAAGTGGTTTGAAAGCCGCCTGCCGATCGCGAGCCTCCTTCACTCCTCCTTCATCGCCTATCCCGTGCCCCGGAATATCAACTATTTCTGGACCTTCGGCGCGATCCTCTCGTTCATGCTCGTGGCGCAGATCCTCACGGGCGTGTTCTTGGCGATGTACTACACGCCGCATGCCTCGCTGGCCTTCCAGTCGGTCGAGCACATCATGCGCGACGTGAATTACGGCTGGCTCATCCGCTACATGCACGCCAACGGCGCGTCGATGTTCTTCGTCGCCGTCTACATCCACATTTTCCGTGGTCTCTATTACGGATCGTACAAAGCACCGCGCGAAATCCTCTGGATCCTCGGCGTGATCATTTACGGCCTGATGATGGCGACCGCCTTCATGGGCTACGTGCTGCCATGGGGCCAGATGAGCTTCTGGGGCGCGACCGTCATCACCAACATTCTGGCGGCCATTCCGGGCGTGGGCGATACCATCCAGAGCCTGCTCTGGGGCGGGTATTCGGTGGGAAATCCGACCCTGAACCGCTTCTTCTCGATCCACTACCTCCTGCCGTTCATGATCGTTGGCGTGGTCATCCTCCACGTCTGGGCGCTGCATGTACCGGGCCAGAACAACCCGACCGGCGTTCCGATCAAGTCGAGCAAGGATGCTCTTCCGTTCACGCCTTATGCGACGATCAAGGATCTGTTCGCGACGGCCGTGTTCATGATCTTCTTCGCCTGGTGGGTGTTCTACCTGCCGAACTATCTCGGCCACGCGGACAACTACGTTCCCGCCAACCCCGCCGTGACGCCCGCGCACATCGTTCCCGAATGGTATTTCCTGCCGTTCTACGCGATCCTGCGCGCTATCCCGGACAAGCTCGGCGGCGTCATCGCAATGTTTGCGTCGATTGCGGTCCTGGCGTTCCTGCCCTGGCTCGATACTTCCAAGGTTCGCTCCACCAGCTACCGTCCGCTGTACAAGCAGTTCTTCTGGATCCTGGTGGCCGACACCCTTCTCCTCGGCTGGCTCGGTGCCAAGCCGCCGGAGGGTTGGTACGTCATCGTCTCGCAGATCGCGACGGCCTATTATTTCATCCACTTCCTGATCATTCTGCCGGTTCTGGGCTTTGTCGAGCGCCCTCTGCCGCTGCCGAATTCGATCCTGGAATCGGTTACCGCGTCCAAGAAGAGCGGGTCTGGCATTCCGGCGGGAGCCAATGCCGAGCCGCACTCCAAGGGCTGATGCGAGCGTTGAGGATCAAGAACATGATGAAACGCACTCTCCTCATCGCCGCTGCCGTGATCGGCTTCTCGGCACCGACCTTCGCGTCGGAGTCCGCAGCGCCGCCACAGCTTCAGTGGAGCTTTGCGGGTCCCTTCGGCAAGTTCGACCGGGCTCAGCTCCAACGTGGCTTCAAGATCTACCGGGAGGTCTGTTCCTCCTGCCACAGCCTGAATTACATCGCCTTTCGCAACCTGTCGCAGCCCGGCGGCCCGGAATTCTCCGAGGCGCAGGTTCGCGCTCTGGCGGCGGAATATAAGGTTCAGGACGGGCCGAACGACGCTGGCGATATGTTCGAACGTCCCGGCCGTCCGGCCGACCATTTCCCGGCACCGTTCCCGAACGAGAACGCCGCTGCGGCCGCCAACGGTGGCAAGGCTCCGCCGGATCTCTCGCTGATGGCCAAGGCCCGCACCTATGAGCGCGGCTTCCCCTGGTTCATCATCGACGCGTTCCGCCAGTTCGCCGAGAACGGCCCGGATTACGTCCACGCTGTGCTCGACGGCTATCACGAGGCCCCGGCAGGCTTCCAGGTTCCCACAGGCGGCCACTATAACGCGTTCTTCCCCGGCAACATCATCGCCATGCCGAAGCCTTTGAGCGACGGTCAGGTGGAATATCCGAAGGACGCGAACGGCAAGCCGCAGGCTCCCGAAACCGTCGATCAATATGCGCGCGACGTCACGGCCTTCCTCATGTGGACAGCGGAGCCACATCTCGAGGCCCGCAAGCGCCTCGGCTTTCAGGCCATGCTGTTCCTGATCGTGCTGTCTGGCCTCCTCTACTTCACGAAGAAGAAGATCTGGTCGAAGGCTGACGAAGTCAGCGCATAAGCTGTCGCCAAGATTTGAGAATGCAAAAGGCCCCTTGTTGGGGCCTTTTTCTTTTGGATCATGCCATGGACTCCCTATCCCCCGACGTTTGCCGCGTCTTAATGGAGCGACAAATTTAGGCGGAAAAGGATCGGGGCGATGACCAAGGCGGTGTTGGGAATTATCGGCGGTTCGGGCGTCTACGATCTGCCGGGCCTCGAGGACGTGCGCGAGGAGCGCGTGACATCGCCCTTCGGCGAACCATCCGACGCTTTGCGTGTCGGTCGCATCGGCTCGACGACCGTCGTCTTTCTGGCGCGTCATGGGCGCGGCCATCGCTATTCGCCGTCCGACATCAATTATCGCGCCAATATCGATGCGATGAAGCGTCTCGGCGTAACGGATCTCATCTCGGTCTCGGCTTGCGGCTCGTTCAAGTCGGAGCTTTATCCCGGACATTTCGTGCTCGTGGATCAACTCGTCGATCGCACGCATCGGCGCGAGAGTTCCTTCTTCGGCAAGGGATGTGTCGCGCACGTCCCCATGGCGCATCCTGTCGGGCCGCTCCTTCGGCAACGCGTCGCGGACGCTGCGAAGGCGGAAGGGATCGCCTTCACCCTGGGCGGCACGCATGTCACCATCGAAGGCCCGCAATTCTCGACCTATGCGGAATCGCTCACATACAAAGGCCTCGGCTATGACGTCATCGGCATGACGGCGATGCCTGAGGCCAAACTCGCTCGCGAGGCCGAGATCTCCTATTCTCTCGTCGCCATGGTGACGGACTTCGATTGCTGGCACCCTGAGCACGACGATGTGGATGTGGCCTCCGTCGTTGCAGTCGCTCATCAGAATGCGGCGAAGGTGACAAAGCTTCTCGCGCGGGTCGCCCGCGACTTTCCAGCCGAGCATGAGCCATGTCCCGGCAGGTCTGACCGGGCGCTCGATGGCGCCATCATGACAGCGCCATCCGCATTCGATGCCGTTGTCGTGGCGAGGCTCGATGCGGTGGCGGGGCGCGTGCTGAACGCGAAGCGGTGAGCCTAGTAGGTCATACTCATATGGCCGAAACCGAAGATCAGGCGGGCCACCCAACCGATGAGACCCAGGATCAGGGCGACGATGATGGCTGCTGGAATGGCGGCCAGCGACGCCTTGACGAAAAACAGCACTAGGCTTCCGAAGGGGATATCGATATCGGTGAGGACTGTTCGGGAGGACGGTTCGGTCACAGCCTTGCTCCTTCGACGATGAAAACCTCCCTTTCAAATATGGCAGACCACGTCATGGACCAGCGCCGCCTCACCGACCTGAAAGCCGCGATCCGCTCCATCCCGGATTACCCGAAGCCCGGCATCGTCTTTCGTGACATCACGACCCTGCTCGGCGATGCGCGCGCCTTTCGCCGGGCGGTGGACGAACTGGTCCATCCCTTCGCCGGTGGGCGCATCGACAAGGTCGCCGGTATTGAAGCGCGCGGCTTCATCCTCGGCGGCGCGGTGGCGCATCAGCTCTCGGCCGGATTCGTGCCGATCCGCAAGAAGGGCAAGCTTCCGCACGAGACGGTTCGGATCGCCTATTCGCTGGAATACGGCGTGGACGAGATGGAGATCCACACGGATGCCATCGGCCAAGGGCAGCGTGTCATTCTCATCGACGACCTTATTGCGACCGGTGGCACGGCGGTTGCCGCCACGCAGTTGCTACGCCAGATCGGGGCCGAGATCGTCGCGGCTTGCTTCGTGATTGATCTGCCCGATCTCGGCGGCGCGGAGAAGCTGCGCAATCTCGGCGTCGAGGTGCGAACTCTCATGAGCTTCGAAGGGCATTAAGCGAAATTGGGAGCGGCCTGTTACGAAGGCCGCTTCTCCCAAAAGACCGCGCCGTCGAACGCGAACACCTCTTCGCCCTTCTGATTGACTCCACTGTTGTGATGAAACGCCAGGCCCCAGCCTGAGCGAGAGGCCGAGGCGCGCTTGTTGGTCAACGTCGTGGTGTAGGTGATGGTGTCGCCCGCGAAGACGGGCTTGAGCCATTTCAGGTTCGTGAAGCCGGGGGAGGGGCCGAGCCGCGCCGGTCGCTCGCCACGTCTCAAGGCATCATCACGGACGCGTTCCCGCTCCGCTGCCATCAACTTCATCCAGACGCTTGCCGTATGCCAGCCCGAAGCGCAGAGACCGCCGAAGAGGCTGTGTTTTGCTGCCTCCGCATCGATGTGAAAGCGCTGCGGATCATAGTGAGTGGCGAAGCGGATGATCTCTTCGGCCGTAAAGGTGTAGGAACCGATTTCCCGCATTTCGCCTGCCACGAGATCGTCCAGGTAGGCGTCGCTGGTCACGCGGATCGGAGTGACCTTGGGGGCGTCCGATGCTGCCGTCTTGGACGGTGATTTTGCCTGCTTTGGGCGCTCCGGTGCAGCGGGTCCGGGCTCCCGTCGACCGAACATCACCCAGGCGGTCTGCTTCAACACCACCTCGTCGCTCTGGTTCACGAGTTCGAACTGAAACCGCACCAGCCCGATATCCGGCCGGCTTTGTGAAGGACGGGTTTCCAGGGTGGTCATGCGCGAGCGCAAGGTATCGCCGGGGCGTACGGGCTTGAGCCATTTCTGCTCCTCGATGCCGGGCGATCCCATGGAGGTCGAATCGAGGAGGACATTGTCGGCGAAGAGCCGCATGTTGATGCTGCTCGTGTGCCAGCCCGAGGCGATCAGCGTCCCAATGAAGCTGTCCTTGGCGGCGATCTCGTCCACGTGAAAGGGTTGCGGATCGTATTCGCGTGCGAAGGCGATCATCTCTTCCTTCGAGACCGGGACCGGCCCGAAGATCTGCGTCGTACCGGGCACGAAATCTTCGAAATGCAGACGAGGCATCGCTTTCCCCTCAAGGCGTTCCGTTGGTCGTGCGCTTCAAAACGTCAAACCGCGAAGCGGCCAGCCGCGTTATGCGCCAGACGGATGGGTTCCGGGAGTCGGAATTTAGGAGAACATCGCAACACAAGCTCCATCGCCGTGGGAATATCGGCCATGTGTCCGGGGGAGATGAACATGGGATTCTTGGCTGTCCGCGTCCGCAACGCGACGCCGATCGTCTCACCTTTGTCGATCAACGGGGCGAAGGAGCCCTTCTCTTCACCGAGATCGCTGTAGCGCCCGCATAGAAGAGTTTTACCGCAGCCGATTGTCGGGCGCTGAAGCCAGAGGCCCATGTGGCTCGCAATGCCGATACGGCGGGGATGGGCGATACCCATGCCATCGAACAGGAAGACGTCCGGGTCGCTCTCAAGCTTTTCGAATGCCTCCTCCAGCACAGGACCTTCACGAAAGCTCAGAAGTCCAGGAATGTAAGGAAAGGGCGTCGGGCACCGCGCCAGAACGGTCTCCACCGGTACGAAGCCCGGAAAGGTCATGACGACGACAGCAGCCTGCGATTGTTCGTTCTTGACGCTTACATCGACGCCCGCGACGAGGGAGATTTTGTCGAGGTCTATAGGGCGCTTGGAGATTACCTCGTTCTTGAGCTTCTTTTGGAGCGAGATTGCTTCCTGCGGCGTCAAGTTCCACGAATGTCGATGATCAAGGCGCATGAGCGCGACGGTCAGCTAACGGAAAGCACAGCGACACGCCGACCAACTTTCAGAAACGGCCCCGCCGGGTATGGGTTTGATCGGCATTCCGCCGAAAAATCGCAAGAAGGGCGCTGAGTACGAAGCCGCAAGCGACGAGCAGACCAACAATGAGTTCAGCCGAGCCAAGGCTCGGCGAAATGATAGCATCGCTTAAATTGAAGGCGACGTCTTCGATTGTGTCCTGCATAACGGAACCCTCCAATAGAGGACTAATGCTCAAGGTACCTGAACGGATGAGCAATAGTCCGTTCACATTTCCGTCAGGAAGCCCAAACGGAACGGAATGGTTCTGAGAAACATTGTGACGATTTCCAGGTTCGCAAAGGCGAGTCCCTATGGAAAACGCTTTGCGCCGATAGGGTTGGAGACCTCATCGGCGCGCTAAGTTTTTGATTTATTACCTTTTGTCGATGGTTGGGGCGGCGCGTCAGTTTGCGAAGCGGAAGTGCAATACGTCGCCATCCTGAACCATGTATTCCTTGCCTTCGAGCCGCAGCTTGCCCGCATCGCGCGCGCCAGCCTCGCCTTTCAGTGAGACATAATCCGTGTAGGCAATCGTTTCCGCGCGGATGAAGCCCTTCTCGAAGTCCGTGTGGATCACGCCTGCGGCCTGCGGCCCCTTGGTGCCCTTGGTGATCGTCCAGGCGCGAGCTTCCTTCGGTCCCACCGTGAAATAGGTGACGAGGCCGAGAAGCTCGTACCCGGCGCGGATCACGCGGTTGAGGCCAGGTTCGGCGAGGCCGATGGCGTCAAGGTAATCCTTCTGCTCGTCCGGCGGCAGAACCGCGATCTCGCTCTCGATCTTGGCGGAAACGACGACGGATTTCGCACCTTCCTGCTTGGCGCGCTCCATCACCTTGGCGGAGAAGACGTTGCCGTGGTCGGCGGAGGCCTCTTCCACGTTGCACACGTAGAGAACAGGCTTCGAGGTCAGGAGACCGAGCATCTGGAACAGGCGCTCTTCTTCGGGTTTGCGCTCGACGAAACGAGCGGGCTTGCCCTCGCGAAGAAGCACGAGAGAGCGATTGACGAGGTCGAGCGTCTCCTTGGCTTCCTTGTCGTTGCCCTTAGCCTTCTTCTCCAGCGCGGTGACGCGCTTCTCGAGGCTGTCGAGATCGGCCAGCATCAGCTCGGTCTCGATGGTCTCGATATCCGCGATGGGGTCGATCTTGCCTTCCACGTGAGTAATGTCGGAATCCTCAAAGGAGCGCACCACATGGGCGATGGCGTCCACTTCGCGGATGTTGGCCAGAAACTGGTTGCCGAGGCCTTCACCCTGCGATGCGCCGCGCACGAGGCCTGCGATATCCACGAAGGTTAGGCGGGTCGGGATGATCTGCTGCGAGCCCGCAATGCTCGCCAGTTGATCGAGCCTGTCATCCGGCACGGCGACATCGCCCACATTCGGCTCGATGGTGCAGAACGGGTAATTCGCCGCCTGCGCTGCCGCCGTCTGGGTGAGCGCGTTGAAGAGCGTCGATTTTCCGACATTCGGCAGACCGACGATGCCCATCTTGAAGCCCATGCCTCACTCCTTGTTATTGGGGGCCCGTTCTCCGGGCCGCTTCACATCCGTCCAGCCACGCCCTTCCATGGCGAGGTGGACCTTGTTCTGAAAGCCTGCATCGTCGCTCTTGGCGATGAGCGCGGCGTTGTCGGCGATAGCCCGGCACAGATCCTCGACCCAGGGCTCTTCCGCCTTGCCGAAATCGCCGAGCACGTAGGAATGCACGAGCTCCTTCACGCCGGGATGTCCGATGCCGAGGCGCACGCGCCGATAGTCGTTGCCGCAATGGGCTGAGATTGAGCGCAGGCCGTTGTGGCCGGCATTGCCACCGCCGATCTTCACCCTGAGCTTGGAGGGCGGAAGATCGAGCTCGTCATAGAAGACGGTGACGTCCGACAGAGGAATCTTGAAGAAGCGCTGCGCCTCCGCGACCGCCCGTCCGGATTCGTTCATATAAGTTTCGGGCTTGAGCAGCAGTACACGCTCTCCGCCTATGAGAGCCTCCGCCGTCTCGCCCTGAAAGCGGCGCCGCCACGGAGACGTGGCATGGGCACGCGCGATCGCATCCACCGCCATGAAACCGATGTTGTGGCGGTTTTTCGCGTAGCGTGATCCAGGATTGCCGAGACCGACGAAGAGACGCATCTGTGCCGTCATTCATAAGGAAACGCTCCGGCCTTGCGGTCGGAGCGTCGAAACCGTCGAAAGAAGAAAAACCGGATCGGTAAACCGATCAGGCCTTGGCGGCGGGAGCCGCAGCTTCGGCCTCGGCCGGAGCCTCTTCCTTCATGCCCGACGGAGCAACGACCGTCACGAGGGTCAGGTTCTCCTGCGAGGTCGCCTTGGCGCCCTTGGGCAGCTTGATGTCGTTGAGGTGGATCGACGAGCCGATGTCGAGATCGGCCACCGAAGCCTCGATGAAGTCCGGGATCGAGTCGGACGGAACGAGGAGTTCAACCGAGTGCTCGACGATCTGGAGGGTGCCGCCGCGCTTCACGCCAGCGCACTTGTCCTGGCCGATCACGTGGACCGGAACGACGACCTTGATTGCCTGGCCCTTGGCGAGACGCAGGAAGTCCACGTGCACGGGGAAGTCGCGAACCGGGTCGAGCTGGTAATCGCGCGGAAGGGCCTGGATCTTCTTGCCGTCGACCTCGATCTCGAAGATCGTGGTGAGGAAGTGACCAGCGAAAATCAGCTGCTTCGTCTGGTTGAAGTCGAGAGCAATCGCCACGGCCGGCTGACCGGCTCCATAGATGACGGCGGGAACTTGGCCTTGGCGACGAACGGCCCGGGCGGCCCCCTTGCCGGCCCGGTCGCGCGCCACGGCCTTGATTTGCTTGATAGCGCTCATGGTCGTGGTCCTTTGAAGTATGTCTGGAAAAACCAAAAGCCGCCCAGGATTTTAAAACCATCCGGCGGCCAAGGTCTGCGCCCCTGCCTCCAAGGGTGTCGAGAGGGCGCGAGCGGCTTATAGCGCTAAAGACCGGACGCTGACAATTGCTTTTATACTTGGTTTTCAAAGCTTATAGTCGCGATACGATACATCTTGCCATATCAAGGGACACCGAATGAGTCTGGACCGCGCCGCGCTGACCCTGGCAGAGCAAATTCTCTCGTCGTCGATGAATGAACGGCAGAAGCTCGAACAGATGCTGCGTGCCCTCGCAAAGTGGCGGGCGCAACTCATTGGCTCCGCCTTGGTGGCCCGAGAGGGGACGACGGTAAGGGGCGGTCCTTTCGATGGGCTGAAATATCTCCCGGGAGGATCCGAAGGCGGTCTCGCACCGAAGCTTCTCGGCGTGTACGAGACGGCCCTACAACCCTTCTTCGCCAAAGCCCCGCAAGAGAATTACGACGCCGTTCTCAATGTCGGTTGCGCCGAGGGCTTCTACGCGGTCGGCTGCGCGCGTCTTCTGCCCCAGGCGCGAATCCTCGCTTGGGACATTGACCCGATGGCACGCCGCCTATGCGCGGCGCTCGCCCGGTTGAACGAGGTCGAGACCCGCGTTCATCTGCGCGAGGAATTCAAAGCCAAGGCCGTAGACGAAGTGGCGGCGGAGCTCGGCTCGTCCCTCGGACGGCGTCCGCGCGGCCTTCTGGTCATGGATTGCGAGGGAGCGGAATTCGATCTTCTCGATCCCGCGAGCGCCGATTTCGGCTGGCTCGATATCGTCGTCGAGGTTCATCCCGGACGAGGACGCGGCGTTGCGCAGATTGCCGGGCGGTTCGAGGCCACTCACGCGATCGAAGTGAAACAGGCCAACACCGTCGTCCCTGATCTTCCCGACTGGCTCGCCAATCTCGGCCATCTCGATCAGTTGTTGGCGGTGTGGGAGTGGAGAGCTGTCCCCACTCCATGGCTGGTCATGCGAGCGAAATAGCATTCATTGCATGATCCTTTCGGAAAACCGGATTCCACTTTTCCGGATCATGCTCTAGTCGAACAGGCTCGACACCGAGCTTTCCGTCGCCGTACGGCCTATGGCCTCTCCAATCAGCTGGGCGATGGGGAGCACGCGGATGTTGTGCGCCACCTTCACCGCTTCCGTCGGCATGATTGAATCCGTGATCACCAACTCCTTAAGTTTGGAATTGGAAATCCTGGAGACCGCGCCACCGGAGAGCACGCCGTGGGTGATATAGGCGTAAACTTCCTTCGCCCCGTTGGCGAGAAGCGCCTCTGCCGCGTTCACCAGCGTGCCGCCTGAATCGACGATGTCGTCGAGAAGGATGCACGAACGGCCGGAGACGTCGCCGATGATGTTCATCACTTCCGATTCGCCCGGGCGCTCACGGCGCTTGTCGACAATGGCGAGCGGTGCATCGATGCGTTTAGCCAAGGCGCGGGCGCGCACCACGCCGCCCACGTCGGGGGAGACGACCATGCGGTTCGAGCCGTCGAGCCGTTCCTTGATGTCGCGCACCATGACGGGCGCGCCGAACAGGTTATCGGTCGGGATGTCGAAGAAGCCCTGGATCTGGCCCGCATGCAGATCGAGGGTCAGAACGCGGTCGGCGCCGGCATTGGTGATGAGGTTGGCGACGAGCTTGGCCGAGATCGGTGTGCGCGGACCTGGCTTCCGGTCCTGGCGGGCATAGCCGAAATAGGGGATCACCGCCGTGATGCGGCGCGCCGAGGAGCGGCGCAGCGCGTCTATGATGATCAGAAGCTCCATCAAATGATCGTTCGCCGGGTAGGATGTCGACTGGACGACGAACACGTCCTCGCCGCGAACATTTTCTTGGATCTCCACGAACACTTCCATGTCCGCGAAACGCTTCACCTGACATTTGGCGAGCGGAATGTTGAGATAGGCGGAGATAGCCTCCGCCAGCGGACGATTGGAGTTTCCCGCGACGAGCTTCATGAGAGCATCTTTTGCTGCATGTGACCTGTGGAGATCGCCGCACGACCAGTCTGCTCAACGCGGCAAGATGAGGGGGTCTTAGCAGCGTTCAAAATCCGTCACAATACCGCGAACGCCGAATGAGTGCGGCATTCACGCCTTACGGAAGAACCGTTACTGAGCAGCCACAATCGGTTCGGATGGGGAGGCATTGGCGGTCTGGAACGGCGCGTCCGCCTTGGAAGCGCTCAGGAATTCGGCAATCTCGTCGATGCTTGCATTGGCAAGTCGCGCCAGGGTAGCCTTGTCGAGCGAGGTCCACGGATTCTTGGAGGCCGCCGTGATAGGGCTGGAACCCGTCAAACGCTTCGCTCGGCGTTTCTCGGAATCGAAAACATCCCAGACGTAAGCGACGCTGGTTTCGCCGTTGGTGGTCTCCGTGGAGAGATAGCCTCGAACCCGGTAACGGGCCTGAGTGCTCGTTCCCACAAATTCCACCTTCCGATTCGTCGCGGCCGAGTTCAACTCGCCGACAAAGGCGGTCTGAACCGGAGCAGGGGCGCCCTCAATGCTTTCGAGCACGATCGGAACGCCTTCGGGTGATCCGGCAACGGAGCCACCGCCGCCCTGGCAGGCGCCTAGCCCAATTATCGCCGTCATGGCGGCAAATCGCCACAAATGCTTCGTTTCAATCATGAATCGTCCGCCCGTTTTAAGCCCCGGTGGTAACGGAATGTTAAGCTTAAGCCGTGGGAAGGTCCAGTCAGGCCCTCTGGAAGCGGGTCCGGCTGTTCAAAACATCGAGCCCGAGCACGAGCAATCCGGCGGCCAATCCCCAGAATGCCGAGCCGATTCCAAACATCGAAACACCCGAAGCAGTCACTGCCAAAGTCAGGGCCGCCGGGAATCGCTTCGCCTCGTCAGCGAGCGCCGAACCCAACGCGCCGGCGAAGGAGGCGGCGAGCGCCAGCCCGGCGACCGTCTTGATCAGTTCCGGGGGGAGGGCTCCGATCAGTGCGATCAGCGGTGCGCTGAAGACGGCGAAGATCAGGTAGCAGAGCGCATAGAATGGCCCGACCATCCAGCGCTTGGCAGGATCGGGATGTGTATCCGGCCCGGTGCAGATGGCGGCGGAGATGGCCGCGAGGTTACTCGTATGCGCCCCGAAGAAGGCGCTGACGACGGAGACGAATCCCGTCGTAGCGAGAATCGGCCGTGACGGAGGCGCATAGCCAGATGCGCGCAGGACGGCGAAGCCCGGCAGGTTCTGCGACGCCATGGTGACCAGAAATAGAGGCACCCCAAGGCCGATAAGGGTCGCTGGATCGAAAGCCGGAGAGATGAAGGTGAGCGAGGAGATCGTGAGATCCGAGGGCAGGGCCTTCGCGAACCCACCGCCGAAGGCGATTCCGAAGCCCGCCACGAGGACAGCGAGGACGGCCATTGCCGGATTGAAGAGTCGGACGAGAAGAAAAATACCGATTAGGGGCAGGACGAGAACGGGTGTTGCTTGAGCGCTCTCGAAGACCGCCATCACGAATCGAATCAGGATGCCGGCCAACATGGCGGCGGCGATGGAGGTCGGAATGCGCTCGATCAGCCGACCAAAGGGTTTGACGGCGGCCGCCAGCACGATGAGCAGCCCTGCGAGCAGAAACGCGCCGACGGCTGCGGAAAGCGAGACCCCACTGGAAGCCGCGATCAACGCCGCACCGGGGGTGGACCAGGCGGTCACTACGGGCATGCGATAGCGCACGCTCAGAAACCCGCTGGTTACCGCCATGCTGAGGCACAAAGCCGCGACCCAGGAGGTGGTTTGGGCATCGTTTGCCCCGACAGCGTGGGCCGCCGCGATGATCACGGCAATCGTGCTGCCGAACCCGACCAGGGCCGCCACAACGGCAGAAACGACAAGCGACAGGCGCATGGGCGACTCCAGTGAAGGGGCCCTGAGCTTAGACATGAAAGCAGCGCGAGGCACCCTTTGCGGAATACGGGAAGCATGCTCTTTCCACGGGAAATGAGAGCCCTTAAATCAGCTTCATGAGTCGAATTCCCACAAATGACGTTCCGCCCGACATCCTCGACAACGAAGATGAGGAGGATGCCGTCGCCGTTCTGGAGAGCGGCTCGGACGTGGAATTCGACCTCGAGGCCAATCCGGGATCCGTCAAGCGCGGGACCGAGGTCATCAAGCGCTTCTGGACGACGCTGCCTAATGCGCCCGGCGTTTACCGCATGCTCGATGTCAAGCACGAGGTGCTTTACGTCGGCAAGGCGAACAGCCTGAAGAACCGCGTCGGCTCATACGCGCGTGGGCAGGCTCACTCGAACCGCATCGCCCGTATGATCGCCGAAACGGCGTCGATGGAATTCGTCACCACGGCGACGGAGACCGAGGCGCTTCTGCTCGAAGCGAACCTCATCAAGCAACTGCGACCGCGCTATAATGTGCTGCTCAGGGACGACAAGTCGCTCCCCTATATTCTGTTGACGGGCGATCACGAAGCGCCGCAACTCGTGAAGCATCGTGGAGCGCGCAAGCGCAAGGGCGATTATTACGGCCCCTTCGCCAGCGTCTGGGCCGTCAATCGCACCATCAATGCCTTGCAGCGCGCATTTCTTTTGCGCTCATGCAACGACAGTTACTATGAGAACCGCACGCGGCCGTGTCTGTTGTTTCAAATCAAGCGCTGCTCGGGACCGTGTACGAAGGAGATCTTGCCGGAGGACTACGCGGAGCTTACCAACGAAGCCCGCGCGTTCCTGTCCGGCAAATCCAATGCCGTGAAGGCACATATCACTGCGGAGATGCAGCAGGCCTCCGAAGATCTTGAATTCGAGCGGGCCGCGCGGTGTCGCGACCGTCTTGCCGCGCTGTCCGCGATCCAGGGCGTGCAGGGCATCAACACGCAATCCATCGAAGAAGCGGATGTGTTCGCGCTCGACGAGCAGGCCGGTCAGTTCTGCGTGGAAGTGTTCTTCTTCCGCAATTGGCAGAACTGGGGCAACCGCGCCTATTTCCCGAAGGCCGATAAATCACTCTCGAAACAGGAAGTGCTGACCTCATTCCTCGCGCAGTTCTACGACGATAAGCCCGCACCGCGCCTCATCCTGCTCTCGCATGAGATCGAGGAATTGGAGTTGATGGCGGCGGCCCTCTCGACCCGCGCGGAATCGAAGGTCGAGATCCACGCGCCGAAACGCGGCGAGCGGCGGCAACTCATCGATTACGTTCTGCGCAACGCGAAGGAAGCGCTCGGGCGCAGGCTGGCTGACACGGCCTCGCAGCAGAAGCTGCTCATCTCGCTCGGACAGGCTTTCAACCTGGAAAAAGCGCCGAAGCGCGTCGAGGTCTACGACAACTCGCACATCATGGGCACGAACGCGGTCGGCGCCATGATCGTGGCTGGCGCGAGCGGCTTCATGAAACAGAACTACCGCACCTTCAACATGCGCTCTGAGGACCTGAAACCCGGTGATGACTACGGCATGATGCGCGAAATGCTGCAACGACGTTTCGCGCGGCTGGTGAAGGAAAATCCAAGGGACGGGTCACAAGAGGTCGCCGCAGATGCCGATGTGGTGGATGGCTCCTTCCCCGCATGGCCGGATCTCGTTCTGATCGACGGCGGCAAGGGGCAGCTCGACGCGGCGCGTCAGGCTCTCGCGGAAGTCGGAGTCGGTGAAAGCGATGTCGCCTTGATTGGCATCGCCAAGGGCCGGGATCGCGATGCAGGCAGGGAAACGTTCTTCAAGATAGGTCAGCCGCCTTTCAAACTGCCTCCGCGCGATCCGGCCCTCTATTTTGTGCAGCGCCTGCGCGACGAAGCCCATCGATTCGCTATCGGCTCCCATCGCGCCAAGCGCAAACGGGAGATGACCAAGAATCCGCTCGATGAAATTGCTGGGATTGGTCCGACCCGTAAGCGCGCCCTTCTGCATCATTTCGGAACCGTGAAGGCGATCCAGCGCGCGGCTTTGGAGGACTTGGTCAAGGCTCCGGGCGTCAACGCCGCGACGGCTCGCGCGGTCTACGATTTCTTTCACGAGCGAGGCTGAAAAGCGGCAAATGGCGCGGTCGCAATAAAGTTACCGTGTGAGCCTTGCTTGAAACGTATCGAGCATTACCCTCTGACAAGTCGACCAATTCGGGTTGACGCATCAAACCCAAGCATGCTTCCTCCAGATCATGAGTTCAGCCTCTCCTATGCGACGATCGAAAGCCTTCAATCTCCCGAACATGCTGACATACGGTCGGCTTGTAGCAGTGCCTTTGGTCGTCGCTTTGATGTTCTGGCCAGAGGACCACTGGTCCCGCTGGGCGGCATTAGGCGTCTTCGCCGTGGCCGCCATCACTGATTACTTCGACGGTTATTTCGCCCGCGCCTATGCCCAGCAATCGGCGCTCGGCCGCATGCTCGATCCTATCGCAGACAAGCTTCTGGTGGCTGCCTCGCTGCTGATGCTCGTGGCCGATAAGACGATCCACGGTTGGGCCTTGTGGGCCGCCATCGTCATCCTCTGCCGCGAGATTCTGGTGTCCGGTCTGCGGGAATTCCTGGCGGAGTTGCGTGTAAGCGTTCCCGTCAGTCGTGTCGCCAAGTGGAAGACGACGCTCCAGCTTCTGGCACTCGGCTTCCTCATCGCCGGCCCGGCGGGGGAGACGGTACTGCCTGGAACGGTCGTTATCGGCACAATCCTCTTGTGGGTCGCCGCCATTCTGACGATCTATACGGGTTGGGACTATTTCAAGACGGGCATCCGGCACGTCATTGAGGAATAGCATCGTGAAACTCGTCTATTTCGCCTGGGTACGCGAGCGAGTCGGCAAAACGGACGAGGATGTGGCGTTGCCAGAGACTGTGGAGACGGTTTCCCAGTTGGTCGGCTGGCTCAAGACACGGGGTGAGGAATATGAATATGCCTTCGAGAAGGAAGGTATCATTCGTGTTGCTATCGACCACGTCCACGCCAAGCCCGAGGAGCGCCTCGCCGGGGCCCGCGAGATTGCCTTCTTTCCGCCGATGACCGGAGGATAGGGCGGTTGCCTGACAGGCCCTGAGCTGAGAGCCATGACAACGACCATTCGGATCCAGGCTGAACCTTTCGACGCCGCTGCCGAAATCGATACGCTGACGGCCGGGCGAACGGATATTGGCGCCGTCGTCACCTTCACAGGACTATGCCGCGATGAGGACGGTCGGCTCACGGCTCTCGAGCTAGAGCACTACCCTGGCATGGCCGAGGCCGAGATAGCCCGCGTCGCGGGGGAGGCGGCAAGCCGATGGCCCATTTTAGGGCAGACCATCATTCACCGGTTCGGCCGCATCGCGCCGGGAGAGCCGATTGTTCTCGTCGTCACGGCTTCCACCCATCGTCGCGCCGCCTTTGAGGCTGCGGAATTCCTGATGGATTATCTCAAGACGCACGCCCCGTTCTGGAAACGGGAACATTTGAAAACCGGCGCTCCGGGATCGTGGGTCGAGGCGAAGGGCACCGACGACGTGGCAGCCCAACGCTGGCGCTGGAACAAAGCTCCCGACCTATTCCGATAATCACAAAACTCCCGCGACGATGGCGGTGACGAAAGTGAGGGCGGCGCAGCCACCCAGAAGGCCGAGCTTGGAGGTCCAATCGAGATTCGAGATGAGGCGCATTTCCTATCCCTCCTACATGAATGGGGAGGGCATCTTAGCAAGCTTATCCATGTGAAGAAAGCCCAAGCGTTGCGCTATATCTCAGTAACGGCAACTTCATCTTGGTTTATAAGAGCTTAAAGTTCTGTATTGATGTGAAATAAGATGGCTTTCCCTAAGATATATTCAGAATTTTTTCTCAGCTTTGATACGTTCTCCGTTGCAAGCGCTGTCCTTGGCCTATAGCGCGTACTGAAACTGTCTAACATCTTAGGTTATAGGCAAAGCTGAGACGCAGCACATCAGATAGCTGCCGTTGACGAGTTGTTTACGCGAGATGGTTCATGGTCCGGCCCATGAGCCGTGGGTTAGTTGCGTTCATTGTTCTCACGCTTGTGGGATTGGGGCTTACCGGTTGCGGGCTGTTTCGTTTTGAACAGCGCGAACCCTGGCGTACGCAAGCCGAACAAGCCTGTCTCTCGCAACACCTCGTCACGCCGACCGCCTATATGGCGCTCAGTTCGAAGATCGACGGGCCCGGTGCCTGCGGCATGGATTATCCGTTCAAGGTCGCCGCGTTCTCGGAAGGATCCATCGCGCTGAAATCCAAGGTGACGCTCGCCTGCCCGATCATTCCGCAGATCGAGACCTGGCTCGAAGAGGTCGTGAAACCGGCCGCGATCATGTATTTCGGTGTGCCGCTCGCCGATTTGAGGGCGGGCAGCTATTCCTGCCGTTCGCGCAACAACCTGAGTGGTGCGAAGAAATCCGAACATGCTTTCGGCAACGCCCTGGATGTGATGGCCTTCGCCTTGGCGGATGGCCGCGAGATCACGGTCGTGAAGGGCTGGAAGGGCGATCCTGCCGAGCAGGAATTCCTGCGCGAGGTCTTCGTGGGAGCCTGCCGCCATTTCACGACTGTTCTCGCGCCGGGCTCGGATCAGTTCCATTACGATCATATTCATCTCGATCTCGCGCGTCACAATCCGCGGGGAGACCGTTCGATCTGCAAGCCGATTCTGAAATTCACACCGCGCATCGCCCCCGAGAACGCCAAGCAGATTTTGATGAGCGCTGGAGCCGCGCCCGATCTGCCCGCGACCGATGTCGAGGAGGATATTTCCGAGGACGCGCCGATGACGCCGCGTCCTTATACGCCATCGACCGCGCGCGCTCCCCAGCTTTCGGTAGGCGGTGGGTTCTCCGCCGATCTGCCGGGGCCGGGCGGGAACACCTATGCTCCGGTTGCGCAGGCCCCGATACCAAGTCCCCGGCCGAGTCCGACTTATGCCGCGCCGTTGCCGCTTCGGCCTCAGGCGGGCTCGCAATCGCGCCTGTCGACTGAACAGGGGATCTACTAGAAGTTTAGCGTGCGAGCCTTGACCTTCGGCGCGACTGCTCACATGGTTCTCTAAGGGTTAGAGTTTAAAATCCGTACGGAGCAGTGAAATGAAGTGGCTGACGGCTCTGATAACCTGCGCGATGTTGAGCACACCCATACTGGCTCGCGAGATCACGCCTGCGGAAAAGCGTGATAGTTCCTACAACGCGAATTTACCGGCCTGTGAGGATCCACTGGTCCTTCAGAGTGTCTCTTCGCGGTTCTCTATAAAGGAGGGCCGTTTTTGGAACTCTCCGCTGGAGATTGTAGCCTTCGAAGAGGTTCATGAAGTCGCCTGGCGACCTTGGGGTCTCGACTACATCCCCCGCCGTTTTTGCTCCGGCACGGTTCTCGTGTCCGACGGAATACAGCGGCGCATCAACTATTCCGTCCGTGAGAAACTCGGCTTCCTCGGGATATCGTGGGGAACCGAATCGTGCATCGACGGGCTCGATCGCGACTACTCCTACGCCCCCGCCTGCAAGCAGGCGCTACCGTGATTGATCTTGTGCGCCGGGTTCTCCTTGGCGCGCTCTTGATCTTCTGTACGCCGGCTATCGCTCAGGACATGGAGCTGAGGGGGCAGCCTGCCGGCGAGTTCGATTTCTATGTTCTCGCGCTCTCCTGGTCGCCCGGCTTTTGTGAGCTTTCCGGTGATGCCAAGCGCCGGGATCAATGCGCGTCAGGCAGCGGACTCAGCTTCGTCGTGCATGGTCTGTGGCCGCAAAACGAACAGGACTATCCTGTCTTCTGCGAGCCGAGCGGGCGTTTCGTGCCCAGAATGGCTCTCGACGAAGCGCAGGGCGTTTACCCGGATGAAGGGCTCGCTCGCTATGAATGGCGCAAGCACGGCACCTGTTCGGGCTTGAGCCCTTCCGCATATTTTCGCCTTGTCCGGGAGGCACGGGACAAAATCCGTATTCCGGAGAGCTTTCTGAAACTCTCAACCGAAACCAAAACCATGCCGATTGAGATCGAACGGGCTTTCGTGGAAGCGAACCCCGGCCTTCGCACGGACATGATCGCCGTGTCCTGCAAGCGGCGCATGCTTGAGGAAGTACGCATCTGCCTCGACCGCGATCTTCGGCAGTTTCGCCAATGTCCGGCGATCGACCGCAACGGATGCCGGGCGGGCGATGTCTTGATCCCGGCGTTACGATAGAGCCATGAATTACAGACACGCCTTTCACGCCGGCAATTTCGCCGATGTCATGAAGCACGTGCTTCTCGTGCGCATTCTCAGTTACTTGCAGCGGAAAGAAACGCCGCTGCGCGTCATCGATACGCACGCGGGCATTGGCCTCTACGATCTCACCGGAGACGAGGCGGGTCGAACGGGCGAATGGGTGGATGGCATCGGTCGGCTCGACGAATCCTTCCCGCAGGAGGTCGAGGATCTGCTCGCACCCTATCGTCGGGTCGTCGGTGATGTGCGCGCGCGGCACGGACAGAGCACTTACCCCGGTTCGCCCGCGATCATCCGTGAATTGCTGCGTCGGCAGGATCGGGGCGTCTTCGTCGAGTTGCACCCGGCCGATAACGCGGTTCTTGGCGAGCGCTTCAACGAAGTTTCGAATCTGAAGGTTCTCCATCTCGATGGCTGGACGGCTCTCCATGCGCTGATCCCGCCGAAAGAGAAGCGCGGGCTCGTGCTGGTCGACCCTCCTTATGAGAAATCGAACGAGTTGGAGCGTCTGGGCGATGAAATCCTGGCCGCCGTGCGCAAATGGCCAACAGGTGTCTACGCGGGATGGTACCCAATCAAGGATACTGCGCCGGTCGATGCGCTTTTCGAGCGCCTTCACGCGGAGTGTCCACGCCCAGGCTTGCGGCTTGAACTACTGATCGACGACCCGAACGATCCCACGCGGCTCAACGGTAGCGGTCTTCTGGTGGTGAATCCTTATTGGACTCTGAAGGACGAAGCCGAGATTCTATTGCCGGCCTTGGCCGAACGCCTATCGCAACAGGGGTATGGGGCGTATCGGTGCGAGGCTTTCGGCCCGCACGCCTGAAATCGGGCACGAGTCCTGTTCCAGATTCATGGTCGCATGCAAAGGGACAGCTTGCAGTCGTCTTCCACATTGTTCATCACAGAGCACATCGAAACTTGAAGGTGCTCTATGCTAGTTCTTCGTTCGTCGCCTACCTCGCCCTTCGGCCGCAAGGTCAAAATTGCCGCTGCGCTGCTCGGTCTTACCGACCGGATCGAGATCGTGATGGCGGATACGAACGATCCCGTGGACAGCTTGCGCCAGCAGAATCCGCTGGGAAAAATCCCGGCTCTGATTTTGGAGAATGGGGAAGCGATCTACGATTCCCGCGTGATCCTCGAATATCTGGATTACCTTGCAGGTGGGAAAAAGATTATCCCCCTTGGTGAAGCGCGTTTCATCGCATTGCGCGAGCAGGCGCTGGCCGATGGCATCATGGATGCGGCGCTATTGCAGGTTTATGAAGGGCGTTTCCGTGCGACGGAAAAGCACGAGCCGAAATGGCTCGATCATCAGAACGCGAAAGTCGAGCGCGGATTGGCCTATGCGGAAGCGACGCTTTCGACGCCCGCGCCGCAGATTCATGTGGGGCACATCACTTTGGCGTGTGCGCTCGGTTATCTGGATTTGCGCCAGGCGGGCAAGTGGCGCGAGACGCATCCGAAACTCGTCGCATGGCTCGCGGATTTCGAGGCGCGGGTTCCCGCTTTCGAACACACCAAAGTCAAATCGTGACAAACAAAAAGCCCGGTGTTCCCACCGGGCTTTTTTCCATCCGCGAGGACAGATCTTAGTAGCTGCTGAACTTGTAGTTCAGGCCAGCGCGAACAACACCGAACTCGTTGTTCTTGCGGTTGCCGCCAAAGTCGAACTCGTTGACGAAGAAGCGATCGCTGCCGCGCTCC
>NZ_JBFRGU010000007.1:0-144642 GCF_052115485.1 Microvirga sp. 2MCAF38 | reverse complement strand
AGAAAACAACGCCCTGCGCCAGGTTGCCCTAGCCCAAAATCGCCGCTTTTCCAGAAAGTCCAGAGCAACACACTAAGTGAAAACCCCGTCAGTGGCAGCCTTCTAAACCACCCAAACTTCCTAAGTCAACCACCTAATCAGAAAAATTTTAGTCGAAGCTAAGTATTTTTCTGCGTCGGCGTTCGCTCGGCAAAGCAACATCGTTCGCAAAAGCGGTTTTGCTCTTGCGTTCAACTTCTATTGGAAAGCTTTTGCTACCCAATAACCTTGCCGATGTTTCAGAGGAGCCATAATCGTCACCGAACGAGTTCGGATGATCTGGCTCTTGGAGTGACAGGGCGCAAAGCGCTTCTGCCGGGAGAATGTCTTTTAAAGAGCATTCTCGGGTCGTTTCTTCGCCGACGATGACCGTCCTTGGCTTTCACCGAGGGGAGGCCGTCTCATCTTTGAGGAAGCCGACGGGCACCTGATCGCTTGCGCGTTCGGCGCCGGGGAGCGGACCAATAACCGTTTCCCTACGCATTGCAAGAGGGAAGATTCGCATCATCCACGAAACTGTGGAGAGGGGGCCGATCTTGGTTAACGGATCCTCTCCCAACCACGAACCCTCAGAGGGGATTCATACGCCGCAGGGTTCCATCCTGACGGACGAAATGATGCCAGAGCGCCATGATCGCATGGAGGCCGGCGAGATAAAGAATGATTGTGCCGGCAGTCTGATGAATTTCGGCTATCGGTCCGGCGGGGCCCTGCACGGCGCCGGTGAGGGCAGGCACGCCGATCCCGAAGAAGGAGACGGAAATGCCCATGCGCGAGGCCGCATACCAGCCTGTCAGGGGAAGGCCGATCATGAAAACATAAAGCAGGCCGTGCCCAGCCTTGGCGGCAAGGGTCATCCAGCGCGACTGGTCGTCCTCGGCCGGAGGAGCTCCACCCAGAAGCCGGGAAATCAGGCGCGGAAGGATCAGGACCAGAACTCCGAGACCGAGCGAGAAATGCAGCAAGGACGGATTCTCCCGCATATGGCGACCGCCTTCCGAAGTGATCCAGGCCCCGAGAATGAGAAGGGCGGTGGCCCAGTGAGCGTAAATCATCACCTTGGAATAACGCTGCATGAACAATCTCCTTCAGTTCAGAATAGTTTTAAGATGATTGGCGGGCGGGGCGAGTTAAAGTTTTGTAACATCGACCCTTGGTCCGGCATGGGGAGCATGACCTCCGCGCAGCAGGGGAGGGCTAACCGTAAGGCGAGTATACGCGCTTGCGACACGGCGTTAGAGTCGAGACATGCCTCGTCGAAACAGGATCGGGGCGCTAACTTTCTGACTTGCACGATCTTTCAGGAGAACCGGTTTTCCGTTCCCAGGATCATGCACTAAGGTGCAGTCACACTATATCAATCCCATCACTGGAGCGGATTTATGACTTTGAAGTCGAAGACGGCGGTCGTCACGGGCTCGACCAGCGGCATCGGGCTCGCCATCGCGCGGGCTTTCGCCAAGGAGGGAGCCTCCATCGTCATCAACGGCATGGGTGATGCGGCGGAAATCGAGAAGGAGCGCGCCGGGATCGAGAAGGAGTTCGGCGTCAAGGCGATCTACTCGCCGACCGACATGATGAAGCCCGACGAGATCGCCGACATGATCGCGCTGGCGGAAAAGACCTTCGGTTCCGTCGATGTGCTGGTCAACAATGCGGGCATCCAGTTCGTCTCGCCGGTGGAGGACTTCCCCGTCGAGAAATGGAACCAGATCATTGCGATCAATCTGTCCTCGGCGTTTCATGCGATCCGCGCGGCGGTTCCCGGGATGAAGGCGCGCAAATGGGGACGCATCATCAATACGGCCTCGGCGCATTCCCTCATCGCCTCACCCTTCAAGTCGGCGTATGTGGCGGCCAAGCACGGCATCGCCGGCCTGACCAAGACGGTCGCCCTCGAAACCGCCACTGACGGCATCACGGTCAACTGCATCAGCCCCGGCTATGTGTGGACGCCGCTTGTCGAAAGGCAGATTCCGGACACCATGAAAGCGAGGGGGCTCACCAAGGAGCAGGTCATCAACGATGTACTGCTCGAAGCGCAACCCACCAAACAATTCGTGACTGTCGATCAGGTGGCGGCTCTCGCCGTGTTCCTCACTTCGGATGCGGCAAGCCAGATCACCGGCGCGAACATGTCCATGGATGGCGGCTGGACGGCGAAATAGGTGGGCGAATGGTGAGTGGTGAGTGGTGAATGGTTGCTATGTGCTGGCTCACGAAAGAGACAGATTTAGTTCCCGCCTTCAGCCCCTCTGATCTCCACTCGCCACTCACCATTCGCCCGCAAAAGCATCCGTCGTCTCGATAAGGTGATGCAGGATGCCCGGTTCGGTGAAGGCGTGGCCGGCGTCTTCCACCATGATGAAGCGCGCTTCGGGCCAGGCCTTGTGCAGATCCCACGCAGTCTTCGCCGGGGTCGCCACGTCGTAGCGGCCTTGGACGATCACGCCGGGGATGTTCTTCAGGCGTCCCGCATTGCGGATGAGCTGGCCTTCCTCGAGCCAACCTTCATTGACGAAATAGTGGTTCTCGATGCGCGCGAAGGCGAGGGCGTAGTGCTCGTCGCCGAACTGGTTTGTGTTGGCTTCGTTCGGCAACAGCGTGATCGTCTCGCCTTCCCACAGACTCCATGCGCGCGCGGCCTGCCGTTGCACGGCGGGATCGGGGTCAACGAGGCGGCGGCGATAGGCGCCCATGAGGTCGCCGTGCTCTTCCTTTGGGATCGCCGCCAGATAGCGCTCCCACTTTTCCGGAAAGAGCCAGGACGCGCCTTCCTGATAGTACCAGAGCAACTCCGCCTTCCGCAGCGCGAAGATGCCGCGAAGGATGAGCTGGCTCACGCGCTCGGGATGGGTCTGCGCATAAGCCAATGCAAGCGTACTCCCCCAGGAGCCGCCGAACACCATCCATTTTTCGACTCCGAGCATTTCGCGCAGGCGCTCGATATCGGCGACGAGGTGCCAGGTCGTGTTGGCCTCGATGCTCGCATAGGGAGCCGAGCGGCCGCACCCGCGCTGATCGAACAAGAGAATGCGGTATTTCTCCGGATTGAACTGGCGTCTCTGGGATGGCGAGCAGCCGCCGCCGGGGCCGCCATGGAGAAAGACGACCGGCTTGCCCTTTGGATTGCCGCAAACCTCCCAATAGACCTTGTGACCGTCGCCCACATCGAGCCAACCATGATCGTAGGGTTCGATCTCAGGATAAAGCGTCCGCATCGTTCAGGATCTCCAAAGGGCAGTCCCTCATAACAGGGTGGAGGAGCCCCTGCCAGCAGGCCCGAACTGCCCTTAGGATTAACTAAGCCGGCTTACGAAGATGGGATAACCCCCTTTTAGACAGTAGCTTGTCGCTCGACTGTCATATAGTTTTGCAACTGGGGAACGCGGGTACAACCCGGTCCATACTGGAGGAACTAACGATGATGACGAAACGCGCCGGCTTGAAGCTGGCTACGGCTCTTGCAGCCTTGATGCTCGCTGGTGGCGCTCAGGCTGCCGAGAAACTGCGGCTTCTGACCTGGGCTGATTACGCTCCCAAGGATGTCGTCGACCAATTCACCAAGGAAACCGGCATCGAAGTCGAGATCACTCTTTCGAACAACGAAGAGATGATCTCCAAGCTGCGCGCGACGCAGGGCGCGGGCTTCGACCTCGTGCAGCCGAGCCAGGACCGCATCGCGGGCCCGCAGCAGGAATTCGGCATCTACAAGCCGATGGATGTCTCCAAGCTCAAGTCCGATCTCTTCATCGGCTCGATGCTCGAAGCCACCAAGAAGAACACCACCATCGACGGCAAGGTCTATGGCGTTCCGCACATCTGGGGCACCGACGGCCTCATCGTGAACACCAAGGCCGCTCCCGCGGTTGCGGACTACAACGACCTTTGCGGCGCGGCGGTCGCCGGCAAGTCGAGCTTCCGCGCCAAGCGTCCGGCTCTCATCGCCTTCGCTTTCGCCAATGGCATGGATCCCTTCGCGGCCTACAAGGATGTCAAGGCCTATTCGGCTTTGATGGACAAGGTCGGCGCCAAGCTCGCCGAGTGCAAGAAGAACGTGAAGTTCTTCTGGGACGGCAAGGACCAGCTCCTGAACGCACTGCGCTCGGGTGAAGTCGTCGCCGCCATGGCTTGGGATACGGGGGGCTGGAAGCTCAACACCGAGAATTCGGACATCAAGTTCGTCGCTCCGAAGTCCGGCGCGCTCGGCTGGATCGACACCTTCGCGCTTCCCGCCAAGGGCCGCAACGACGATGCCGCCTACAAGTGGATCAACTTCAACATGCGCCCTGAGATCGCTGCGAAGGTTGCGGCTGCCGCCGGCAACTTCACGGCTTCGAATGGCGCCGACAAGCTGATGCAGGGCAAGCTCAAGGATCAGTTCGCCGAGAGCTTCCCGAAGGCTGCTATCGACAACATCAAGTGGTATCCGTCTGTGCCGGCTGGCCTCGAAGAGATCGAAGGCAAGGTCCTCGATCGTCTGAAGGCCGGCTCGTAAATCCCTCGTCCCCTTGATCGCCATCCCCCGGTTCGTCCGGGGGATGGCTCTTTATTATCCAAGACCTTCCATGGCTTCATCAATCGATCTCGATATCGTCAACGTCATCAAGCGTTTCGGCTCCTACAATGCCGTCGATGGCGTGTCCTTCAGCGTCGCTCAAGGCGAGTTCTTCTCGATCCTCGGCCCCTCGGGCTGCGGTAAGACGACCTTGATGCGCATGATTGCCGGGTTCGAGGACCCGACTTCCGGCGATATCCGCATTCGCGAAAAATCCATGATCGGCGTTCCGGCGAACCGCCGCCCGGTCAACATGGTTTTCCAGAGCCTCGCGCTGTTCCCGATGATGAGCGTCGGCGAGAACGTGGCCTACGGTCTGACTTGCCGCGGTGTCACTCGCGCGGAAGCGGACGAGCGCGCCACGCGCATGCTGGAGCGGGTCGGTCTGAAAGGTTTCGCAGAGCGTCGCGTGACGGCTCTCTCGGGTGGACAGCGCCAGCGCGTGGCCATCGCCCGCTGCCTCGTGCTCGAACCCACACTCGTGCTTCTCGATGAGCCGCTCGGCGCTCTCGATCTGAAGCTGCGCGAGCACATGAAGATCGAGCTGAAACAGCTCCAGAGCATGTTCAACACCACGTTCGTCTACATCACGCACGACCAGTCGGAAGCGCTGGTGATGTCGGATCGCATCGCGGTGATGAACCAGGGTCATTTCGAGCAAGTGGGAAGCCCGCGCGAACTCTACAACAATCCCCAGACGCCCTTCGTCGCGAGCTTCGTCGGCGAAACCAATCGTTGGTCGGGCGAGACAGCTTCCGCCTCCGCCAGTGGCGCAACCATTCGGCTGCCGTCTGGCGCGACGATCGAGGGCAAGGGCGAAGTCGGCAAGGCGCAATCGCTCTGCTTCGTGCGTCCGGAAGCGATCGCTCTCGGCGCGGATCAGGCGGCGCTCGGGAACGTCGCCAATCGTTTCGAGGGCCGTGTCTCCGCTGTGCTCTTCGATGGCGCGAATTCGAGCCTCCTGATCGAAGCGCCCGGTTTCGAACAGCCGGCGCGTGCCGTTCTGCCACAAGCTGGGCCGCTCGCGGGCATCGGCGTCGGCGCGCCGATCCATTTCGGATGGGCTGCCGACTCCATGAAAGTTTTCGCCGCATGAAACCGGCGCAGCGTCTCACCCTCTTCTTGTTGCTGGCTCCCGCCGTTCTATGGCTGGGCCTGCTCATCATTCTCCCGCACGTGGAAATCCTGATCCTCTCGTTCAGCGAGCGGGTCGCGCCACGGGTCTACACGTTCGGCCTCGGCAACTATCTCGAATTCTTCACCGAGCCGCTTTACTGGCGCACCTTTGCGCGCACCGCCATCATGTCGATCCTGGTGACGGCCTGCACGCTCGTACTCGCCTTTCCCATCGCGCTCTACATCGCGCGCGTGGCGCAGGGACGCCTGAAGGCGATGCTGTTGCTCATGTGCCTTCTGCCCTTTTGGGTGTCGGAGCTCGTGCGCACGCTCGGCTGGATGATGCTTCTGCGCGAGACCGGCGTGATCTCGTACGTGCTGCAAAGCCTCGGGCTCGCGAGCAAGCCGGTGGAGATGCTCTACAACGACGGCGCGGTCATTCTCGGCCTCGTTTATGGCGGGCTTCTTTTCATGATCGTGCCGCTGGCCAATGCGTTGGAGAGCCTTGAGCCCTCCGTCGTCGAGGCCGGTTACGATCTCGGCGGCAGTCGCTGGACGGTGCTTCGCCGCATCGTCATTCCGCATGCCATGCCTGGCATCGTCGCGGGTTCGATCATCGTGTTCATGTTGACCGTCGGCAATTTCGCGACGCCGGTTCTTCTCGGCGGCAAGAACGGCCTGTGGTTCACGGAGCAGATCTACGCGCAATTCATTACGCGCTTCAACTGGCCACAAGGCGCCGCCTTCGGCATGCTGCTGCTCGTGCTTTCCTCCATCATCGTGTGGGCGGGTCTGCGCTTGTCGGGCCAGAGCCTCGGCACGACCCTGAGACAGGCTTGACCATCATGAGCCGTCCTTCTCTCCTCTGGAAATTCTACATCGCGGCGTTCTACCTCTTTTTGTTCGCGCCGCTTCTCGTCGTTGCGATCTTCGCCTTCAACGCGAGTCCGTTCCCGTCTCCGCCGTGGAAAGGGTTCACGCTGGAATGGTTCATCGGCACGGGCTCCGTCTTCGGCAAGCCCGGCGTGTTGATGGATCCGATCTGGCTCACCACCATTCTCAACAGCCTGAAGGTGGCAGTGCCTGTCGCGGTGCTTGCCGTCGTCATCGGCACGGTGAATGCGTGGGTGCTGGAGCGCGCGGAGTTTCCCGGCAAGACCCTCTTCGCGATGATGATGCTCTGGCCGCTCGTCATTCCGGGCGTCATCCTCGGTATATCGATCCTCGCTTTCTTCTCGCGGCTCGCGAACGGACTGGAGGATTTCCTTCAGACCGATATCGATGGGTTGCGGCCGGGGTTGATGCTGATTGTGCTCGGCCAGCTCTCCTTCATCCTTACCATCGCGACACTCATCATCGCCGCGCGTCTGCGCAAGTTCGACCGCTCGCTCGAGGAAGCCGCGTTCGATCTCGGTGCCAGCCGCGCGCGCGTGCTTCGCACGGTGACATTGCCGTTCCTGAGCCCTGCGCTCATCGGCGCTGGACTCGTGGCGCTCTTGATGTCGTTCGAGAATTTCAACACCACGTTGATGCTTGTTGGTTCCGATCCACCGCTACCGATCACCATGTATGGGCAGATGCGCGAAGGCGCGACACCGGCCATCAACGCGGTGAGCCTTCTCGTGATGGTCGCGGTCGGCGGCCTCGCCAGCCTGTTCGCGCTGACGTCGAAGGAGGAACGCTGAGACGTCCTGAGGAGCTATTCCGGAAGGAATGGCGTCTCAAAGGATTGTCCAGCTCGCTCCCGACCCTTCGAGATGCCGCTTCGCGGCTCTTTAGGGTGAGGCTGTGGTTCCAGCGGTTCCGAGTGTTCTTAAAGTTCTGAGCTGTCGTCAAAACAAAAGGGCGATGTGATCATTCACATCGCCCTTTTCATTTCAGAATCGGTTCCGTGTTCAGCGGCCCCAGGTGCGCTCCAGAACGCCGATCCAGTTCTCGTAGCAGATCTTGCGGATCGTCGCCTCGTCGTAGCCGTGCTTGCGCATGGCCTCGATCAGCACCGGCAGGCCGGTGACGTCACCGATATCGGCAGGGATCGTCGCGCCGTCGAAATCGGAGCCCAAGCCCACACCGTCCACGCCCACATGGGCGATCAGGTGATCCATGTGGCGGATCATGTCGGTGAGTGGCGTATCCGCGCCGCGCTGGCCGTCGGGACGGATGAAGGAGGTGGCGAAGTTCACGCCGACCATGCCGCGGCTCTCGCGGATCGCGGCGAGCTGCTTGTCCGACAGATTGCGCGAATGCGGGCAGACCGCATAGGCATTGGAATGGGTCGCGATGAGCGGTGCATCCGAGAGCTTCGCCACGTCCCAAAAGCCCTTCTCGTTCAGATGCGAAAGGTCGATCATGATCTTGAGGCGGTTGCACGCCTTGATCAGCTCGCGCCCGAGATCGGTGAGGCCGGGGCCTGTATCGGCGGTGGAGGGATAGCGGAAGGGGACGCCGTGACCGAAGATGGTCGGGCGGCTCCAGACCGGGCCGATGGAGCGCAACCCGCTCTCATAGAGAACGTCCAGCATATGGAAGTCGGGATCAATGGCTTCCGCTCCTTCGATGTGAAGGATCGTCGCCAAGGTTCCGGTCTTGAAGCACTCGCGAATGTCGGCCGCCGTGCGGCACACCTTCACCTGACCCTTCGATTCCCGCTCGATCCGAAAGAGCAGTGAGGCCATCTGCAATGTCACGCGTTGGCTCGGTGCCAGTTCGAGCGGCGCGGGCAGCGGCACATCGTATTGCGGCTGCGTCATCATCGCATCCACATCGAGCCCGCCGCTTTGAGACGACACGTAAACCGCGAAGAAACCGCCCGCGAAACCGCCCTTCTTCATGCGCGGCAGATCGAGATGCCCCTGATTGTCGCCGTCGAGAAAAGCGCGTTCCGGCTGCGCCTTGCCTTGGATCAGGCGATACAGAACGTCGTTATGGCCGTCGAAGACAGGAACGAGAGAGGAGGAGGGCATCGTTTTCCGCGAAATGTGGAGAAAGGAGTGGCGTGATTTCGGATCTAGAGCATGATCAGAACAAGTGGAAGCCGGTTGTTCGCCCGGATCATGCGGCACCAAAGAATCTAGAGCTTGATCGCGTTTCAAAGAGACACGATCAAGCTCTAGGCGACTGCCGGGCGCTCGACTTCGCGTGAGAACCCTTGGCTCGCATTGATGAGCGAGCGCGTATAGTCGCTCCCGGCCCGATTGGTTCTGAGCGCCTGCGCGGTCGTCTCTTCCACAGCCTCGCCGTGCCGCATCACGAGAAGTCGCTCGCAGAGATGCGCGACGACCGCAAGATCGTGACTGACGAGGATGTAGGTGAGGCCGAGATTGCGGCGCAGTTCATCGAGCAGATTCAGGATCTCCGCCTGCACCGAAGCATCGAGCGCGGAAGTCGGCTCGTCGAGGAGCAGGACCTTCGGGCGCAAAAGCATGGCACGCGCAATGGCGACGCGCTGACGCTGGCCACCGGAGAGCTGGTGCGGATAACGGAAGCGGAAGGAGGGGCCGAGGCCCACCTCGCGCAACGCTTGAAGAATACGCGCCTCCGCATCCTTCACGCCGTGAATGGCGAGGGGCTCAGAGAGCGTCCGGTCCACGGTGTGACGCGGATGAAGTGAGGCGTAAGGATCCTGGAACACCATCTGTACGGTGCGATAGAATGCCTTGTTGCGGGGCGTGCGCAGTTCGCCGCCATCGACGAGCACGCGCCCGCCGGAGACCGGCGCAAGGCCGCAGATGGCGCGCAGCACGGTGGATTTGCCGGAGCCGGATTCGCCGACAAGCCCGTAGGCCTCACCGGTCTCGACGCGAAAGCTCACGTCCTTGACCGCATCGACCTGCAAGCGACCTGTTCCATAGGTGACGCGAAGATTTTGAATATCGAGCATCGAACGCTGCCTTTATTGCGCCCAAGCCGGATCGCGGTTGAGGGTGGGGAGGGGGCGAACATCGTTTGCGAGCGTTGGCAGGCAGCGCATGAGCCCTTGTGTATAGGGATGCTTGGCAGCCCGCAGGTTCCTGGCTTCGAGTTCTTCCACCACGTGGCCCGCATACATCACGAGCACCCGGTCACAGAAGGAAGAGACAAGCTTCAGATCGTGTGAAATGAAGATGAGGCCCATGCCACGCTCGGCCACGAGTTCGTCGAGAATGCGCAGCACTTCCATCTGCACCGTCACGTCGAGCGCCGATGTGGGTTCGTCCGCGATCAGAAGATCGGGCTCGGTCACGAGCATCATGGCGATCATCGCGCGTTGGCCCATGCCGCCCGAAACCTCGTGCGGATAAAGGCTGAACACGCGCGCCGGATCGCGCATCTTCACGGCCTCCAACATCGCCAGCGCCTTGTCGCGCGCTTCCGCGCGGCTGGCCTTGGCGTGGGCCTGATAGGCTTCGATGATCTGCTCGCCGATGGTCATCACCGGGTTCAGCGAATATTTCGGATCCTGCATCACCATGCTGATGCGCCCACCGCGTAACGTACGCAGCGTCCGCTTCGAGGCGGTGAGAAGGTCGATGCCGTCGAAGGTGAGTTTCTTCGCGGTCACTTCGCCGGGAGGTGGCGTGAGGCCTAGAATGGCGCGGCCCGTCTGCGACTTGCCGGAACCGGATTCGCCGACGATGCCGAGCCGTTCGCGGCCGAGCTGGAACGACACACCGCGCACCGCCTCGACGGTGCCCGTGCGAAGGTGAAAGCGGACGCGAAGATCTTCGACTTCGAGAAGAGGTTTCGTCATGCTCTTCCTCCTCGGTCATTCCGGGGCGAGCGCAGCGAGAGTCCGGAACCCAGAGCCGCGATGATTGCAAAAATATGACGACCCGTTCCGCTGATTTCCGGAGCCCTCGTGGTTATGGGTTCCGGGCTCGCCTTCGGCGCCCCGGAATGACAAAGGTTGTATGTCGTCATTTTGCGGCCTTTGGATCGAGCACGTCACGAAGGCCGTCGCCCAGGAGGTTGAAGCCCAGGCTCACCACGAAGATGGCAAGACCGGGCATTGCTGCGACCCACCATTGATCGATGAGATAGTTGCGGCCCGTTGCGACCATCGCCCCCCATTCCGGCATCGGCGGTTGTGCGCCGAGGCCGAGGAAGCCGAGGCCGGCAGCGGTGAGAATGATGCCCGCCATATCGAGCGTCACGCGCACGATGAGCGAGGAGATGCACAAAGGCACCACATGCCCGAAGATGATGCGCGGCGTCGATGCGCCTTGCAGCTTCACCGCCGCGATGAAATCGCTGTTGCGGATCATCAGCGTCTCGGCGCGCGCGATACGCGCATAGGGCGGCCATGAGGTGATGGCGATGGCGATGATGGCGTTCTCGATGCCGGGCCCAAGCGCCGCGACGAAGGCGAGTGCGAGCACGAGGCGAGGGAAGGCGAGGAAGATATCGGTGATACGCATCAACACCGTATCGACCCAACCGCCCACATAGCCGGACACGGTTCCAACGAGGAGGCCGATCGGCGTCGCGATGACGGAAACGAGCAGCACGACCCAAAGCGTGATGCGCGAACCGTGGATGATGCGCGAATAGATGTCGCGCGCCTGATCGTCGGTGCCCAACCAATGCGCCGCGCTCGGCGGCAGCAATCGTGCCGTGCGCAAATCCCCGCCGGTGATCGGCGAGTAGGGAGCCAGGAAATTCGCAAACAGGGCGACGAACAGCAGCAGCAGGACGATGCCGAGCCCGAAAACCGCGAGCGGATTTTTCGTGAAGGTGCGCCAGCCGAGATAAAGCCGGCCGAGACGTGCCTGCCAGCGCGAGGCCGGTTCAGGAGAAAGCAACCAGGCGCGAAGACCGGCTGGTTCAGAAAGGGGAGCAGCGCCGGTCATCAGCGAGTCCTCGGATCGAGCAAGCGATAGAGCAAATCGGACATCAGGTTGAGAATGACGAAGGCGGCGCCGATGGCGAGCGTTCCGCCAAGCACCGCATTCATGTCCGCGTTTTGCAGCGAGTTGGTGATGTATTGCCCAAGTCCGGGCCACGCGAAGATGGTCTCTGTCAGAACCGAGCCTTCAAGCAGGTGCGCGTAAGACAGGGCGATCACCGTAATCAAGGGGACGGCGGCGTTGCGCAAGGCGTGACGCCAGATGACCCGTAGTTCGGACAGGCCCTTCACACGCGCGGCGATCACGTATTCCTGCGCCAGTTCATTGAGCATGAACGAGCGCGTCATACGACTGATATAGGCGAGCGAGAAATAACCCAGCAGACATGCTGGCAGCGTGACATGCGACACGGCGTTCCAGAATGCGTCTATCTGCCCCTGCATCAGTGTGTCGATGAGCACGATGCCGGTGACGGGCGTGTACATGTAGGAATAGCTCACGTCGAGCCGGCCCGGGCCTTCGACCCAACCGAGCTTGGCGTAGAACAGAAGCAGGGCCATCAGCCCGAGCCAGAAGATCGGCACCGAATAGCCGATGAGGCCGAGCACGCGGACGAGCTGGTCGATCAGCGACCCGCGCTTGACCGCGGCGAGCACGCCGAGAGGGATGCCGACGAGGGTGCCGATAATCGTACCCAGCGTCGCCAGTTCGAGCGTGGCGGGAAAAACATTGATGATGTCGGACATCACCGGATTGGTGGTGAGCACCGAATTGCCGAAATCGCCGGAGATGGCCTTCTTCAGATAGATCCAGAATTGCTGGATCATCGGAAGATCGAGGCCGAGCTCCTGACGGACACGCGCATAAACATGCGCGGGAGCCCGATCACCGACGATGGCGAGAACGGGATCGATCGGGACGATACGGCCGATAAAGAACGTGACGGCAACCAACCCAAGAAGGGTCGTCGCCAGCACAGCGATAAATTGCAAGGTCCTTAAAAGGAAGAAGCGGAGGGCATGATGCCCTCCGCTCTGCGTCAGAGTTGCAGCAGCCATCGAAGAATCAGTTCTTCTTGGCTTGCATGACGCTGTTCATGTCGAAGGACGGGCCGATCACCACACCTTCGACGTTCTTGCGCGAGGCAATCACTTCGATCTGCTGAAGGAAGGTCACGAAGGGGCCGTCGTTGAGAACGGCCTTCTGCAGATCGCGGTACATTTCCGCACGCTTTTCAGCATCGCGCTCCAGAACCGCAGCGCGGGTCTTGGCCGTAAGCTGGCCCGGGTCCCAGGCATTGCGCCAAGCAAGCGGCTTCGCCTTGGCGGTATCCGAGTTGTCGTCGTTCGCCGCAAAGGTATCGGCGTTCGTGTTCGGGTCCTGATAGTCCGCACCCCAGTTGCCGATATAGATATCGTGCTGGCGAGCGCGGTACTTGGTCAGGGTTTGCTTGCTGTCGCCGGGGATGATTTCAACCTTCACGCCAGCCTGGGCGAAGGTGGTCTGGATGGCCTGCGCGATACCCGTGATTTCGGGGGTCGAACGGGTGTCCATCGTCACCGTGAAGCCGTCCTTGAGGCCGGCCTTGGCGAGAAGCTCCTTCGCCTTGGCGACGTCGAGCTTGTAGGGGTTGTCGTTGATCGCGCCCAGGAAACCCTTCGGCAGGAAGGCCTGATGGACCTCGCCTTTGTTCTTCATGATCGTGTCGGCAATGGCCGAGTAGTCCACGAGCCACTTCAGAGCCTGCCGGACTTCAGGCTTGGCGAGGTTCGGGTTCTTCTGGTTCAGGCCGAGATAATAGACGGTGCCCTTCGGGCCGTTATCGACCTTGATGTCCGGGTTCTTGGCGACCGCGTCCAGCTCTTGCGGGTTCAGGTTACGGGCGATGTCCACGTCACCCTTTTCGAGCAGCAGGCGCTGCGTCGCCGTCTCCTTGATGTGACGGTAGATCACGCGGGCGAGCGGGGTCTTCTTGTCGGAGTTCGGATTGCGCTCGAGAACCACGACTTCGTTGGCCTTCCAGTCGCGGATCGCGAACGGGCCGGAACCGGCATAGTGGGTCTTGAGCCAGTTATAGCCGAAATCGCCGTCCTTCTCGTTTTGCAGCGCCAGCTTCTTGTCAACGACGGAAGCGACGGTCGAGGTCATGCAGTAGAGAACGAAGGTGGGAGCGTAGGGCTTGTCGAGCTCCATCGTCAGCTCGAAGGGACCGGTCTGCTTGATCTTGTCCTTCACGTTGTCCTTCGACAGGCCGAACTGGCCGAGGATGAAGGCCGGGGACTTGTCGAGGAGAATGGCGCGCTGGAACGAGAATGCGACGTCCTCGGCGGTCAGCGGGTTGCCGGAAGCGAATTTCTTGCCCTGACGGATTTTGAAGGTGAAAGTCTTGCCGTCGGGAGAGACGGTCCAGGACTCGGCAACTTCGCCGTAAATCTTCGAGACGTCCTTGGGATCGTAGTTGATCAAACGCTCATAGGTGTTGCCGGCGATTTCGGAGTTACTGAACTCGAAAATTTCAGCCGGATCGAGTGAGGTGATGTCGTCGATCTGCCAGGCCTGGACCAGAGTGTCCGGCGGCGTCGCCGCCATGACGGCCGAGAAAGACGTAGCCATGGTCGCGGTCAGGGCCGCGGACAGGAAAAATTTCGGAAGTTTCTTCATTTTATGTGTTCCCCCGAAGCGCAGAGTGCGCCTCACAGTGGTCTTATGAATACAAATCAGATGATGTCTGTCGAGTCCATCAACTGGATATGAAGTGGTAAACTCCGCGCAATTCGCCCAATCGTCGCGCAAAACATTGTTTCGCCTTGGCCTGAAAGGGCAATCTGTGGCAAAGGCTCGGCATTCTCGTAATCCGGATGGTCGCCCGTGTCTGAAGAAGCCAAGAAGCCTGCCGCCAATGCCATGTGGGGCGGGCGTTTTTCGTCCTCTCCGAGCGCTTTGATGGAGGCCATCAACGCCTCGATCGATTTCGACAAGCGTCTGGCGTCCCAAGATATCCAAGGTTCGCTCGCGCACAGCAACATGCTGGCGAAGCAAGGCATCATCTCTCCCGCCGACCGCGATGCGATTCACCAGGGCCTGCAACGGGTTTTGGGCGAAATCGAGAATGGCGATTTCACCTTCTCCAAGGCGCTCGAAGACATCCACATGAATGTGGAAAGCAGGCTTCGCGAAGTCGTCGGCGATCCGGCGGCCCGCCTCCACACTGCCCGCAGCCGTAACGATCAGGTCGCCGTCGATATCCGCCTGTGGATACGCGAAGCCCATGACCGTACGGACGAGCAACTGACCCGCCTCATGAAGGCGCTCCTCGCCAAGGCCGGAGCCCATGTGGCGACTGTGATGCCCGGCTTCACGCATCTCCAGAGCGCCCAGCCTGTGACGTTCGGTCACCATCTCATGGCCTATGTGGAAATGTTCGCCCGCGATCGCAGCCGCATCCGCGATTCACGCAAGCGGCTCAATGAGTGTCCGTTGGGCGCAGGCGCGCTTGCCGGCACGTCCTTCCCCATCGACCGTCATCAGACGGCGGCGGCCCTTGGCTTCGACGGGCCGACCCGCAATTCGCTGGATTCCGTGTCGGACCGCGACAGCCTTCTCGAGTTCATGTCGATTGCCTCCATCGCTGCCGTGCATCTGTCGCGGCTGGCGGAAGAGATCATCATCTGGATGTCGGCACCCTTCGGCTTCGTGCGTCTGCCCGACCGCTGGACCACCGGTTCGAGCATGATGCCGCAGAAGCGCAATCCCGACGCGGCGGAGCTGGTGCGCGGCAAGTCCGGTCGCATCTTCGGCTCGCTGATGGCCGCTCTCACCATGATGAAGGGCTTGCCGCTGACCTATTCCAAGGACATGCAGGAGGACAAGGAGCAGGTTTTCGATGCCGCCGACAGCATCGAAATCGTGCTCGCCGCCATGACCGGCATGATCGAGGACATCGAGCCTGTGAAGGAGCGCATGGCGGCTGTGGCCGGTGCGGGCTTCTCCACCGCCACCGATCTCGCCGACTGGCTGGTGCGCAGCCTCAACATTCCGTTCCGCGATGCGCATCACGTTACGGGCCGCATCGTCTCGGAAGCCGAGAAGCGCGGCGTGACCCTGGAAGAGCTTCCGCTGGACGTGATGCAAGCGGTCGAACCGCGCATCAACCAGGGCATCTTCGAGGTGCTGAGCGTGGAGAATTCCGTGCGCTCGCGGCAAAGCTTCGGCGGTACCTCGCCCGAACGCGTCGCCGAGCAGGTGGCGTGGTGGAAGAGCCGCGTCTGACCAGTTTCTAGAATAAAATCAGCTTGTTGAGCCTGCCCTGGTCAAGGTCTTGATAGGGGCGGGCAGAGCCTCCATATTGTCGGAAGCGGGCCGGTTCGGCCCGTTTGAGCGCCGCAAGAGCGGGCTCACATTCAACCGAAGTGCCTTTCTAACGTGGGCTTCGAATATGTCGCGTCAGTCGCCCTTTGGGCATCCTTACCTGCTGGGTTTCGATGAAATCGAGCAGGCGCTCGACCGG
Source organism: Microvirga sp. 2MCAF38 (assembly GCF_052115485.1). Taxonomy (NCBI): domain Bacteria; kingdom Pseudomonadati; phylum Pseudomonadota; class Alphaproteobacteria; order Hyphomicrobiales; family Methylobacteriaceae; genus Microvirga; species Microvirga sp. 2MCAF38. The sequence goes on along the minus strand of NZ_JBFRGU010000007.1, from coordinate 128,597 downwards.
GTCGCCAAAGCCGCGGGCGATGGATACCCGCCGTATAATATCGAGCGCCTCGCGCGCACGATGAGCGATCCCGAGCGCCTTCGGATCACGCTGGCCGTTGCCGGGTTCACCCGGGAACAGCTCGAAGTGACCCTGGAAGAAAACCAGCTCGTCATCCGCGGACGTCAGACCGACGACAAAGCCAGGCATTTCCTGCATCGCGGCATCGCCGCCCGTCAGTTTCAGCGCACCTTCCTTCTTGTCGACGGCATGGAGGTTCTGGGTGCGGATCTCTCCAATGGTCTTCTTTCGATCGATCTCATCCGGCCGGAGCCGGCACGCATCGTTCGCAAGATTGACATTCTGACGACTGACGAAGCGTAACGGTTTTCGCGAAGGAGGTTCCTTTGAACAATGATCTCAACTTCACCTTCCAGTCTTCCGAACTCGCCGCTCTCGGCGAGGGGCAGATGGCCTATGTGAAACCCATGCGCTCGGACGATGTGGCAAAGGCTTTCCCGGATGCACCGAAGATCCAGCCCGGCCTTCAACTCTTCGCCCTGGTCTCCGCCAGCGGCGCGCCCATCGTCCTTACCGACACGCGTGACGCCGCCGTCGCCAATGCCTGGGCGCATGATTTGCAGACGGTGAGCCTGCACTAACCGGAAAACCGCTCAGCATGCCGCCGAAGAGCGGCGTGCTGGCTCTCCCGCGATTCAACGCAACGACCTTTTGCCCGACGAACTCTTGGCGGCTCTATGACCCTTGCTTCCCCGGCCACCCCCAACCACACCAGGATCGAAGGGGGATCGCCGTCGCGGGCGGAATTGGTGACCCTCGCTTCCGCCCCGACGCCGGCCCTTTTTGTGAATTGCGATTTCGAGGGAGCTGACCTGTCGAATCTCGACATGGCGGATTGGCGGTTTGAGGGTTGCGTTCTCAAGCGGGCAAACCTGACGAGCGCGAGGCTTGAAAATGCCGCTTTCGAGGGATGCCGGGGAGGCTTCGCCAACTTTACGGCCGCCATCCTCACCGAGGCGGTGTTCCAGTCGAGCGATTTCAACAATGCGGTTTTCGTCGGCGCGTCTCTCTCGCAAGCGGCGTTCAACGCCTGCAAGCTCACCGGCGCTGATTTGAGTCAGACGAAATCGACAGGGACGTCCTTCAGGGAAACGACCTTGTCGGCGGCCCGCTTGCCTGGCTTCTCATTCCGGAAAGTCCGAATTCACCGGGTGGATTTCAGCCTTGCGGACCTTACCAAATGCGATTTCCGTGACGCTGTGTTCGAGGAATCCAGCCTGCGCGAGTCCCATCTCGTGGACGCCCGCTTCGAGGGAGCAGACCTACGCGGCGCGGATCTTGGAGGCCTTCGCCTCAACGATGCGCGTAAGTTCAAGGGCGCCACGATCTCGCGCAGCCAGGCCGGCGATCTTCTGGCGGAGATGGGCTTGAAGGTGCTCTGAGCACTGCCTTTAAGCGATCGCTTCGATGGCGTCGGTCAGGCGCTCCAGGTCTTCCGGTGTCGAGAGCCGGTGATCTCCATCCTTGATGAGGGTGAGGCAGGCACTGTCGCCCGGCAGATGCTCCACCAGCAGGAGCGCGTGCTTCCACGGCACGTCGGGGTCTTTCATCCCTTGGAGGATCGTCACTGGGCAGCCGGTGCGAATCGGCCCGTCGAGCAGGAGGTGACGGCGTCCGTCTTCGATCAGCCCGCGCGTGATCGGGTAGGGATCGGGCGAATAGGGTGAGGGGCGGTGGTAGACCCCGGTCTCCATCACCGCGCGCTTGATATCCTCAGGAAAGCGATCCCACATCAGCCGATCCGTGAAATCGACGGCAGGGGCGATGAGAACGAGGCCGAGGGGCGCGAGGTCGGGCCGCTTGTCCATGAGGTAGCGGGTCGCGAGTAAGGAAATCCAACCGCCCATGGAGGAGCCGACCAAAATCGGGCGCGCTTTCGCCTCGCTCTCGATCACCGCCAGCGCGTCTTCAAGCCAGCGGGAAATCGTTCCTTCCTCGAAATTGCCGCTGGATTCTCCGTGGCCGCTATAGTCAAAGCGAATGAAGGCGCGGCCTGTCCGTTCGGCCCAGGCATTCACCGCCTCCGCCTTGGTGGCGCGCATGTCGGACTTGAAGCCTCCGAGCCAGATTACCGGCGGATTGCGGCCTTCTTGACGCAGCACCGCGATCCGGCGTTCCGCCGATCCGTGGCCGACTGTTAAAAGGTGCGCCATGGTTAACCCATCCTCAACTGCTTCAGAGAGACATTAGTCGAATGATTTTACGAAGAGGGCTCTTACACCGGTGAGTTCCGCGACGCGACCCGGAGGGGCGGCATTCCGATCCTCACGACATCATCCCTTGGCCGGACGAACGATTCTCCAGATCATCCCTGAGCTGGAAGCGGGCGGAGCCGAGCGCACGAGTGTCGACATCGCCGAAGGGCTCGCCCATATCGGGGCGCGGGCGCTTGTGGCGACAGAAGGCGGGCGTCTCGTTGGGGAATTGCAGGCTAAGGGCGGCGTGTGGATTCCTTTTCCCGCCAAGACCAAGAACCCGTTCTCCATGGCGCTCAACGTGCGCAAGCTCGCCAAGATCTGCGTGAAGGAGAAAGTGTCGCTTCTGCATGCACGGTCCCGCGCTCCTGCATGGGTCGCACTGGGCACGGCGCGATCCCTCGAATTACCCTTCGTCACCACCTATCACGGTAGCTATGCGGGCCGCTCCTCGATCAAGGTGCTTTATAATTCGGTGATGGCACGCGGAGACGCGATCATCGCCAACTCTTACTATACGGGCGATCTCATCCGCTCTCTCTACCCGCAGGCGACCGACCGGATCCGGGTGATTCATCGCGGTACCGATTTCGGCCAGTTCTCTCCTGCGATGGTGGCCCCCGAACGGGTCGAGGCCTTACGCAAGGCCTGGGGTGTTTCGCCTCACGAGCGCGTCGTACTGCTCGCCGCGCGCCTGACCGGCTGGAAGGGGCAGAAGGTCCTGATCGAGGCGGCTGCGAAGTTGCGCGATTCCGGTCTCAGCGATGCGGCCTTCATTCTCGCGGGCGATCCGCAGGGGCGGGATTCTTACGTCAAGGAAATCGACAGCCTCATCGAGTCGCGGAAGTTGAAGGGCGTTGTGCGCCGTGTCGGCCATTGTACCGATATGCCGGCGGCTTTCCTGGCCGCTTCCGTCGTTACCGTTCCCTCGACCGAGCCGGAGGCGTTCGGCCGCTCGGCGGTGGAGGCGCAAGCCATGGGAACGCCGGTCGTTGTTTCCGATCTCGGTGCGGTTCCGGAAACCGTTCTATCGCCGCCGGCCGTGCCGCCCTATGAGCGCACCGGATGGCGGATTGCACCGGGTGATGCCGACGCCCTGGCTGACGCCATTGGAGAGGCCTTGAGCCTTGGTGCGACGGCACGGGCGGGTTTGAGCTCCCGCGCACGCATCCATGTGGAGCACAACTTTTCCCTCGAGCGGATGGTTTCCAGCACCTTGGATGTTTATTCTGCCCTGCTGGAAGGACGTTTCGCACGCCGGGCGAGTTGACTTCGCGCCGATTTGCGCGAAATGTCACTTTACTCACGGCATCGGGAACGCGTTGCAGAAGCACTGGCTTCTCTCGTTATGACCGAGCCTCAATAGGAGATATGAGCCATTCGCAGACCAATGAGAGCTTTGCCGGTCCCACAGAAAGAGGGACCGCGCGCCAACCGAGACATTCGCGGCGTCCGCGAAGTGCAGTTGATTGATGACACCGGCCAGAATCGCGGCGTGATGGCCTTTTTCGACGCCCTCCGGATTGCCGAGGACGCTGGGCTCGATCTCGTCGAGATCTCCCCGAACGCAGAGCCACCCGTCTGTAAAATTCTCGATTACGGCAAATATCGCTTTCTCGAGCAGAAGAAGGCGGCTGAGGCGCGTAAGAAGCAGAAGACCGTCGAGGTCAAGGAAATCAAGCTGCGTCCGGGCATCGACGATCACGATTACGACGTGAAGATGCGCGCGATGAAGTCGTTCTTCGAGGAAGGCAACAAGGTCAAGATCACGCTCCGCTTCCGCGGTCGCGAGATGGCGCACCAGGATTTGGGCCTCAAAGTTCTCGATCGCGTCAAATCGGACGTCGGCGATATCGCCAAGGTCGAGATGGAGCCGAATTTCGAGGGCCGTCAGGTCGTCATGGTTCTGGCGCCTCGCTAAGGCGAAATTCAAAGTCATTTTTCAGTGGTCGCCTCACCCGAGGCGGCCATTGCTTTTTGGGGCGCCTTCTGCCATAAGCCGCCCTTCATCGAACCGCCCGGCTGTAAGGGCTGCCGTGGCGGTTTGTTTTGCTCAATGCAGCAATACTTAGGGATTTCAAGGCGTTACGCGCCGTGAGAGCCCTCCTAAAGGAGAGCAAAATGCCCAAGCTGAAGACGAAGTCGGGCGCCAAAAAGCGCTTCAAAATCACCGGCACCGGTAAGGTCGTTTACGCCCAGTCCGGCAAGCGCCACGGGATGATCAAGCGGACCAAGAAGCAGATCCGCAACCTGCGCGGCACGAACGTCATGTTCGAGAGCGACGCGTACAACGTGAAGAAGTTCTTCCTGCCCAACGGCTGAGACGTTCTTTTCCACATCCCGGATTTTGAAGGAGTTTTTCCATGGCCCGCGTCAAACGGGGCGTTACCGCCCACGCCAAGCACAAGAAGGTTCTGAAGGCCGCCAAGGGCTTTTATGGCCGCCGCAAGAATACCATCCGCATCGCCAAGCAGGCGGTCGAGAAGAGCATGCAATATGCTTATCGCGACCGTAAGAACAAGAAGCGCGTTTTCCGCGCTCTCTGGATCCAGCGTCTCAACGCCGCTGTCCGTCTGCACGGCTTGACCTATTCCCGATTTATCGACGGTCTCGGCAAGGCTGGGATCGAGATCGATCGCAAGGTTCTGTCCGAAATGGCCATCCACGAGCCGGCTGCTTTCGCCGCTTACGTGGAGCGCGCCAAGGCTTCCCTGCCCGCGCAGGCTGCCTAAGACACCTTAGTTCCGGCGCGGCTGAACCTGTTTTCAGCTGCGCCCCCTCTTGATACCGCATGGTCTCTTCGGATCATGCCTCAGCCTCCGAGACCATTCGCACCGACGGCGCCAAAAGCTGTCGTTCGATTTTTTGTGGCTCGGAAGGCTTGACGGTTCCCGCGCCGCGTCTCACTCAAGCGCACGCATTCTGGCACGGGACCGATGACCGACCTCAACCAACTCGAAACTGATCTGCTCAAGCAGGTCGAAGCTGCCTCGGATGAGCCGGCTCTCGAAGCTCTGCGCGTCGCCGCGCTCGGCAAGAAGGGCTTCGTCTCCGAACTCCTCAAGACTTTGGGGGCGATGTCGCCCGAGGAGCGCAAGGAGAAGGGGCCGCTCATCAACGGCCTGCGTGACAAGGTGCAGGGTGCGCTCGGCGCCAAGAAGGATGCTCTCGCCGAAGCTGCCCTCGAGGCGCGCCTTTCCGCCGAGCGTCTCGATGTGACGCTGCCCGTGCAGGACGGCCCCGAGATTCGCGGACGCATCCACCCGATCAGCCAGGTCATCGACGAGATCACGGCCATTTTCGCCGATATGGGTTTCCATGTGGCGGAAGGGCCGGATATCGAAACCGACTATCTCAACTTCACCGCGCTGAACTTCCCCGAAGGGCACCCGGCGCGCGAGATGCACGACACCTTCTTCCTCGCTCCCGACGAGAAGGGCGAGCGCAAGGTTCTGCGCACGCACACGTCCCCAGTGCAGATCCGCACCATGAAGACGCAAGCCCCACCGATCCGCGTCGTCATTCCGGGCCGCACCTATCGCCACGATTCCGACCAGACCCACACGCCGATGTTCCACCAGGTGGAAGGCCTCGTCATCGACGAGACCGCCAACATCGCGCACATGAAGTGGGTGCTGGAAGAGTTCTGTAAGGCGTTCTTCGAGGTCGATCAGGTGAAGATGCGCTTCCGCCCATCCTTCTTCCCCTTCACCGAGCCTTCGGCCGAGGTCGACATCCAGTGCTCCCGCAAGGGCGGCGAAATCCGCTTCGGCGAAGGCACGGATTGGCTCGAAATTCTCGGCTGCGGCATGGTGCATCCGAACGTCTTGCGCAATTGCGGCCTCGATCCCGATAAGGTCCAGGGTTTCGCCTGGGGCATGGGCATCGACCGCATCGCCATGCTGAAATACGGCATGCCCGACCTTCGCCCCTTCTTCGAGGCCGATGTCCGCTGGCTGAATCATTACGGCTTCCGCCCGCTGGATATTCCAAGCCTTGTCGGCGGCCTGTCGTCATGATCGAAGCAATCTCCAATGACCCCTCTCCCCCCTTGTGGGGGAGAGCCGGAGAGGGGGGTGGCAACGGTTCGTCCGGGCACGACGATCGACCCGTTGGCGCCATACCCCCCTCCCTCCTCCACAAGGGGGGAGGGGATAGGGTCGCTCATGCGGAAGTCGGTGCTCGGCAACGGGCGCAGGCTAAGCAGTTGCGTCGCGAACTCACACCTGCCGAGCGCAAGCTGTGGCACGGGTTGAAGGCGCATCGCTTTCAGGGGCTGCATATCCGCCGTCAGGTGCCGATGGGATCCTACATCGTCGATTTCGTCTGCCACAGAACGAAGCTTGTGATTGAAGTCGATGGAGCCCAGCACGGATTCGAGCGTGGCATTGCAGCCGATGAGGTTCGCGATGCGTGGCTCTCCTCGCAGGGTTATCGCGTGCTGCGCTTCTGGAACCGCGATGTTCTCACCGAACTCGATAGCGTGCTCGATACCATTTTCGCCCATCTTCCCATCGACCTGCCCGAAGCAGGAGACAGATCATGAAATTCTCCCTTTCCTGGTTGAAAGACCATCTCGACACCACGGCGTCTCTCGATGAGATCGTGGAAACGCTGACGCGCATCGGCCTTGAGGTCGAAGGTGTCGAGGACAAGGCGAAAGCGCTCGCGCCCTACAAGGTCGCCTATGTGATTTCGGCCGAGCAGCATCCGAATGCGGATCGTCTTCGCGTGTGCATGGTCGATACGGGCGAAGGTGCGCCGGTGCAGGTGGTCTGCGGCGCGCCCAATGCCCGCACCGGCATGAAGAGCGTGTTCGCGCCGCCCGGCACCTACGTTCCGGGCAAGAACATCACGCTGAGCGTCGGCACCATTCGCGGCGTCGAAAGTCATGGCATGTTGTGCTCGGGCGCGGAGCTCGAGCTCTCCAACGATCACGACGGCATTCTCGACCTTCCCGTCGACGCGCCGGTCGGCCAGCCCTACGCCGCTTATGCCAGACTCGACGACCCGGTGATCGAGATCAATCTCACGCCGAACCGGCCCGATTGCACCTCGATCTTCGGCATCGCCCGCGATCTCGCGGCGACCGGCATCGGCACGTTGAAAAACGGTGCGGTGAAGCCGGTTCAGGGCAAGGGCGCTTGCCCGGTTTCGGTGAAGCGCGATTTCGCGGCAGGCGACGAAAAGCTGTGCCCGACTTTCGCTCTGCGCCTGGTGCGCGGCGTCAAAAACGGCCCGTCGCCGGAATGGCTGCAGCGGCGCTTATCGTCCATCGGCCTTCGCCCGATCAACGCGCTCGTCGACATCACCAATTTCATGACCTTCGACCGGGGTCGTCCGCTCCACGTCTTCGATGCGAAGAAGGTGGCGGGGAATCTTGTCGTTCGCCGCGCCAAGGACGGCGAGGAGATCGTGGCGCTCGACGGGCGCACCTACACGCTCGATTCCGGCAACGTGGTGATCGCGGACAATAACGGCGTCGAATCCATCGCCGGCATTATGGGCGGCGAGCATTCGGGCTGCGATGAGACGACGACGGATGTGCTGATCGAATCCGCGCTGTGGGATCCGCTCAACATCGCGCAATCGGGCCGCAAACTCGGTATCATCACGGATGCGCGCTATCGTTTTGAGCGCGGTGTGGATCCGGCTTTCACGGTGCCGGGTCTCGATCTCGCGACGCAGATGGTCATCGATCTGTGCGGCGGCGAGGCGAGCGAGGCCGTGGTCGCGGGCGCGGTGCCAGATCATACCCGCGTCATCGAATTCCCCTGGTCCGAGACGCTCCGTCTCTCCGGCCTCGATGTGCCGCAGACGGAAGCCAAGGCTATTTTGGACAAGCTCGGCTTCAAAGTCGAAGGCACGGGCCAGATAGTGAAGGTCACATCGCCGTCCTGGCGTCCCGATATCGAGGGCAAGGCGGATCTCGTCGAAGAGGTCATCCGCATCGCGGGCGTTGACCGCATAGCGCCGCAGCCGCTGCCACGTCTCGAAGCGGCGGTGGCAAAGCCGATCCTCACCCTCATCCAGAAGCGCACGCGCCTCGCCAAACGCACGCTCGCCTCGCGCGGCCTCGTGGAAGCCGTCACCTGGTCCTTCATCGCGAAGGACGAGGCAGTGTTGTTCGGCGGCGGCGATCCGAAACTCGCGCTCGCCAATCCCATCGCGGCGGATCTCTCCGACATGCGTCCGAGTCTGCTGCCGGGCCTGTTGAAGGCGGCGCAGCGCAATGCGGATCGCGGCTATGGCGACGTGGCGCTTTTCGAAGTCGGCCAGTGCTTCGCCTCCGACGAGCCGGAAGGCCAGACCATTAAAGCGACCGGCGTCCGTCGCGGCACCGCTCGTTCCGAGGGTGTGGGCCGTCATTGGCGCGGCGGCGCGGTTGCTGTCGATGCGTTCGATGCGAAGGAAGATGCGCTGTCGCTTCTCGCCTCGCTCGGCATTCCCGTCGGCGGTCTGCAAGTGGTTCCCGGCGGTCCGGCATGGTTCCATCCTGGCCGCTCAGCGATCCTGCAATTTGGCCCCAAGAACGTGGTCGGCGCGTTCGGTGAAGTGCATCCGAAGGTGTTGAAGGCGCTGGACCTCAAGGGCCCGCTCGTCGCTTTCGAAATCACCCTCGATGCGCTCGTGCCGCCGAAGGCGAAGCCTACGAAGATGAAGCCGAAGCTCGTTCTCTCCGACTTCCAGCCCGTCTCCCGCGATTTCGCCTTCGTGGTCACGCGCAGCGTGGCGGCGGGCGATATCGTCAAGGCCGTGCAGGCGGCGGAACGCCAGCTCATCTCGGGTGTCGAGGTGTTCGACGTCTATGAGGGCATCGGCATCGACCCCGACAAGAAGTCAGTCGCCATCGCGGTCACTCTTCAGCCGACGGAGAAGACGCTGACCGACGTGGAGATCGAAGCGGTGTCGCAGAAGATCGTCGCGGAAGTGGTGAAGAAGACGGGAGCGACTTTGCGCGGCTAGCAAAGCGGCTATCCCGGACGCGGCCAAAGCCGCGATCCGGGGTTGTTGTCCGGAAGAGGCGCTTTACTCGACGCGCGATCCCGACTCTTCGCTGCGCTTCGGCCGGGATGACGACTGCAAGCCACTCAACGGATTGCCTTCATCCCACCCGTAGCGCACCGTATCGAAGCGCATTGAGCGCGCATCCACCATCAGCAAACGCCCGACGAGACTCTCACCGAAGCCGACGATTTCGCGGATGATCTCCATCGCCATCAGGCTCCCCATGACCCCGGCGAGCGCGCCGAGCACCCCTGCTTCCGCGCAGGTGGGAATCGTTCCCGGTGGGGGCGGGGAGGGGAAAAGGCAGCGATAGGTGGGATTGGGTTTGCCGTCGGGCCCCGTCTCATGGGCCCGGATCGTGGTGATCGAACCGTCGAACTGGCCGAGCGCCGCGGTGACAAGCGGGCGGCGGGCGTGAAAGCAGGCGTCTGAGACCGCATAGCGCGTCTCGAAATTGTCGGACCCATCCACCACGAGATCGTACGCCTCGATCAGACTTTGCGCATTCTCGGGCGAGATCCGAAGGGCATGTTCGTGGATCGCGATCTCCGGGTTGAGGCGCCGAAGGGCCGCGCCGGCGCTTTGCACCTTCGGCTGTCCGATATCCGGCGTTCCATGGATCACCTGCCGTTGCAGGTTCGAGAGCGAGACCACGTCGTCGTCGACGATCCCGAGCGTGCCCACGCCTGCTGCTGCGAGATATTGAAGAACCGGCGAACCGAGTCCTCCCGCGCCGATGACAAGAACGCGTGCGGCTTTGAGCCTCGCCTGGCCCGGACCGCCCACGTCCTGAAGCACCAGGTGGCGGGCATAACGTTCGATTTCTTCGGTTCTCAGCGACATGAGCGAAGTTTAGAACAAGACCGCTCTCCTTGAATATGGCTATTCTGGCCGCGCCATAGGCCTCGAGGCGACACCATGGGTTCGAAGGGGTGGTCATCAACCATTCTTGGGAGCAAATGGCATGTTTGCTTGACAGGGTGCTTGGCGCATGGCCCTTCCCGTGCCATCGTCTCAAGGCAACCGGGTAACATCCGGGACCAGACAGGGGAATATGTCCATGACAATGAAGAAACTTGGCTTTGCGCTCGCAGGCGTCGCCTTTTCCGCAACGGCGGCCTTCGCGCAGGAGGTTTTCAAGCCGGCGGTCGTCTACGATCTCGGCGGTAAGTTCGATAAGTCCTTCAACGAAGGCGTGCAGACGGGCGCCGAGAAGTACAAGAAGGACACGGGCACCGATTACCGCGATTTCGAGCCGCAGAACGACGCTCAGCGTGAGCAGGCCCTGCGCCGCTTCGCCCGTGACGGCTTCTCGCCCATCGTGGCGGTCGGCTTCAGCCAGGAAACCGCGCTGAAGAAGGTCGCGGACGAGTTCCCGAAGACCAAGTTCGCCATCATCGACGCCGTCGTCGAGAAGCCGAACGTGCAGTCCATCGTGTTCAAGGAGCACGAGGGTTCGTTCCTCGTCGGTCTTCTCGCCGTTCAGGCTTCCAAGTCCGGCAAGGTCGGCTTCGTCGGCGGCATGGACATTCCGCTGATCCGCAAGTTCGCTTGCGGCTACGTCCAGGGCGCGAAATACGCCAAGGCTAACGCCGAAGTGTTCCAGAACATGACCGGCACCACCGGTGCTGCATGGAACGATCCGGTGAAGGGCGGCGAACTCGCCAAGAGCCAGATCGACCGCGGCGCTGACGTGGTCTACCACGCGGCCGGTGGCACCGGCGTCGGCGTTCTGGGTGCGGCCGCCAAGGCGGGCAAGCTCGGCATCGGCGTCGATTCGAACCAAAACGCCCTGCAGCCCGGCAAGATCCTCACCTCCATGGTGAAGCGTGTCGATATCGCGACTTACAACGCGTTCGATCAGGCCAAGAAGGGCACCTTCAAGCCGGGCGTTTCCGTGCTCGGCCTCAAGGAAGAGGGTGTGGCCTGGGCGCTCGACGACAACAACAAGGCGTTGATCACCCCGGAGATGAAGGCTGCTGTCGACAAGGCTTCCGCCGACATCAAGTCGGGCGCCATCAAGGTGCACGACTACATGTCCGACTCCAAGTGCCCGGTGCAATAACCCGCTAGGCTGTCTTTCTGCCTGCCGCGCCCGGCGCGCGGCAGGACAGGATCAAGGGGCGACTGCGTTCCACATGGGGAGCGCGGTCGTTCAATCATTTTCCATCCACCAGTCGGGACGCTCCCGGACCGGGGATGATGTGGTGAGTTTCCCGATGTCTCCCGCCATCGAATTACAGGCCATCAACAAGCGCTTCGGCGATGTTCGCGCCAACAAGGATGTGAACCTTGCCGTCGAGCGCGGGACGATTCATGGCATCGTCGGCGAGAACGGCGCGGGCAAGTCCACGCTCATGTCGATTCTCTACGGATTTTACGAAGCCGATTCCGGCGAGATCCGTATCAATGGCAAGCCTGTTTCCATCTCCTCGCCCAATGACGCGATTTCGGTCGGCATCGGCATGGTTCACCAGCATTTCATGCTGGTCGAGCCGCTGAGCGTCGTCGACAATGTGATGCTCGGCGCGGAGGGCGGCTTCATGCTGCGCGCAGGCGAGGCGAAAGTGCGCGCGGAACTAGCGCGCCTGTCGAGCGAATACGGTCTCGAGATCGATCCCGATGCGACCGTTGGCGATCTGTCTGTCGGCCTTCAGCAGCGCGTCGAGATTCTCAAAGCCCTTTATCGCGGCGCGGATATTCTCATTCTGGACGAGCCGACGGCGGTGCTCACGCCGTCCGAGGCCGATGCTCTTTTCGAGTTGCTGCGCGCGCTGAAGGCGCAGGGCAAGACCGTCATTCTCATCACGCACAAGCTGCGCGAAATCATGGCCGCGACGGACTGCGTTTCCGTGATGCGGCGCGGCGAGATGGTGGCGAGCGTCGAGACGAAAGACACATCGCCTCCGGCTCTCGCGGAATTGATGGTCGGTCGTCATGTGCTTCTGCGCGTCGAGAAATCCGCCCGCGAACCGGGTGCGCCACTCTTGGAAGTCGAGGGCCTTTCGGTCATCGATAGCCGTGGTGTGCTACGCGTGGCGAATGCGTCATTGACTGTGCGCGCGGGGGAGATCGTCGGCATTGCCGGAGTGGCCGGCAACGGGCAGAGCGAATTGCTCGAAACGCTCGCCGGTATGCGCCAGCAGGTGCTCGGCAAGATCCGTTTCGAAGGGCGCGAAATCCGCTACGACGAGCACAATCCGCACGCCATGCGCAAGCTCGGCCTTCTGCATGTGCCGGAGGATCGGTTGCGCATGGGCCTCGTGCCCGCTTTCCCCGCCTTCGAGAGCGCGGTGCTTGGTTTCACTGACGATCCGCGCCTGGGGCCTGGGCCTCTTCTCGATCACGGCCGCATGATCGCCGACCTGTCGTCGAAGATGGAAGCCTATGATGTGCGCCCGCCCGCGCCACGACTGAAATCGTCCAAGTTCTCGGGCGGTAATCAGCAGAAAATCGTTCTCGCACGCGAGATCGAGCGCAATCCGAAAGTGCTGCTCATCGGTCAGCCGACGCGCGGTGTCGATATTGGCGCCATCGAGTTTATCCATCGTCGTCTCATCGCGCTGCGCGATGCGGGCGTCGGCATTCTGCTCGTCTCGGTCGAACTCGACGAGATCATGAATCTCTCCGATCGCATCCTGACCATGTGCGGCGGTCAGATTACGGGCGAGCGCAACGCGACGGAAACCAACGAACAGGACCTCGGCCTTCTCATGGCCGGCGTGACGGATAAGGCCGCCTGATGCAACCACGTTTGACTCTCGTCACATTGGGCGTCGTGGATGTTGCGAAGGCGACAGCCTTCTATGCGGCGTGGGGCTGGAAGGCCTCGAGCGCCAGCCAGCCGGGCATCACCTTCTTCCAGGCGAACGGTCTGGCGCTCGCGTTGTTCGGTCGTGCCGATTTGGCGAAGGACGCGCATGTGGAAGATCGCCCCACCGGATTTTCCGCGGTCTCGTTAGCTTACAACGCGCGCTCGAAAGAGGAGGCCGACGAGGTCTTCGCGTCGGCAATTGCCGCGGGCGCGCGTGAAATCAAGCCGCTTCAGGATGTGTTCTGGGGCGGTTACTCAGGTTACTTCGCGGATCCGGATGGGCATCTGTGGGAAGTCGCCTGGAATCCTTTCTTCCCTCTCGATGAGCAGGGTCATATGTTTTTGCCGGATAGCCAGTCGTGAGCGCTCCCATTGATCTTCCCAAATGGGCCGATACGGCCCTCGTTCCGGCGGTTTCCGTCGTCGCGGCGTTTTTCGTGGCAGGCCTCGTCGTCGTCGGCATCGGTGAAAACCCGCTGACGGCGACGCGCCTGCTGTTGCAGGGCAGTCTCGGTACGGGCGAAGGGCTCGGCTTCACGCTGTTCTATACGACGAACTTCATCTTCACCGGGCTTGCGGTCGCGGTTGCCTATCACGCAGGCCTTTTCAATATCGGCGCGGAAGGGCAGGCGACGCTTGCGGGTCTTGGGACCGCGCTAGTGCTGCTCAACCTGAATTTTCTTCCCGGCTTCATTCTGGTGCCGCTGGGCATTCTCGGCGCGGCTGCGTTCGGCGCGCTGTGGGGAGCTATTCCCGGCTATCTGCAAGCCAAGCGCGGCAGCCACATCGTGATCACGACGATCATGTTCAATTGGCTTGCGAGCGTTTTGATCGTTTACCTCCTCGTCAACGTTCTGCGCGAACCGACCAACATGAACCCGGAGACGCGCACTTTTCCGGAGCAGTCGAATATCCCGTTTATGCACGACGTGTTCGCCGCGTTCGGCATCGAGATTGCGCCCTCACAGCTCAATCTCACGTTCGTTCTCGCGCTCGCGGCGTCCTATGCGATTTGGCTTCTGATCTATCGCTCGCGCCTCGGCTACGCGATCCGCACGGTGGGATCGAACCCGCTCGCTGCGGTCTATGCGGGCATCTCGCCCGCGCGCATCATCGTCATCGCCATGACACTTTCCGGTGCGCTCGCGGGTGGGCTCGCCGTGAACGAGCTGATGGGCTATCAGCACCGCCTTCTGCTCGAATTCACCTCCGGTTACGGTTTCGTCGGCATTGCCGTCGCGCTCATGGGGCGCGCGCATCCGTTCGGCATCATCCTCGCATCGTTGTTGTTCGGCATTCTCTATCAAGGCGGCGCAGAGCTTGCATTTGAGCAGCCGGCGATTACGCGCGACATGGTCGTTGTCATCGGCGGCATCATCATTCTCTTCGCGGGCGCTCTTGAAGGGCTCTTCCGCCGCATCGTCGCGCGGGTTTTGGCGCCGACGCTGAGACAGGCGAGGGCTTGAACCATGGATCTCGGCTTTTTCATAAGCGTTTTCGATTCCTCCTTGAGGCTGTCGATTCCACTTCTCGCGGCGTGTCTCGCGGGGCTTTGGTCCGAGCGCTCCGGCGTTGTCGATATCGGCCTTGAAGGCAAGATGCTCGTTGCGGCCTTTGCCGCTGCCGCTGCCGCGCATGCGTCGGGCTCGGCCTGGATCGGCCTCGTCGCAGGCATCGGCGCTGCGATCGCCTTTGCCCTCATTCATGGCTTTGCCTCCATCAGCCAACGCGGCAATCAGATCGTGTCGGGCGTCGCCATCAACATGCTCGCCGTCGGCCTCACCGCGGTCATCGGAAATGCTTGGTACGGACAGGGCGGACGCACGCCGCCCCTCGAGGGTGCAGAACTTTTCGATGAAATTTTCCTCGGTCATTCCGCGCCGGTGTATCTCGCGCTTCTGGCCGTGCCGGTGACGTGGTTCGTGCTCGGCAAGACACGCTTCGGCTTGCGTCTTCGCGCGGTCGGTGAGAATCCGGCGGCGGTTGATACGGCGGGCATTTCGGTGACGGGACTACGCTATGCCGCCGTGGTGATTTGCGGTGCGCTTTGCGGTTTGGGGGGTACCTATCTTTCCGTTGGCCAATCGGCGGGCTTCCTGCCGAACATGACGGCGGGCAAAGGCTTCATCGCGCTTGCCGCACTGATCTTCGCCAAGTGGCGTGCATGGCCGGCCCTGGCCACCTGCTTCCTCTTTGGAGTTCTGGATGCTGTGGCTATCCGCCTGCAGGGCATTTCCCTGCCGGGGATCGGCGAGGTGCCGGTGCAGGCTATTCAGGCCCTGCCCTATCTCTTGACCGTCGTTCTGCTCGCGGGCGTGATCGGCAAAGCTATTCCGCCACGCGCGGCCGGCATGCCCTATGTGAAGGAGCGCTGATCCATGTCTTCGCTCGATTCTCTTTTCGAGGCCGCCAAGATAGTTCAGGCCAAAGCCTATGCGCCTTATTCGCGGTTCAAGGTCGGCGCGGCCATTCTCACGCCGAGCGGCAAGGTCTTTGTCGGCTGCAATGTGGAAAACGCCGCCTATCCCGTTGGCTCTTGCGCGGAAGCAGGAGCGATCTCGGCCATGCTCGCAGGCGGCGAAAATCGCATCGCAGCCATCGTGGTGATGGGTGAGGGCGAGCATTTGGTCACGCCGTGCGGCGGGTGCCGTCAGCGCATTCGCGAATTCGCTTCGCCCGAGACGCCGATTCACGTCGCGGGGCCTGAAGGAATCCGCAAGAGCTTCACGCTCGATGCGTTGCTGCCCTTTTCATTCGGGCCCGACAACCTAACTCTTTAAGCCAAGATTTAAGACAAGAGATTTCTCATGGAACAGAATGTTCAAGAGACGGCCGCCTTCGTTCGTGCCCGTGGCTTCGATGGTCATTTCGATGCCGCCTTCGTGCTTGGCACGGGACTTGGCACCCTCGTCGACGAAGTCGAAGATGCGGTAAGTCTGGCCTATGCGGACATTCCGCATTTTCCGAAAAGCGGCGTGTCGGGTCATGCTGGCCGTCTCGTTGCGGGCCGTATCGAAGGTCGTCGCGTTCTGCTGTTCCAGGGCCGGGCGCATTATTACGAGACTGGTGATGCGGGCGCGATGCGCCTTCCCGTTTCGCTTGTGAAAGAGCTCGGCATTCCGGTTCTCGTCGCGACTAATGCGGCCGGTTCCGTGCGCGCGAATATTCGCCCTGGCAGCATTGTCGCGATTAATGACCATCTCAATCTGTCGGGCACGAATCCGCTTCTGCGCGATCACACGGAAGGGCGCTTCGTCTCGCTCACGGGCGCCTATGACGAAGCTCTGCGACGGACGTTGAAGAAAGCAGCCGACCGCAGCGGAATCGATCTGCCGGAAGGCGTGTATGCGTGGCTCTCCGGGCCGAGCTTCGAGACGCCCGCCGAGATCAAGATGGTGCAGGTTCTCGGCGGTGATCTCGTCGGCATGTCGACCGTGCCGGAAGTAATCTTCGCGCGTTATTTCGGATTGCGCGTGATGGCGATTTCGCTTGTCACCAATCTCGCGGCGGGCATCGAGGGCGCATCGCCTTCGCATCAGGAAACCAAGGACACGGCGGCGGAAGCCTCGGAAAAATTCAAGCGCCTCATTCGCGCGTTTGTTGTCGAGTTATCTCATGGTTGATGTTGAAACCGCGCGGCGGGCGCTGCGCTGTCTCGATCTGACGGATCTCACCGACAACTGCACGGATCGTGCCATCGATGCTTTGTGTGAAAAGGCGCGCGATCCGCGCGGGCCTGTCGCCGCCGTGTGCATATGGCCGCAATTCGTGACGCGCGCACGCGATGCGCTGAGGGGCTCACCCGTGCGTGTCGCCACTGTGGCGAATTTTCCCACCGGGGCTGAGGATATCGCCCGCGTGATGGACGATGTGAAGGAAGCGCTGAGTGACGGCGCGAATGAGATCGATCTTGTTTTGCCCTATGACGCCGTGCGTCGCGGAGATCTCGAATCCGCCACTGAGATGGTCGCGGTGGTGCGCGAGATTGCCGATCAAGGGCGTCTCCTCAAGGTCATTCTTGAAACGGGCGAGCTTGTCGATCCCGCCTTGATCGAAACCGCGAGTCGTTTGTCGATTGATGCGGGCGCCGATTTCATCAAGACATCCACCGGCAAGTCTCCCGTTTCCGCGACGCCGGAAGGGGCAGAGATCATGCTTAACGTCATCAAGGCGTCTGCGCGTCCCGTCGGGTTCAAGCCATCCGGCGACATCCGCACGTCCGAGGACGCCGCATTCTATATCGCGCTCGCAGACCGCATCATGGGTGCAGGCTGGGCGACGCCGAAGACGTTTCGCATCGGCGCGAGCAGTGTTTACGATGCTTTGATTGCCACCATCGAAGGCCGTACGGGCCCGACGTCCGCAGGAACTTATTGATATGACGATGCTTCCGCAGGAATTCATCCGCCGCAAGCGTGACGGCGGCGCGCTTGCCGCCGAAGAGATTCAAGAATTCGTGGAAGGCATCACGACAGGCCGCGTCTCCGAGGGACAGGCGGCGTCCTTCGCCATGGCCGTGTTCTTTCGCGGCCTCTCCGTGCCGGAGCGCGTGGCGCTGACGCGCGCGATGATGAGTTCCGGTGAAGTGCTGAAATGGGACCTGCCGGGTCCGGTGCTCGACAAGCATTCCACTGGCGGCGTCGGCGATACGGTGAGCCTCGCGCTCGCACCGGCAGTCGCGGCGTGCGGTGGCTATGTGCCGATGATTTCCGGTCGCGGGCTCGGCCACACAGGTGGCACGCTCGACAAGCTCGATTCCATTCCGGGTTACGTGTCACAGCCCGACATCGAAACGTTTCGCCGTGTGACGCGCGAGATCGGTTGCGCCATCATCGGCCAGACGGCGGACCTCGCGCCTGCCGACAAACGGCTCTATGCCATTCGCGATGTGACGGGCACGGTGGAATCCGTCGACCTCATCACGGCTTCGATTTTATCGAAGAAACTCGCTGCTGGATTGCAGGGTCTGGTGATGGACGTGAAATGCGGATCCGGCGCTTTCATGGACAATGCGAAGGACGCGCGCGCGCTCGCCGAGAGCCTCGTTCTTGTCGCCAACGGTGCGGGCCTGCCCACAAGCGCGCTTCTGACCGATATGCACGAACCGCTCGCATCCGCCGCAGGCAATGCGGTCGAGGTGGCCTATACCGCCGATTATCTCACGGGTCGTCGCCGCGAGAAGCGCTTCCATGAAGTGACCGTGGAGTTGTGCGCGGAGATGCTGGTGCTCGGCAAGCTCGCCGCGACCATCGACGATGCGCGCGCGAAGATCGAGCACGCGATTTCATCCGGTAAGGCTGCCGAGATTTTCCAGCGCATGGTCGTCGCCCTCGGTGGGCCGAGCGATCTTCTGGATAAGCCGTCCGCGCATTTGAAGGCCGCGCCAATTGTTCGCGCGATTCATGCTGAGCACGCTGGCATCGTACAGCGCGTCGCTACGCGCGATGTGGGCGTCGCCGTTGTTGCGCTTGGCGGTGGCAGAACGCGCCCGCAGGACGCAATCGATCACGCCGTCGGCTTGACAGATCTTGCCGGCGTCGGTGAGCGCGTGGATTCGCAACGCCCGCTCGGCATTGTTCATGCGCAGACGGAATCGCAGGCTGAAGCGGCAGCGGCGCAGTTGCGCCTTGCTTATACGATTGGCGATGCCCCGGCCAAAAGCGCACCTTCCATTCTGGAGCGCGTCGACGCGAGTGCTTGATCATGTCTCTTTGAAATGATCAAGCACTCGATTCTTTAGATTCCGCATAATCCGGGCGAACAACCGATTTTCACTTGTTCTGATCGTGCTCGAAAGGGTGAAGCTTTCGCGGCTTCACTTCCTACCGAGCGATGGCAGACGTTTGATCGAGGTGATGGGCCTTGCCTCGTTCGCCAGAATACGCTCCTGCGCGACGCGCAGAGGTTCAGAGAGAACCGTCATCGTGAAACCGGTGGCGTGAAGCAGGCGGGTCTCGTCCTGCATCATGCCCACATGGCCTTTCCAGAACACGAGATCGCCGCGCTTGAGATCGCTCAGATCGGAACGGATCTCGACCTGCACACCGACTTGTTCTTCCTGCATGTCGCTGTCGCGGGGCGCTGAAATGCCGGCGGCCTTGAGCGATGTTTGCGCGAGACCCGAGCAGTCGAGTCCGAGGCTCGACTTGCCGCCCCAGAGATAAGGCACGTGCAGGAAGCGCTCGGCGACGCTGACGAAATCAGGCTCCGTCACATCGAGCCCGATGAGATGCGGCGCGAATACGAAGCCGCCGGTCGCAAGCTCCGCATAATCGCCTTCGATTTTGGTGACGCTCACCGCCGCATTCATCGGCAGATGATCGAGGAACGGCAGCTTCAAACTCGGGCCAGGATAGAGAAAGCTGCGGATCGTGCCGATGCGGTGGGTCGGCTCGATATTCGTGCCCAAAGCCGCGCTGGAAACGTAGCCAACATAGCCGTCGTTTTCGAGCTGGATCCACGCCCAACCGTCATGCTCGTCATAGACCCGCGCCAGTTCGCCGAAGATCGCCTGCGTATCGATGGGCGCGTCGGTAGCGGGACGGCGGTGCAGCGATATGCACGGTGCGATGACGCGTTTGAGAGTGCCCGTGGCGAAGCGCTCAGCCTCGACTTTGCCGCGCAGACGCTCGTCGGCGAGATCTGACCGGAAGGGCGTGATGCGGCGGTCGAAGGTCATAGCGGCAACTCCTTGGCGCGAATAGCGATGATATCTCCTAGTCGTTCCACCGCCAACGCGCCAGCGACTGTGCGCTGAATGATGACGTTGCGCCGGTCAAGCTCGTCGCGTCGCCGTGTCACAAGGTCGAGCTTGCCCATGCTGTCGAGAGCACGGGTGATCACGGGCTTCGTCACGTTGAGCTTCTTGGCGAGGCCACGCACTGTGTGCGGAGGCGCTTCGAGATAGATCGTGAGTAGGATCGCAATCTGCCGCACGGACAGGTCGGCTCCTTCATGCACGAGGTCGAGATTGACATCGTGCCAGAGCCTCAGGGCTTGCAGAGCGCGCAATTCGACAGGCATGGCCGCACCATTCGTTTCGGGGCCGTATTATTCTACAGCTTCCGCGTGGTGCAAGCCGAGCCTGTCGCTATGCTTAAGAAAGCCGCTCAGAGTTTGTTTGGAATGGATCGGTCCTTCGTCATTCCGGGGCCGCGTCAGCGGAGCCCGAACCCATAACCACAACCGTTCAGAACTGTAAGCAACGGGTGAATTGCATCGCATCCGGAGCTGTCGGCGGTTATGGGTTCCGGGCTCGCCTGCGGCGCCCCGGAATGACGCTGAAAGCGCGCTAGACCATTTCCAAAAATACTCTCAGGAATAGCGCTTCCGAATCAGCGCATACATGGTCCGCGCTGCCTGGATCTCCGCGCCTTCCGGGCGGCCCGGCTTGGAGGCGTTGTTCCAGGCAAAGATGTCGAAATGCACATACGATTTCGCAGCGCTCACGAAATGGCGCAGGAACAGGGCCGCCGTGACCGAGCCCGCCATCGGGCCGCCGGTATTGTTGAGATCCGCGATCTTGGAATCGAGCTGCGCAAGATAGGGCGACCAGAGCGGCATACGCCAGACGGGGTCGTTCGCTGCCTCCGACATCCTGGCGATTTCGCCCGCAAGCTCATCGTCATCCGTGAAGAAAGCCGGAAGCTCGGGACCGAGGGCCACGCGGGCAGCCCCCGTCAGCGTCGCGAAATCCACGATCAGGTCGGGCTTTTCCTCATCCGCCAGGAAGAGCGCATCGGCAAGGATCAGGCGACCCTCGGCGTCGGTGTTGCCGATCTCGACGGTCGTGCCCTTACGGCTCGACAGGATGTCGCCGGGGCGAAAGGCGTTGGCCGAGATCGAGTTCTCGACGGCGGGGATCAGCACGCGCAGGCGCACGGGGAGCTTCGCGCCCATGATCATGTCGGCAAGCGCGAGCGTTGTCGCCGCGCCGCCCATGTCCTTCTTCATCATCAGCATGGAAGCGGCCGGCTTGATGTCGAGGCCGCCCGTATCGAAGGCGACACCCTTGCCGACGAGGGTGACGAGCGGGGCACCGGCCTTGCCCCACGTGAAATCGATGAGGCGCGGCGCGACAGCCGAAGCGCGACCGACCGCGTGGATCATTGGAAAATTCTGCTTGAGCAGATCGTCGCCGACGATGCTCTTGAACGATGCGCCGTGCTTCTCCGCAATCTTTTTCGCCGCCGCCTCGATGCCGTCCGGGCCGAGATCGGAGGTGGGTGTGCTGATGAGATCGCGGCTGTAGGCGACAGCCTCCGCGATGCGCGTCACGTCGTCAGCGTCCACGCCGACCGGCGTTACGAGGCGAACAGATTTTGCAGGGCGCGTGCGATAGCGGTTGAAGGAATAACCGCCGAGAAGCCAGGCGAGGGTGGCCAGCGTCGGCGAGGGCGGGGCGCTCTCGAAGCGATAGACGCCATCCGGCAGAAGCGTCACCAGCTTGCCGGGCAGGAACGGATCGGGACGCTTGGCTTTCGCGCTATCGAGGCCGAACACGACGCCGACGGGATTTCCGTCCGCTCCCGGCAGCAAGCAATGCGTGCCGGCCTTTGCCGCGAAGCCCTGCGCTTTGGCGAAAGCCAGTGCGGGCCTTGACAATGTCTCGCTCACCTGCGGCCACGTCTCCTCGGTCGCGAACCAGATCGGAAGGGCGGTTTCAGAGGAAGACGCAAGCAGGGGATGGGGCATCGCTGAACTCGAAAGAGTGGAGTGAGACGGTGGGGTTCTTCATAAGGTATCCGCGCGCGTGTGAAAACGCTGCGGAATGTGCCTTTCAGTGCGCGACCTCGCGGACGATTTTCTCCAGACCGGCGATGAGCGCTTTCTGCGGCGCGACAACGATGGTCGCGATGCCCTTGCGGGCGAGCGCTTCCACATAAAGATCGGCGCGAGGCGAATCTGCGATGATGGTGATGGAGGTCGGGCGTGCGAATTGCGACAGGGCGCTGTTGATCTCATCGCCCGTGAGAAGGCCGGAGAGATAAGGCCCAAGCAGCGAGCTTTCCATGCGGCCCGACACGACAGCAGCCCGCGCACCGAAGAGAAGATTGAGCAGGCCCGCATGATGAGCCGCATCTTGTCCGCTGTTGCGCTCGGCGGCCTCCAGCCCAAGATCGAACCCTTGCGGATCTTCCGGCTCGGTCGCCGGGCGACCGATCATCGAATGCTCGCGCAAGAGCGCGTACATCTCGCCCGTCATGTAGGTAGCGAAACGCTCGACCTTTCCAGCGCGCATCTCGATCCATTTGGGATGCGTGCCGGGCAGGCATACGAGCCCGTCCGTGACGCCGGAACCGAGCACCAAAGTTTCTTCCCCTCGCATCACGTCGGCGGCATCGGGAACGGGCTCATAGAACAGGCCGGGGACGATATGGGCTTGCCGCCCGTCGCCGAGATCGACCGGGATCATGGCTTTCGCGATATCGGCGGGGCCTGCGGGGCAGGAGGCGTAAGGGGCCATGACCCAACCCTCGCGGCTGCCGACCATGCCCACGAGGAGGATGGGCGCTTCCGGCTCGGCATCGAGCCAGGGCCCGCAATGCCTCATGAACACATCGCGATGCTGCCCCGACTTGAGGGCGGAGACGCCCTCGGACGAGGAGACGGAATCAAGGATCGTCTCGTTCTCGACGAGATAGCCGCGAAAGCGTGTGGTTCCCCAATCGGCAACGATGAAGCGCACCGAAGTCTCCACTTTTCCTCATTGGCGAGGCGCTGTAACGCGTCTCCCGCCTGTTTAGCTTAACCTCAGCGCGTGCCGTACATCCGGTCACCGGCATCGCCGAGGCCCGGCACGATATAGCCGTGGTCGTTGAGCTTATCGTCAACCGCCGCCGTCCAGATGTTCACGTCCGGGTGCGAGCCACGCAGCTTCTCGATACCCTCGGGCGCCGCGAGCAGACAGACGAAACGCAGATCCTTCGCGCCGCGCTCCTTCAGGCGGTCGATGGCCGCCACCGCTGAATTGGCGGTCGCAAGCATCGGGTCGAGGACCAGAACCATGCGGTCGGCGAGATCGGACGGGGCCTTGAAGTAATACTCCACAGCCTGCAAGGATTCCGGGTCGCGATAGAGGCCGATATGGGCCACACGCGCTGCCGGCACCAATGTGAGCATACCATCGAGAAAGCCGACGCCAGCGCGCAGGATGGGAGCGAGAACGAGCTTCTTGCCTGCGATCTGGGTGCCCACCATGGTCGTCATCGGAGTTTCGATCTCGACAGATTCGGTGGGCAGATCGCGGGTCACCTCATAGCAGAGCAGCATGCCGATTTCGTTGAGGAGCTGACGGAAACCCTTGGTCGACCGCCTTTTGTCCCGCATCAGCGACAGCTTATGCCTGACGAGCGGGTGATCGACTACGGTGATGCCCTGCATGCTTTTTCCCCCTGCATTTGCCGTGTGCTGATTCATTTTAAAATACCGTCCCATCGCTGATGATAACCAGCGGCGGAGCGCCGTCCTCTCGCTTCGCTTTAGCGAGCCTGCGCCCGGTCGCCCAGGTTCCGCCTTCGAGGATCTTCGCTAACGGGAAACCGGCTTTTTGCAAGCTGAGTTTGGTGCGGATCGGCTCCGCGATCAAATCGAGCAGTGCCACGGTCAAAGCGCGCCATTCGACCACCAGGGCCGAATCGACGGTGTGCGGCCGCTGTTCGTCAGCCCGGTCTTTGAGTGCGAGAACGCCTGAATCGAGAAACAAGCCGCCATTGCGATACTCCGGCAGCCCGGTCAGGTCGTCGATGTCGATGACGGTGAAGCCCGCCCATTCCAATGGTTCGATCAGGGAATAGGACAGCCATTGCGACAACTTGTGGAAAGGTACGAGGCCGGCCGATGCATCCTCAGCCTCGACCAGCGGATGTCTCCAGGTGTCGCCGAGATTGATGCCGCCAAGGGAAATGCGGCCCGGCCAGATTGCCCCGAGATAGGCAAACAGCGTTTCGAGAATGGTCGCCGCCTTGATTTTTCCGCCCTTGGCCGTGGCTGCAATGACGTCGAACAAACCTCCCGGCCTGGGGTCGTCATGGCTCCCGAAAATATCGGGATTGGTGGTGACCACCCGACCGAGTCGATTGAGAAGCAGGATGCGCCCCTCATGGCCTACGATGGGGTTCTCAGGCCCGACCTGGAAGCCCATCGCAAGCTCTTCCGAAGTGAGCGCGAGCAGGACATCCCCGTCAACACGGAAAGGGTCTTCCGGGTGGCTCGAGAAGGCACCGCTGACGAACATATCGAAGCTTGCGACGGCCAGGCCCTCGGAGCGGGTAAACGTCTCGCCGGTCCGACCCTCTTCGTAGTGCCAGGTGGGGCCTGCTCCCGCATCGAGCAGAACGGAGAGGATAGCCATATCGAAGGCAGCACGCGCCATGGCGGCTTCATCGCCCCACGATGCGCTCTGCATGATTGCGCCCCAACGCTCATGACCACCGGCCGCGAGATGCCGCCAGCGGGCGTGGAAGGGGATTTCGAGGGAGGGATAGGTGGAACGTATGGTCTTCACCACCTCGTCGGCGCATGCGTCCAGCCGGTCGAGATGGATCATGAAGTGTCGGAGCCTGCCATCCAGGCCGTGCTGGAAAAGCTGACCGGCCCTCTCTCGCACGGCCGCAGACGACAGTAATTTTCGCGCGGCTTTCGCTTCTGAAGACAAAGGCTGATGATCGCTCACGAAGGGCTCCGGGTGCTCTTGCGAAGACTGTTTGAGAGGAGGGTTATCACAAGTCGCGTCCCATCAATCGTCCTTCCCACGGGCGTTTGATGAGACGGTTAAGAGCTAGGGCATGATTCGGAAAAGTGGATTTCGGTTCTCCGAAAAGATAATGCTCAACCAATGGCGATCAGCGAACGAGCTCTAGAAGCGATCGAGATCACGCTCCTTCACCTGTTCGAGATGGCACCGATGCACTACCGGGCGAGTAATAGCCGGCGGCCTTATTCGCCTCTATCTCGACCCTAGCATCCGGCGGAACAAGTTCTTCCGGGATCGGGACCCGTTCCACGATTTCGATGCCGGGACCGATGAGGGCGTCGTATTTTTAAGTTCGACATGGACATGAGCCGGTCGATGCGGCGGACGCCGAGCAAGTGGAGCACGTCTGGCATCAATCGCGGAAGCAGGCATCCCGGACACTCGCCACGGATTCCGTGTGCTCGAAAAAGGTGGGCGCGGAATCGCCTCCCTCCTGCCGGTTGCGCGCATTGTACACTAGGAATTTGGTGACCTCTGCATAGGAGCCAGGGTCAAGGTATTTGGCGCTTATCTGCGATTGAGAGAATGTTGGAAATTTGATTGATTTCTTCCGAAAAATCGTCTTGCCGAAAGTAAATATGGGTCAGTTTAGACAAAATATCTTTTATATCTTCTGTTAGATCCATGCGACTGTTTAAGATATTCCCAGCCCTCTTATGAGGATTTGCTAATGCCTCTATGAGCAATCCAACATCATTTTCCCAAAATGATTGCCTAATTGACTTAGTGTAACCTGATTTAGAGAGATATTTATTGAGTGTAATTATCAATATTTCTAAATCATTCTCATCAAGGGGCAAATAAGAATTGTATAGAGACGGTAATAATTCGAGGAGCGTACGGTCATCTCTAGAAAGCAAGTTCTTGAGCGAAGAGGATCCTTCTAAGCGAACAGAAGCTAATTTGAAGATTGCCGCGGCAATCTTGTCTTGTTCTTGACTTGAAAGGTCATTGAGAAGCTTGATGGAATCTTTGTCGCCCAGACACATTAAGGCCTTTGCAGCGGCGAGCTTTTGAAGCCGATGAGGTGCGGTGAGGGTTTCTTGCAATCGGTCTTTGAGACCAATGTAGCGGGATATAGCGGCGGCATGACAGAGCTCAACAGGAAGGGGTCCTGATTGAGTCGACGCTTGTTCGAGATCCTGCTCGCTGACCAGCATACCGATCCCGTCCTGATTGGACACGAGAAAGGTCATGATTGCACCATGAACCAACTTTTGCCTTTTCGCAGTGCTGGAAACCCAAGGTGGTCCATAAGAGTTGCCCCGATATCGGCGAAGCTTTCCCGCCGTCCGATCTTGTCCGCCTTCATACCCGGTCCGAAGGCAAGAATCGGGGTGTGTTCACGGGTGTGATCCGTGCCGCGCCAGGAGGGGTCGTTGCCGTGGTCGGCGGTGATGATCACGAGATCGCCTTCACGCAAGGCCGCCTCGATTTCCGGGATCCGCCTGTCGAAAGCTTCCAAAGCCGCGGCATAACCGGGAATATCGCGGCGATGGCCGAATTCGCTGTCGAAATCGACCAGATTCGCAAAGACGAAGCCGCCGTCGGGCAGGCGGCCCATGGCATCGATGGCGGCGGAGAGGCAGGCGTCATTGCCGTGCGGCTTGATTTCTTCGCCCGTGCTGCGGTGGGCGAAGATATCGCCGATCTTGCCGACCGTGACGACGGAGCGCCCGGCCTTCACGAGCGTGTCGAGAATGGTGTCGGAGGGCGGAAAGACGGCAAAGTCCTTGCGGTTGCCTGTGCGCTTGAAGCCTGTCTCCACCGACCCCACGAAGGGCCGGGCGATGACGCGGCCGATATTGTAGGGGTCGCAAAGATCGCGCGCGATCTTGCAGAGATCATAGAGGCGCTGAAGACCGAAGGTTTCCTCATGCGCCGCGATCTGCAGAACACTGTCGACCGAGGTGTAACAGATCGGCTTGCCCGTGCGCACATGCTCAATGCCGAACTCGTCGATGACATCGGTGCCAGAGGCGTGCTTGTTGGCGAGAATGCCGGGGAGTTGCCCTCTTGCGATCAACGCGTCAGTCAGTTCTGCCGGGAAGGATGGGATCGTGTCGGGAAAATAGCCCCAGTCGAAGGTGACCGGAACCCCCGTGATCTCCCAGTGGCCCGACGGCGTATCCTTGCCGTTGGAGGTTTCGACGCCGTAGCCCCACGCGCCTTTCAAGGGGCTTATCGGCGCAAGGTTTGGCGGCAGGCGGCCGGTGGAGGCTTCGCAGGCGAGGCCCAGGCCGAGGGCCGTCATGTGGGGAAGATCGAGCGGCCCCTGACGCAAGCCCTCCCGGTCGCCTCGGCCTTCCGCGCAGGCCTCCGCAATGTGCCCCACGGTATCGGCTCCGGCATCACCATAAGCGGCGGCATCTTCGGCGCCGCCGATACCGACGGAATCGAGCACGATTACAAGAGCGCGGGGCATTCATTCATCCTTTAGATCATGATCGGAACAAGTGGAAACCGGTTGTTCGCCCGGATCATGCGGCAATAAGAAATCTAGAGCTTGATCGTGTTTCAAAGAGACACGATCAAGCTCTAGTGTGGCGTTGAGCCGACCGATACCTCATATCGAGGGAGGATGCATCTCATCAGGAGTGAGGTGCTGGTCCCCCATGATCGTCGGGGTCGAGAGGGCAGTGATCCTGGCGATGTGGGGAGCCGATTTCGATCTGCAGCGTCGCATGCCCGATGCCGAAGCGCTGTTTCAGCTCCCTCTGCGCGTCGGCGAGAAAGTCGTCGCCGGGATGGCCTTCCGGCATCACGAGATGGGCCGTCAACGCGGTATCCGTCGTGCTCATCGCCCACACATGCATATGGTGCACGCCGCCGACGCCGGGCAGATTTTCGAGCGCGCTCCTAACCTCGGCGACCGCGATGCCGCTCGGGACGCCATGCAGTGACAACGTCAGGGACTGTCGCAACAGGTCCCATGTGGTCCACAGGATGACACCGGCGATGATGAGGCTGATCGCCGGATCGAGCCAAGCTGCTCCGGTCCACAGAATGACGAGGCCGGCAACGACGACGCCGAGCGAGACTGCGGCGTCTGCCACCATGTGCAGAAAGGCCCCGCGAATATTGAGGTCGCCATGGCTGCCCTTCATGAAGAGAAAGGCGGTGAAGCCGTTGACGACGATGCCGATGCCCGCCACCACCATCATGGTACCCGCGGCAACCGGTGTCGGCGTGATCAGGCGCAATACCGATTCCCACGCGATGCCACCGACGGCGATCAGGAGTAGGAGCGCATTGAAGAGAGCCGCGAGAATGGAGCTGGAACGCCACCCGTAAGTGAAGCGGTCCGTCCTTCTGCGCCTTGCCAGCATGGCTGCGCCCCAGGCGATGCCGAGCCCCAAGACGTCAGAGAGATTGTGGCCTGCATCCGAGAGGAGCGCCATGGAATCTGCGAGGAAGCCGTAGAATGCCTCGACGGCGACGAAACCAAGATTGAGCGCGATACCGATGGCGAAGGCCCGACCATATCCGTTGCGGTCATGGTTGTGTGCATGGCCGTGATTGGAATGGTCGTGCCGATGACTTGCCATGGCGACAATCCATCTACTCGCGAACCGCTTTCGCGCCCGTCGCGTCCAGATTGAAGGCGGCGGCGAAGAGCGCGCGGGTGTAGTCTGTTTTCGGGGACGCGAAGATCGTTTCCGCAGCGCCTTCTTCGACGACCTTGCCGTTCTGCATCACGATGACCTGATTGGCGAGGGCGCGCACAACCTTCAGATCGTGACTGATAAACATGTAGGCGAGATCGCGCCGCTTTTGCAGATCGCGAAGAAGCTCGACGATCTGCGCCTGGACCGACATGTCGAGCGCGGAGGTCGGCTCATCGAGCACGATGAATTGCGGTTCGAGGACAACGGCGCGCGCAATTGCGATGCGTTGGCGCTGGCCGCCGGAGAACTCGTGCGGGTAACGATCCATGGTCGCCGGATCGAGACCGACATCGGCAAGCGCGCGCGCAACGATCTCTCGGCGCTGGGCATAGGACGATCCCTTGTCCTGAACGAGCAAGCCTTCCTCGACGATTTCTGCCACCGACATACGTGGCGAGAGAGAGCCGTAAGGATCCTGGAAGACGACCTGCATATCCTTGCGGATGGGACGCAGTTCGCGCGAGCCTAGCCCGTTGAGCGGCTTGCCCAAAAAGACAATAGGCCCTTCGGAAGAAACGAGCCGCATGATGGCAAGCCCAAGCGTGGTTTTCCCCGATCCCGACTCGCCGACGATCCCGACCGTCTCGCCTTTGCGGACGCGAATCGACACTCCATCAACCGCCTTTACGTGACCGACCGTCCGACGAAAGAAACCGCGTTTGATCGGGAACCACACCTTGATTGGACCCGCTTCGATGACAGGCGGCGCATTGGGCGAGACCGGGTTCGCACGGCCACGCGGTTCGGCGGCGAGGAGCTTTTTTGTGTAGGCATGCTGCGGATTGTCGAACACTTCCGCGACTTTTCCCTGCTCGACGATTTCGCCCTTCGACATTACGCAAACCCGGTCGGCGACTTTGCGCACGATACCCAGATCGTGGGTGATGAAGAGCATCGCCATGCCGAGCCGCTTCTTAAGGTCGGCAAGAAGCGCAAGGATCTGTGCCTGAACCGTCACATCGAGCGCGGTGGTCGGCTCGTCTGCGATCAGGAGATCGGGCTCGTTCGCCAGGCTCATGGCGATCATCACGCGCTGGCGCTGGCCGCCGGAAAGCTGATGCGGATAAGCGGAGAGACGGCTTTCCGCGTCGCGCAGGCCCACCAGGTTGAGCAGTTCGAGCGTGCGCACCCGCGCCTGACGATCCGATAGGCCACGATGGAGGCTGAGGATTTCGCCGATCTGCCGGTCGATGGTGTGGAGTGGATTGAGCGATGTCATCGGCTCCTGAAACACCATGGTGATGTCGTCGCCGCGGACACGCCGCATCTCGTCCTCTGTCTTGGCGATGAGATCCTCGCCCTTGAAGAGGATTTTGCCGGAAGGATGATGTGCGGACGGATAAGGCAGGAGTTTCAGGATCGAGAGGGCGGAAACGGATTTTCCGGAGCCGGATTCGCCGACGAGCGCCACCGTCTCGCCGGGCATGACATCGAAGGAGATGCGATCGACGGCAAGGCTATCCCTTCCGCCCTGGCGGAAGGCGATGGAGAGATCCTGAACGGAGAGAAGAGGTTCGGTCATTGGAACGTCTTTCTCGGATCGAAAGCATCGCGCACGGCTTCGCCCGTGAAGATGAGAAGGCTGAGCATGAAGGCAATGATGAAAAAGCCTGTGAGGCCGAGCCACGGTGCCTGCAGGTTGGCTTTGCCTTGAGCGAGCATTTCGCCGAGCGACGGTGAGCCGGGTGGCAGGCCGAAGCCAAGGAAGTCGAGAGAGGTCAGCGTCGAGATCGAGCCGTTGAGAATGAAGGGCAGGAAGGTCAGCGTCGCGACCATGGCGTTCGGCAGGAGATGTTTGAGCATGATGTTGGCGTTGGAGAGACCCAGCGCCCGCGCGGCGCGCACATATTCGAAGTTGCGCGCGCGCAGGAACTCGGCACGCACGACACCGACAAGCGCGACCCAGGAGAAAAGGAGAAGAATGCCGAGCAGAACGAAAAAGCTCGGCGTGATGATCGCGGAAATGATGATGAGAAGATAAAGCGCGGGGATCGCGGTCCAAACTTCGATGAAGCGCTGGAAGAGAAGATCGACCCACCCACCGAAATATCCTTGAACCGCTCCCGCGAAAATGCCGATGACGGATGAGATACCCGCGAGGATCAGGCCGAAGAGAACGGAAATGCGGAAGCCGTAGATGAGACGCGCAACGACGTCGCGGCCCTGATCGTCCGTGCCGAGCCAGTTCCATTCAAGGCCTCGGCATCCGTCGACGCCGAGACGTTCCGCCATCGGCTTGCATTGCTCCTCGGTGAGCAGCCACGTCGGCGGCGATGGCGCTGGAACCGGCAAGTCGAGATTGTGCGTGTTGTAGGAGTAGCGGATCGGCGGCCAGATCATCCAGCCGTTTGCCGTAATCTCCTTCGCGATGACGGGGTCGCGATAATCGGTCTGCGCGAGAAAGCCGCCGAACTTCTCTTCCGGATAATCGACCAGCACGGGAAAGAGCAGTTCGCCTTTGTAGGATGCAATGATCGGTCTGTCGTTGGCGATGAATTCGGCGAACAGGCAGAGGATGAAAACGACGATGAAAATCCAGAACGACCAATAACCGCGTTTGTTCGCCTTGAAGTTCTGCAGGCGCCGCCGGTTGAGCGGCGAGAGGCGTAAGAAACCCTCTTTCGGCAAGGGCGGGGCGAGGGGTGTCGCGATGACGTTTGCTTCGTTCACGTCAGGCCTCCCGCGTCTCGAAATCGATGCGCGGATCGATCCATGTGTAGGTGAGATCAGAAATGAGGTTCACCACGAGGCCGATCAGGGAGAAAACGTAAAGGTTCGCGAACACGACGGGATAGTCGCGATTGACGATGGATTCGAAGGAGAGAAGTCCGAGGCCGTCGAGAGAGAAGATCGTCTCGATGAGAAGAGCGCCTGCGAAGAATGCGTGGATGAATGCGCCCGGGAAGCCCGCGATCACGATCAGCATCGCATTGCGGAAAACATGGCCATAGAGAACCTGCCCCTCGGACAGCCCCTTCATGCGCGCCGTCAGGACGTACTGCTTGCGGATTTCATCGAGAAACGAGTTTTTCGTCAGAAGTGTCGATGTCGCGAAAGCGCCGAGCGCCATGGAAATGATGGGCAGGGTGATGTGCCAGAAATAATCGGTAATCTTTCCGGTGAGTGAAAACTGCGCCCAGTTTTCCGAGGTCAGCCCGCGCAAGGGAAAGATCTGCCAGAACGATCCGCCGGCAAACAGCACGATCAGCAGAATCGCGAACAGGAAGCCCGGAATGGCGTAGCCGATGATCACGACAGCCGAGGTCCAGACATCGAAGGATGTGCCGTCATGAACCGCCTTGCGGATGCCGAGCGGAATTGAGATGGCGTAGGAGAGAAGCGTCATCCACAAACCGAGAGAAATGGAGACCGGCAGCTTCTCCTTGATCAGCTCCAGCACCGAGGCATCGCGGAAATAGCTCTTGCCGAAATCGAACCGCGCATAATTCCAGAGCATCATCGCAAAACGCTCGGGGGCCGGTTTGTCGAAGCCGAACTGAACCTCGAGCTGTTTGATGAATTGCGGGTCGAGGCCCTGCGCGCCACGATAGGCTGATGAGGAAGCGTCGCCGCCTGCGGAGAAATCTCCGCCGCCGCCCGAGATGCGCGAGGTCGCGCTCGAATTCTGTCCCTGCAATTGCGCGATGATGCGCTCGACCGGCCCACCCGGCGCGAATTGCACGATGGTGAAGGAAATCAGCATGATCCCGAAGAGAGTCGGGATCATGAGAAGGATACGGCGCAGGATGTATGCGAACATCAAGTATCCATGTTGGCGCGGCCGATACGGCCGAGATGAGTGTGATTGAAACCGGATGCGTATTTCAAACCGTATCCGAGCATGCGGTCAAATCCGATATGGGCGACCCAGATGGCGGCTACCGCAAGCAGGCCCGGTTGGTTGAAAAGAAAGGCGGTAACGGCCAAGGCCGCTGGGCCGAGTGTCGCATGAAGCGCATTGTAGACGATCGCTCCCGGCTTCGGTCCCGCGAGATAGGCGGCGAAACTCAGATCAGGCACCAGAAAGAGCAGAACGAAGAGCCACCAGGAAAAGCCGGTCAAGGCATAAGCGACGATGGCGACGACGAACAAAGCCGCACCTTCGTAGCGCAGAAGCATGCGAGGGCCACCTGTTACCGCGCCAAAGCTTGTGTCCATCACGCTTATGCCTTTCCGATCCGTTTGGCCTTCTCGGCATCGTACCACCAGATACCGGGTGCGCCGGAGCTGAGTCGGGGCTTCGTTTCGGGACGGGAGAAGATGTCCCAATAAGCGACCCAATCAGAGTTCTTGTACCACATGGGAACCCAGTACTGGCCCGCGCGTAGAACGCGGTCGAGTGCCCGGCAGGCAACGTAAAGATCCTTACGATTGTCGACCCGTGCGATATAGTCGATGAGCGCATCGGCGGCCGGGCTCTGAATGCCGGCGATGTTGCGCAGGCCCGGCGTGTTGGCGGCGTCGGAGCCGAAAATGCTGCGCAATTCGTCACCCGGCGTCAGCGAGCTTCCGAGAGCACGGCTTGCCATGTCGAAATCGTAATTCTCCATGCGCCGCTGATACTGGGCCGCGTCTACGAGGCGGGATTGTGCGTCGATGCCCAGTCGCTTGAGGTTTGCCTGGAACGGCTGCGTGTGTGGCTGCAACGCCCCTGAAAAGTCCAGGAACTCGATGGTGAAGGGTTGGCCGTTCGGCAGCTTCAGCACGCTGCCTTCACGCTTGCAGCCCGCTTCCCGCAGCAGTTGATCGGCTCGGCGAAGCAGGTTGCGATCTTGCCCGGAGCCGTCGGAGATAGGCGGTACATAAGGTTCTCCGAACACGGAGGCCGGAAGCTTGTCGCGGAGTGGTTCGAGAAGCTTCAGCTCTTCGGTGGAGGGAAGGCCGTTCGCCTTCATATCCGTGTTCTCGAAAAACGACGTCAGCCGCTTGTAGAGACCGAACATGATGTTCGTGTTCGTCCATTCGAAATCGAAGGCGAGGCCGATGGCTTCGCGAATACGCCGATCCTTGAACGCCTCGCGGCGTGTGTTGAAATACCAACCCTGAATCGGCACAGGGCCACCGTCCTCAATGATTTCCTTCTTCACACGTCCGTCACGAATGGCGGGAAAATCGTAGCCGGTCGACCAGATACGGGACGTGTATTCCTCATTGTAGTTCAGGGTGCCGTTCTTGAACGCCTCGAACGCCACCGTTCTGTCGCGGAAATATTCATAGCGAATGCGGTCGAAGTTATTCTGGCCCACATTCATGGGCAGATCCTTTGCCCAATAATCCGCCACGCGATCGATCTCGATGAAACGGCCGGGCTCGAAACGCCCGACGCGATAGGCTCCCGATCCGAGAATCGGTTCGAGCGTCGCTGCCTCGAAATCGCGGTCCTGCCAGAATTTTTCCGAGAATATCGGCATGCCCGCCACGACGAGGTGAAGATCGCGGCTGCGCTTTTCCGAGAGCTGGACCCGCAGGATGTCGTCCGCCTCCGCCTCGGCCGAAATCATCTCGGCCAGCAGCAGTCGGTAGGTCGGATATCCCTTTTCTTTCAGAATGTTGAGAGAAAAGGCCGCGTCGCGAGCGGTGAGTTTCGAACCGTCGTGGAAGCGCGCTTCCGGCCGCAGGAGAAAACGATAGGTCAGTTTGTCCTTCGAGATGCGAACGGCGCGCGCCACGAGGCCGTAGACCGAATCCGGCTCGTCGCCCGATCCGGCCATCAGGCTGTCGAAGGTGGCGCCTATTCCGGCCGCGCCGTCGCCCTTCAACACGAAGATGTTGAGCGTGTTGAAGGTGTCGAAATTCTGGTTGCCGCCGCCCTGCTTGAGCTGGATGGCCAACGTCCCACCCTTCGGTGCGGCCGGGTTTACATATGAGAAATGCTTGAAATCCGGCGGATAAAGAAGTTCGCCGAAGCTGGAAAGGCCATGAGTCTCGGTTTTCTCCGCCGCTTGCGCCAGGGCGAGCCTGGGCGCGCTGCTCCAGGCGGTGAGCGCGGCAGCCCCGACAACGATGTCTCTGCGGCTCGGGCGTTTCATGGCGTTCCTCCGGTCTTTCGGACGATCAGGGGCGTGGCCACAAGGGCGCGGAGACGGCCCATGCGATTCACAAAAAAGGAACCTAAGGGATTGTCGTTAAAAAACAAAAGCCGGGCCATGGGGCCCGGCTTCAAAAGAGCGAGATGACGCAAAAGTCTTACTGAGCAGCCGGGAAGGGGACGGGGCTGTCGGACAAAGTGCGCAGATAGGAGAGGATGTCCGCGCGCTCCTGAGCCTGGGCCACGCCCGCGAAGGCCATGATCGTGCCCGGCACGTAACCCTTTGGGTTGTTGATGAAGTGGTCGACCTCTTCATAGGTCCACTTTCCACCCTTGCCCTTCATGGCGCCGGAATAGTTGAAGCCCTCGTGCGAGGCGACCGGGCGGTCGATCAGGCCGTAGAGATTCGGGCCGACCTTGTTGGGGCCGCCCTTTTCGAAGGTGTGGCAGGCCGCGCACTTCTTTGCGGCGGATTGCCCTTTGGCCGGATCGGCCTTGGCCAGAAGAACGGGAAGCGGCTCGGCAGACGCGGCAGGCTTGGCAGCCGCCTCGGCGCCGGCTTCCGGGGCCGGAAGGTCATAGCCGGGAACGGCAGGCTTCTTGGGAGCAAACAGACCGCCAGCGATGACGTTGACGCCGACCACGAAGAGAAGCGTGCCGAAAACGGCGCCCGCGATCTTATTGGCCTCGATATTCATGAAATGGGCTCTCCTCGCCTTTAAGTCACGGCGGAACCAGCGCAACGGTTGGACAAGCACGGGCAGCGCCCGCGCGGATAGTGGCGTTGCTTAGCCATAGAGAGGGGGGTTTGACAATGGGGTTTTGTCTGTCTCTTGGTCGCAGCTTGGCATTTGTTTTATTAAAATGTGGGAATCCCGACCGGATAGGGGTTTTGCACCTCTCGACGAGTCGCCAGTCATGACAAGCCCGCTAGGGCTTGGTAAGGACGCGGCGTCCTTTACGCGTTGTCCAGATATGTCCAATCCTCTTGTCCTGATCCCCGCACGCCTCTCAGCCACACGCCTGCCGAACAAGCCTTTGGCCGATATTCAGGGCGAGCCGATGATCGTCCATGTCTGGCGTCGGGCCATCGAGGCGGGCGTCGGGCCCGTGGTCGTGGCGACCGACACACCCGAAATCGCCGCGGCCGTCGAAGCGGTGGGCGGTGTGGCGGTTATGACACGGAGCGACCATGCCTCTGGATCGGATCGCATTTACGAGGCTGTGGAAAAGATCGATCCGGACGGACGGCACGATATCGTGGTGAACGTTCAGGGCGACCTTCCGACCATTGATCCAAGGGTAATCGCTGCATCCGTCTCGCCTTTGTCGAATACGGACGTCGATATCGCAACCCTCGTGGCCCTGATCACGCGCGAGGAAGAAAAGACCGAGCCTAGTGTCGTCAAAATGGTCGGCAGCGAAATCGCTCCAGGCCACTTCCACGCTCTCTATTTTACGCGCGCGACAGCCCCTTATGGGGATGGGCCCCTTTATCATCACATCGGTTTGTATGCCTATCGGCGCCAAGCCTTGCGACGCTTTGTCGGCCTTGCGCCTTCTCCGTTGGAACAGCGCGAAAAACTCGAGCAGTTGCGTGCGATCGAGGCTGGAATGCGGATCGACGCCATTGTGGTGAACGACGTTCCGCTTGGCGTCGATACGTCACACGATCTGGAGAGGGCGCGCGCGATTATCGCGGCCCGGAGGAAGCCATGAACAAGTTAATTTCATTCCAGGGCGAGCCGGGAGCCAATTCCCACATTGCCTGCGAGGAGACTTATCCCGATTGGCAGGTTCTGCCGTGCCCGACCTTCGAGGATGCCTTCGCCGCCGTGGACGAGGGACAGGCGGAGCTGGCGATGATCCCGATCGAGAATTCGATCGCCGGACGCGTGGCGGATATCCACCACCTTCTGCCGACCTCCGGGCTTCACATCATCGGTGAGCACTTCCTGCCGATCCATTTTCAGCTCTTGGGTCTGCCGGAGGCCAATCTCGGTACCATCAAGAGCGTGCACAGCCACGTTCATGCGCTCGGCCAATGTCGTAAGATCATCCGCAAGCTCGGACTGAAAGCGCACGTGGCCGGCGACACGGCAGGGTCCGCGCGCGAGGTTTCCGAATGGAAAGACCCGACGCGGGCATCCCTCGCGCCCCGCATGGCGGCGTCGATCTACGGCCTGAAGATTCTGGCCGAGGATGTGGAGGATGAGGCGCACAATACGACCCGCTTCGTCATTCTCTCCAAGACTCCGCAATGGGCGTCTGCCGGACAAGGGCCGCTCGTCACGAGTTTCGTTTTCCGCGTCCGCAATATTCCCGCTGCGCTCTACAAGGCGCTCGGCGGGTTTGCGACGAACGGCATCAACATGACGAAGCTTGAAAGCTACATGCTCGAAGGCGATTTCAACGCGACCCAGTTTTACGCGGAAGTGGATGGTCATCCGGACGATGCCGATCTCAAGCGTGCGCTGGAGGAACTGGAGTTCTTCTCGCGTGAGCTTCGCATTCTCGGTGTCTATCCGGCAGCGCCCTTCAGGAACAAGGTGAAAGAGGCTGCCGAGTAACGATGCTGGTTCGCGAAGCACTGGAGATTGATGTCGAGGGCGTTGCCCGCGCACACGTCCAGGGCTGGCGCGAGTCCTATAAGGATTTTCTCAATCCGGAATCGCTTGCCGGCCTTTCGGTCGAAGAGCGCGCTCGGATGTGGCGCTCTACGTTCGAGCAGCCCGACCCAAGGGCGAGATTTCTCGTTGCCGAGGCCGGCGACGGAGAGATTGTCGGCTTCGTCCGCGGAGGAGCGGTGCGATCCAAAGGAACGGTGCCGCTCGATACGGATGCGGAAATCTACGCCATTTACCTTCTCGACAAGGTGAAACGTCAGGGCATCGGCCGCCGGCTGATGACAGGCGTTCTCGATCATCTCAGAGGGCAGGGTTTCCAGGCGGCGGGACTTTGGGTTTTGAAACAGAACCTCCCAGCACGCAGTTTCTACGAAGCGCTCGGCGGCAAAGCTGGTCCCGAGCAGTCCCTTGAATTACGCGGTCAGATCGTCACGGAAATCGCTTATCGGTTTGAGCCGATCTCGCGACTCTCCGCTTAGATCCGACATTCTTTGTCATGGCTGGGCTTGTTCCGGCCATCCACGCCTTCCTTCCCACCGCTCATCCGGTCCAAGGCGTGGATGCCCGGGACAAGCCCGGGCATGACGTGGAGGGGTTTTGAATCTCATGCAGAACCTGCGAATGCTGCTCTAACTTCGCATCCATTCGCGCAAGAGATAATGCGCGATTGCGATAGGATTGGGCGCGGCATAGTGCTCGTGCGTGCCGTCGAGCATGCGGCGCACGTCGTCGCGGGTGAACCACCGCGCATCCTGAAGCTCGGCCTCGTCGATGACGATCTCATCCGACAAAGCTTCACCGATGCAACCGATCATCAGGGATGAGGGGAACGGCCAGGGTTGCGAGGCGAGGTAGCGCACCTCACCCACATGCACGCCCGCTTCCTCGAAGGTTTCACGCCGCACTGCATCCTCGATGGTCTCGCCGGGTTCCAGAAAGCCTGCGAGGCAGGAATACACCTTCTCCGCAAAACGCGGCTGTCGCCCGAGCAGGCACTTATCGTCGCGCGCGATCAGCATGATGACGACCGGGTCGGTGCGCGGAAAATGCTGCGTGCCGCATGCGGAGCAGTCGCGCCGGAAGCCCGCATGGGCGAGGCTCGTCGGCGCGCCGCAATTGGCACAGAACCGATGGCGGGAATGCCAGTCGAGCACGGATTTCGTCGTTGCAAGCAGCCCCAGTTCCTCCGGCCGCACGAGCCCCTGTGTTGCGATGGAGCGCAGATCGGTGACGGTAA
This sequence comes from Microvirga sp. 2MCAF38, assembly GCF_052115485.1. Lineage (NCBI taxonomy): Bacteria > Pseudomonadati > Pseudomonadota > Alphaproteobacteria > Hyphomicrobiales > Methylobacteriaceae > Microvirga > Microvirga sp. 2MCAF38. Next base: position 90,205 of record NZ_JBFRGU010000007.1, on the reverse strand, counting down.
AAGCAGGATCCGCGCGAAAAAGGTCGGCGGTCTCGGGTGAGGCCAGAGTCGCGACGACCTTCTGGCCTGCGAAAATGCCGAGAAACACTTGTTCCTTATGATCCGGCAGGCGCTCCAGCATCGAGGCCGGGAGCAGGCTGGAGCCCGGTTGCCCCGTGAGCAGAATCGGAATGTCCCCCGCCATCACCACCATGGCGGTCTTCGCATCGGCAATGGCGTGCGCGAGTGCCTCCGGATCGCCCTCGGCGGTGTGACGGACGAGGTGGTTGGTGGCAAAACCGATAGCCATTCAAGCCGCCTGAAAAAGCGCAGCGGCGCGCTCGATCAGCGCGGTTGTCGCATGGTCGGGATAGGGCGTGCGAGTACCGTGGCCCCAGACGGGGCCGGGCCAGGCCGGATCGGAGCGAAAGCGCCCGATCACATGCACATGAAGCTGTGTCACGATGTTGCCGAGAGCACCCACGTTCACTTTGTCGGGACGGGCGAGGCTCGCCATCACACCGGTCGCGAGGCGGATTTCGCGCATCAAGGTCGCGGCCTGATCATCCGACAGATCTGTCAACTCGCTCGCGTCCGGGATGCGCGGCACCAGAACGAACCAGGGAAACCGGGCATCGTTGAGGAGCAGAACCGAGGACAGGGACAGATCGCCGATGGGAATGGTGTCGGCTTGGAGGCGGGAATCGAGAGCGAAGGTCATAGGGCTTTGTAGCCCAGGGGGAGGGGCGGTGTCAGCCGTCATCCCGGTCCATCGTCATCCCGGACGCCGCAGGCGATCCAGGATCGTGCGCCGGATAAAGCGCCATTCACCTCGGACGATCCCCGGTACCACTAGCGCGGCCCCCGGGATGACGGGTAGGTACCGGGGATGACACGGGAGGGCGTCGACACCTAACTTGCGTTCCTCTTCCGAAAACCTCATATAGGCCTCGGGAGGTTGGCGAGGGACGTCTCACTCGCCAACCGGGTCAGATCCGGAAGGAAGCAGCCCTAACGAGACCGAACGGGTCTTCGTCCAGCCTCCCACCCTGGCGCCTCGAAACCCTGGCGCTGACAATCATTCCAAAGCCTTTAAGCCGATGGACGAAACCACAGCCGGCACGCCCCTGAACGACGAGCCGGCTCTGCCGGGGTTCCCGGCTGCGCCGGTGGCCGAAGCGCCCGCTTCGCCTTATCGCGTTCTCGCCCGCAAATACCGTCCGAGCACCTTCGAGGATCTGGTCGGGCAGGAGGCGATGGTTCGCACCCTGTCCAATGCTTTCGAGACAGGCCGCATTCCGCAGGCCTGGATGCTCACCGGCGTGCGCGGCGTCGGCAAGACGACGACGGCGCGCATTCTGGCGCGCGGCCTCAACTACCAGAAGGCCGACGGTTCCGGCGCTCCGACCATCCATATGCCCGAACTCGGGGTGCATTGCGCCTCGATCATGGAATCGCGCCATGTGGACGTGTTGGAGATGGACGCCGCGTCCCATACGGGCATCGACGATGTTCGCCAGATCATCGACGGCATTCGCTATTCGCCGGTCTCCGCGCGCTACAAGGTCTACATCATCGACGAGGTTCACATGCTCTCCGAGAAGGCGTTCAACGCCTTCCTGAAGACGCTCGAAGAACCGCCGCCGCATGCGAAGTTCATTTTCGCGACCACTGAAATCCGCAAAGTCCCGGTCACGATTCTTTCCCGCTGCCAGCGCTTCGATCTGCGGCGCATCGAGGCGGACAAGCTCGTAGCGCATCTTGCACGCATCAGCGATGCCGAGGGCGTGCAGGCCGAAACGGAGGCGCTCGCCGCCATCGCCCGTGCGGCCGAGGGCTCGGCGCGCGATTCACTGTCGCTGCTCGATCAGGCCATCGCCCATGGCGCGGGCATCGTGAAGGCCGACACCGTTCGCGACATGCTCGGCCTTGCCGACCGCACGCTCGTCATCGACCTGTTCGAGGCGGTGATGCGCGGCGATATTCCGGCTGCTTTCGCCGGACTTCGCGCGCAATACGATGCGGGTGCCGATCCCGGCATGATTCTCTCCGATCTTGCCGCCTTCACCCATGTTGTCACGCGCCTGAAGCTCATTTCTGAGGCGGCGAAAGATCCTGCGCTTTCCGAGATCGAGCGCACGCGCGGTCTCGAATTCGCGGCGAAGCTTTCCGTGCGCATTCTCTCGCGTACATGGCAGATCCTTTTGAAAGGTTTGCCGGAAGTGCAGGGTTCGAACCGGCCTGTCGCGACAGCCGAAATGGTGCTCGTGCGTCTCGCCTATGCTGCCGATCTGCCGACGCCGGATGATGCCTTGCGTGCGTTGAAGGATGGTGCGCCGTTGTCTACGGGCGGATCGCTTTCGCCCGCACCGACGCGACCCTCCGGTGGCGGCGGCCCGATGATCTCCGGCAATATCGCGCTCGCGACATCGCAACCGTCCCCGCAGCCGCGCCTCGAACCGCCGCAAGGCGCTCCCGTCATGCGGCTTCGTCGTTTCGAGGACGTGGTCGCTCTCATGGGTGAGAAGCGCGAAATCGTGCTCAAGGCCGCGCTCGAGCGTGATGTTCGTCTCGTGCGTTTCGAGGAAGGGCGCATCGAGTTCAATCTCGCCCATGGGGGCAGCCGCGCCATCGCCAATGATCTCTCTCGCGCGCTCCAGCAATGGACCGGCCAGCGTTGGGTCGTGGCCTTGTCCTCGCAGGATGGCGATGCGACCTTGAAGGAGAGAGCGGACGCCGCCGAAAAAGAACGCAAGGATGGCGCAGCGTCCCATCCGCTCGTGCAGGCGGTTCTTTCGAAATTTCCCGGCGCGCAGATCGTGAATGTGGTCGAGCGCAGCGACAAGTCTGGCGACGATACATCTTCCGACACCGAGATCGATGCGCCGGCCGACACCGATATCGACGACGAACTGGAGTAGAGATCATGCGCGACATCATGGGATTGATGAAGCAAGCCCAGGCCATGCAGCAGAAGCTTCAGGATGCACAGGCCGAACTTGAAAACGTGGAAGTCGAAGGCTCATCCGGCGGCGGCGCCGTCGTCGTGAAGATCACGGCCAAGGGACAATTGCGCGCCATCAACATCGATCCGTCTCTGATGAATGCGGACGAGAAGGAGATCCTGGAAGATCTCATCGTCGCGGCCATGAACGACGCCAAGGGTAAGGCCGACCGCGCCACGGAAGAGCGCATGTCGGCGCTTACCAAGGGCCTGCCTTTGCCGCCGGGCCTGAAGCTGTTCTGAGAGTCGAATGGCCCAGTCCGTCGCCGGCCCTGAAATCGAACGTCTGATCCAGCTTCTGGCGCGTCTGCCGGGGCTCGGTCCGCGTTCGGCCCGGCGCGCGGCGCTTCATCTCATCAAGAAACGCGACACGCTTCTCAATCCGTTGAGCGAGGCCATGCGCGTCGCTACCGAGCGCATCGTCGTGTGCTCGGCCTGCGGCAACGTGGATACGTCCGATCCGTGCACGATTTGCGCCGATCATCGCCGCGATTCGTCCATTCTCGTCGTGGTGGAAGACGTGTCGGATCTGTGGGCGCTGGAGCGTTCGGGCGCGATCAACGCGCGCTATCACGTGCTCGGCGGCGTGCTCTCGCCGCTCGATGGTATCCGTCCGGAACATCTCAATCTCGACAGCCTCGTCGCGCGCGCTTCCGATCCGGGAGTGGGCGAAATTATCCTGGCGCTCAACGCTACCGTCGATGGCCAGACGACAGCCCATTACGTGACCGATCTTCTGAACCATCTGCCCGTGAAAGTGACGAAGCTCGCCCATGGCGTGCCGGTGGGCGGTGAGCTCGATTATCTCGACGAGGGCACGCTCTCAGCCGCAATCAAGCAGCGCACGGCGTTTTGAGCGAGTGCTCGTCATCCCGGACGCCGAAGGCGATCCGGGATCGTGAAACGAGAAAAGCTCCACATCCGGCAGACGATCCCGGGTTCCGCTTCGCAGCCCCGGAATGACGGTTAACACTTCAACGTGACAGCGCCGACAAGCGTTGCTAATCAAGCTTCGTCCCTTCACCTAAGCTCCGAGCCAGTCCATGCCCTTCGCCGATCTCGCCCGCACCATCGATGCCGCCTGGGAAGACCGGGCTAATGTCAGCCCCTCGACGAAAGGTGCGGTTCGTGAGGCTGTCGAGCAGTCGCTCCACCTTCTCGATTCAGGCAAGGCGCGCGTCGCGGAAAAGGTCGGGACTGAGTGGCAGGTCAATCAATGGCTGAAGAAGGCCGTACTTCTGTCCTTCCGCCTCCACGACATGGGCATCATCAAGGGTGGCCCCGGTAATTCCGTGTGGTGGGACAAGGTGCCCTCCAAGTTCGATGGTTGGTCGGACGTCGAGTTCAAGCAGGCGGGCTTCCGCGCCGTGCCGAATTGCGTAGTGCGTCGGGGTGCGTATATCGCGCCGAACGTCGTTCTCATGCCGTCCTTCGTGAACCTCGGCGCTTATGTGGGCGAGGGCACCATGGTCGATACCTGGGTGACGGTCGGCTCCTGCGCACAGATCGGCAAGCATGTGCACCTCTCCGGCGGCGTCGGCATCGGCGGCGTGCTGGAGCCGTTGCAGGCCAACCCCGTCATCATCGAGGACAATTGCTTCATCGGCGCGCGCTCTGAAGTGGTGGAAGGCGTCATTGTCGGCGAGGGATCCGTGCTCTCCATGGGCGTCTTCATCTCGGCCTCCACCAAGATCATAGACCGCAACACGGGCGAAATCTTCATCGGCCGCGTGCCGCCATACTCCGTCGTCGTCCCCGGCTCGCTACCCGGAAAGCCCTTGCCCGACGGCACGCCCGGCCCGTCGCTCTACTGCGCGGTGATCGTGAAGCGCGTCGATGCGCAAACCCGCGCGAAAACGGCGATCAACGAGTTGTTGCGGGATTAGGCCGAAGGTCGACTGGAAGTTTTATCTCGAGTGTTATAAAGGAGCAAAACACATTGGGGGAATAGAGTGAATCTTTCGCAGCTTCTTTTCAGCTTCAACGGTCGCATTAACCGCGCCCGTTATTGGGGCGCAGTCGGAATTATGCTCCTGATAGGGATCTCTCTGGGAATCCTACAGCTCGTTCTTCATGGGCTTTTTAGCGCGGTTGTCAGCTCGATTATCAGCGGTTCTCTCAGCTTGATTTCGCTGATCCCGAGTTTTGCCATCGAGGCAAAGAGACTTCACGATCGTGACCTGAGTGCGTGGTGGATGTTCGCCCAACTGGCTCCCGCGCCGGTTTTGATCCTAGGTGCTATTCTCCAGAGCCCGGCCTTGATGATTTGTGCCGGCATTTTCATGTTCAGCTTCGGCGTCTGGCTTTTCGTTCAAACAGGATGCTTGCGCGGCACTGACGGCCCGAACAGGTTCGGGAGTGATCCGCTCGATCCAGGTGCTAGCCTTAGCCTCAACCTGGCCGAGTAATCGCCGCATCGGGGATTGATTTCCGACAGCAACGTGCGCCATGAAAAGCCATGCCGCACGACACATCCCCCCTCGCTCTTGCCCAATCCCTTCTGCGCTGCCCGTCCGTGACGCCCGTGGAGGGCGGGTCGCTTGCCTTTGTCGCGAGCGTTTTGCGCGAAGCGGGGTTCGAGGTTCATCGTCCTGTTTTCTCTGAAGCAGGCACGCCGGATGTGGAAAATCTTTACGCGCGCTTCGGTAACGCTGAGCCCTACCTGCTCTTCGCAGGCCACACGGATGTGGTGCCGCCCGGCGATGTGAGTCGGTGGCGGCATGATCCGTTCGGAGGCGTGATCGACGGCGGCGAGCTTTATGGGCGCGGCGCGGTCGATATGAAGGGCGGTATCGCCTGCATGATGGCGGGCGCGCTATCGTTCCTGCGTGACAATCCCGATTTCAATGGCTCTATCGGCTTCCTCATCACGGGTGATGAGGAGGGGCCTGCGATCAACGGTACCGTCAAGCTGCTCGAATGGGCGAAGGCGCGTGGCGAGCGCTTCGACCATTGCATCCTGGGCGAACCGACGAACCCGGACCACCTCGGCGATATGATCAAGATCGGCCGTCGCGGTTCGCTGACGGGCCATGTGATCGTGGAGGGGAAGCAGGGGCATGTGGCTTATCCGCATCTGGCGGAAAACCCCATTCCGGGTCTCATGCGTCTTCTTGAAGGCCTCTTGAGCGAGCCGCTCGACAAAGGCACGGCGCATTTTGATGCGTCCAATCTCGAGGTGACCACCTTCGATGTGGGCAACCGCGCGTCGAACGTCATTCCCGCCGAGGCGCGGGCCACCTTCAATATCCGCTTTAACGACCTGTGGTCGCCGCAAAGCCTGGAGGAGGAGTTGGCGCGCCGCCTGCGCGAGGCCGCGGGCAATACGGTGCGCTACACGCTGATCGTCGAGCCGACTAACGCCGTCGCCTTCCTGACGCCGCCCAACGATTTCGTCGACTTCATTGCGGATGCCGTCGAAGACGAGACAGGACGGCGTCCAAAGCTTTCCACCACCGGCGGCACCTCTGATGCCCGCTTCATCGTGAAGGACTGCCCCGTGGTCGAGTTCGGCCTCGTCGGCCAGACCATGCACCAGATCGACGAGCGGGTTGCGGTGGCCGATCTCGACCGGCTGGCGGCGATTTATCGCAAGGTGCTCGACGCCTATTTTGCTCCCAAGGGCTGACAAGCTCTCCATCTCAGTCATACTAGACTAAAGTCTAGTTTTGATGGAACCGCTCCCAAACAGGCCGGTTCTGCCTTGGCGAGGTCTGCTGGAGGCGTTCAATGATCGTTTCAGCCGAAGAGGTGAACCGTTCTCTGAAAGGCGCGATCGATCTGCTTCATAGCCGAACGGAAGGGCTTCAGGCTTTCGACATGAGTGAGCGTGGTTTCTGGCGCTCCTTCGCCGCAATTTGGCTCGCGCTTCCGGCTTACGTAGTTTCCGTGGCGCTTGAGCGCCTGCGCCTTGGCCTCCTGCAACCGGATCGGGCGCTGCTCGGCAGCATCTGGGTCGATCTCGTTGTTGCTCTCGGCTTCGCAGCGAGCTTTCTAGCGTTGCCTCTGGCGATGATCTGGATTTCACGCAAACTGCACAAAACGGATCGCTATGTGCCGTTCGTGATCGTGACGAACTGGATCACGGTTCTTGCGCTTCTCGCACTCTCTATTCCTGCACTCCTGCTCGTGGTCGGCTGGGCGACGCCTGCGCTCGCCAGCGTGTTCACCGTTGCTTTCGCCATCATTCTCATGCGTCTGCAATGGTTCGCCACGAAGGAGACTCTCGGCGTGTCCGCTGGGCTTGCCTTCGGCATCGTGGTGATCGGCGTTGTTCTCAATCTCATCATCGACGGGATAACGCGCACGCTGATCGGCTAGAGTTTGATGCCGCATGATCCGGGCGAACAACCGGTTTCCACTTGTTCTGATCATGCTCTAGGGTAATCCACACCAATCAGATAAAGCCCAGTGGATGGGGCCATGGGGCCGCAGCGTTGACGGTCGCGCGAGTCGAGCGCCGCTTTGACGTCCTCGACCGACCATTTTTCCGCGCCAGCGCGCTCCAATGTGCCGACCATCGAACGCACCTGATGGTGAAGAAACGAGCGCGCCGACGCGAAGATGCGGATCTCGTCACCGATGCGCTCAACATCGAGCCTGTCGAGAGTCCGCACCGGGCCACTCGCCTGGCATTCAGCCGCGCGGAAAGTCGTGAAGTCGTGGCGTCCCACGAGATGCTGCGCTGCCTCGTGCATGGTCACGGCATCGAGTCCCCACGCCACATGCCAGACACGATTGGTATCGAGAGCGGGCGGGGCACGGCGATTGAGGATGCGATAGAGATAGTGTCGCTTCACTGCTGAGATGCGCGCGTTGAACGCCTCCGGAACTTCCTCGGCGGAGAGGATCGCAATCGGCCGTGGTTTCAAATGGGCATTGGTCGCATCGCGCACGGTATCGGCACGCCAGTGCTTTTCGAGATCCACATGCACGACCTGATGCATCGCATGAACACCGGCATCGGTTCGCCCCGCGCAATGAATGCGCACGTCGTGTCCGGCGAAACGCCGGATGGCGGATTCCACCGCTTCCTGCACGGACAATCCGTTCTGCTGATGCTGCCAGCCGGAATAGGGCGTGCCGTCATATTCGACGACGAGTTTATAGCGCGGCATGTCAGAACAGCTCCGTCAGACACGCTTTGTGAACGACCGCGCTCATAAAAGCTTGATGCCGGGTTCCAGGCGAATGCCACGCATGAAGTCTTCGGCACTCATCGGCGATTTGCCCGCGCGCTGAACTTGCAGAAGCCGTACCGCACTCTCGCCACAGGCGATGGTGCCGCTGGAATCGAGGAGCATTCCCGCCTCACCAGAGCCCTGTGCAAGAGCCGTGCGCAGCACTTTCACCCGCTCGGGACCTTTGCCGAAATCAGCGCTGAAGAAAGCGCCGGGAAAGGGCGAGAGGCCGCGCACATGATCGTGGAGCGCCTGGGCTGGAAGCTGCCAATCGATGCGCGCATCGTCATTGCCGAGCTTGTGGGCATAGGTGACGCCGATCTCAGGCTGCGGTGTGAAATTCAGGCCGCCACGCGACAAGGCTGCGAGCGCACGCACCATCAGATCGGCGCCAAGCACCATCAGTTTGTCGTGCAAGTCACCTGCATTCATGTCCGAGGTAATCGCAACCTTCTCGACCATGCCGACGGGGCCCGTATCGAGGCCTTCCTCCATCTTCATCACCGCGACGCCGGTCTCCTCATCACCCGCCATGATGGCGCGTTGAATCGGTGCTGCGCCGCGCCAGCGCGGCAGGAGCGAGGCGTGAAGGTTGAGGCAGCCGAGCTGTGGCGCTTCGAGGATCGGCCTCGGCAAAATCATGCCATAGGCCACGACGACGGCAACGTCGGCTTCATGATCGAAGAAGGTTGCGCGCGCCTCTTCCGTCCGAAGAGTCGAGGGCGCGAAGACCTCGAGGCCGAAACGCTCTGCCATGGCGTGGACGGGCGAGGGCTTCAATTCCATGCCGCGCCCGGCAGCGGCCGGGGGGCGCGTGTAGACGGCGACCACGTCGTGACCTTGACCGACGATCTCGGCCAAGGTCGGCACGGCGAAATCGGGCGTTCCCATGAAGACGACACGGAGGGTCATGCGGTTTTTTCCTCGCGTTTCGCGGCCTTTTTGAACTTGGTCACCACCCGGTCGCGCTTGAGCTTCGACAGGTAATCGATGAACAGCACTCCGTTGAGATGGTCGATCTCATGCTGAATGCAGGTCGCCAGAAGCCCATCGGCGTCCTGCTCGACGATTTCGCCCTTAAGATTCATGTAGCGAAAACGCACGCGGGTCGGGCGCTCGACTTCTTCATAATATTCGGGGATCGAGAGGCAACCTTCCTCGTAGACGCTCTTCTCCTCGGAGGAGGAGACGATTTCCGGGTTGAGCAGCACTATGGGCTGACGCTCGTCCTCGGATCTCGACACATCCATGGTCACGACGCGCAATGGCACCCCAATCTGGATGGCGGCGAGGCCCACGCCTGGGGCGTCATACATGGTTTCCAGCATGTCGTCGGCAAGCGCGCGGATCTCGTCCGTAATGCTCGCGACCGGCTTGGAAATGAGGCGCAGCTGGGAATCAGGCAGGATGACAAGGGGTCTTATGGTCATAGTTGCTGGAGATAAGGTTTCGCTTGAGGATGGTCAAATCGTTCGTGATCTGTTCGGATAGGCCGAATCGCTCTGAGACGTGAAGCCATGAATTTTCCCGCCCTGACTTTCGGATCCACAGTCGTGACCCTGGGTGACCTCGCCCTCGGGATGGCGGGTTTGGCCCTGGTCCTGCTGTTCACGGTCACCATACTCCTTTTGAAAACCAGGCGGGAGCGGGCGATTGCCGATGCGGTTGCCGCTGAGCGCGCCATGGAGATGGACGATAAGGTCGCGGAACTCGCCCGCATCAATTCCGAGATGACCGGCCGCATGCAAACCATAGCGGAGGTGTTCGGCAGTCGCCAAGGCGAAGTCGTCCGCATGCTCTCCGAGCGCATGGACGGCTTGCAGCACCGGTTAGGGCAGGGGCTTGAAGCTTCCTCCAAGCAGCAGAACGACAGCTTGTCCAAGCTCAACGAGCGGCTTGCTGTCATCGACGTCGCTCAAAGGAACCTCACCGATTTGACTGGCGAAATCGTGGGTCTGCGCGATATTCTGGCCAACAAGCAGACACGGGGGGCCTATGGTCAAGGTCGCATGGAGGCGATCATTCGCGATGGCCTCCCCAACAATGCGTTCGAATTCCAGCCGACGCTGTCCAACCGCACACGGCCGGATTGCGTCGTGCGGCTTCCCGGTGATGAGCGTGGCCTGGTGATCGATGCCAAGTTTCCTCTGGAGAGCTTCACCCAGTTTCGCGACGCCAGCGGTGACGAAGCGCGCGGGCGCGCTGCAACGCGCATTCGCAACGACATGCTGACTCACGTGAAGGATATAGCAGAGAAATACTTCATCCCCGGCGAGACGCAGGATGTGGCGCTGATGTTCGTGCCGGCGGAATCGATCTACGCGGATGTCGCAGAGTATTTCGACGACGTCGTGCAGAAGGCCCATCGCGCCCGCATCGTAATCGTTTCGCCCTCGCTTCTTGCCCTTGCGATTCAGGTTATGCAGGCGCTGGTTCGCGATGCGCGCATTCGGGAGGAAGCGCGCGTCATTCAAGTCGAGGTTCAGAAGTTGCTTGGGGATGTCGAGCGGCTGTCCACGCGCGTGACGAAACTCGATACGCATTTCCGCCAGGCGCAAGACGATGTGGCGCAGATCAAGACTTCGACCGACAAGATCACGAAGCGTGGGCAACGGATCGAGACGCTCGAATTCGATAAAAGCGAAGCTGTCGATCAGGCCGATCTTTTGCAAACGCAAGGGCGCAGTCTGCGCGCGGTCGAATAGCGTACGAGCAGACTCTAGGACATCATTCTAGAGCTTCCGCAGGAACAGATCGCGGACCACAACGTTCTCCCCCACCTGGGCGATCTCTGTTGCCAACGGATTTCGACGCCATGCGAAGGAGTGAAAGTATGGGTCTTTTTTCAAAGGACATTAAAACTCTGGACGATCTCTTCGTCCACACACTGCAGGACATTTATTACGCCGAGCACCAGATTAAGAAAGCGTTGCCGGACATGATGGAGAAGGCGAGCGATCCGCAGCTCAAGCAAGCCTTCAAGAAACATCTTGGCGAGACGGAAGAGCAAATCAAGCTCGTCGAGAAGGTGTTTGGCTTGCATGGCCACAAGCCGAAGGAAGTGACCTGTCCGGCGATCAACGGCATCATAGACGAAGCACAGGACATAACGAGTGATGTCGCGGACAAGAAGGTTCTGGATGCCGCGCTCATCGCGGCAGCACAGGCCGTCGAGCATTATGAGATCAATCGCTACGGTACGCTGACGGCTTGGGCGAAACAACTCGGCCGGGAGGACAGCGCAGCAATCCTCCATCAAATTCTCGAACAGGAAAAGGCGACGGACGTAACGCTGAATGGTATCGCAAAGAGCAGCGTCAACACGAAGGCTGCGTAGAGAAGTCTTCAACGAAGAGCGCGGCCCGCCGCCGCTCTTCGTTATTCAGATGACGAGTTGTTCGCTTCTCGCAGTATCGGCTTCGGGGTAACAACACTTTTCTCGTCAGCTTCACCCTTTGGAGTCTGATCCTGTTCTGTGAGCGGGATCGGACTCTAAGGATCGGTTCTGAGGCATCGTTTCAGGAAGATCGCGAGATCGTTCGTGATATAGTCGATGTGCGGCGTCTGGACCGCATCCTGCTCGAAAGCTTCACGGAACGGATCGACGGTCTTCGGGACAACCAATGTCGTCATCATGCCGAGTTCGCGTGGCACGATGAGATTCTTGGCAAGATCCTCGAACATGGCCGCACGAGCCGGATCGACGCCGTGCTTCTCAAGAAAGATTTCGTAGGCGCGGCGTTCGGGCTTCGGCACGAAGTTGGCGGCGGCGATATCGAAAACATCCTCGAAGTGATCAAGAATACCAAGCTTCTTCGCCACGTTTTCGGCGTGCTTCCGTGAGCCGTTGGTGAGGATCAGTTTACGGCCGGGCAGGCTCTCTATGGCGGTGCTGAGGCTGAGATCCAGCTCAAGATCCGTGTGATCGATATCGTGCGCGAAATCGAGAAAGTGATGAGGATCGATGCCATGCTCTTCGATGAGCGCGCGCAAGGTCGTCCCGTACTTGTGATAGAAGAACTTCTGCAACGCCTTGGCGGAAATGCCATCCAACCCGAACATGTCGGCGATATACAGGGTGATCCGCTCGTCTATCTGCGGCCATACGCGGGAGCTGTGCGGATAGAGCGTATTGTCCAGATCGAAGACCCAGATATCGACATGCGCGAAGCTGCGCGGTTCGGTGACGGATAGGGTGGGCTCGGCAGGATTGAAGACGTTCATATCACTTCTACAGACAGCAATGGGGCCGGACAGCCCCATTGAAGGTAATATAAGAAATGTTGAGCCAACCGCAAATGGCTCGGAAGGATGACCCTGTTTCAATGAAACAGAGTTACGCCTACCCGCGTCGGATCATTGTGCCGGCACCGTGATCTGTGAACAGCTCCAGAAGCACCGAATGCGGCACCTTACCGTCCAGAATGACGACCGCCTCGACCCCGCGCTCCAGGGCGTAGATGCAGGTCTCGATCTTGGGAATCATGCCATCCGTGATGGTGCCGTCCGCGATCAGCCGGCGACAATCCTCGATGGTCATGTCGGGGATGAGGTTTTTGTTCTTATCGAGAACACCGGGAACGTCAGTCAGCAGAAGCAGGCGCTTTGCATGCATGGCTCCGGCGATGGCCCCCGCGAAGGTGTCCGCGTTGACGTTGTAGGTCTCGCCGTCATGGCCGGCTGCGACGGGTGCGAGAACGGGGATGAGCTCGGCGCTCAGGACCTGATCGAGTACAGCGCGGTTTACATGCTCGGGCTCGCCCACGAAGCCGAGATCGACCACTTTCTCGATGTTCGAATCCGGATCGACCGTCGTGCGGGTCACTTTGCGGGCGGTGACCATGTTGCCGTCTTTGCCGCAAAGCCCCACGGCCTTGCCGCCTTCGGCGCCGATCCAGCCGACGATCTGTTTGTTGATGGAGCCGGCCAGCACCATCTCGACCACCTCTACGGTGGCGGCGTCCGTGACGCGCAATCCGCCCTTGAACTCGGACTTGATGCCGAGCTTTTCGAGCATCTTACCGATCTGCGGCCCGCCACCATGCACGACGATGGGCTTGATACCCGATTGTTCGAGCAGCACCACATCCTCGGCGAAGTCTTCCGCCGCAGCACGGTCGCCCATGGCGTGGCCGCCATACTTCACAACCACGACCTGCTGGTCATAGCGCTGCATGTGCGGCAAGGCCTGAACGAGCACTTCGGCGCGCACATGCACGTTGGGGAGCTGGTCGGCGGTATCGGACATCAAAAGGCTCCGGTTACGGGAATCGGGCAATCGGCGAGCCTTCTAACTCAGCTGCACTGCCCTGGAAACTCAAGATTTCAAGTGTTTCGACGAAGGACAGCGGAGATGCCGATAAGGGCCCAGCCGATCATGAGCAGAACCCCGCCTGTCGGCGCGGCCATGGGAGCGAGGGCCTCCCCGGCAAGCGCCCGCCGCGCGAGATCTCCGCTGAAGAGGGCAAGGCCCAATACCAGAATGAACCCGGCAAGCCGCGCCAGCTTCGGGCGAATCGCTTCGGTTTTCACCAGGGCGACGAGGGCAAGGAGAGCAGGGGCGTGGAAAAGCAGGAACTGCGCCGCAACCTGCAGGCTGCCGTCGCCCGTCACATGGGCCGCGGCGGCAGAAAGGCCGACTCCGAAGAGCCCTGCCAGAGCAGCCAGCACGGTAAGGATGCGATCGGACGCGCTCATTGCCCCCCTCTTTCGGCAAGAAGCTGGGCTATGCCCGCCCGCAACTCCGGAATACCCCCGCCGGTGCGGCTCGAGGTCGGCATGATCTCCGGGAAGGCCGCCGCGCGTTTGGCGATTTTCCCGGCGGTGTCGGCGATGCATTTTTCGATTTCGCCGCTCTTCAGCTCATCCGCCTTGGTCAGGACGATCTGGTAGGAGACGGCGGCCTTGTCGAGGGTTTCCAGAACCGCCTCGTCGGTCTGCTTGATGCCGTGGCGGGAATCGATCAGCACATAGACCCGCGCGAGGCTGGCGCGGCCACGCAGGTAATCGTGGATGAGCTTCGTCCAGGCCTGCACCTTCTCCTTCTCGACGGCGGCATAGCCATAGCCCGGCATGTCGATGAGATGCAGGCGTCCGCCGATGTCAAAGAAGTTGAGCTGTTGGGTCCGGCCCGGCGTGTGGGAGGTGCGCGCGAGCGTGTTGCGCCCCGTCAACGCATTGATAAGGCTTGATTTTCCCACATTCGAACGCCCGGCGAAGGCGATCTCGACCTTGGTCATGGGCGGGAGGTTCTTGAGGGATGTCGAAGCCCATTTGAAATCCGCCTCGCCGGCAAAGAGCTTGCGGCCGATTTCGAGATAGGGGTCGGGTGCGGTGTCTGTCATGCCCCCTTATCGGCGCTCAGACCGCATTCTTCAAGCGCTTCGATCCGCGCCCGCGCTCCAAGGGAGGGATGGCGTGGCTATTCCCAGAATGGCTTGACCTTCGAGAGCTTGTCGGCTGCCGACGCGGCTTTGCTGAGAAGTTTGCGTCGCTGTTGCTTGGCGCCCTTGTTGACGCTCTTTATATCGGGCGCGAGGGATTTCGCGATGGCCTGATCGTTGATCTCGCCCAGGGCATCCTGCAACACTTCGAGTTGCGCGAGGAATGCTTTTCGCCGTCGCTTGATCGTGGGCACGTCGAACAGGCTCGCGAAAAACTCCGTGCCATATCGCAGGGCCTTGATGCGAATCCGCAGTTTGTGATGCTGATCGGGGTTCAAATCTTCGACGCGCGTGACGCGCTTACTGATCCGCTTCCAGCGACGGGAGAGATCTTCGGCGGCGCGCTGCTCCACACGCATGAAGCGTTGCGCTCGCGCCTTCCGCTTGTCTCGCGTCAGCCATGCGCCCGTTTCGATCCATGCCGCCAGCGCGAGAAGAGCTTTCTTGAAACGGCGCGCGGCGAGGACTTCGAATAGGGCGATGTAAGTTTCCTTGCGGCGGGCCTCGATCTCGCGCAGATCGCGTTGGCGCGCGTGCGCATGGCGCAAATTGCCAAGCAGCACATCGATGTCCCGCGCCGGATTGAGCTGCTTTGCCATCCAGCGCAATTCCAAACGACATGCGCGGCTCTCGCGATCGCGGAGCTGGTCTTTGAAAATGGATGTCGCCGCACGCAACCTTCGTATGCCCACCCGCAATTGATGGACGGCTTCCGGTGCGCGGTTTCGTTGGAGAACGGCATCGTTTCGGACGATCTGAAACAGGCAGGAGCGTGCGATGACCTGAAATGCTTCCGCGCTCGCCAGATAATGCGGAAGCGCGACAGGTCGAGCGTGCGACGGCTTGAGAGCGGACTTCTTCGAGAGTGCGTAGGCGCGCTCCGATTTCGTCACGAGCGAAAGGCGCAGCGGAACAGCTTTCGCGATTTCGCGCGCGATGGCGAACAGGGTGGTGGGCTCGCCCCGTTTCAGTTCAAGCTCGATCTCGGCGAAGTTCTCCTTGTGCTTGCCGCATGACGCACGCGCCATGTCGATGGCGATCTCGATGCGAGAGCCGTCGCGTGCGATCAGGAAGGCGCGCCTGTCGGTTTCCACTGTGAAGAGAGGGCGGATCTTGTCCTTCGCCGATGGGTCGGAGAGGAAACGGGTGAGCGGCGTTCCGGCCGCAGCCGCCGGATCGAATGCGCCATCGACGGCGCATTCCCATTCGGCCCTGTCGAGGGCGAGAGAGTGCGATTTCTGTTCCGCCTTGATCGTCTGGATGAAACGTCCGTTCTCGTGGCGCACGCGTAGCGACAGGCCCGCCCGGCGCAGGGCGTGATTGGGCGTGTCGTAGTAAACCGCGTGAAGATGGCCGCCGCGTTCCGGCAGCGCTTTCGCCTCCGTCAAAATCGGATGCCGCAAGATGCGATGAATGTCGTGCGGCGCGAATTCGAGCTTCAGTTCGATCTCACGCGCCAGCTTGGCGCGATCTGGAATCGCCTTCTCCGGATGCTCGACCTTGTTCATGAAAAAGCCGCCGCGATGGTGCTCGCGACGGCTGATTTAGGGCGTGAAGCCGGAAGGGACAACGCGGCCCTTCCGCCGTTTTCGTCAGCTCTTGGCCGGAGCCTTGCGGCTGAAGGTGTTGCGCAGGTTGTCGAACAATTCCACCTTCACGCCGTTGCGCCGCATGATGAAGGCCTGCTGCGTGACGGAGAGCAGGTTGTTCCAAGCCCAGTAAATGACAAGGCCGGCGGGGAACGAGCCCAGCATGAAGGTGAAGATCACCGGCATCCAGGCGAAGACCTTCTGCTGCACCGGATCCGGCGGAGCGGGGTTCATCTTCATCTGCAGCCACATGGTGATGCCCATGATGATCGGCCAGGCGCCAAGCAGCAGGAAGTGGCCGACCCCCGGCACGTTGCCGGGATTGAAGGGAAGCAGCCCGAAGAGATTGAAGATCGTCGTCGGATCGGGAGCGGCGAGATCGTGGATCCAGCCGAAGAACGGCGCGTGGCGCATTTCAATGGTGACGAAGAGCACCTTATAGAGCGCGAAGAAGACCGGGATCTGGATCGCGACGGGCCAGCAGCCAGCGACCGGATTGATCTTCTCTTTCTTGTAGAGCTCCATCAGCGCCTGTTGCTGCTTGACGCGGTCATCCGCATAGCGCTCGCGGATCGCGGTCATCTCCGGCTGCACCGCTTTCATCTTGGCCATGGAGGCGTAGGACTTGTTGGCGAGCGGCAGGAAGAAAACCTTCAGGATGACGGTAACGATCAGGATTGCGACACCGAAATTGCCGACGAGCTTGTAGAAGAAATCGATGACCTTAAAGAGCGGCTTGGTGATGAAGTAGAACCAGCCCCAATCGATCAGGAGATCGAAGTTCTTGATCTGCAGGTTGTTCTTGTAGCCGTCGACGACGGCGACTTCCTTCGCACCGGCGAACAGGCGCTGCGTGGACTCAACGGTCGCGCCGGGCTGGATCGTCTGTCCGCCGCCGAGCACGTTGGCCTGATAGACCGTATTCGTCGGGTTCACACGAGCCGTGAACGAACCTTTGTAAGGCTGCGCCTGGTCCGGCACGACGGTCGCTGCCCAATACTTGTCGGTGATACCGACAAAGCCGCCGGTCACGTTGTCCCAGGACTTGCCGATAGCGGTCTGGCCGGGGAGCGGAGCTTCCTTGTCGAGGTTCGCGTAGGTGATTTCCTGCAGTCCCTGATCGCCGAGGACGCCGATCAGGCCTTCATGAAGCACATAGTAGCCGAGAGTGACGGGTCGCCCGTGACGGGATACGAGGCCGTAGTTGTTCAGGATGACAGCCGCTCCGCCGCGGTTCTCAACCGTGTCCTTCAACGTGAACATGAAATTGTTGTCGACGCTAATCGCGCGGCTGAAGACGAGCCCTTGGCCATTGTCCCAGGTGAGGGTCACCGGGGTTTGCGGGGTTAGAGTCGTCTTGTCCGCCGTCCACAGCGTATCGGGACCGGGTGCCGCGCCCGCAGCGGCGCCGACCCAGCCGAACTCCGCGTAATAGGCATGCGGAGAGCCCGAAGGCGAGAAGAGCACGATGTTCGGGCTCGTGGGATCCACCGTCTCCCGGTAGTGATTGAGCGAAACGTCGTCGATGCGCGCGCCACGCAGGCTGATCGAACCCGAGATCGCGGGAGTGGCTATCTTCACACGCGGGGAGCGGGCAAGAGCCGCCTCGCGTGATTCCACCACCGGAACCGCAGGCATGGTGCTGGGAGCGACGCCGGATACGTTCGGAACGGGCGCTGTAGCCGAAGGCGCTGACTGTTGAGCTTGCGTCGTCTGCTGCTGCTGCTGTTGCGCAAGCTGGGCCTGGCGCTGCTTTTCCGCCTGTGGCGTGGCGTAGAAATATTGCCACCCGAGGAGGATCAGCACCGACATGGCGATGGCGATGATAAGGTTCTTATTGTCCTGGCGCATTGGTGCTTCCGCGACGTTCAGCGTCGGTGGGTGGAAAGGAAGAATCCTGGGAACGATTCCCGGGTCGCGGGCCTTTCGGCTTCGTCACAACCCGAAGTGCTCGCTGAAGATCGTCAATAAGGAGGTGGTAGTCAGCAGACAGAATGTCACGGCGTCCGATTACCACGATATCGGCGTTGATGCCGGCGTGTTCCGCCCCGGCGATCTGGCAGGCGGTTCGGAGCCGCCGCTTGATCCGGTTGCGTTCGGTAGCATGACCGACCCGTTTCGTGACCGTCAAGCCGATACGCAATCCGAGGCCTATATCCTCGCGTGGACGGCCCTGGACCGTCATCCGCTCCGTATGAAAGCGGCGGCCAGAGGCCGCCGCGACGAAGTCAGGTCTTTTGGTCAGACGCCCGACCGGTTCTGCGCGATGGCCGCGCACGGACAGGCCTCCCGCCGCTTACGCCGAAAGGCGCTTGCGGCCATGGGCGCGGCGAGCGGCAATGACCTTACGGCCACCCTTGGTCGCCATACGCGCACGGTAGCCGTGGCGGCGCTTGCGAACCAGCTTGCTCGGTTGATACGTCCTTTTCACGGCTCATCTCCGGTCACACGACATGGCAAGCTCTTGAGGCCCGCGCCTGTCTTGGATTTATTGGGGAAAAACCCCGAAATTGTTTGCAAAAAAGATCAGCGCCCGAGACGAGCGCTGTCAGCCCGCGGCTTATGGCGGAAGCAGGCGGCAAAGTCAACGCCGCTCTTCCTGCTGACCGCTTTTCTTTCCAGCGTCACACGGGGTGTGACGCTGGTCTGACTTGGCACTACATAGCATACTTGGAAGAGGCGAAAGGGCCTGCGTGATAGTTTTGGGACAAAAAGAGCGACGTTTGGGCGGAAGCGACGGAAGTTCGGGTTCGGGCTGGCGGCGATGGATTCCTATCTTTCTCCTTGTTTTGGCGCTTGTTGTGCTCGTCGGTTCGGGGGCGACCCGATATTTGAGCTTCGACGC
Organism: Microvirga sp. 2MCAF38; assembly: GCF_052115485.1. NCBI lineage: Bacteria > Pseudomonadati > Pseudomonadota > Alphaproteobacteria > Hyphomicrobiales > Methylobacteriaceae > Microvirga > Microvirga sp. 2MCAF38. Next base: position 71,165 of record NZ_JBFRGU010000007.1, on the reverse strand, counting down.
TCTCCTGGATCGCCGCGAAGAGATGGGGCTTTTCGTGGAATCCCGGCCCTGGACTGCTTTGGCATTGTTCACAGTCGTCTATATCGGTGCCGTGGTCCTCTCCATGCCTGCTGCAGCTTTTTTGTGCACCGCAGGCGGATTTCTCTTCGGATGGCAGCTCGGAGCTCTCGCCGGCACGGTCTCCGCGACACTCGGTGGAGTTTGCGTTTTTCTGATCGTCAGAACCTCGCTCGGGAACCTCTTCAAACGCGGGGCCGGTCCGCGCCTTCAGGCTCTCGCTGCCGGGTTCAGGCAGAATGCCTTCTCCTATGTTCTATTTTTCCGCCTGCTGCCGATTGTGCCTTCGTGGCTCGTCAGTATGGCCGCCGCTTCCGTTGGAGTGCGTCTGCGAATCTTCGCATCGGCCTCGTTGATCGGAATAATACCGATTTCACTGGCCTTCGCGATCGCAGGCGCCGGTCTCGATGACGTTCTGCGCGAGCAGCAAAAACTTCGCCAAGCCTGTCTGGTGACCGGGGGAACCGATTGCCGCGTCAATCTCAGCATCACAAATCTGCTGACGCCGGAGATTATAACGGCTTTGGCCTTTCTCGGGTTTCTGGTTCTGCTCTCCATTCTGCTAAAGCATTTCCACGGGGCTAAGACGCGTGAAGGATCGCTGTCGTGACCGAAATGCTGAAGCCGGATCTATGTGTGGTTGGAGGAGGAGCCGGTGGATTAACGGCGGCCTCGATTGCGGCGTCCTTCGGTGTGTCTGTTGTTCTGATCGAGCAGAGCGCCATGGGCGGAGAAAGTTTGAATACCGGCTCGGTTCCAGCCAACGCTTTGATCGCCGCTGCCAGCCGTCTGAAGGCGATCCACGAAGCGCGACGCTTCGGGATCGTCACGGGTGGTGAAGTCTCGGCGGATTTCGTGAACGTGAAGGCCTCTATGCGGGGGGTCGTGGGAGCCATCGAGCCCCTGGCGTCCGGCGAGCGCATGGCCGCGATGGGCATCCGGGTTATCCATGCCCAGGCCAGTTTCCGGGATGAAACCACGATTGTCGCGGGCGATTGTGAGGTCAAAGCCCGGCATTTCGTGATCGCCACCGGGTCAGAAGCTGAAATTCCGGCCATTCACGGTCTCGATGGGGTTCCCTTCCTTACGACCGATACGATCTTCAATCTCGCCGACAGGCCGGACCACTTGGTGGTCCTTGGCGCTGGAGCCTCCGGAGTCGAGCTCGCCCAAGCCTATCGACGACTCGGATCCAAAGTGACGCTTGTCGAATCTGCGACCCGGATTCTTCCCCAAGAGGACCCGGAAATGTCGGCCGTCATCGAGCGCGCTTTGCGGGGCGATGGGATCGACTTGCGGATTAGCGTAGCCATCGAGCGGGTGGAACCGTCCCCGGATGGCGGCCTGACTTTGCAACTCGGCGACGGGCAGCCGATCATGGGCACCCATCTCCTCGTGGCGGCGGGGCGCCGGCCCAGGATCCATGACCTCGGGCTCGATGCGGCACGCATCAAAAACGACGATTCAGGAATCGTCGTCGACCGGGGCCTCAAGACATCGAATGTGCGGGTTTATGCCATCGGAGATTGTGCCGGCGGGGCAGCGCGGGGTGGGCACTCGACGCATGGAGCCGACCATCAGGCCGGCCTCGTGATCAGGAACACCTTGTTCCGGCTGCCGATCAATGCGGAAGACGCGCCGATTCCCCGGGTGACCTTCACCGATCCCGAGCTGGCTACGGTAGGCCTCTCGGAAGAGCAGGCGCGGGCGAAGTATCGCGCCATCCGTATTCTCCGCTGGCCATTTGCCGAAAACGACAGGGCACGGGTGGACCATGCGACTGCCGGCCATGTGAAGGCCGTCGTGACACCGCGAGGGCAAGTGCTCGGTTGCGCGATTACAGGTTTAAATGCGGGAGAGTTGATTTCTCCCTGGACGTTGGCCATCGCCCAGAACCTCAAGATATCCGACCTGGCCGGTCTCGTGTTCCCGTATCCCACCTTCTCGGAGGCGTCGAAACGGGCGGGGGTGGAGTTCGTGAAGCCGACCACCCAGAGTCCTTGGGTGCGCCGGTTCATCGGCCTTGCACGGATCTTTGGGTAAAATCGCGATGCATGGCCCCCGACCCATGATCCACCGATTGTCAGGCCGCTTTGGCCTCTCGGCACGGGTGCTCCTCATGACGGTATTGTTCGTCATGGTCGCGGTGGTGCTGGTCTATCTTCCTTCCATCGCGAGCTTTCGTCTCAACTGGCTGAATGATCGCCTGGCGGCTGCTCAGGTCGCCGCCCTGGTGCTCGATGCAGCGCCGGAGGGAAGCCTCTCGGAGGATCTGGAACTGCGCCTCCTCGAAGGTGTCGGTGCCAAGGCGATTGCGGTGCGTGGGGGAGGGCGGCGTCGCCTGCTCGCGGTCGACGATGTGCCTCCTGAGGTCAGCAAGACCGTCGACTTGCGTCAGCCGAGTTGGCTCGGGCTGACCCGCGAGGCCCTTGAAACGCTCTTCGTTCCCACACGAATGCCGATTCGCGTCATCGGCCCAGGCATGGGGGTCGATTTCGTGGAGATGATCTTCGACGAGAGGCCGCTGCGTCGGGCGATGCTCGATTTCTCACGCGACATCCTGCTTCTCTCGATTGTCGTCGCCGGAATCACGGCAAGCTTGCTCTATTTCGCCCTGCAATGGGTCATCGTACGGCCGGTGCAGCGGCTATCGCGCAATATCGGCGCGTTCGCCAGCCGCCCCGAAGACGCCGCGCGCGTCATCCGCCCCACTGGACGCTCCGATGAAATTGGTCTGGCGGAAGAGGCGTTGGCGCAAATGGAGGCAACGCTTGCCAATGAGCTGCGGCAGAAACGGCGCTTGGCCGAGCTCGGCCTCGCGGTCAGCAAGATCAATCACGAGCTACGCAACATCCTTACGACGGCGCACCTTCTCACCGAGCGCCTCGACCGGGTTCAGGACGACACGGTGCAGCGGGTGGCGCCGCGTCTGGTCGCGACGCTCAATAGAGCCAGCGCCTTCTGCGAGGCAACGCTCGCCTACGGCCGTGCGACCGAGCACTTGCCGCAGCGTAGTCGATTCGCGCTCAAGCCGGTTGCTGAAGACTTGGCCGATCTGACAGGCCTCGCGCCTGAAGCCGCCATCGAGTTCTCCGTTCAGATCCCCGACGATCTCATGGTGGATGCCGATCGGGAGCAGTTGTCGCGCATTCTGGTCAATCTCATCCGCAACGCGGTCCAAGCCTTGCGTCAAGCCGGAGCGACCGATGGGCCGCCAAGAATCACCGTGCGGGCGGTGCGTCTTGGCCATGAGGTTCAGGTCTCGGTCCAGGATAACGGCCCCGGCATTCCCGAGCGGGTTCGAGAAAATATTTTCGGGGTCTTCCAACATTCTTCCCATGCCGGCGGTACGGGGCTCGGCCTCGCGATTGCCGCTGAATTGGTGAATTTGCATGGCGGAACAATCGCTTTGGCCGATACGCCCATCGGAGCCTGTTTCCGCTTCACGATCCCCGATTGTGAGCCCACCGGCGAGGACGCATGAAAAGGAGGTCACGAAGAGGGTTGCCAAGCGCCGCAGAAAGCTCTAAGTGACCGGCCTCCGCACAACGCTGCCTCTCAAAAAGCAGCGCGCGAGGGCGCCCGTAGCTCAGCTGGATAGAGCACCAGACTACGAATCTGGGGGTCAGAGGTTCGAATCCTTTCGGGCGCGCCATTTTCTGCATCGAAAACTCCTTACAGATAAAGCCTTGGTAAGCCCGCTTGTGGTCCGCGTCCCTTTTCGGGTGCGCGCCGGCGCTGCTGGGCTTTTAGGCATCCAGGCAAAAAGTTTCTTACCTTGCGCTCGTCATAGCGATAGGAACACTGAAACGTAACGTGGGTGGGCGAGTGTTGGAACAAACGAGACCTGAGGGAATCTACGGAATCCCGCCGGCGGAACTGGCCGATCTTCCTCCCGAAGGAATCCAATTCTCGCCACTGATTCTCGGCTCCGCCCGGCTCGAGGATAGCAGCGAGAGCAGTCTCGGCTCCATGCTCATGCTGGCGCCGCCCGGCACCATCGAGCGGCGTTACACTCTTGCTCTTGCCCTGAAGGCCCTCACTCCGGGCGCGATGCTGACTGTGCTTGCGCCAAAGGACAAGGGCGGGTCGCGTTTGGCGAAAGAGCTTTCCAGCTTCGGTTGCACGGTGTCCGAGACGGCGCGACGACATTATCGCATCTGCGTCTGTGCGCGACCGATTGCCTTGACGGGATTGGACGATGCGCTTGCCGCGGGTGCTCCGCGTTTCGACGAAGCGCTCGGCTTGTGGACTCAGCCGGGTGTTTTCAGTTGGAATCGCGTCGATCCGGGAAGCGCGCTGCTGGTCCAGCACTTGCCTGTGCTCGCAGGTCGCGGTGCGGATTTCGGATGCGGCCTTGGTTATCTCTCACGGGCCGCTTTGTCCTCGTCAAAGATTGAGCAACTGACGTTGATCGACATCGACCGGCGGTCAGTCGAGGCAACACAACGCAACATCGTCGATCCACGCGCGGCTTTTCAATGGGCCGATATCCGCAAATCCGGGGCGCAACTCACAGGTCTTGATTTCGTGTTGATGAATCCGCCTTTCCACGATGGTGGAAGCGAGGATCAGAGTCTGGGGCAGAGCTTCATTCGTCGGGCCGCGGAAGCCTTGCGTCCCGGTGGCATTTGCTGGCTCGTGGCCAATCGTCACTTGCCCTACGAGGCCATGATGAAATCGCATTTCAAGCGCGTGACGCCGAAGATCGAAGCCGGTGGTTACAAGATCTACGAGGCACAAAAATGAGCAAGGGCGTTTCAACTTTGCGGCTCGATAGGCTTCTTGCGAATTTGGGTTATGGTTCGCGTCGGGAGATCCAGCAATTGGCGCGCGCGGGTGCTGTGACGCTTGACGGCGTGGAGATCGAGGACGCCGATCAGCGCATTGCCATCACGCCGGATCTTTCCTCGCGTATGCGCGTGGATGACGAACCGCTCGATCCGCCACCGGGACTGGCACTGTTGCTGCACAAACCTCTCGGTGTCACGTGCTCGCACAAGGAAGCAGGACCGCTGGTTTATGGGTTGCTTCCCGAGCGCTGGCGGCGTCGCGATCCGGCCATTTCGACTATCGGTCGGCTCGACAAGGAGACCTCCGGTCTCTTGCTGCTGACGGACGACGGAGCTTTGCTGCATAAAGTGATCTCGCCACGCAACCATGTCGCCAAGCGCTATCGCGTGACATTGGATCGTCCGTTGCGGGGTGACGAAGCGGATGTTTTTGCGGCGGGCACACTGATGCTCGAAGGTGAGGACAAGCCACTTCTGCCCGTGACGATGGAAACACTTTCGCCGACGAGTGCGTATGTGACCTTGACGGAAGGACGCTACCATCAGGTCCGACGCATGTTCGCAGCGGTCGGCAATCACGTCACCGCTCTGCATCGTGACCGTATCGGCGGTTTGACGCTGCCTGACGATCTCGATGCCGGCGCTTATCGCATTCTCGGCACGAACGACATCGATCTGATCTTCGCGCAAGACTGACGGTACGCTGTTGACCTCGCGTCGCCGCGCGCCGCATAATCCGGTCGATTCAATTCATTAGGAAATGTCCGCCATGGAAACCCGCGCAGCCGTCGCGTGGGAGGCCGGAAAGCCTCTCACGATTGAAACCGTTCGCATCGAAGGGCCGCGCGCGGGCGAGGTTCTGGTCGAGGTCATGGCGACGGGTGTTTGCCACACGGATGCCTACACGCTGTCCGGTCTCGATCCCGAAGGACTCTTTCCGGCCATTCTCGGCCACGAAGGCGCGGGCATCGTCCGCGAGGTTGGACCGGGCGTCACCATTCTCAAGCCCGGCGATCATGTGATTCCGCTCTACACGCCGGAATGCCGGCAGTGCAAAACCTGCCTCTCACGTCGCTCCAATCTCTGCACTTCGATCCGTGCAACGCAGGGCAAGGGCGTGATGCCGGATGGCACGAGCCGCTTTCGCTGCGATGGCGATACGGTGTTCCATTATATGGGCTGTTCGACATTCGCGAACTTCACGGTGCTCCCCGAGATCGCGCTGGCCAAAGTGCGAGAAGACGCTCCTTTCGACAAGATCTGCTACATTGGATGTGGTGTCACCACCGGCATCGGTGCCGTCATTTACACGGCGAAGGTCTGGCCTGGTGCGAATGTCGTTGTCTTCGGTCTCGGCGGTATTGGCCTCAATGTGATTCAGGCCGCCCGTATGGTCGGTGCGGACAAGATCATCGGCGTCGATCTCAATCCGTCAAAGCGTGCCATGGCGGAGAAATTCGGGATGACCCATTTCATCAATCCCGATGAGGTCGGGCGCGATAAAGTAGTGCAGGCGATCATCGACGCGACCGATGGTGGCGCCGACTTTTCCTTCGAATGTATCGGCAACGTTCACACCATGCGGCAAGCTCTCGAGTGCTGCCATCGCGGTTGGGGTGAAAGCATCGTGATTGGTGTTGCGGCGTCCGGGCAGGAGATTTCCACCCGGCCATTCCAGCTTGTCACGGGACGCGTCTGGAAAGGCTCTGCTTTCGGTGGTGCAAGAGGGCGCACCGATGTGCCGAAGATCGTGGACTGGTACATGGAAGGCAAGATTAATATCGACGATCTCATCACGCACGCGATGCCTCTGGAAGAGATCAACACCGCTTTCGATCTCATGCATGAGGGCAAGTCCATCCGTTCCGTCGTGATCTACTGAGCGAGAGTTTCCGTGACACTCGAGATCGTCTCGCAATCACGCTGTTTCGGCGGCGTGCAATTCGTTTATCGTCACCAGTCGTCCGAGACCGGAACGGCAATGCGTTTTGCCGCTTTCGTGCCACCTCAGGCCGAGGCGCGAAAGGTTCCGGTCGTGTGGTTCTTGTCGGGCCTGACCTGCACGGAAGAAAACTTCACGGTGAAGGCAGGCGCGCAACGGGTGGCGGCTGAACTGGGCCTTATGGTGATCGTTCCCGATACCTCTCCGCGTGGGGAAGGAGTGCCTGACGATTCCGACGGCGCGTACGATTTCGGTCTCGGCGCGGGCTTCTATGTGGACGCGACCGAGGCGCCGTGGGCGAAGAACTTCCGCATGCGCAGCTATATCGAGCGCGAGTTGCCGGCCCTCATTGCCGCAGAGCTTCCCGCCGATCCGGCGCGGCAGAGCATCATGGGTCATTCCATGGGTGGCCACGGCGCGCTCACGATCGCGTTGCGCAATTCGGGGCGGTACGCCGCCGTCTCCGCCTTCGCGCCGATTTCCTCGCCCATGCACTGCCCATGGGGTGAAAAGGCTCTCTCAGGCTATCTTGGTTCGGACAAGACCACGTGGCGCGAATACGACGCGTGCGCTCTTATCGCTGACGGCGCGCGAATGCCGGATCTCCTGGTCGATCAAGGAACGGCCGATACCTTTCTCGACAGCCAGCTGAAGCCGCAATTGCTCGAAGAAGCGTGCCGGGAAGCGGGCATTCCGCTGACTCTTCGCCGTCAGCCCGGCTACGATCATTCGTATTTCTTCATCGAGACCTTCATCGAGGATCATCTGCGCTGGCATGCGGAGCGTCTGAGTGCCCGATAGAGGGGCGGGGCGGTGCAGCGCGCCGCTCTGTCATATTGCTGTAAGATCGTCGTCATCAAACTGAAGTAGCGAATCGTCTTTAGTCCTCGCGAAAGATCAGCGAGGTGATCCCGTGCTTCAGGATCTTGATGTCACGCGCGTGCGGGCGCTTTTTCTCTCCGATATCCATCTTGGTACCAAGGGCTGCCAGGCGGGTCACCTGCTCGATTTTCTCAAGCAATACGACGCCGACATGGTCTATCTCGTCGGGGACATCGTCGATGGATGGCGGTTGAAATCGGGTTGGTACTGGCCGCAAGCCCACAACGATGTGGTGCAGAAGCTGCTGCGCAAGGTCCGCAAGGGGACGCGGGTAATCTATATCCCCGGTAATCACGATGAATTCCTGCGCGACTATGTCGGCAGCAATTTCGGCGGAATCGAGCTAGCCGATCAAGCCATTCACGAGACGGCGGATGGAAAACGTTATCTCGTCATTCACGGAGACCAGTTCGATCTGGTGGTACGGCACGCACGCTGGCTCGCGCTTCTCGGTGATTGGGCCTACACGACCGCACTCTTCATCAACACTTATCTCAATCTGGTGCGGCGGCGCATGGGCTTGACCTATTGGTCCTTGTCGGCCTGGGCGAAGCTCAAGGTTAAGAACGCCGTCAATTTCATCAGCCAGTTCGAAGAGTTCCTGTCGTCGGAAGCCAAGCGTCAGGATGTTGATGGCGTCATTTGTGGCCACATTCATCACGCTGCGCTTCACGATACATTCGGCATTCGCTACGTGAATACCGGCGATTGGGTGGAATCCTGCACAGCAGTTGTCGAGCACTATGACGGCACGCTCGAAATCATCCGCTGGCTCGAAGGTAAATCTCCCATGACGCAGGGCCGAGCCGAAATTTCGCAACTGGCAAAACAGGCCGCTTGATGCGTTTGCTGATTGCAACTGATGCCTGGCACCCGCAAATCAACGGTGTCGTTCGTTCACTTGAGCACATGGCGGATCAGGCGCCGCATTTCGATGCGCAGGTTTCTTTCCTGACGCCGCAACGTTTCCGGTCATTCCCAATGCCGAGTTACGGCGAAATCCGTCTCTCGTTGGTAACGCCGGGAATGGTTGGAAGCATTCTCCGCGAGGCGTCGCCAACCCACGTTCACATTGCGACGGAAGGGCCGATCGGTTTCGCGATGCGTCTGGCTTGCCTCCGGCAAAAGAGACCTTTCACCACGAGTTACCACACGCGCTTTCCCGAATATATTTCTGCCCGGGCGCCAATTCCAGAGAATTGGACATATCGGGCGCTTCGCCGCTTCCACGCTCCCGCCTGCGCCACGATGGTGAGCACGCCCTCACTCGAACGCCAGCTGAAAGCGCGCGGCTTCGACAATATCATGCGCTGGACTCGCGGCGTCGACACGAAACTCTTTCGGCCCCGCGAGAACCGGATTCTTGATGTTCCCGGACCGATCTTTCTTTATGTGGGCCGTGTCTCGGTCGAGAAAAATATCGAAGCTTTTCTGGCGCTCGATCTGCCGGGAACGAAGGTCGTCGTGGGGGATGGGCCTGCGCGTGAGGGCCTTCAATCGCAATATACGCAGGCCCGGTTCCTTGGCGCGCTCACGGGCGAGGCGCTGGCTGAGATCTATGCTTCGGCGGATGTCTTCGTATTTCCGAGCTTGACCGACACCTTCGGGATTGTGCTTCTCGAAGCGCTCGCTTCAGGGCTTCCAATCGCAGCCTTCCCGGTTACGGGTCCGCTCGATGTCATTGAAGGATCGGGCTGCGGTGTTCTGGATCACGATCTCAGGAAAGCTGCACTAGAGGCGCTCGATATTCCGCGCGCGCAATGCCGGGCCTATGGCGAAACTTTCACTTGGCGCGAAAGTGCCCGGCAGTTCTTTTCCAATATCCAGATCGCGCAGGCTGTCGCAGGCGAGACGCGATCGCGTGATGCGATATTGGGCTGCAATCACACGATCGCCTAGAAATGTAATCTGCTTTTATTCTTTTATTCTAAGCGCCCGTAGAGCACTTAACAATTAAGGCGGCCTATCCGCCGCCCTTTTGTTTGATGTGGAATCCGGTATTGGCTCAGGCGACCGGAGCTGCTTTCGTGCTGCCGCGCTTGGGCTTCTTCTGCTCGTCGGACGCGCTTTTTCTCTTAGCCTTGCCTGACGTCTTCTTCACGGAGGAGCGGCCCTTCGGGGTGTCCAACGCGACCGCACCCTTCACCGCGGCTTCCGCAGCTTGGGCGATCTTTCTCGGGTTAGGACGCTGGCTAATGAGAACGTTGGCTGCCGCGCTCGCAGCGGCGAGGAGGGCATCGGCCAAAACCTTGCGGCCAATCTCAGAGTCGAGCAGGGCTTCCAGCCAATCGCCTTGGCGAACGGTTTTGAGCAGCTTCACACCAGCGACCGTTTTAGGCAACTTGGTCTTCACTTTCTTCGTCATCGAGACACTCCGGTTACACTGCGAGGCAGTGTTCTAGTGGGGCGTGTGTTCCATGGAGACAAAGTGTGACAATCATATTGCAGTTTTTTTGTATAAGCCTGTCCAGAGCCGACGCGGACCGCAATTGAACTATTTGGAGAGGGATGGGCTGTGGATAGTGTTGCCACGCGGGTGTTCGAAGTCTCCCTTGACGTGCCGGAATGGTTTTCCTGCCAAGGCAAAGTGATAAGGATGAGCCCGTCGCTGGTCCCTGGAGCGTGAATATGCCCGGCCGTCTGCCGCCCCTGATCGCCTTGCGCGCCTTCGATGCCGTCGGCCGCGCCGGCAGCTTGCGTGCGGCGAGTGAGGAGCTGGCGGTGAGCCACACCGTGGTCTCCCGCCATATCCATAATCTCGAAGCACGGCTCGGCCTCACCCTATTCCGTCCCCAGGGGCGTGGTCTGGTCCTGACGGAGGAGGGCGCGCGTTATCACGCCCAGATCCGCCAGGCATTCGATCTCATCGCTCGCGCCACCGCCGAACTGAAGCGCGGACAGAGGCGCAATTTGGAAATCTGGTGCATCCCCGGCCTTGCGACGTTGCGGCTGATGCCGCGTCTTCCCGATCTCGAAACCCTGCTGCCCGATTGCGAGATCATCCTGCGGCCCACCCTCACGCGGCCGCAACTCCTGCGGGGCGAGGCGGATGTGGAGGTGGCCTATCTGGAGGATGCGCCCCTGCCGAACGGCGTGGGGGCGGAAGTTCTCGCGACGCCGAGGGTGTTTCCCGTGGCGAGCCCGGCCTTGCTCGCGCGGCATCATATCGAGCGAATGGATGTGGAAGCCGCCCTGAAGTTGCCGCTGGTGCATGAGGAATCCACCTCGCAGTGGCAGACCTGGCTGCGCCGGGCGGGCCTGCGCGAGATCCTCCATCTCCACGGCCCCCATCTTTGGCACGCCCATCTGACCATCGAGGCCGCGCGGCTCGGGCAGGGGGTTGCGATTGCCAACGAAGTGCTCGTCGCCGACGATCTCGCCGCCGGGCGGCTAGTGGAAATCGGCGCCACGAAGGTGGAGCTGGGGGCCTATTACTTTATCGCCTCCCGTGCGCGCTGGGACGAGCCGGACGTGGTGAAGCTGCGGCATTGGCTGGAGCGCGCCCTGAAGGATGGCCACCAATAGGTGCGTTTCATGCACCAGTCGCGCGCAAAATAGATCATTGTCGCAGGGTCGGCATGCGGGGAAGCTGTGCGGCAGTTTCACCCTGAGGGCCTCATCCCATGACTACGAACGCTGATCTTCTCGCGCGCCGCCAGGCCGCCGTTCCGCGCGGCGTCGGACATGCCACTCCGATTTCCGCCGCGCGCGCCGAAAACGCCGAGGTCTGGGATGTGGAAGGCAAGCGCTACGTGGACTTCGCGGGCGGCATCGCGGTGCTCAACACTGGCCACCGCAACCCGGCCGTGATGGATGCGGTGAAGGCCCAGATGGAGCTTTTCACCCACACCTGCTTTCAGGTGCTGATGTATGAATCCTACATTGCGCTGGCCGAGCGGCTGAACGCGCTCGCACCGATTCCCGCACCCGCCAAGTCGATCCTGTTCAGCACCGGGGCCGAGGCCACGGAGAACGCCATCAAGATCGCCCGTGCCGCCACGGGCCGCTCCGGCGTCATCGCCTTCACGGGCGGCTTCCATGGCCGCACGATCATGGCCATGAACATGACCGGCAAGGTCGTGCCTTACAAGAAGGGCTTCGGCCCCGCTCAGGCGGAAATCTGGCACGTGCCGTTTCCGGTGCCGCAGCTCGGCGTCGATGTCGAGGATTCACTGAAATACCTCAACTTCCTGTTCAAGGCGGATGTGGACCCCTCCCGTGTGGCGGCGATCATCATCGAGCCGGTGCAGGGCGAGGGCGGTTTCCATCAGGCCCCCGCGGAACTGATGCGCGCGCTGCGCAAGATCTGCGACGAGCATGGCATCGTTCTCATAGCGGACGAGGTGCAGACGGGCTTCGGGCGTACAGGCAAGATGTTCGCCATGGAGCATTATGATGTCGCGCCAGATTTGATCTGCGTGGCCAAGAGCCTTGCGGGCGGCTTCCCGCTTTCGGGCGTCATCGGCCGCGCGGCGATCATGGACACGGTGGAGCCAGGCGGTCTCGGTGGCACTTATGCGGGCAACCCGCTTGCCTGTGCCGCCGCGCTTGCAGTTCTCGACGTGTTCGAGAAGGACAAGCTGGTGGATAGGTCCAACGCCATCGGCGCGCGCGTGAAGGCGCGTCTCGAAGCGATCCAGCGACGCAACGACGTGGTGCCGATTGCTGCCATCCGCGGCCCCGGCGGCATGGTCGCCTTCGATATCGTCAAGGAAGCGGGCACGGAGACGCCGGATGCGGAGGCGACCAAGCGCGTCACCACGGCGGCTTACGAGAAGGGTCTGGTACTCCTCTCCTGTGGCGTTTACGCCAACACGATCCGTATTCTGGTGCCGCTCACGGCCGACGATAAGGTGATCGACGAAGGGCTCGACTTGCTCGAAGCGGCGCTCGCGGCCTAAATTCAAGCATCATGACGGCTCGGGATGAGATCCCGGGCCGTTCACTCTTTTCTGACAACACAACGGTTCACGATGATCTTGCGCGACACGACGCTTCTTCGCGAAGCTTGCCTTATCGACGGCGTTTGGACGGGCCAGCCGGTCGACCCGGTGGAGAACCCCGCCACGGGCGACATTCTCGCGCGCGTGCCGCGCTTTGGTGCTGAAGAGACCACACGCGCCATCGAAGCCGCCGCTGTCGCGTTCAAGCTCTGGTCGAAGAAGACCGCCAAGGAGCGCAGCAACATTCTGCGCCGCTGGTTTGACCTGATCATTGCGAACAAGGAAGACATCGCGCTGATCATGACGAGCGAGCAGGGCAAGCCGCTCGCGGAGGCGCGCGGCGAGGTGGATTACGCCGCGTCCTTCGTGGAGTTCTACGCGGAAGAAGCCAAGCGCATCTATGGTGAGACGATCCCGAGCCACCGTGCGGACGCACGCATCATCGTGGCGCGCCAGCCCATCGGCGTCATCGCTGCGATCACGCCGTGGAATTTCCCGGCGGCGATGATCACCCGCAAGGTTTCGCCCGCTCTTGCCGCCGGCTGCACGGCCGTCATCAAGCCCGCGCCCGAGACGCCGCTGACCGCTCTCGCGCTTGCCGTGCTCGCTGAACGTGCGGGCATTCCGGCAGGCGTTCTCAACGTGATCACGGGTGAAGCGCCGGCCATCGGCAAGGTCATGACCGAGCATCCGAGCGTCCGCTTCATCGGCTTCACGGGCTCGACCGCCGTCGGCAAGATGCTCATGCAGCAGGCCGCCTCCACGGTGAAGAAGGTCGGCCTGGAACTCGGCGGCAATGCGCCGTTCATCGTATTCGACGATGCGGATCTCGATGCGGCGGTGGAAGGTGCGATCGTCTCGAAATTTCGCAACATGGGCCAGACCTGCGTGTGCGCGAACCGCCTCTACGCGCAGGAGGGCATCTACGACGCGTTCGTTGCAAAGCTCGCCAAGCGCGTCTCCGAGATGAAGGTCGGCTCCGGCGTCGAGGATGGCGTCGTGCAGGGGCCGCTGATTACCATGAAGGCGATCGACAAGGTCGAGCAGCACATCGCCGATGCGGTGAGCCGTGGCGCTCAGGTTCTCACGGGCGGCAAGCGCCATTCGCTTGGCCGCAGCTTCTTCGAGCCCACCGTTCTCGCCAACGTGAACACCTCCATGCGCATCACGCGGGAAGAGACCTTCGGCCCGGTGGCTCCGGTCTATCGCTTCAAGGATGAGGCGGATGTGGTGGCGCAGGCCAATGCCACCGAGTTCGGCCTTGCGGCCTACTTCTACGCCCGCGATCTCGGACGCGTGTTCCGCGTGGCCGAGGAGCTGGAATACGGCATGGTCGGCATCAATACGGGCCTCATTGCCACGGAAGTCGCGCCCTTCGGCGGCGTGAAGGAAAGCGGCATCGGTCGCGAGGGATCGCGCCACGGCGTCGAGGAATTCGTCGAGATGAAGTACATGCTTCTCGCCGGGCTCGACCGCTGATCGCGGTTGTCGTTCCAACGATCTCTGAAAGTTGCGAAGCGCCGAGGCTCTCGGCGCTTCTTTCGTTTAGAGAGTTGGAAAAATCGAGCGCCTTTTCACGGCCCGTCATTCCGGGGGGCGCCGCAGGCGAGCCCGGAACCCAGAACCGAAACCCTGATAATACTCATGGGTGGATACTAAAGCAGATATAGCAGAAGCGGGATCGCGGTCATTCTGTTCGAGGCGAGCTGCCGGCACACGCTTCCTAATATTCCCATTCGGCGCCAACCCCGATCGAGGTATTTCCCGTCGCGCCGATTTCGCCTTGCACGCGAATGCGGCGGGTCACGTCGATATTGACCGAAACACCGCTATCCTCAGGCTTTGCGCCAGCCTTTACACCGACGCTCACGCGATCGCTGATGGCCCGCGAGAGGCCGACAGTCGGCCCGCCCTCTGCGCCGACCGAGATGTCGAGATTGTCGACGCCGAGCGAGCGGCGCAATTGTTCGAACACGTTATCATTGCCGCCTGCGAATTGCGCGGCAGCTTGCGCGAGTTGTAGTGCCTGCCCGGTGGAAAGGCTGCCGGACGATTTCGAGAAAAGGATTTGCGAGAGAACCTCATCCTGTGGGAGCGAGGGCTCGGACGTGAAGGTGAATTGCGGCGCATCTGCGGGACCTGTCACGGTGATATAGGCGGTGACATCGCTGGATCTGGTCTCTGCGACGAAGTCTAAATCCGGAATAAGGTTTCCGGTAAGCGACACACGGCCACGCGTGAAATCGAGCCGACGGCCGAGAACGATCAGGCGTCCACGGCGGAGATCGAAGGCGCCAACCGCGTTCGGGTTCGCGAGCGTTCCTGTCAGACGCAAATCGCCACCGAGTTCGGCATCTATGCCACGTCCGCGCACGAAGATGCGGTTTGGCGCGGAGATCGTCAGATCAAGCGCGGCATCGAAAGACGGTGCACGGCGCTCACCTCGCTTTACACGTGCCGCCAGTGCCAGTCGCGCCTTGGCCTCCGGTGTCGGGTGAAGATGCTTGGTCCCGGGGATCGGACGCATTGTCGTCGGGAGGCTCTCAGGCACCGTAATGTCAGTCGAGATCATGTCCACTCTGCCCGCGACACGCGGACTTCTTGCGAGCGGCCCCGATAGGTCGAGGGCGAGGTTTGCCGTTGCTGTCACGAGGGTGTTCGAGACCAGCTGCGCGCGCTGACCGGAAATCCTCAGATCGCCGGGGAAACCTTCTTCGCTGTCGAGCCGCACGCGGCCGCTGGCCGTCAAAATACCGCCATTCGGTGTCGCCGCCGAGAGGCGCTCGACGGTGACATCAATGCCACGCGCTACCATGCGAGCTTCTATGCTCTGAAGCCGGATGCCTTGCACAGCATCCGTGAAGCTTCCTCCCGATAGGGACAGCGTTCCATCCAGTTGTGGCGCAGTGAAGGTACCGGATGCCCGCAGGTCGAGCGCGGCGCTGCCGGATATTCTCTGCCCGGATACGGAGAGGGCACTGTTGACAACTGCGAGATCGAGTCGACCCTGCGTTGTGATATCGAGAGCGCCTGTCTTGGTGAGCGGCGCACTGCCATTGATGCGCAGCGTTCCCGAGCGGCCGGCATCGATGGTGCCGCTCAGGGTGGTTCTGCCATTTGCAAGACGACCTTCGGCTCCCACATCGACAAGCGGCAGTCCGACGCCGCGGGTTTGCGGAAGGCCGAGGCGCGAGGCACGAACGCTCCAGTCACCGGATGGTGCCCGCGCCATCCCCGTAACGCGCGCATCGCCGGTGATTGTTCCCGTCAAACCAAGGCCAGGCATGACAATGTCGGTTGCGCTTAAGGGTAGGGCCTGGGCATTAACCTTCAGGTCGAGTGTCGAGCCAATGGTGCCATCGATGGCAAGCCGCCCCGTATCCACGGCAACGACAAACCCCTTCAGCGCGATTCCGTTGTCGATGAGCGTGATCGTCGCCGGTTGAGACAATGCGATCCGCCGCTCGCCACGCCGGGCAGTGAAACTCGCGATGTCGAAACGGATCTGATCCGCCGGCACGAGGCGTCCGCGCCCATCGAGATCGAACCCGCGCGCTCGCGCCGTCAACGCGATGTCGCTTGCGCTCGCTGTACCCTTGGCATCGATCCTGATTTGCGAAAATGCCTCGGCCCCGATCACAGCTTGGTCGATGACGATGACGCCATCGACGATGGGCTTTCCATAAATATCGGTGAGGGATGTCTGCACTGTCAGTCTATCGATTTTGACGCTGGCGATGCGAATGCCATTTCCTCGTGCATTGACGGTGACGTTCTGGTGACCGTTCGCCGCGTCGAGGCGGATATCAGCGTTCAGAGAGCCTGAAAGACGTGAGAGAACAAGCGGCGACAGATCGTCGAGATCTTTCGCATCGAGAGTGATTTGTCCGGAGGCGAGATGCGTCGCGTCGACGGCGACCTTGCCATTAGCGCGGACCGAGCCGATGACAAGGTCGAGTTCGTCGAGAAGCCAACCGCCACTGGCTTGCCGCGTAAGCCGCAATTGTCCATTGGCGGGTTTGCGATCGATTTCACCGCGCAGAGAGACACGGGCATCGAACGCGCCCAGCATGTCGTTGACATTCGCCGTCAGCTCAAGACGCGAAATAGGCCGATCGAGTGCGCGCGCATTGGTGATAACAGCGCTCGCCGTAACGTTCGGATGGTCGAGCGAGCCGGTGATGTGGGCAAGGATCTGCCCTTTGCCTTGCAAACGCCGATCGGCCTGTTGCAAGGCCGGGAGATCGATAGTCGCGTTGAGGTCCACATTTCCGGGTCGCGCATCGCCATCGATCATCGCGGTCGCATGAGCACCGGAAAGGTTAAATTGGCGAAACCCGAAACCGTCTCCACGCTGAAAGCTCATTTCTCCCGCAATCGAGAGTTGGCCGCCGATGAGTCCATCAATGGGCTGAACACCCGTCGCGAAGCGCGTCCCGCCGCCACTGAGTTTCGCCGTGACGGGCCCCTTCGACATCAGGCCGCGAATGTCGGCGTTGACATTCAGTGCGCCCTTGAGCGCGAGCGATGCGGCATCTCCGAAGCGCGAGAGATCGGGCGCTTTCATTTGCAGCGTCCCGGTAGCGTCCTCCGAGCCTACGCGGCCCGCGTAACGCGCTTCCATCGTCGGCGTCGAGAGTAGCGCAATGTCAACATCGGCCGTGCGTGCGGGCGAGGCGCTTGCCCGCAATGAAAGTTTGAGGGTGTCACCAACCGCGTTGGCAAGCGCCGAATCCGCAAGAGCGACACCACTGGCGTTGAGGTCGGCGATCAGCGCGATGCGGGTCGCGGGCTCCGCGATATCGCCATTCGGAATTGCGGAGAAGGTCGCGTCGAGCTTTGCGAAGCGACCTGAAGGCAGTTGCGCGTTTTCCGCATTCAACGTTCCAACGATATGTGGCGCGGACAGCGACCCCGACACCGTTCCGTCGAAGGCGAGCTTGCCGATTTCCGCCGCACCGGCCACGGTCTTTCCCTGCATTCCGGGGATCGCGCGAGCGATGACCTTGAAATCGAGGCTCCTGTCTGCGCTCAAACGGCCTGACGCGTCGAGCCGCGCGGTTTGGGAGACAATCGACAGCTCTTGAATGGTGAAGCCGCCGTCGTTCGCAAAGAGCGTCTGCGCGCGCAACCGCGTTGTGCCGGCAAAGATCGACCCCACAGCCTGTGGCAAAAGACCTTCGACACGGGCCTCCATGTCGAGGTCGAGACGACGCATTCCATCGGCTCGACGCAAATGGGCTTGTCCTGTCGCGCCGATAGTGTCGCCCGCATCGAATGCGAGCTGCGCATTGAAGGCATCGAGCGTGCCTTTACCATCGAGTGTCAATTTTACGGGCGGAAGGCCAGAGATGTTGAGGGCACGAGCTAAGATGCCTCCGGCAGGCTCGTCATGCGTCAGTGCGAGTTCGAGCGTTTCCTTCGCGTATACGAGTTTCGCCTTCACGGTTCCCGGTGCATCGAGACGATGCGCCTCGAAGTTCAAACGCAACCCCTCGGACGGATCGCCGAGCGACGCATCGCCTGATGCGACGAGTTGAGCAGGGACGCCGAGAATTGGCTCGCCCAGCGCAAGCTCGCGCAAAGCGAATGCATTGACCTCGATTTTCAGCGGGAGTTCGGGGAGCAGCGGCTGGTCGGCACCGGGTACGAGCTCTTCCGAGGGCAGAGGTTTGCGGAGAATTTCCAGTTTGCCGATTTCCAGGCGCTCGATTTCGAGACGTCGGAACAGAAGCGCCGAGCGACGCCACACAAAGCGCGCCTGATCGAGGCGCAGCCAGACGCCGTCCCGGTCTGCAATGGAAATGTTGCGGATGGTGGAATCGGACGAGAGCACACCATCGACAGCGCCGATAGAGACGCGGGATGTCGGCGTCGACAGCGCACGCGAAATGAAATCCGCGAGAAAGCCTTTGTCCGCTTCGTCGCTTCGCGTCCTGTCCGCGAAGATCATGAAAAGACTGCCAATGAGGACGAGGATGGCGAGCGATGCGAGAATGTGGCGAGGCATTCTCATCAGAAGGCCTGCCCTATGCTGACATAGATCGCTACAGGCTTGTCGCCATCGCGCCTGTTGAGCGGCGCTGCGACATCGAGCCTGATTGGACCAATGGCAGTGTAGTAGCGAAGGCCGAGGCCTGCCGAGACGAAGAGCTTGTCGTCAAAGGAAGGCGCGGCGGAATCGAATGCGTTGCCGGCATCCACGAAGGGGACGATGCCGATGGTGTCGGTGATCTTGATGCGCGCCTCGAGCGAGGCTTCGAAAAGGCTTCGTCCGCCGACCACGAGGCCGAAAGGTCCCGTCGGGCCGAGGCTTTGATAGCGGTATCCGCGAACCGAGCCGCCGCCACCCGCGTAGAAGCGCCAATTGGCCGGAATCTCGGCAAGGGATGGACCGGCAATCGAGCCGAGGCCGATCCTGCCTGCCAGAACAAAGCGCGCTTCCTCGTCGAACGCATAATAGGTCGAGGCGTTGCCCTTCGCGACGAACATGTTGACGGTCGAGCCGAGGAATGCCGGGTAGGGGGCAAGCGACGCCGTGATGCGCCAGCCACGCGTCGGATCGAGCGGGCGGTCAGTCGAATCGTAGGTCAGGGATGCAGGCGTGCCGACGAGGAAGTAGTCGACCTCGCCGAGGACATCGCTCGTCTGACCCTTCTGCAACTGGAGCCCGGCTTGAACCGAAAACGTATCGCTGAAGCGGTTTCGGATCACAGCGGTGCCGTCAGCAAATCGTGTCGTATAGCCGCCGAACCGATCTCCGCCGGTTCTGTCGCGCGCGATCTGGCCATCGATCAACAGATCGTTGCGGGTGCCATAAAGAGCGGGCTTCAGAAAGCTTGCACGGAAACGGCCGCCGAGATCCGACCGGTCAAAATCCTTGATGCGCTTGACATGCGTGCCGTCGTTGCGCGGCAGCAGCAGAAGATCGGATTCAAGACGAAGCCGCTCGGCTCCGCCAAACAGATTGCGATGCTCCCAATAGGCGCGCAGGGCAGGGCCATCGACAGTCGAGTAATTGGCGGACAATCCGACAAGGCGGGGCTTTCTTTCCGTCACCTCCACGAAGATCGGCAACTGACCCAGCGAATCGAGATGATCCGCCTCGCGAATGCGGACGGAGCTCAGCGCAGGAATCGAGGCGACCGACTTTCGAGTGTCTGCGATCGCCTTAGGCGAATAGGGGTCGCCAGGCTCCACGTAGACAAAAGATCGGACAACCGAAGCAGGCACATTCTGAGATCCCGAAACGCTGATCTCACCGAAGGGCGCGACGGGTCCGGGCGCGAAGATGTAGGTTACATCCATTGTCTTCGCAGCATGGTCGACAACCGGTTCCACCGCCACGGTCTTCGCGAGGGGATGCGATGTCGCCCGGAAATGATCGAGCATTCGGACTTCCGCTGCCTTCAAATCGGCCGAGCGCGCCGGCGCGCCTGGCTCGACCTCGATGACACTCGGCGGAAGGTCGGTGGAAGAGAAGGACTCCTTCGTGCCTGCATCGATCACCCGGATCTGACGCAAACTGAAAAGCGGGCCGGGATTGGCCCGCACCTTGATCGGTACAGCGGAGACGCCGCGATAACGCTCGGCTGCGCGAGCGGCGGCTGTGATATCGCCACCAAAGGACAGGGGGGCGCCGGCGACATCGATTTCGAGGGTCGCGTTATAAAAGCCCGCACCCCACAGGGCATCGAGCAAGGGGGCAAGATCGGCTTGGGCCCGCCAAGCGAGCGAATCGCCCTCGACCGGGGCGTCCGCCCGCAAGCGATAGAGCGTCGAGGCGTCCTGCAGGAGGTTTGTGAGCGAGCGGCTGCCCCCTTCTACATCGAAAGTCACCATATAGGGGAGGGCCGCCTGCGAGGCCGCTGGCGGTTGATCCGATGAGCCAAAAAGACCCAAGAAATCGAAGGCCTTCGCTTCAGTACCAGTGAGGGCAATCAGGCAAACGAGAATGCGCGCCGACAATGAAACCGGATCTCGTCGAGGCAAAAACCGCATTCGGTACTCCTGATGCCCCAGAACCGCCGCAACAATGCGGACATTTTATGGTCTTCGATTGCCGAAAGGGAATGCCATGCCCGGCGGCAGTGCAGATCCTTGGGAAATGTTTCTATTCCTGTGATGGTCGCGAACCCAGACTCCAAGTCCCTGCCGCCCCAAGCCCCTTAAACCCAAGCGTTTCGTCCCTCCCGCAATTGCTATAAAACACCGGTTCCGGTATTCCCGGCTTTGCGGAACATTAAAACGTTAGGGTAGCATTTGCGGATTGCAATGTTGAGCACCGAGGCGTCGTCGGGAGGCGCTGCGCGGGCGATGCAGCGTCTGGCGACGGGTTTGCGGGCACGGGGGCATCAGGTCGATGTGTTTGTGACCGGAGACGTCCGGAATCCCGCCCATGAGATCAAGGTTCTGCGGCGAACGGAGGAGACTCCGGAAGGACATTTCGCCGAGGCGGGCAGTTCCGTTTTCGACTACGATTATGTGTCCGCTCGCCGAACGGATGTCTCCAATACGAATTTCTCGACACAGATTGCCGGTTTCGATCTGAGCGCGCTTTCCGCGATGCGCGGCTACGACATTATCAACGTCCACTGGACTGGATTCATGATGTCGCCGCCGACGCTGGGAAACCTGATCGACCTCGGCGTCCCGACGTTCTTCACGCTCCACGACATGGGGCATTTCACCGGTGGCTGCCATTATTCTGCAGGTTGTCCCGGATATGCGGGTACGTGCGAGCCTTGCCATCAGGTCGATCCCGATGAATTGGGCCTGGTCCGCCGCAGTCTTGCCGAGAAGCGGGCTCGCTATCGCAAGCCCAATGTCCGGGCCATTTCACCCTCGGCGTGGCTTGCGCATGAGGCGGACCGGAGCGGGGTTTTCGCCCAAAATGTGCAGGTGATCAGCAATGGGCTGGAGACCGACATTTTTCAGATCCGCGACCGTGAAGCCGCTCGTCGCTCGCTTGAACTGGATCCCGACACACGCGCTATCCTTTTCGGCGTTTATGACGATGCCGAGAATCGCAAAGGTTACAAGAACCTCCTGGGCGCGCTTCAGCGATGCCTGCAGGATCCGCGTTTCGCGGAGCTGGTGGTTCAAGGGCGGGTCCGATTCCTCTCGTTCGGGAAATCGGCCCGCGACCTGACTGAACTCGGTGTACCGTTCATCAATCTCGGTTGGGTTGCCGACGATGCGCGCCTCAGCGAAATCTACAACGCTGCCGATCTGTGCATCCTGCCCTCGAGTGAAGACAACCAACCGAATGTGATGCTCGAGGCAATGGGATGCGGCGTTCCCGTCATCGCCTTCCGGACCGGGGGGATTCCGGAAACCATCATCGATGGCAAAAATGGCCGCCTGATCGAACCCTTCGATCTCGACGCCATGGCTGCGGCCATCTCAGAATTGGCGGCTGACGCGGATCTCGCCCGGGCGATGGGCGGCGCGGCCGCCGAGCACATCGCCGGTTACTCCCTCGACCGGCAGGCGAGGGACTATGAAGACACCTTTGCCGCCGCTCTTTCGCAAACGGGATGGAAAAGTGCTTCCGTGAGCGGCGTCGAGGAAGGCCCTGGCGGGGCGCGAACGGTTTCCGTCCCGTTCCGGCTCGATGCCGCCCTCGACGGAAATCCGATCGCCCCGATTCTCTGCGCCCAGATTACGATTCTCAAGGAGCAACTGGCTGCGGTTTCGAACAATCGGGATATCGTATTGGAGCAACTCATCGCGACCGACAGGCAACTCGTCGCGGCGAACGAATACGCCACGGCACGGACCGTCGAGCTCAATCTCTTGAAAAAGATCCCAATCAACCGCTGGATGTTGCGGCTTCTCGTCGCTATGAAGAAAATATGAGCGCGATTCGAAGAGAGGAAGCGTTCGGCAAAAGTAAAAAATTTTAATTTTAGTAGGTTCTATAGCAAACTTGCGTCATTGGCTCGTTTATCAAAAGTGATAAGCCAGCGTTAACTTTATTATATTGGTATAGAGAGTGATTGGATTGTCTTATTCTATGAATTTCGATGCATATAGGTGCTTTCCGTTGAGGGCGGGTTGCCCCGCCACGGCTTGGTCATCTCGCCGAAATGGGCTAAGAGCCGGCTCCACCCCCTAGGTTTTATGAAATGATCAAGGCTGCGATCACCGATATTATTGATAGTCTGAAGCGGGCCGATCTCTGGCTGTTTCTCGGCTGGCACGATGTGCGGCAGCGCTATCGTCGTTCAATCCTGGGCCCTTTCTGGATCACCCTGGCGAGCGCGATCGTCATCGGGTTCATGTCTCTCGTTTATTCGGGCCTGTTTCGCCAGGATATTAAGACCTTCATGCCACTCGCGGCCTCGGGTTTGATCATCTGGGGCTTCATTGCTAGTTGCCTGGTCGACGGATCGAGTGTTTTCATTTCATCAAGCGCTACGATCAAACAGATTCCCGCGCCGTTGCCACTGCACGTCTTCAGGCTGGTCTGGCAGCAAGGAATTTATCTTCTGCACAACGCCACCGTCATCGTTCTTGTGATGATCTTCGCCCAGGTCCAATTGACATGGGCGACGCTGTTGGTTTTTCCGGCGCTCATGCTCGTCGTTCTGAATTTGATTTGGATGGCGCTGCTGCTGGGCTCGATCGGCGCTCGCTTCCGCGACATTCCGGTTATTATTCAAACCTTCGTTCCGGCGCTTTTCCTTGGAACACCCGTTTTCTGGCAGGTCAGCTTTCTGCCGGAGGGCCGTCGCTGGGTCGCCTATATCAATCCGTTCACTTATCTCCTTGAAGTTGTCCGCATTCCAATCCTCGGCACATCGCCGTCGGTTGGCATTTGGACGGCTTGCATTTTGATGGCGGTTGTCGGCTGGACTGTGGCCCTCACCACCTATGCCCGTTCCAGAAGCAAACTCGCCTACTGGATCTAGCGTCTCGCCCGACTGCGGAGTTTACCATGGCTATTGTCGAAGCTCGTGACGTTAGCGTCAGCTACCCGGTGTTCACCTCATCGGCCCGTTCGATCAAGAATCAGCTCTTGGCGCGGACGACCGGCGGACGCGTCGCCGGCAAGTCGGCCCGATACGTGGAAATTCAGGCGCTCGACGGCGTGAATTTCAAATTCGGTCCCGGCGATCGTGTCGCACTGATCGGTCACAATGGTAGCGGGAAGAGCACGCTTTTGCGCGTCATGGCCGGCATCTATCATCCTGCGTCAGGCACCATGGATGTGAAAGGTCGGGTCGCTGCCCTCTTCGACACGGCTTTCGGCATGGATCAAGACTCGACAGGCTATGAGAACATCCTGCTGCGCGGACTCTATCTCGGATTGACGCGTCCCGAGATCGAGCAGCAGGCGGACGAGATCGCCGAATTCTCCGAACTGGGCGAGTTTCTCGACATGCCGATCCGCACCTATTCCGCCGGTATGGTCGCACGACTCGCCTTTGCCGTTTCGACCGCCGTCAATGCCGATATTCTCCTCGTCGATGAGGGCATCGGTGCAGGCGACGCCGCTTTTCTCGCCAAAGCAAACAAGCGCCTTGCCAGCTTCATCGAGCGCGCACCGATCGTGGTTCTTTCCTCGCATGATCCGGCGATGCTGAAAAAGTTCTGCACGCGCGGGCTTGTGCTTCAGCGCGGTCGTTTGATGTTCGACGGCCCGATCGAGCAGGCTTTCGATAGCTACGATGAGATTGTCGGCGCGTCGGTGGCATAGCCGGGCCACAGGTGAGACTGATCAATATTGATCAGTGTGTCGGGCCACAACCTTCCTAACCAGCCTGATGCTGGCGCCCACCAACCGACGTAAGGGGCGGGTAAGTCTGACAAAGTACGCGTTTCTTTGTGTGAATTTCAGATATCCGCTCGCCAATCGATGTGCGCGGGAGGATGTCACTTGCCTCTGAAAGTCCTGAAGGGTGGTATTCGCGCTCAGCAGACTATCATTTTGGTCCCTTAGAAGGGATAGCTCTACCTCAAAGGCAGCGACCTGTTCGCGATATCTCCGTTCGAGTTCACGCTGAGTGATGACATTGACTCGTCTCAGATCGATCAGACGCTCTTCTGATTTTTTTGCGAGGGTGATGTTACGCTCGCTCTGCCCCGTTTTCGATGCCCGATCGCTCGATGAGACGCACCCTTGATGGCGCCGCTCGTATAGGCTCTCGCTGTCGCCGGAGCGGTGGTAGACGCACTCGAATTGAGAGAGGATTGGTCGGAAGCTCGATAGAAATGCATCAGCGAATGGAGATGCGAGTAGATGGAGGCGCGCACCCGCGGCGCTTGCTTCGATCAGTTTCAGCGCGAGGAGACCGCGTTTCACGTTGTCCAGTTTGTGGCCGATAAAACCGATATCGACAGGAACCGCATTCGGAGGAAGATCCTCCATCAAACGCGTGTCCCCGTAGCGGTCGCCGAATATAACCAATACATCGGCCAGAGGATCCTGGCGATAACGTTCATGAAGGGCATCCAAAACGCGCGTACTGGCTTCGCTCAGTGAAGCGTCCGGCAGTAGCGCGACCTCACGAAAGCACTTCCCCATCGCGACCTCACAGATCTCATAATATGCGAGGCCGGCTTCCAGATGGGACGAGGCGTTTGAATAGGTCTGTAACTGTTTGAATTTTGGAAGATCGATTTCCGGCTCGATGGCATTCGCGGCCTGGACGATGCGAATGATTTCTTTATCCGTCAGGGGATCGGAATATGCCGGAGCGGCGCGGGTCCAGGTTTCCGCCATTCGTGACAGGGCGGCATAGTACGGGGCACAGACCTTAAGATAAACATCCGGTTCGAAGAGCTTTGTTGGAGAAATCTGCTTTGTCGAAGTCGCGGCAGCGGCGCGAACCAGACTGCCCGGGCTCTGGCGGTAGAAAAGAATAGTGCCTGGAACCACCCTGAGGGAGATGCCATGCGCGATTGCTTCCGCATTGAAATGCCAGTCTTCGTAGGCATAACCCGAGTTGAGATGCAGATCGTCATAGCGAACTGTCTTAAAAATTGTGTAGTGCGCACATATTCTCGATATGTACGGGTGCATATCAATAAACGCCAGGGGCGTTACTTCCTCTAGGTCTCTTTGGTTCGTAATGTAGTAAAGACTTCCGAATGCGAGCACATATTGAGGAAAATACAGAGAGTTCTTCTCGCGGGTTCTGACGTATTTAAGCGTTTCGAGAATGTATGTGTCCGAAATCAGATCGTCGGCGTCTGACGTCAGCAAATATTCGCCGCGAGCCCTGTCGATACCATCATTCCTCGAAAGTCCGAGGGAGCCGTTATCCGATTCGATGATTTGGACGTCGGCAAAATCTGACAGGTCAAACGAGTTGAATACGTCGCGCGTGGCGTCATCAGAGCGGTCAAATACCGCGACCAGTTCCGTTCGCAGCCCCGCGCCGGCCGCAACACGCACCGCTTTCGCCAGCGAAAGCAAGGTCGGCTTCAAAACCGTCGCCTCTCGGTGCATGTTGAGAATGACGGATGCATCAAACGGCGGCAGTTCGCTACTCAACGCAAATCCCTGCTATGACTGGCTGTCGTGAAAGTTCCCCGGCTTTATTGGGCACGGTCGGACAACGGTCAATAGTAGAGGCTAGCCCTCTCCGGGGGGAGTTCGCTGCTCGGCCTGACGGGTCATTTGGTCGCAAAGACATCGATCTTCCTCGCCAAGGCATCGGGCCCGGGGCGGCAGAGCCCCAGAGCGTGGTCATGCTTTTTCAAATAAATCTTAACTATTTGAAAGAAATCAATTGAAAAATATGAAAATTCTTGTGTGACCATCCACCATAAATAAATTTCTATCGGCTTTAGCGTAGGTTAAGATGTCTAGTTGACTGCATTTTGACAATGATACTTGCTTTTGACGTTCTTCCTTAAGCTTGAATTTCGGTTTGAGTGAATATTGCTTGAGCATTGACGTGCCTTGGCGTGTGACGTACACGAACCAAAGTGACAAATTCCGGTGCGAAGGGCCGTAGGTCGCATCGCGATCCGTTCGAATGAGAGTGGTATGACGACCAACAAGAAAATATTGGTGACGGGAGCAGGTGGGTTCATCGGGAGCCATCTTGTCGAGGCGCTGGTGCGCGATGGCTTCGATGTCACCGCGATGGTGCGATACGGCTCGTCCTCAAGCTGGGGAAATCTTGAGTTTCTGGATCCCGAGATCAAGAAGAACTTTCGCGTCGTCGCGGGCAACATTGAAGACAGCGATTTCGTCTTTCGCTCCGTCGAAGGAGTGGACGCCGTTTGCCACCTCGCAGCTCTGATTGCGATACCATATTCTTACGTCGCGCCCCGTAGCTACATCAGAACGAATGTCGAGGGTACGCTCAACGTGCTTGAGGCGGCAAGGCGCTTCGCCGTGGGGCGTGTCGTGCATACGAGCACGTCGGAGGTTTACGGTACGGCGATAACCTCGCCGATCGACGAGAGCCATCCGCTCCAGGGGCAGTCGCCCTATTCAGCGTCGAAGATAGGCGCCGACAAGATTGCTGAGAGCTATTATCGTTCCTTCGGGACTGGTGTCGTAACCCTGCGGCCATTCAACACCTATGGCCCACGCCAGTCGACGCGTGCCTTCATTCCGACGATCATTTCCCAGGCACTTCAGGCGGATACGATCAAGTTAGGATCTCTGACGCCTCAGCGCGACATGACATTCGTTGCTGATACGGTCGCCGGGTTCATCGCGGCGGCGACGACGCCTGGAATCGAAGGTGAGACCATCAATCTCGGCACTGGCAGCACATACAGTATCGGTGACTTTGCCCAGCGTATCCTGTCCTTGATGGGAGTGAACAAGCCCATCGTGCAGGATGCGGAGCGCATGCGGCCGGAGAAGAGCGAGGTAATGAAGCTCATCTCCGATAATTCGAAGGCTGACCAGTTGATGGGTTGGCGCCCGCGGGTGGAGCTCGACGCCGGTCTCACACAAAGCATCGAGTTCGTCACGCGCCACATCAATCTTTATCGTACAAATACCTATACCGTTTGAGCGGCCAGACATTTTTGAATTAGGGTGGTCCAATCATGAAGGCTGTCGTTATGGCGGGGGGCAAGGGAACCCGCCTCCAACCGTACACTGCAGTATTTCCGAAGCCGTTGATGCCGCTCGGCGATATGCCTGTAATCGAGCTTCTTCTTCATCAACTGCGCAGCGCCGGCGTCACCGAAGTGATTCTCGCCGTCAATCACCTGCATCATCTCATCCGGGCGTTTTGCGGCGACGGATCAAGGTTCGGTCTTAAGATCGACTACAGCCTTGAGGATTCGCCCTTGGGGACGGCTGGCCCCCTGGGGGCCATCATCGACCAGATCGATGACAACTTTATCGTCACCAATGGAGACCTGCTGACGACGTTGGATATCGGTCGTATGGTCGCGACCCATCATGAAACAGGCGCCGACGCTTCCGTCGGATTGTACGAAAGAGAAATTAGGATCGATTTCGGCTTGGTTGAGACAGACGAACAGATGCGTCTTGTCGGCTACCGTGAAAAGCCCACATACAAACATCTGGTGAGTATGGGGCTCTATGTGCTCAAACCCTCATCTGTACGGCCCTACCTCCGACCAAACGTACATCTTGATATGCCTGATCTCGTGAAGATCCTAGTCGCAGGGCAAAAGCATGTTCAGTGTTACAAGCAAGAAAATTGCTTTTGGCTGGATATAGGTCGACCTGACGATTACGCTCAGGCGCAAAAGATGTTCGCCGATGAGCGGCAACTCTTCCTACCCGAGTGAATCGATGCGCGCAGTCGTTACTGGAGCGAGCGGCTTTTTCGGGCGGCATCTTCTTGTTGAGCTTCATCAGCGGGGCGTCGAGACGCTGGCGGTCAATCGACGGGAGGACGTTGTTTGTTGCGCGACGCAGCAGGTCGTGCTTGCGGGCGGCGCCGAGGTAACTGATATTTTTGAGGTTCTACAGAGTGCCTCACCTACGATGGTATTTCACTTGGCGGGGCGAACGTCCGCTCCGTCTGTCGCAGATCTTTATCGCGCCAACGTTATCTACGCAGCAAATCTTCTGCAAGCGGCCGAGAAGTTGCCATCCCCTCCTGTCGTTGTTTTGGCGGGTAGTGCAGCAGAGTATGGCTACGTTCCTCCAGATAAATTCCCCGTCTCGGAGGATTGGCCCTGCAGACCGGCTACTCCGTATGGCATCACGAAGTTAGCACAGACGCATCACGGATTGGCGGCTTTTGAGAAGGGAGTTCCGGTCGTCGTTGCGCGCCTGTTCAATATTATCGGACCCGGCATGCCGGAGCATTTGGCGCTCGGTAGTTTTGCTGCCCAAATTGCCGGTATGGGAAATGCTGGCGGAATTCTGCGAACCGGCGACTTGGATAGTGAGCGCGATTTTCTGGATGTAACCGAGGCCACGCGTCTCATTGTTGATTTGGCCTTTACTTCTCGCATCAGTGGAAACGTGGTCAATGTTTGCTCTGGTTACGGCTTGAACCTAGCTGAATTGACGGATGCTCTTGTTCGAATTTCCGGGATACCGGTCAAAATCATGCAATCACGAGCAAGCCATGGGACGAACCCACTCAGGCGCTTCATCGGTGATCCGACTAAGATTAGAAGCTTGGGACTCTCACCATCTTTGCCTCGCTTTGAAGATGTCCTTTTTGGAATTTTGAGCGAGGCCAGAAAAAGAAATTTAAAATAGCAGACGCAAAACTGCATCCTCTAAAGTTAGAAATTATTGCTTGATATTAGATACCTACCTGCTTCTAACAAGGACGAAAAGAGCGCACAAGTTTTGCTGCAATTCTACGCGCTAGCCTCAAGGCCGAACCAAGGCCACGCGATTTAAGAACGCGTTGATAAAGTTGAGATGCCTTATACGAGCGGGACTGTTGAAACTCGTACCATCGCGTCAACTCATCGGATTGAGCGTTATATTCATTGCGCAGTACATCGATGCCTGTCGCGTACTCATCTCTGATCTGTTCAATTTGGTCGCGCAAAATGTTTGCTTGGCGGGCGTAAAACAAACCTCTTCTCCGCACATTCGCGAGTTCTTTTTCGGCTTTGTCCTTCGCTTCACTCCGTTCAAGTAAAAAACTATTTTGTTCCTTAAAGAAAGTTATAGCAAGCCAAGGTTCCATGAAGGCGTGGAATGACAGCGGGGCGACAATGGCTGTATGAGGCAGCTTTGTACCCCAAGCCCCTATGAAAAAACGGCAACTCTCTTTATTTGGTGCGATATTTGATTGGGCTGGTACGGCTGCGCTAGCCTCAATCTCAGCGCACTGCAGTGCCAAAGACATATGCCCAGAAACATTCTCCATCTGCGCGTGGCCGGCAGGATAAAGCATGTAGCCTTGGGTTGGGGTGCCAAAGAGCCACTGTGTAGCAGGACCAAGAATGCTCGTCGTAATTTTCTGTAATTCGTCGAAAGTATAGATACCCAAATGATAAGGATTTTTCGTCTCCTCAACCTGATCATTGGGGCAACTGACAACTATAGCACCATTCTCTGTGCGGAATTGTAGGAACCCCGAGAGGAGGCCCCCCACGTCGGGCACGTGCTCCAAAGTTTCAAAGGACACAATGAGGTCGAAAGGATCTGCATCGCGCAGCGTATCGTGCAACTTGCAGGCATCTCCTTGCACGAAGGAAATATTTTCTCTGCCAAACACCCGCTCAGCAGTTGCTACGGCCTCGGAGGAAATATCAACTCCAACAACTTCAGCAGCTCCCCACTCTGCCAGTAGAAAGCTGCCATAGCCTTCTCCGCAAGCGACGTCCAGCACCCGCTTGCCCCGGCACAAATCTCGCACGCAATAATAGCGTGCAACGTGCTCTGCGGCCAACATTGCGTTGTACGCGGAGGACGCCCCTTCAAAATGGATACGTTCGTCAGACATTCTCGTCTCATAAGCTGGCGCATCTAAAGCACTAGGGCGCACAATGTGATTTTTGCAACGCTTCTACCGAGCTACTGCCCGTATCCCAGCATCAGACGCCGATCAAGAGCTTGAAGGTTGCCATTTGGCCCAACAATGGAATCGAAGATCTCCAGATTCTCTGCCACAAATGTAAACTCTGTAGGCTCAACGAACGGAAGCATAGAGTCCGACTTAAGTTCCTGGATCAATTGATAGTAGATTATTTTGAATTCGTTGAGCAAGGCGGAAAAGCGAGTAACAAAATTACCAGCGAAGCCCATCGAAGATACATGAAGACGAGCGGAGGGAGCGCATGATTGAATGATCTTCAGACACATGAGCTCAAGATCTTCGCTGCTTTGTTTTGGAAATAAAACTCGAAGATTGATAGGGGTTACAAAGGGAGGTAGATTTTCGACCCATTCCGGTGCGATGCTGGAGGACTCGAAAAATACGAGGATACGACTGTTTGAGGTAGCATCTTTACTGTCTCTAAGCGGAGCAAAAATTGCCGTGTCCTGCAGATTTTTGAGTCGATCTGGCAAAAAAACGACTTCAGTAAATGTATCCGCTCCCACGAGCTCGCATAACGTGTAATAGTCAACGCCGATTTCAGGTGGGACATGTATTGTTGAGAAATATCCTTGGCAATCCCAGTAATAACGCCCGAGCTCAATTGCGGGCTCTATAGCGTTCGCGCGGCTCATGGCGAGGCGAATGTCTTGATCTTCAAGTATTTTTTTTCCACGAATCTTCGAGCTTCCAGATCGATAAAGCTCAGCTGATTCTTTAAATTGAGAAATAGCGTCATTGAATATCCGCAAATACGTCTTCGGCGTAAATAGACGTGACGGCGGGATTTGCCGAGCCGAAATACGATCAGCTTCGTGATTTCGGCTGTTTTGTCTTTGTCGGTAAAAGAGAATTGTGTTCTCTGCTACTTTGAACTTGAATCCAAGACCTATCGCTTCACAGTTGAAGTGCCAATCTTCGTAGGCGTATCCATTTGAAAGAGGTACGTCTTTGTATTGAAGTACCTCAAAGAGTGACCGGGGGAAAAAAATCTTTGATGTAAAAAGATGGTACTTAATCAAAGCGGGAGCAAAAATTTCATCTTGATTGAAATACTCTACAACATGATAGTTTTTTCCAAAGCCCATCAATATTTGAGGCACTATAATCGCCTGCTCTCCGAGGCGCTCCGCTTCAAAGTACATGCGAGCTATGTTCGAGAAGGGTATGATATCGTCACCATCTGCGATCTCGAAATATCGCCCCCTGGCCACGGAGCAACCTTCGTTGCGAGCTAAACTCACCGAACCTAGGTCGACATAGAGCGCCTGCACGGCCGCAAACGCAGCGAGGTCGGAATTCTCGAACGCACTTTTGGTCGCAGAGTCTGTGCGATCGAGTACCGCGACGAGTTCTACCCCAATACCCTGAGATCTCGCAAAGTCCGCCGCTTCGGAAAGAGCCATGAGCGTCCTAGCGACGTATTTGCCTTCTCTATGAAATGTCAGGATGATAGACACATCGATGTTTGGCATAGGCGATATTCAATCTCTGCTATTCTAGGTGACGGCGAAATTGCAATTGAACGGTTCTAGTTGCCTAGCTTCCCGTTTTTGAACCAAAAATCATTGCAGCTGCGGAACTATAGTTCTTCGCCGAGTGACGCTCCTCAACGAGCGCGAATGCTTGAACGGCACATTTCTTTCGAAGGTGTGGCTCGGCATAGAGAGTTTCGACGGCGGCAACGTAAAGTTCTGCGTCAACATCGTCGTTTCCCGCGCAAGTGATTAGAACCCCGGTTTCGCGATCGTGAATCAGTTCCGGGACCCCGCCAACCGAAGGGGCGATAATGGGGCAACCAGCCTCAGCCATTTCTAGCAGAACAGTCGGCATGCCATCGAAAAGCGAAGTGTACAAGAAACAAAAGTAGTTCCCAGCTTGAACGTCCTCGAAGCTTTCAAATTTGCCATGATAGTGAACGTTTGGCTGATCGAAAAGGCTAGTTGCATCTAGATCGTCAAGTGTTGCGCTGCCGAACAAGTCAATGCGGACATCAGGTAAACGCTTGGCTAGAAGCTTCGCGATTTTCAAAAGAAGGCTCGGGCGCTTCTCTCGATCTAGGCGCGACAACCAGAGCAAGGACAAGGACGCGTTTGAAGCTTCCAACTGAGCGACGTTGAGTTCTTTCTTGATATCGAGTTTCGCATACATAAGCTGCCATTTTTCAGGCGCAATACGTATTCGGTTCTGATCGGAGACAGAGATCCCTGCATTGTCGCAGACAATCTTGTCGAGGAATTCGATGTGCTCCGAGACAAAGTGGAAAGCGGAGGGCTCGACAAACGAAAACGCGTCATAAAAATTTCGACCATCTGAGAAGCGATAATATACTGGGTCGTTCTGTTTCAGAACGGGCGCGAAACGCGCAAAGAATTTTTGACCGAACGAGCTGGACTTAACGTGTATGCGCGCGTTCGGAGCGGACGCTTGCAACAGCTTGAAGCAGATGAGTTCACGATCCTCATCACCCAGATTGGGGAATAAAGCCGGTAGATTGATGTGAAGTGTTCCCTTAGGCAGTTCGTCAAGCCATCCATAACGCTCGAATGGCTCGCCAAATAGCACGAGAATCGATGCGTCGGGCCTCAGCGCAACCAGTTCGTGCATGACGTTCAAAATGTATCGGTCTGCTCCTCCGACGGTCAGAAACGGTAGAAGAAAGACTTCGTCAAATTTGCGATCTCCCACGAGTTGGCAGAGTTGCGCATATGCGGTGCCAACGCCGATGTCCGAGGACAGATAGTTAAAATAAACCGCGTCCCTAAAGCACTCGATCTCAATGGCGGGATCGATCGCATTTGCTGCGAGCATGAGCTCTTGAAAGACCGGATTATCAAGAATGGCTTTTCCAAGTGGTTTGATATCGGTTCGCCAATCTCCCTCGCGCCTAAAGCGCTCAGCGTGAGGCGCGCACTGAGGTAGATAATATTCAGCTTGGAATAGTATTGATGGCGCAATTTGGCGAGTCGAGATCGAATTGGCCTGGTTTAAAAGGCCGCCTTTTCGTTGACGATAAAAAAGAACGACCTCTTGAGCCGCGTTGAACGTGTAACCCAAGGCTATGGCACTGCAGTTGAAGTGCCAATCTTCGTATGCATACCCTTTGGTTAGGCGCGCATCTTGATACTTCAATTCATCAAAGAGAGAACGATGGAAAAAGACCCTGGAGAGGTATGGGTGATCCTTGATCAGGGAGAGCGGGGAGATATCCGCCAAATCCGAATATTCCGCTATGTGGTAGGTTGTCCCAAAAGCTAACAGGAACTGCGGGACGAGAATGGTCTTATGACCGGCACGCTCCGCATGAAAGAACATGCGTTCGATGTAATTGAAAGAGACTAGGTCATCGGCGTCTGCCGTGGCCAAATAGGTGCCAGAGGCCGCCGCGCACCCATCATTTCGCGAAGGCCCGAGAGAACCGTTGGAAACACGAAGCACATTAACGGTAGCGAAGGCAGACAAGTCGAAGCTTTTGAAGGCGCTCTGGGTAGCCTCATCGGCACAGTCAAACACCGCCACAAGCTCGGTTGTAATTCCAATGGCGCGGGCGTAGGTCGCCGCCTCAGCCAGGGATGCCAAACTGCGACGGACGTATCGCCCTTCCCGGTGCAAAGTTAGAATGAGCGAAACATCAATCGAAGGCATTCTCGTCATCGCCATTTTTTAAGGGAGCACACAACCGAAGTTTCTAACATGATGCGTTGCCAGGAGTCACTGCTATCGTCAGATGTGGCGCTATTGTACGCCTGAAGGGCTTGGCGGTGCGTGGAAGCAAAAATTTCGAGTTAAAATATGGTGTCGATTTTGTAAATACAGGTAAATTTTTTATAAGCTTAGAATTTATGAAGATACTTTAGTAATGTTCTTTTCATATTGGCCAAAATAAAATTAAGAAATTCAGATTATGATAGGAGCTTATAGTTTTTTGAAATTAAAAGGCATGATTTAAACTGCGTTGTATGGCGGGAATTTTCTTCGTGATGAGATGTGGATGTTGAGCTCTTCATCGCATTCTTGTTTGGCGCTGCGATTGAAGCTGGGCGCGGTGCCCGGAACTCTTGCGACGAATGCTACACTTGATTTAATCAGGTCCAGAAGATGATGTTGCTGGGATGTAGATGGCTGATATTGACCTGCCCCTGAGATTCTTTCAAGAGAATATAGTCCGGTCTTTTTAAGGGACGGATCATGAAGCGATCACGGTTTACGGAAGAGTAGATTATCAGGATTTTGCGCGAAGGCGCTCGCGTCTTACGGCCTGGTGGACGGATCGTTATGGTTGAGCCCAAGATTACTCGGGGCAGTTCGCTCTTCTACAGGTTCATCCACCAGGAAATTCGTCAACATGTCGGAACCCCTAGCTGAGGGCGATACCGAATCCTGACCGGGGTCCGTACGATTCTAACAGACCATTTCTACGCTGGTTGCGACCCGCTATAAGAGAGCCTTCATAAGGCTATCCCGTCGCTCCATTTGAAGAAGGGCTTTTGGTTTCGTTTGCCATCTATCCGCTTAGTGGCGGATTTAAACCATGGGCTATATTGTCGTCGGCGTTAGCGAAACGGGGATTGAGGCTGAAAAGATACGTCGAGCCCTTGCTAGGGCGCCTTCTCGTTGTATTCTCCTCGTCATCGAAAACGTCCGAAAGCGTAGCAATCGATGGTCGACTTGGGCTGTAAGCTAATTTATTCATTGCAACCTTGGCAGCCCCCCCGCGTTGTCTCTGTGAGAACATGAGCGAGGTTCTATCATGGGCATCATCTGGACCATTATCATCGGTTTCGTCGCTGGCGTCATTGCGAAATTCATCATGCCGGGAGATCGGGAGCCGTCCGGCTTCATCTTGACCACGATCCTCGGCATCGTGGGCGCCTTTGTCGCGACCTATCTCGGTCAGGCATTGGGCTGGTACACGGCGGGTGAGGGCGCAGGGTTCATTGGAGCCATCGTCGGCTCGGTGATCGTGCTCTTCGTCTGGGGGCTTATCGCCGGCCGCAGCTCTACGACAATCTAGTCGGTAGACGCCGAGATCCGCTCGCGCTTAATCGTGCCGGGCTATTCTCGGCGTCTCCGTAGTGCGCCGAACAACGCAGCCTTAATCGGACAGTCGCCTTTGCAACCGCGCCACGCGAGATATGAGCCGCTAGCGCCAGGGGTAGGCTGGGGCGCGGTTCTGTCGCTGCGGCCGCAAGGCCGAGTCCTGCTGCGACATAGACGACCCCTCCATCGCGGACAGGTTCGATATCCTCTCTTCAGTGAGTGAGGCTTGTTCTGGCTTCATATCATTCTCCCCGCGAATAGTTTGAGCCGAGGGTCACACAACCCTCATTGGTTCGCTTCTCAGAGCAACGTGCCGCTCAAGAACATCACGGCGACCGTAAAGTAGATCACGAGCCCCGTGACATCGACAAGAGTGGCGACAAAGGGCGCTGAGGCACTGGCGGGATCGAACCCGAGGCGTTGCAGAATGAAAGGCAACATGGCGCCTGCCAGGGAGCCGAACGTCACGATGCCGATGAGTGCGGTGCCGACAGTCAACGCGACAAGAACCCAGTGCTCGCCATAGTCGAAGAATCCCAATTTCTGCCAGAGCGAGATCCGGATGATGGCGATGACGCCGAGGATGAAACCCAGTGTGATGCCCGAAGGAATTTCACGCAACGCAACGCGCCACCAGTCGTGAAGATGGATGTCGCGCAGAGCGAGAGCGCGGATGAGCAGGGACGTGGATTGTGAGCCGGAGTTGCCGCCCGAACTCATGATCAGCGGAATGAAGAGCGCGAGAACGACGGCACGCGAGATCTCGTCTTCAAAATACTGCATTGCGCTTGCCGTCAGCATCTCACCGAGAAACAGTGCGCACAGCCAACCACCACGCTTCCTGATCATTTCGGGAAAGCTGATATCCATATAGGGTTTCGTAAATGCCTCGACACCACCAAACTTCTGCACGTCCTCTGTGCTCTCTTCCACGATGGCGTCGATGATGTCGTCTACCGTCACAATTCCGAGAACATGTCCGGCCTCGTCGACAACGGGCACCGCAAGAAGATTGTATTTGGAAATCAGCCGAGCGAGATCCTCACGATCGGTGAGAGGTGTCGTCG
Source organism: Microvirga sp. 2MCAF38 (assembly GCF_052115485.1). Taxonomy (NCBI): domain Bacteria; kingdom Pseudomonadati; phylum Pseudomonadota; class Alphaproteobacteria; order Hyphomicrobiales; family Methylobacteriaceae; genus Microvirga; species Microvirga sp. 2MCAF38. Next base: position 34,475 of record NZ_JBFRGU010000007.1, on the reverse strand, counting down.
TGATGGGGCTTAGGGTCCGTGCAACGGATAGGATAGGCGCGTCAGGCTCTCCCGTGATCAGGCGCCGCAGGCTCACCGCCTGTTGCAGGGTTCTGGTGATGGGATCGAGAACGTAGATCGCGTAGATGGTCTCGCGCGTACGCTCGACAGCGCGAATATGCTGCAGGGTCTGCTCGACCGTCCAGCTTGCGGGAACGCTCACGAATTCCGTCGTCATCAAACTACCGGCTGTATTCAAGGGAAACGCCAGAAGCTGTTTGAGCGACGCCTTCGTTTCCGGATCGAGGTGCGCAAGGAGGTGTGACCGCGCGGGCTCCTCGAGCTGGCGGAACAAGTCGGCTGCGCGGTCGGACGACATGCCGGCCAGGAGGGCGGCGGCCTGCTCAATGGGGAGGCGCCCGATCAATTCCGCCGACGCGTCTAATTCCGGTTGGTCGAGTACCTCAACCGCCCGCTCATGCGGAAGAAGAGAAAGCACGTCCGAGGCGGTCCCGGGCTCCTGATCGTTGAGCGCCTCGACAATGTCGGCGATGTGCTCGTCAGCCAATTCGGCTGCAAGGGCGGCAGGATCCAGTCCTGCTTCTGGGGCGAGGGGAGTATCTTCCATGGCTCACCTTCTGTCGAACTGCCGCCAGCAGCACGACGCGGTGGCCGACCTCAGCGATCAGACCGCGTGGGCCGAAGGCGGCACGAACAATCGACTATGACTGTCGCTAGGCATGAGGGTTCAGGTTCCTTGTTGAAGGTCCTTGCCGCAGCAAAGACAGCTGGGGAACTGTGCCCTTTGTCCTTGCTGTCAAGAGACAGGCTATTCAAAGCTCCTTCACGAAACGGCGAATACCGGGGCGCCTAGATTGGAATTTATCTAAATCATTGATATTGCGAGGCAATTGTCATTGCGGTAGAGCTTCCGCTGCCGACGCTCTCGCTTTTGTGGGAGACGGCGTTACAGATTTTAACCCGTAGTGAGCGCGAGCGAAGGCGTCATTGTTCGGAGCAGATTTCAAGTCGGGTCCAGTGAGGCGGGGGCGATGCCGCTCCTCGAAATGCGGGGATCCACCTCAATGATTCAGGACCGCGATTATGCTTGATGATGGCTTTTGTCGAAGAGAACGGCGCGGGGCGATTTGCTTGCGCGGACTTTTTCTTATGGGTGGCACGGCATTGACGGTTGGCATGTCACATCCCGCTCTGGCACAGAATACTGCGCCGTCCGCTATCGTCAGTCTGCCGCACGACCTTTCACCTTGGGCGATGTTCACCAATGCGGATATCGTCGTGCAGACGGTCATGATCGGATTGGCCTTCGCCTCCCTCGTCACATGGACGATCGGCCTCGCCAAGGGCGTGGAATTGCTTGTGGCAAAACGCCAGGCCAATCATGCGCTGCGGCTTGTTCAGACGGCGGCCGATATTTCCGACGCTGCTCGAAGTCTGAAAGGTCGTTTGGCTAAGAGCGCTGCGGAAAATTTACTCCACGCAGCCCGGGCTGAGTTAGAGCGTTCGCAGGACTTGCCCGCAGAGGGCATCAAAGAGCGTGCGGCTGTCGCGCTCTCGCGGATTGAAGCCCGAGCCGGACGCAGCATGGCGCGTGGAACAGGCGTTCTTGCCACCATCGGGTCGACAGCGCCTTTCGTCGGCTTGTTCGGAACGGTTTGGGGCATCATGAATTCGTTCATCGGCATCAGCAAAGCGCAGACGACCAATTTGGCTGTCGTGGCTCCCGGCATCGCCGAGGCACTGCTCGCAACGGCCATCGGGCTCGTCGCGGCGATTCCGGCGGTCGTCATCTATAATGTCTTCGCGCGCTCGATTGCGGGCTATCGCGCAATGCTCGCGGACAGTTCCGCCGCCATTATGCAGCACCTGTCACGCGATCTCGACAGACCCAGACCGCATGCGCGCGTAGCTTCGATCCGGCCTGCATCCGCAGCACATATTCGGACTGCGGAGTAAAGCCGGTGGCCGTCCGCCTGCAAGAAAATCACGATGAAGAGATGGACGAAGTTGCTGATATCAACGTCACGCCCTTCATCGATGTAATCCTCGTTCTTCTCATCATCTTCATGGTGGCGGCCCCCCTCTCGACGGTGGACGTCGCCGTCGATCTTCCGACCTCGAATGCTCAGCCTCAACCTCGCCCCGACAAGCCGCTCTATCTGACGGTCAAGAGCGATCTCACGCTTGCCTTCGGTGAATTGCCAGTCGTGCGCGAGGCATTGGCGGGAACGCTCGATGCTCAGACGCTCAACGATCGAGAACAGAGAGTTTTTCTGCGGGCCGACCAAGCCGTCTCCTACGGAGAGTTGATGAAGGTGATGAACCTTCTTCGCTCTGCGGGCTATCTGAAAATCGCCCTCGTCGGTTTTGAGGACATGGGCGGAACACCGCTGCGATGAGCGGTTTCGCGCGCGGATCGGTTGCAGGATCGGCGCTGCTCCGCTGGGGTGGCGCCTTTGCAATCGTCAGCGCCGTTCATGCTGCGGTCGTGTGGGTGACACTCAGCCGCGTTGCCCCGGAGACGGAGGCGCACGGATCTTCACCTGTCCTGATGATCGAGCTAGCTCCCCTGGCAGTGGCGCCGACGTCGCCTTCGCCCGAAATCTCGTCGGCTGCGTCCCCTAGCGAACCCGAGCCTCTCCCGGCGCCTTCACCACCTGAGCCAGAACTGCAGCTGCCTTTGCCAGAGATTCCGAGCCCGGTTGTCCTGCCGACCAAACCACAAGTTCGCGCCCCGTCTCCGCAATTTGAAGAGCGTGAAAAGGTTCAGAAGAAACCCGAGCCGCCGAAGCGCAGGAAAGACAATCCCAAACCAACCGATGCTGCCCCTGCAAGCGTCGCCGCACCCGCGTCGGAGGCGCGTGCCGAAACATCGGCTGCGAGCGCACCGGGCGTTTCGTCGCCGTCTTCAGCGATCGCTTCCTGGGGGGGCTTGGTGAGAGGCCATATTGGACGGTTCGCAACATCGAGCCGCTTATCCGGCTCAAGGGCTCGCACGGTCGGCTTGGATGTCTCCATCGATCGACGGGGACGAATCATGAATGCACAGATCACCCGGAGTTCGGGCGATCAGACTTTCGATGGGGAAGTTCTCCTCATGCTTCAGCGTGCAAGCCCGGTTCCGGCCCCTCCGATTGAGGTCAAAGGCGAGATCGTCAATCTGAGCACACCGTTCACGTTCAAACCCTAAGGAACGGGATTCAGTGTTGTGTGCCGCCACCGGGATGCTGGGCCAGTGTGAGCCGCACGGTACCGGACGCATCGATACTGAGATCGGCTCTGATCGTTTCCGGCTTCTCGAACAGATGCATGAAAGCGAGAAGCCTCAACCGGGTCACTGGTGACAAGCGCGCGACCACATCGAGCACCGTGTCGGCAAGTGCGTCGACGAGTTCTTCGCGAAGAGGTGCACCTATCGTCGGGTTCTCATCAGGCGGCTGCATATGGGATCCGATTGAGGAGAGGGGAGAGCTGTCCCTGTCTGACAAGAGATGTTTCGCGCAATCGCGCGAACTGTCGCACGCTTTCGAGACTTTGCTCAGAAATGGCGATTGAAGCGGCGACACATGGCTCGCCTTCTATCGTGATCGGAAGTCCGAGAGGACGAACGTTGAAGCCGACCTGCTGCCAGCGAGGCAACCACCACATCTCGACGACAGCTGTAACCTCCGTGATACCTTCATCGAGGCAGAATTCCTGCAGGGCCGCGAGCAGCCGGCAGTCCGTTCTGCCGACACGCCGCTCCTTCACCACGAAATACCGGGTCCATTCGAAAATGTGGAAGGAGCGCGGAATGCCCCGGGTGGCGAGATGCGGAAAGACATCGCTGATCATGTGGGGAAGGATGGTCGGATAAAGCCGCTGTCCACCCACGACCCGGTCTTGGTCGATTGCAAGAAGATAGACGGCGTGCTCATCGTCATAAGCGTCGATGTCCAGTCCGTCGGCCCGCCTCAGATCGTTCCAGCCACGCTCCTCGGCGAAGATCTGATGCCTGAGCCGGTAGAATTGCTGGACATGTTTCTCGTAGCGCGTGCGATTGTCGCACGTGACGACATGAACGAAGGTCATCTGCTATCCCCCACTTGTTTTTCTGGAGGTAGTGTCGCGCTTTGTTTGTGGGTTGGGTATTGTAGGAAATTACAGGTCTTTCAGACTTCGATCAGCCTGTGCTGAAGGGCCTTCGCTACCGCTTGCGTTTTATTGGCGGCGCCCAACTTGTCGCAGGCGCTGACGATATGGGCCGTTACCGTTCGTTCCGTAATCCCGAGAATTTCGCCGGTATCGGCTGCGGATTTCCCTGCGGCAGCCCAATGAAGCGTTTCCCTTTCACGTGCCGTCAATACCTGGATCCGCGCCGATATATCGGGTAGCAGGACCTGACGCGCCCGCTCGAAGGCGTACATAGCCATCAGGTGGATTGCGGGTTTCGTTCGTGATGACAGATCGAGGTCGATGCCACTCATGGACAGACACGCCTCGTAGCCCTTAAGGCCATGAATCGGCAGGCAAAAACCATTTTTCATCCGAAAATCGGTCGCCCTTTCCATAACTTCGACTGCGCCCGGCTCTCGTTCTCGATGAAAGGGAGCCTCCGCCCATTCGAAGGGCCTGACCGTGTTGCGGCATAGCCGGATGATAGGGTCGACGCGAACGTAATCCTCACGAGTGTAGATGTCGAACCATCCGGTGGGCCAATGCTTAAGAAGGACGACCTGTTCGAACGTCTCACGCGGGCTCGGGAGGCCGGTGATGATGAAATTCTCGAAACCAAACAGGCTCAAGGATTTACTCAGGGCGTCGACAATCTCTCTCGGCGTCGCAAGCCGATCCAGGCTTTCGATAAACGAAAAGGCTTCCGTTGCGTAGTCGAACGCGCGATCAGGCAACGCCGATCCCCTGAAACATTTAAACAATCATGACGGGCAATTACCAATAATGCAACTATTGGTTATGCGCGAATTCTCTGCTAGAGGGGGTGAGGAAAGCGGAGCACTCTGTGGAAAAGAAAGCGCCAAGCCTGATCGATAAGCATGTCGGTAGCCGCGTTCGCTTAAGGCGGACGATGATCGCGATGAGCCAGGAGACGCTCGCTGAAGCGCTCGGACTAACCTTTCAGCAGGTTCAAAAGTACGAAAAAGGGGTGAATCGGATTGGTGCAAGCCGGCTTCTCGGGATCGCCAGGATGCTTGGTGTCGGCGTCGATTATTTCTTTGAAGACTTGCCCGACCTGCCGCTTTCGCCTTCGAGGCCCGACACTCACATGCAGCAATTTCTCACGCTTCCCGAGAGCGACCGCTTGGTCCGTGACTTCGTGCGGTTGAAAGATGCGGATGCGCGACGAAGAGTGGCCGACCTCGTCGAATGGATGGCGGGCGTGGGCGCCGACAAGGCCGCGGTCTAGGACCTTTTTCTGCGCAATCATCCGATGCGAAGGCCGCTTATCCCGCGACCGGATACGCCGCGCATGAGTATCGGCACGGGAACTTGCGATGGTTCCATTAGTTACCGTGTTGCGATGAAAGCGAGGTGAACGATGGGTTCGGAGACGCACGGCGGAGATGAGAGACACGCGCAAGAGGGAAATCCGGCGTGGGACGAGTTGAAAGACGACGTCACCCATCTCGCGCAAGAGGCCAGGGCGCAAGGGCGCCATTTTGTCGACGCGGCCCGTGAGCAGGCTGCCGACTATGCGGAGGAACGGAAGGATGGAATCGCGAATTCTGTCTCAAACTTAGCCAATACGCTTCGGGAGGCGACGCAGACGTTCGATGATCGGCCCAACATTCGCGCGATTGTAGACAGTGCTGCAGAGGGATTGGATCAACTCGCCGACGCCATCCAGGAACGTCAAATCTCCGAGATCGTCACGAGCATCGAAGGCGTCATGCGGCGCCACCCTGTGCCGGTGGCCGCGTTATCCATCGGACTTGGCTTCCTTGCCGCACGGTTCATCAAGAGTACTGCGCGCGATTTACGCGATAGCGGGGCTCCGTCCGAGCACGAGAAACCAGGATTGCGCGGAAAGCGAATTCGTCGCTCGAAGGTCTATGGGTGAGGAACTACGATGTCAGGCGACCCTCAGACAATTCAAACGCTGGTCGGCGATGTTCTGCGTGAATCGAGCGATCTCGCTCAGAAGGAGTTCGCACTCTTTCGAGCGGAAATGAATCATAATATCCGCGCGCTTTTCGCTGGTCTTGCGATGTTTGTCGTTGCCGCGATCTTCGCGATCGCGGCAATCATGCTGCTTACGAAATCGCTCGTAGAGTGGCTTGCCACAATCCTTCACTCAGAAGCATTGGCTGCTCTCATCGTCGGCGGCGCTCTGGCGCTCGTCGCGATCGGGCTCGGGCTTTATGGGCGTCGCGCGATCTCCGCCGTCACACTAGCGCCACGTCGCACCTCGCGCTCGATCAGGCGCGATGCAGAGATTCTTTCCGAGAGGTCGCCAGGATGACGCGGGCACTGGACGATCTCGAGCGCGACATTGAGGTCAGTCGCGCCAAACTCGATCAGACGATCGATCGCCTGCAAAGACGCATGACGGTCTCCGGGGTTGTCGATGATGCCTTGGGCGTCATGCGCGCGGGACGATATGTATCTCTCTTCGATACCACTCTCGTGGCGGTTCGCAGGAATCCAATTCCGGTTTTTCTCGTCGCGGCTGGGATCGGCCTTTTCATGCAACGGATGCGCAAAGAGGCGCGTGAAGATTGCAGTCTTCCGATGCAGAAAAAAGAAAAGCCGACGCAAGCGGAGCGCAAGTCTCCACTCCCGCAACCGCCTGATTTACGCGCGGGGCCCTACGATTTTTGAGGAGGATGTTGATGACCGAGACGAAAAGGAACGGCGACAGATCGCTTGAAGAAAAGTCCGGAACCGAAAGAACCCGCAGGATTTCGGCGGGGACATCGCTTGGCAACATTGGCGAATCTCCAATGCCACATGTGCAAAATAAGGAGCAGCCGCGCCAGGGCGAGACTGTTGGAATGCGTGAGGCCGCAGATCACACCGGGCGCGGCGCGCGCGGTAAGGCGGAGCGTGTCAAGGAGCGCGTGGGCGAGAGCTACGAAGAGACCGCTGAATGGGCCCATGATACTTATGATCACGCGTCCGCGTGGGCCGAGGATCTTTACGATCGAGGCCACCACCGGTTGGAGGCTGCGCGTGCCCGATCCGCAAGGAAGGCGGCACGATTGGGACGACGTGTCAAAGACTACGCCGCCGAAAATCCTTTGATGATCGGTGTCGTGGGCTTGGCCGCCGGATTGTTGATTGGCGCACTCCTTCCTCGGACACGGCGTGAGGATCAGGCCTTTGGCGAATGGTCCGATGAGGTCCGTCACGAAGGTCTTCGCTACGCGCAGGACATGACACGGCGTGGGCGCGATTATGTCGAGGAGGCGTTTGAGGAGGACGATCCAGTCTTGCGCGAACACGAATCCGAGGAAGGGCTTAAAGATGAGGGTCCGCTGACTTGAGCGTAGCGCCCAGGCGAATAAGTTGTTCCGACGTTCACCAGCCTCAGCCTCGCCCTGTCGGAAACCGATAGAATCCTAGAGGTGGGAAGCGCGTTTCCATCGGGCGTTATCCCTCAGTGACATCCAATGTCGCACCGTCTTGTTCTCGCTGAGATCGCAGCGCCGAGCGCACCTGTTTTACGAGTACCGGAGATTTGCATCCCTTAAGTAAATTAATTGAATCGACTCAATATAGGATAAAATTCAAAATAAAAGCTTGGCTGTATAGGCCAAAATTTCAAATTACTTCACTTCTTCAATAATCAAAATTTAACCAGGACAGCGGTATGGCTCTGGGAATTAAGTATACGAGGGAACTCTGTGAGCCGATGCTCGTTCTCTACGTTGTTACGGGCGGGGCGGCTCGGAAATCTCGATAGAGTCGGGTCATCAGCAATCGGCAGAGAGCGTTACGTTGAAATTCCTGGAGTAAAGGTATGCGTATCCTTATTTTGGAAGACGATCCATTTATTGCTCTGGATCTACAGTGGATTGTCGAAAGCGAGGGCCACGAGGTCGTCGGCAATTTCAATTCAGTCTGGGACGCCCGAGAACATCTTCACGATGACTTCGACTATGCTCTACTCGATATCGATGTCATCGGCGGAAAAAGCTTCTCGATTGCAGGCGAGCTCCAGCGCAGGCGAATTCCCTTTGCATTCGTCTCGGCTTCCGAACCCAGCGAATTGCCTTCGCATCTGAGTGCGGCCTGTTTCATCGCTAAACCATTCGAGTGGAACGCTATTCTGCGCTCGCTGCCGGTGGGTTTCCCCTAGGCCTACACCACGACGACGCACCACTCACGAAGCGCCTTGCGTCGCTAGCACTGGCTTCAAATCCGCATGCTCCCCTTAAGACTTTGAGCTTTCTGTGGAAAAGAGCACCCTTCCGAGAACCGCGATACGCCGCTCGCGTCAGCAGGCCACGCACGTTCAGGGCAATGTCAGAGGATGGTCAGCCCATACCCCTTCGACGACGAGCCGCTCATTCGTCTCGTTATCTTCTAAGTCCTTGAAGAAGCTGGATTTCCGGCAATCGAGGCAGTCCAGGCAGATGAGGTTTTACGGATCATTTCAGATCTCCGCCATTAAGAGCCGCTTTTCTCGCAAGGCTTTGTAATAATTACGGAATTCTGTTCATGCGGGATCTTTGGCAAGCTGTACTCGTGCCAGCGTTGACCGGATAAGAAGAGCGAGGCTGTGCCCCGCAGCGAAGTCCTTTAGAAGCGAAGATTCGAGTGAACGACTTCTGGCAGTCCGAAGGATGGTCTTGCTGGGGCGATAAAGCAGCCATAAGCTCAACTTCGCCGCGATTCTTGAAAGTACTTTCAGGGATCGGTCCCCGGTCCGTAGAAGTCATTGTGAGCCGATACGGCCGAACCTTTAAAAACAGCCGATTTTGCCATCCACCTTTGGAGGAATTCATGGCCACCAAGACGACCGCCGCTAAAGCAAAGAAGCCTGCGGCGAAGCCCGCTGCCAAGGCTGCCGCCCCCAAGAAAGCTGCGACGAAAACGGCGTCCACCAAGCCGAATGCGCTTCAAAAGCCCCTGCAGCCCTCCAAGGAGCTGGCTGTTATCGTCGGCTCCAACCCCATCGCGCGCGGCGAAGTCGTCAGCAAGATGTGGGAATACATCAAGAAGCATAATCTCCAGAATCCCGAAAACAAGCGTGAAATTCTGGCTGACGACAAGCTGCAGCCGATCTTCGGCAAGAAGAAAGTGACGATGTTCGAGATGAACAAGCATCTCGCACAGCACTTGAAGTAAGCCGCTGGATGAGAGCCTCGTGGCAGGCTCTTGCAAGGGCTGCCACGAGTGAAAAATGCTTAGATCAGGAGGCCTTCTGCCAATCCTCCAGTGGCAGAAGGTCCGGTTTTGCTCCGGGTGCCCGGGGCCATGGATCCACGGCCCAACTGCTGTGGTCCGCCACCTCTACGATGACCGCCGTGAAATGCGGATAGCGCCCGTCGAGGAAAATGCCCCGCGATTGGGGCGATGCGACATCATGATGGACAAGAAGGCCCTGCTCCTTAAGGAGGAGTAAGAGGCTTGTCGTGTTCGCGGTTTCATCGAGACAATCCATTTGCCCGTTAATGCCGGAGAGAGATGGCGGAGATCTTGGCACGTCCGGGCGTCCGCCGAATTGGGTCGCCAGATAGGTCGTATAGATCCTGACCGCATCGCTCAACGCCTTGCGCTCCGCCTCCGGGCTGTAGCGGCCCGCGCGCATGATTGCACCGACCTGGCTGAACCAACCTGAAGAGACGGAAATCTCAGTTCGGCGCACGCACCCATAGCCATGGCAGGCGATGATCACGGTGTTCAGCGGTGCGACATAACCCTGGTCGCGAAACCAATTGCGCACCGCGGGGTCTGCGGTTGCCGCATGAGCGCCAACCGTCATGGCGCATGAGAGGCCGAGAGCTGTCATGACTTTCATCGCGCAACCTCTACAAATTCAAGGGAGTCGTACTTTCGGATGTGGCGTCAATCGAGGTATGTAGCTCACGACCTCTCGCGGGCGAGTCTATCTCCCCGTTTCTTTCTCTGGAGCGCGCATGTCTCGCATCGTTTTCCTCAATGGCTCATTCCTCCCCCTTGAAGAGGCCAAGATCCCGATTATGGACCGCGGGTTTCTGTTCTCCGATGGCGTTTACGAAGGGTTCGGCGTTCTCGGCGGACGTGTGATCGACAACGATCTGCATCTTGCCCGATTGGAGCGTTCTCTGTCGGAGATCCGCATTGCCAATCCGTATTCTCGCGAGCAATGGGCGACGTTCGAAAGCGAGCTCGTACGCCGCAACAACATCGACGAAGGATTTCTCTATCTACAGGTGACACGCGGCGTCGCAGATCGCGATTTCTTCTTCCCGCAGGACAGCGCGCCGACGGTCGTCATGTTCACGCAAGAGAAGTCGATTGTTCGATCGCCTGCTGCCGACAAGGGCATTGCTGTCATCAGCGTTCCGGACTTGCGTTGGAAGCGCCGCGATATCAAGTCGCTCTCGCTTTTGGCACAAGTCCTCGCCAAGCAAGCCGCCAAGGAAGCGGGCGCACAAGAGGCCTGGTTGATAGAGGACGGGTTTGTGACCGAGGGTGGCTCGTCGAGTGGTTTCATCGTCACGAAACAGGGACACATTATCGTCCGGCCGCTATCGAACGCCATTCTGCCCGGCATCACGCGCAAGTCGCTTCTTCGCCTTGCAGAGGAAACGGGCGTTGTTCTGGAGGAACGCTTCTTCACTGTCACTGAGGCCCATGACGCCGCAGAGGCTTTCCTGACGAGTGCGTCGAATTTCGTCGTTCCGATTATATCGGTCGATGGACGCCCCGTGGGCGACGGAAAGCCGGGGCCGGTGACGCGTCGTTTGCAGGAGCTCTATCTGGCCATGGCGCGTGCGTCTTAAGATTCGGCTATCGAAGACTCCGGTTCTTTGAATGATCTCGTTGCTTGATGGAAAGCCCCTGAGCTTCGCCTACTTCGTGCCTCGATTCCCTTTCCTGCGTGGTGCAACGCTCTTCTCCGCCGTTCTCATGATGAGATCCGCGAGTTCGGATATCTTACGACGCAATTCTTCATTCTCCGCGAGAATGGCATCTTCCTGAACGCCATTCTTGCGGATGTTTTGTAGCTCGCGCTCCAATTTCGCACGCTCATCGCGGACGGTCGACAACGCGTTTTCCAAGGCAACCTTGTCTGCCTTCAGCGTATGAACCTCTGCTGAATCCCTGTCTCGCTCGCGCTCGAGGCTGCGAATGTGTTTTTCGAGAATGGCACAGCGCCCCTGCGCGGCAATCAGATTTTTTGAAAGTTCCGCAGTCTGCCCGCGCTCGTCCGACAATGCGTTACGATGTTCGGCCGAGGCTCGTTCGAAGTCGTCTCCGCGAGCCACATGGGTCATCAATCGAGTCTCCAGATCCGAGATGGTAATGCGTTTGGCATCGAGTTCGCTCAGAGCAGCCGTGTGACGTGCATCGAGGTCGGCAAAAACCGTCTCCTGCACTTCGAGTTGCTCCTGAGAGGAGGCAAGACTTTCCGTCAGGGTCGTGAGCGAATCCGTCGCTCGGGCAAGGTCTTTGTTCGTGGTGGAGAGATCCTCCAACGCGGCCCGATGCGCGGCATCCAGAGCCGCGAGTGTCTCGCGTGTTTCGAGGAGGGCCGAGCTCGACGATGTGAGTTCTTCCTCCGCGCGGGCCAGACGGTTCAGGAGTTCCTGGAGCTCAACTTCCAGGCGGTTGGTAATGCCATCACTCTCCGTGAGCGTAGCTTCGAGCGCATTGATGCGAAGTGCCCGTCGGCCGAGTTCCTCCATGCTCGCGTGCTTGGCCGCCAACGCTTCGTCGGCTTTCCGTTCGAGCCGCCTTTGCAGCACGGCGAATTCCGCGCGCAGGTGGTCTTTTTCGGCGGTCAGTTCCGGGATCGAGAGAGGAAACAACGCCTCCACCCGGCGGCGAGCAAGGCGCTCCGCGCGGGCGTTGATGGCGGGAATGACAAGAAGCGCGATGAGGGTTGCGGCGAGAAACCCCAGCGCGAAAATCATGACGTTTTCGACCACGCGGACGCAAGCTCCAGGGTGCTCGGCGGGAAAAGCTCAAGCACCCTGCCATGGGCCCACATAGCTTTCCAGAGCCATCCCGCTCTAGAAAGATCGTTTTAGGGCGCGTTAGAACGGATTCCAGGTGGGATCCGGCGTGAACTTCAGATAGCCCATGTTGACGCCCAACCGCGCGCCGACGCCGGTCTTGATTGGCACCACCACCATGTCGTCGGCTTTCGCGGCGCTGACGCCAAAGCCGCCGATGAGATAGGCGGAGCCGTTGATCCCGACAAAACGCCGGTAAATGGCATCCATGTGCTGAAGATTGTAGACCAGCATCATGGTGCGTGCGCCATCGCCGCCCACGTCGAAGCCGAGGGATGGTCCCTGCCAGAAGATGCGGCGCTCGCCGGCATTGCGGCTGAAGAGCTTACCCTCACCGTAGCGCAGACCACCGAAGAATGCGCCGGAGGCTTCCTGGCCGAGAATGTAACCGTTCGGCTCGCCCCAGCGGCTCACGGCCTCCTGCACGGCCAATGCCAGCCCGCGCGAAGCCGAACCGAAAAATTGATGACCGGATTCCACCAATTCATTGGAATTGTAGCTGCCCGGAGCGCCAGGATTGCTGGCATACGCTCTCTGGACACCTTGCGCCTGTGCGCTGAGCGGCAGGGTATAGAGTGCGGCGGCAATCGAAGCCGCCAGGAGAAATTTCTTTCGCGAGCGCATGGCAATCTCCCTCGCATCAGATGACGGAGCACGGCACGGACGGCCGTACGAGAGGCAGGACTTTACCGTCATCAACCCTAACAATGTCTGTACGTCATGGGCCTCAACGACCTGACGTGCGGCGTAATGACCGATCCGCGCCTAATGGGACATCGCGGCAGAGATGAGGCGGCTGGCTTTGGTCAGGGGATCTTAGAGCGAAACGACACGGCCGGTGCGCACGGCCTCGTCGGCCGCGAGGACGATCTGGAGGCTTTTGACCGCGTCGTTCATGTGGTCCGTGAGGTCGAGGTCCTCATCGATTGCTTGCAACAGAAACCGTTGCTCCCGCTCGCACAGGGCGTCGTGATCCGGCTCGTCGGCCGTTCCGATCCGCTCATCGGCCCGCGCGAATTTGCCGTCAGGGCCAAGTGCCGAATGGTGCAGAAGAATCTGGTTCGTCTTCGTGTGGGCGTTGATGTCGGCGGATTTCACGTCGCCGGCTGTCTCCGACATGACGATGCTCACGCTGCCTTTCGGCCCGATCACGTCCTTCACGAAATAGGCGGTCTCGCTCATCATCGGCCCCCAGCCGGCCTCGTACCAGCCGACCGAGCCGTCATCGAAAGTGATGTGGAGATGGCCGTAATTGTACATGCCGTCGGGCATGTCATCGGTAAGGCGCGCGCCGACAGCATGCACCTGACGCGGCTGTGCGCGAGTAATCTGGCACATCACGTCCACATAATGAACGCCGCAATCGACGATGGGCGAGAGGGATTGCAGCAATCTTTTATGCGCGTCCCAGGCCCGCCCGCTGGATTGCTGATTGAGGTTCATGCGGAAGACCTGCGGTGTCCCGAGCGTCTTCGCGATCTCGACGAACTTGATCCACGAGGGATGGTGTCGAAGGATGTAGCCGATAACGAGCTTGCGCTTCGTTCTATGTGCGGTGTCCACCACCCGCCGCGCCTCGACCGCCGTGTCAGCGAGCGGCTTTTCCACGAAGACATGGGCTCCCGCCTCCATGGCCTTGATGGCGTAGGGCGCGTGCGTGTCCGAAAAGGTATTGATCGAAACCACGTCGGGTTCGAGGGCCGCCAGCGCCTCGTCGAAACTGGTGAAACGCGCGGCTTCTCTCAGCGGGTCGGGGAGTTCGACGCTCGCGATTCCGCGGGTGCACAGGCCAACGACTTCGAAGCCTTCGATCCGGTCATAGGCCAGGGCATGGGACATCCCCATGCTGCCGAGCCCGACGACGAGAACTCTCTTCGCACCCATCTCGCCCCCGTCGCGTGCTCCGACTAAGATCTGCGGGATAGCGAGCCGAGCGTCAAGGGCGTCGCCGTGTCGTTGTCGTTTATCTCAAGTAATTATCTTCGGCTGGCCTGTAAGTGGTCGATGGTTTGGCCTTCAATGGCGATCATCGAATAAATGTCCGAGCAGGCAGGCCGCTTCTGTACTCTGCAAAGAGTGGATTGATTTGTTGAATACCCTCTAGGAGGACAAAGACAAAAGTAAATATAGACAATAGTAGGGTGTAAACGCTCCGCAAAGCGCTTGTGAGCTCCCAAGCGCGGCGATACCAATATAAGGTCAGTTGCTCGCTACCACCTCTGGTCGAGCCGTTCGGCGCGACTCCGGAGATCACGAGCCAATCCCAAGAACGCAACAAAGCGCAGGGGCGACATTGGGGATCGAACACACGGCGTTTCAAGGCGCCATCAAGCCTGTCGGAGGAATAACCACGATGAGACCTCTTCACACCAAGTCCCGTTTGCGTCGCGCAGGCCACCTGCTTGCGACGGTCTCTCTTGCCGCCGCCGCGATCACCTTCGCGCAGACCGCCGGAGCTCAGACGCTCACGATCGAGAGCTGGCGCAATGACGACGCTGATGTCTGGAATGGCCAGATCATTCCGGCCTTCAACAAGAAGTATCCGAACATCAAGGTGCAGTTTAAGGCCGATCCGCCGACCGAATACAACGCGGCGCTCAATGCGCGCCTTGCGGGCGGAACCGCGGGGGATCTCATCACGTGTCGTCCCTTCGATGCCTCCCTCGACCTGTTCAAGAAGGGGCAGCTGCTCGCGGTCAATGACGTGAAGGGCATCGAGAATTTTTCCGACGTCGCCAAGAGCGCCTGGTCGACGGATGATGCCAAGAGCACCTTCTGCATGCCGATGGCATCGGTGATCCATGGCTTCGTGTACAACAAGGCGATCTTCGATGAACTGAAGTTGACTCCTCCGAAGACTGTGTCTGAGTTCCACGCGGTTCTCGACAAGATCAAGGCGCACGGCAAATATACTCCCATCGCCATGGGCACCGCCGACCAGTGGGAGGCCGCGACCATGGGCTTCCAGAATATCGGCGTGAACTATTGGAACGGCGAAGAGGGTCGCAAGGCGCTCATCGAAGGCAAGCAGAAGTTCACCGATCCGGCCTACGTCAAGGTGTTCGCAGAGCTTGCAAGCTGGGCGCCCTACATGGGTAAGGGCTATCAGGCGCAGAAATATCCGGATGCGCAGAATCTCTTCGCGCTCGGCCGCGCTGCGATCTATCCGGCTGGCTCTTGGGACGTGCCGATCTTCCGCAAGCAGGCCGATTTCGAGTTCGATGCCTTCGCTCCGCCGGTGCCGGATGGCCAAAGCAAGTGCTATATCAGCGACCACACGGATATCGCGCTCGGCATCAACGCCAAGTCGAAGAACGTGGATGCCGCCAAGACATTCCTGTCATGGATCGCTTCCTCCGAATTCGCTGACATCTACGCCAATTCCCTGCCGGGCTTCTTCCCGCTCTCGAAAGAGAAGATCACGGTCAAGGATCCGGTGGCGGCGAAGTTCGTCGGCTGGCGTTCCACTTGCGACAGCTCCATCCGCAACTCCTATCAGGTTCTGTCACGCGGGACGCCGAACCTCGAGAACGAGCTCTGGAACGTCAGCGCGCAGGTGATCAACGGAAGCATGAAGCCCGAAGAGGCCGCGAAGAAAGCTGAAGACGGACTCGCCAGCTGGTACGAGCCGCATAAGAAGTAGCGCCATCTGAGAGAAACGATGCGGGCCGTTACCTGAACGGCCCGCATCCATCGTTTTCCGAACCGGATCAGCATGACGGATTCTCAAGCCCTGCCGATGCAACTGGAAAAGCGCGCTTCCGTGCGCACGCGTTTCCCCGTGCACATCGCGGTTTTTCTCGCACCGGCTATAGCGATCTATTCGATTTTCTCGATCTACCCGTTGATCGATACGATCCGCCTCAGCTTCTACACGGCTGACGAATTCGGCGCGCGCGACTTCATCGGCCTCGGCAATTTTCAAACGTTGCTGAGCGATCCTGCATGGGCGGGGCATTTTTGGAATGCGCTGCGCAACAATCTGGTCTTCTTCGCCATCCACATGGTGGTTCAGAACGGCATCGGCCTGGGGCTTGCGATGCTGCTGAGCCTACCGCGTCTGACCGGCGGCAGTATCTATCGCACGCTTCTGTTTCTGCCGACCATGTTGTCGGTGGTCATCATCGGCTTCATCTGGCAACTCATGCTCAATCCGCTCTGGGGCATTGCGGAAACGATTTTGAGCGCGGTCGGCCTGGGGAGCTTCTTCGGTCCTTGGCTCGGGCAGGAATCGACAGCGCTTCTGACCGTCTCTCTTATTTCGGTGTGGCAGTTCGTCGGCATTCCGATGATGCTGATCTATGCGGCTCTCCTGAACATTCCCGACGATCTCGTCGATGCCGCGACGGTCGACGGCGCGGGACCGTTCAGCGTGTTTTGGTTCGTCCGGCTGCCGCTCATCCTGCCGACGCTCGGCGTCGTATCCATTCTGACGTTCGTCGCGAATTTCAATGCCTTCGATCTGATCTACGCGATCAAGGGTGCCTTGGCTGGGCCGAATTTCTCGACCGACATTCTCGGCACATTCTTCTATCGCACGTTCTTCGGCTATCAGTTGCAAGTCGGAAGCCCCACAATGGGTGCGACGGTTGCGACCGCGATGTTGATCATCATTCTGATCGGCGTGCTGCTCTATCTCTTCGGTGTGCAGCGACGTCTGCAGCGGCACACGTTTTAAGGAGGAGGGCATGAGACCGAACATCAAGCCTGGCCGCATTGCCGTTCACATCGCGCTGATCCTCTACACGATCTTGGCTATCGGCCCGATCTTCCTCATCATCATCAATGCGTTCAAGACCCGGCGCGCGATCTTCTCCGATCCGCTCGGCTTCCCCGATGCACGCACATTCACCACGATAGGATTCGATCAGGTTTTCGCGAAATCCGATTTCGGACTCTATTTCGTCAACAGCCTCACGGTGACGTTGGTTTCCTTGGGCCTCATCATCCTCATCGGTGCGATGGCGGCGTGGGCTCTCACCGAATATCGCTTCACCGGAAACACGATCATCGCGCTTTATCTTGCCATCGGCATCATGGTGCCGATCCGTCTTGGCAGCGTGAGCATCCTGCGGATGATGGTCGACCTGAATCTCGTCAACACTCTCACGGCTTTGATCCTCATCTACGTGGCGCAAGGGTTGCCGCTCGCGATTCTGATCCTGGGCGAGTTCATCCAGCAGATTCCGAAGGACCTGCGCGATGCCGCGCGCTGCGACGGAGTGAGCGAATATCGCATCTTCGGCAGCATCATCCTGCCTCTCATCACCCCGGCCATCGCGACAGTCGCGGTGTTCACCATGGTGCCGATCTGGAATGATCTCTGGTTCCCTTTGATCCTGGCGCCCGGCGACGGCAAGCAGACGGTGACTTTGGGCGTGCAGCAATTCATCGGCCAATACGTCACCGATTGGAATGCGGTGCTCGCCTCACTGACCCTGGCGATTGCGCCGATCCTCATCCTCTACCTTCTCTTCTCGCGTTACCTCGTGCGCGGCCTGACGTCCGGCGCCGTCAAGTAAATGGATTAGACCTCGATGGCTGACGTTTCCCTTCACGGCATTGCGAAGTCCTACGGATCGGCCGAAATCCTGCGCGACATCAACCTGTCCATCGACGACGGCGAGTTCGTGGTGTTCGTCGGCCCTTCGGGGTGCGGGAAGTCCACGCTGCTGCGCACCGTCGCAGGCCTGGAGACCGTAAGCGCCGGGGAATTGCGGATCGGTGGAAGGCGGGTCAACGAGATGCCGCCCGCCGAGCGAAAGATCGCCATGGTCTTCCAATCTTATGCGCTCTATCCGCATATGTCGGTCTACAAGAACATGGCTTTCGGCCTGAAGTTCGCGAAGATCGGTAAGGAGGAAGTCGATCGCCGGGTGAGGCAGGCCGCCGATATCCTGAAGCTGTCGGCGCTTCTCGATCGCAAGCCACGCGAATTGTCCGGCGGGCAACGTCAGCGTGTCGCCATCGGCCGCGCCATCGTGCGCGAGCCGAGCGTTTTTCTGTTCGACGAGCCGCTCTCGAATCTCGACGCAGCGTTACGCGTCAACACCCGCCTCGAGATCGCCAAGCTCCATCGGGAGTTGGGCGCGACGATGATCTATGTGACTCACGATCAGGTGGAGGCCATGACGCTGGCCTCCAAGATCGTGGTCATGAATCACGGACGGATCGAGCAGGTTGGAGCACCGCTCGATCTCTATCACCATCCGAGTAATCTCTTCGTCGCGGGCTTCATCGGCTCGCCACGCATGAATTTCATCAAGGGGCAGGTGCATTCCATCGGCGAGGGGAGCGCGACCATTGCCTTTGCCGGGGCTCAGACGATGGTCGAGATTGCGGACGGCAGACTCAAGGCCGGTGACGGGGTCACGGTCGGTGTGCGACCTGAACATATGGCGGATGAAGATCCGCGAACGATCCCTCTGACGGGGCGCATCGATGCAGTCGAGCGGCTCGGCGAGGCGAGTTACGTCTACATGAAACTCGATGGAGGCGATGACGTGATCGTCCGTTCACCGGGCGATACGCAGGCGGTTCCGGGCGGACATTACGTGGCGCATGTTCCGCCGCACGCTTTGCATATCTTCGATGGACAGGGGAGCGCGGTCCGCCTCAGGTGACTTTGGCCGGAAGGTTGATTTTCTCGGCGAGAGCAACATCACCGAGAGCGGCGAAGGGGCCGTTGAGATAAGCCCGTTCTCCATGGCCATAAGTGAGAGACTGACGATCGGGGCCGATAACGCAGCCGCCGGCCTTCGTCAAAATATGATCTCCCGCCGCCGTATCCCATTCCATCGTCGGGCCGCAGCGAACATAAAGGTCGGCTTCGCCCTCGGCTATCAGACCGAACTTGAGAGCCGAGGACGTGGGGCGGCGCGTGCCGATGGCGAGCGAGCCGAGGCAGATCTCTGTCGCATCGTCTCCGTGACGGCGGCTGACGAGGGTAATCAGGTCGCGGCTCGGTGCGGAGCGCGTCCTGATGGCATGCCAGTGAAATGTCCCATCCGGCTGGAGCGTTGCACCAAGGGCGGTTTCGCCAGCCGCCCAGAGGCGGTTCAGCACGGGCGCGGCAACGGCGGCAGCGATTGGGCGAACGCCTTCGATGAGAGCGATATTCACGCTGTACTCGCCAGTGCCGTGGATGTAGTCCCGCGTTCCATCGAGTGGGTCGACGAGGAAGAACAGATTGTTCGTGCGGACCTTGCTGCCCGTCTCCTCGGCGATGACGGGAACATCCGGCCAATGTGCGTTCAAGCGTTGAATAATAAGCCGTTCGGCGGCGAGATCTGCGGCGGTGGTCGGCGAGCCGTCTTCTTTGAGGCGAGGCGCGATCGCACCCTGTTCCATGCTGCGCAGGAGCCGGCCTGCTTCCAGGGCGATCTCGGCGAGCGTCAGGGCAATCGCATCGGCATTGGTGGTATCGAGGTGCATGGGCATGTTTGTGCCCCTTCATGCCTTTTGTGTCGACTCCCATTGCGGCTTTTCAAAGCGGTCAAGGCCGGTTATCGGAGAGCCGTCACGTCATTTGCCGCAAGCCGGCCTCCTGGAGCCCCGATGGCCACGATCAATCTCGACTCGCTCGATCTCGCCGCCCTTCTCTGTTCGCGCGTTTGCCATGACGTGATCTCGCCCGTCGGGGCAATCGTGAACGGGCTTGAAGTCTTGGAGGATGACAACGATGCCTCCATGCGCGATTTCGCGCTGGAATTGATCAGCAAGAGCGCGAAGCAGGCTTCGGCTCGCCTCCAGTTCGCACGGTTGGCTTTTGGTGCGGCGGGCTCTGCAGGGGCTTCCATCGATCTCGGCGATGCGGAACAGGTCGCGCGCGGCATGTTCCAGGATGACAAGATCTCGTTTTCCTGGACTTCGCCGCGCCTGCTTTTCCCGAAGAACCGGGTCAAGCTTATCCTCAATCTGATCATGGTGGCGGTGGGCTCCATTCCGCGCGGCGGTTCGATTGCCGTGGCCGTCACGGGCGATGCCGAGCGTTGCGAGTTTACTCTAAAGTCGAAGGGGCTGAACTCTCGCATTCCACCGCACGCCGAAGGGCTTCTTGCCGGAGACACGGAAAGCGGAACGGTCGATGCTCATGGCATCCAGACCTATTATGCAGGCATGATCGCCCGGGCCTCCGGTATGAAGGTGGCGTTGAGCGCCGAGGGCGATGAGGTCACGATTCGCGCCGTCACGGCGTAGGCGTGTTCTCGGCTTCCTGCTGAAGCCACTCGCAAAAGACCTGAGCCTTCCGATTGCGGCGCGGTCGACGCGCCGCAACATAGGCATGTTCGCTCAAAACGAAACCGAACGGGGCTACCAGCCGGCCGGCGCGGATGTCGTCGATAACCATGGGCCACGGAGCGATGCAGGCTCCCAGACCGCCCGTCGCCGCTTCTAGCATGTAGTAGAAATGCTCGTAGTCGGTGCCACGCAGATCAGTGTTCTTCCAGCCGATTCTTGCCGCCCAATCCACCCAGGCATCGGGCCGCGTGATCGTGTGAAGGAGGGGCGCGCGTTTCAGATCGTCAACGCGTTTTAGATGGAGCCTTTTTGCGAGGTCGGCTGAAAGCACCGGGCCGAAGTGCTCCTTCAACAATTCGGTGATGATGGCGTCCTTGGGCAGTGGATGCTCCGCGAGGCGGATCGCCACCTCGTATCGCTCGCGCGCGAAATCAATGGGCGCGTAGGAAGCTGACAAACGCACCTCGATGGCGGGATGCGCGGCTTGAAAGCGATGGAGGCGCGGGATCAGCCAGCGCATGCTGAAGGTGCCCGTGCAGGAGACATCGAGCGCACCTTCCTCCTCGTCCACCACAGCGCGTACACCGGCTTCGATGCGATCGAAGCCCTCCGTGAGATGCGCGAGCAAGGTCTGCCCGCTTTCCGTCAGACGAAGGGCATTCTTCGGTCCCTCGAAAAGGCGGATCCCCAGAACCTCTTCAAGATGGCGGACATGCCGCGAGATGGCCCCGTGCGTCACGGCCAACTCATCGGCGGCCAAAGTCATGCGGCCGAGGCGGCCGGAGGCCTCGAAGGCGGCGAGGGCGTTCAGGGAAGGCAGGCGGCGTCGGGCCATGTGAGAAAATAGCACATCATTTGTCAGGACATCTCGATTATCAGCCCGCCTGCGAAGTGACACAAGGGCACATAGTTGGCAATCTTTCGGGGGCTTTGGTGAGTTTATTCGTGTTCGTCGCCGTTCTCATGGCGGCGCTGATGCATGCGGGGTGGAACGCGGTCATCAAGGTCGGCCTCGACCGCACCTCGACCCTTTTGCTGCTGGTGCTTTCGCAAATTGTCCTGGCGCTTGCACTGCTGCCCTTCTTTCCGCTGCCGGGTTATTCCGCGTGGCTTTGGATTTTGGCATCGGCGGCGATTCACACCGTCTACAAACTCTTTCTCATGCGGGCCTATCAGCATGGCGACCTCTCGCAGGTCTATCCGCTGGCACGGGGAACCGCGCCTCTCATCGTCGCCATCATCAGCATTCTGATCCTGGGTGAGGGGACGACGTTCCTGAAGACGTTTGCCATCGTCCTCATCGGGCTCGGCGTATGTCTCATGTCTTTGCGAGGCGGGGCATCGGGTCGCATGCCACCGAAAGCGTTCGTCTATGCCATCGGCACGGCTCTGTGCACGGCGTCCTACACGCTCGTCGATGGGCTCGGTGCGCGCATCTCGGGCTCGCCCTCCGGTTACATTCTTGCTGCCACGATTCTCGATGGGCTCTTCACTTGTGCAATCGTTTTCGTCACACGCGGGCCGCGTGCCTTCACCGCCCTGGCGCCCGCCTGGCGCAGTGGGTTCTTCGCCGGGGCGTTGTCGCTGGCGTCGTATTGGGTGGTGATCTGGGCCTTCACGCAGGCGCCTATCGCTCTCGTTGCGGCGTTGCGCGAAACCAGCGTGCTCTTCGCCATGATGATCGCGACCTTCTTCCTCAAGGAGCGTATCGGTGCGAGCCGTATCGCGGCCGCCGGTCTCATCGCGCTCGGCATCGTCTCGATGCGAGTGTAACGCTAGGCCTTGTAGGCAACGAGCACGGCGCCAGTTGCGATGAACGCGATGCCGATCCAATTCGGAACCGACAGGCGTTCTCCTAAGAAAATCACGGCGAAGATAGCGACGAGAACCACGCTCAATTTGTCGATGGGCGCAACGCGGGCGGCATCACCGATCTTGAGCGCGCGGAAATAACAAAGCCAGGACGCGCCGGTGGCGAGACCCGAGAGAGTGAGGAAGACGTAGGATCGACCCGAGATCGAGGAGAGCGGTTGCCACTGGCCACTGGCGGTCAATATCGCGCCGAGTACCAGGAGAATGATGGCGGTGCGAATGAGCGTCGCGAAATCGGAGTTGATCTGCTCCACGCCGACCTTGGCGAAGATCGCCGTCAGTGCCGCGAACGCTGCTGAGGACAGCGCCCAGAACTGCCACGAGAGAAAAGCGGATCGCATGTCGGTTCTCCTGCCATCGCGAAAAGAAAAAGCCCGGCGCAGAGGCCGGGCTTCGTATTCTAGCACCGCATCGCCGCTCAGGCGACGCGCTGATCCGCCTCGGTCGGCTCGCGCAGCACATAGCCGCGGCCCCAGACGGTTTCGATGTAGTTCTTGCCTTCCGACGCATTGGCGAGCTTCTTGCGGAGCTTGCAGATGAACACGTCGATGATCTTCAATTCCGGCTCGTCCATGCCGCCGTAGAGATGATTGAGGAACATCTCCTTCGTCAGGGTCGTACCCTTGCGGAGCGAGAGCAGCTCCAGCATCTGGTATTCCTTGCCCGTCAGATGGACGCGAGCGCCGCTGACTTCGACCGTCTTGGTGTCGAGGTTCACGATCAGGTCGCCGGTGGTGATGACCGATTGCGCGTGGCCCTTCGAGCGACGCACGATGGCGTGGATGCGGGCGACGAGTTCGTCCTTATGGAACGGCTTCGTCAGATAATCGTCCGCTCCGAAGCCAAGACCCTTCACCTTATCCTCGATGCCGGCCATGCCGGAGAGGATCAGGATCGGCGTCTTTACCTTGGCGACACGCAAGCCGCGAAGAACCTCATATCCCGACATGTCAGGCAGGTTCAGATCGAGCAGGATGATGTCGTAATCGTAGAGTTTGCCGAGGTCGATGCCCTCTTCTCCGAGATCCGTCGCATAGATGTTGAAGTTCTCGGATTTAAGCATCAACTCGATGCTTTGCGCCGTTGCGCTGTCGTCTTCGACAAGAAGTACGCGCATTTTTATTCCCCAGCCTTTAGCCCTTGGGCCTTGGATTCACCAAGATTGCCGCCTCGCCACCGGGCCAGTGACGAGAGCCCTTTGGAACTGATTCGCTACGCTAATTGAGAATGGTTAACAAACACTGATTCGCGCACGCAAGCGCTTAACGAACAAAGTTCGTCTCCTTGTTGTTGAAAGCTTCCGCGAGCCGATTCGCAGAGTGCCATTCCATTCACTCCTAAATGCCGGGAAACCTTTCCCCAACAAGGCTTTCGCCCTTTCACGGACCGGCTTTCCCTCAAGCCTTCTCCGTGACCGGTACAATGTTAACGAAAGCGGTAAACGAATGGTTATCGGGTCCGGCTTGTGGACAAGTCAGCAGCTTCGGGAATGAAACGACGCGGAAAATTTTCAGCGTCGCCAGCCCCGGACGGTAAGAAAGAGTCAACTTCCATCAGCGATGGTGGCTCACGATCCGGTGGGTAACTGAGCGACCCACAGGCTCGTGAGAGCATGGTCCGGAAAAGGGAGCCGGTTTTCCCTAAGGGATCATGCGGCATCGAAATGAGAGTCCGATCAATGCCTTGGTGAGATCGGTCTCTCAAGCAGCGACGTGTGGAGTACGAATAAGATGAAGCCGCGGGATACGCTCATCCGCCTTAAGCGCTTTCAGGTCGACGAAAAGCGTCGGCGTGTCGCTCAGATCGAGATGATGATTGCCGAATTCGACCGCATGGCGGCGGACCTGGACCGAGAGATCGCGTCAGAAGAGCAAAAGGCTGGGATCTCCGATCCGGCTCACTTTGCCTATCCGACCTATGCTCGCGCAGCCGCCCAGCGCCGGGACAACTTGCGCCAGTCGGCGCAAAATCTTCATACGCAGCTTGATGACGCCAAGGCCGAACTGGGCGAGGCGTTCGAGGAATTGAAGAAGGCCGAAAGCCTCGAGGACCGCGAGCGGTCTGTGGATAGGGTCGTCGACGCGGTTCGCGATCCGTCCATGATCGGCCATGCCAGCCAGCCGCGCGCCATGCGCGCCACGGCTTAGGCGATCGTTCCTTCCGATTGCAGTTTCAAAGGCGCGCCGCCGGGCGCGCCTTTTTTGTTTTCGGCTTCCCGATGATCGGGACGAGGGGACCCACCTCGAGAGGAAGAAAGCCGCTGAGACGCGGATCGTCCGCGATTTCGACCGCGCGCTTATAAGGGGTGAAACCGGAGCGAATGTAGAAGGGCAGGGCGCTTGGGGAATCCAGCGTGCAGGTGTGCACGAAGAACCGCTTGATGTCCTTCGTATAGGCGCGCCGGATGGCCTCGTTCATCATATAGCGGCCCGCTCCCTGCCCGATGGCTTCCGGCACGAGGCCGAAATAGGCGAGCTCCGCTTCGGCTTTTGGCCGAAAATCGAGTTCGAGCAGGCCGAGGTCCGTCGTGCCATCCGTCAGAACATAGGCCTCGATCTTCGGGTCCGTCAGGATCGCGAGGAGTTCCTCATCTGGAATCACGGCACGGCCGAACCAGAGCCACGGCGCGCCAATGCGATTGAACAGGGCCCGATAGCGCTCCACGTCTCCCTTGATGCGAACGAGGGAGAGACCCTTGGGCTTCGGGAGGCGCGAAAGGCGCGGGCGCTCGCGCATCTCGAGATAAGTGACGATGGACGCGACCTTGCCCGGTGGTAGATCCGTATAGCCGTCGAGATTCAGATGAGCGGGTGATTTTGCCATCGGGCCACCATTGTACCGGCGAGAAGTTGTTTCCCACCGAGATGTCACGAGCGCCCGAGAAGGGCAATGGCCCTTGGCGAGCAGACCGCTACCGGGCCTTGTGTCGCGTCCGCCCCCCTTGCGGAGCAATGGGTTGTAAGGCACAGAAGGAGAAACGGGGAGCAGCCTGGCCGCATCGATGAAAAATGTGCGTGAGTTTATGTGGCCTCTCATCGGGCTTGTGGCGGTCGTTGTTTCCGGATGGCTTCTCTATAAAGAGCTTCGCGGCATCTCCCTCGACGATATCTGGGGAAGCCTGACAGCCGTTCCGGCCCACCGCTTTGTGATGGCGGGCCTGTCGACCCTCGTCGCTTATGCCGCCTTGGCCTGGTACGACCGGATCGCCCTGCTTCATCTGGGCGTACGCCATATTTCCTGGCTCTTCGTCTCCGTGACATCCTTCACGACTTATGCGCTCTCGCACAATATCGGCGCATCGGTGTTTTCCGGGGCGCTGGTGCGTTATCGCGCCTATTCATCGAAGGGCCTCAGCGCGGCCCAGATCGCGGTGCTCGTCGCACTCTGCTCCTTCACCTTCGGGCTCGGCACGATCCTCCTTGGCGGTCTCACTTTGACCATCGATCCGAGCCTCCTGCACCGGCTGGAAGGTGAGTTGCCTTCGGCCCTGACCAACCCGCTCACCGCGCGTCTTGTCGGCTGCGTCCTTCTCGGCCTTGTTGCGCTTTATGTGATCGGTTCCATTCTGCACCTGCCGCCAGTGGTGATCCGCAACGCGAAACTCGAATATCCGCGCCCGGCCATCATGGTGCGACAGCTGATTGCGGCTCCCCTCGAACTCCTGGGCGCCGCCGGCATCATTTATTTCATTATGCCGGCCCATTTGGAGCCGAGTTTTCTCGTCGTGCTCGCGGTCTTTCTCGCCTCGTTCTCGGCGGCCCTCGTCAGCCATGCGCCGGGTGGCCTTGGCGTCTTCGAGTTCGTCTTCATCGCGGCCATGCCGGATATTCCAAAGCCTGATATCCTGGCGGCGCTCATCGTGTTCCGCCTGTTCTATCTTCTCATCCCTTTCGCCCTCTCTCTGGTCGTGATCCTCATCTTCGAGCGCTCGCGTCTCACTCAGGCCTGGAAAAAGCGCGACGGCTCGGGCCAGGGGCCGGTGCCGCCGACGCTGCCGCTGATCTAGGCTGCCGATGCGGATTTTCTGGCGAAGACTCCGGTTCGGCTTCTCCACGCTGCTCGGGCTCAAGGCTCGCGGCTTCTTCATTCCCTACCGATATGCCGACAGCGTGGAAGAGGCGGATTATCCCGCCCTGCGCCCGCTCTTCGAGGCGGCGATGCCGCGGTTTCAGGATCTCCTGCGGGCGATTGACCGCCATGCGGCGGACCTTGAACGCATCGCGGCAGGAAAAACGCAGGCCCGGTTCGATCAGGATTGGTTCCCACGCCTCGATGGCGCCGCCGCCTATACTTTCGTACGCGAGATCAAGCCACGCCGGATCGTCGAGGTCGGCTCGGGGCATTCGACACGTTTCATGGCTCAGGCCGTTGCGGATGGGGCCTTATCCACGGCCATCACGTGTATCGATCCGGCACCCCGTGCCTCGCTCGCGAAGCTGAAGGTGCAGCATATTCCCCATCTTCTGAGGGATGCCGATCCGACGGTTTTCTCGACGCTTGAATCAGACGATATCCTGTTCATCGATTCCAGCCACATAGCCATGCCGGGAACCGATGTGGACCGGCTTTTTCTCGATGTTCTGCCGCGTCTTGCCAGCGGTGTTTTTGTCCACATCCACGATATCGCTCTGCCGGATGCTTACCCGGCCGCGTGGAACTGGCGTTCTTACAACGAGCAGCTCCTCGTCGGCGCGCTCTTGCAGGGTGAAGGCTACGAGCTTTGTTTTGCCAGCCACTTCCTCGCGCGCGGCCAGCATCCCGCGCTCAAGCAGGGTGTGCTGTCGCGACTGCCCTTGTCGCAAGGCGCGGTTGAGACGAGCCTCTGGCTGAAGAAGCGCTGACGGCTCGGCGTTTCAGCCGACGAAATGCGCTCGGCTCGGCTGCGGAACGGAGATGCCCGCCTCCATGTATTCGTTGAGCTTGTTACGCAGGGTGCGCACCGAGATGCCGAGAATTTTCGCGGCGTGAGTGCGGTTGCCGAGGCAGTGTTCCAACGTCATCAAGATCAGGTGACGTTCCACATCGGCGATGGTCTGGCCGATCAGATCCGGACTTGGTCGTACCGGCTCGGCGAAGTCGAAGAGATCCGGGATGCGCGCGTCGGGCGCGGGCATGGGAAGGTGTTGATGGTACGGATTCGATTGGATTGAAACTGCGTCCACGGCCATGCCTGTCTCGACGGGATGTCGACCAAGATTTGCCTGAACATGGTTAGAAATCTCTTAATGGCGGCTCGAAACTTCGCCCTAAAAGCGAAAGGCGTCGCCTTGTCGGGCGACGCCTTCAAAATCGAGGTCCGGGAAGGGACGGTTATTGGCGGTATTGCTGGATGCGCGTCGTACGCAAGCCCGCAAGCCCATGCTGGTCGATGGACATCTGCCAGCTCAGGAATTCTTCCGTGGTCAGAGTATAGCGCTGGCAGGCCTCCTCCAGGC
Source organism: Microvirga sp. 2MCAF38 (assembly GCF_052115485.1). Lineage (NCBI taxonomy): Bacteria > Pseudomonadati > Pseudomonadota > Alphaproteobacteria > Hyphomicrobiales > Methylobacteriaceae > Microvirga > Microvirga sp. 2MCAF38. The sequence continues at coordinate 6,760 of NZ_JBFRGU010000007.1, read as the reverse complement.
TCAGGAGCCCCCCGCGAACGGCGGCGACAACCTCGGCCTTGCGGCGGATAACCCAGCGACGGGTGGAAGACGGGGGAAGATCAGCAATCGTCAGCGGACTTCCATCGGGCCCGATGACATACTTGACCCTCGGGCGGTGGGGTTCGGTCATGATACGCTCACACAAAAATTCAACGACCTCGTTGATCTGTAAGCTAAGCGATGCCGCTTAATGTTTTCCTAAACGCCTGGAACACCTTCACAAACGTGCCCCGATTTCGCCGCATTGGTTAATACGCTCTAAACTGCCCCCTTTCGCCGGGGCCGTCTTGGGTTCACATTTGCCAGCGCCTGAGGCGCAGTCATACTATGGGCTCTCTTAAACTTGGCTTGCTCCGCCGCCCATGCAACAAACGCGAACCGCCTTGCTCACCACGCTCGCAATGTTCGCTTTTGCGGGAAATTCACTCCTTTGCCGGCTGGCGCTGAAAAATACCGGTGTCGACGCTGCAACGTTCACGTTGGTGCGGGTCGTGTCCGCCGCTCTCGCACTCTGGCTGATTCTGCGAGTGCGCAGTCGTCCGCAAGGTATCGCAGGCAACTGGTACTCGGCGCTCGCACTCGTTGTGTACGCATCTGCGTTTTCTTTCGCATACATCCAGCTTCCGGCGGGAACCGGCGCATTGCTGCTCTTTGGTGCGGTGCAGGCGACGATGATTGGATATGGTCTTTGGACAGGGGAGCGCCTGCACGCCCTGCAATGGGCTGGACTGTTGTTGGCCGTCGGCGGTTTGGTCGGCTTGGTTTTGCCCGGAATCTCGGCGCCGCCGCTATTATCCTCTCTTTTGATGCTGGGTGCAGGTGCCGCGTGGGGAATCTACTCATTGCGCGGGAAGAGTTCGGCCGACGCAACAGAAACGACGGCCGGGAATTTCTTGCGAGCCGTGCCGTTTGCGGCAGCACTCGGCCTGCTTTTTCACGCAGAACTCTCGTTCGAGGCGGCTGGACTAGGGTATGCTGTGCTTTCTGGGGCAATCACTTCCGGCGTTGGCTACGTCATCTGGTATGCCGCTTTGAAGGACCTGAAGGCGACGATCGCGGCCACCGTGCAATTGAGTGTTCCGGTGATCACTGCGATCGGCGGCATAATTTTGCTCGGTGAGGCGCTGACGTTGCGTTTGTTCGTCAGTTCGGCCGCCGTTCTTGGTGGCATCGCGTTGTTGGTCGCCAAGAAAGCAGCCAAATAGGACCGCGCTCGCGGCTATCGAATGGCAGCTCCGGGTCGGATCGGCCTGGAAGCAAAGCCGGTGAAGTTCGTCAACCCGAAGGGGGCGCTCCGCCGGCCATGCTCTCGCTCATATAGGGCCGTCCGGCGTCGGTGAGGACGCGGTCCAGCGCTTCGATCGCTTGGAGAACCCGTGTCAATTCATCCGCCATTTCGACCGAGGGGAGGGGCGCGGCCGCAACCTCCCGGGCGACCTCACGCCGCCGCTTCACCAGTTTCTCTCTTGCCGCCACCAGTTCATCGATCTCGTCGGAGTTCATTCTTCATCCCCAGAGAGCCCGGCATGGGCGGCCTGATATTCTAGCCCCTTTTGAGCCGGGCTCCAGCATGTCTGGAACATTGCAGCGGCAATCGCTATAAAGAGGGCTGTTAATCAGATTTTGGCCCCTCCTGTGCGCCGCCTTGAACGTCGCCTCTGGATGGAATGATGCTCAATTCGCTCGATCTTCCCAAGAACCCGTCGCAGACACGGGTTGTCGTCGCCATGTCCGGCGGCGTGGATTCCTCTGTCGTCGCGGCCCTCCTCAAGCGGGAGGGCTATGATGTGCTGGGCATCACGCTACAGCTCTACGATCAGGGGGAGGCCGCGCACCGCAAGGGTGCTTGCTGCGCCGGCCAGGACATCTACGATGCCCGCCGAGTCGCCGAGGCGATCGGCATTCCTCATTACGTGCTCGATTACGAGGCCCGCTTCCGCGAGGCCGTGATCGACCGCTTCACCCAGAGCTATCTCAACGGGGAAACGCCGATTCCGTGCGTCGAGTGCAATCGCTCGATCAAGTTCCGTGATCTGTTGGAAACCGCCAAGGATCTGGGCGCCGACATTCTGGCGACGGGCCATTACGTGGCAAGCCGCCATCTGCCCGATGGCCGCCGTGCGCTCCACCGTGCCGCCGATCCAGATCGGGACCAGAGCTATTTTCTCTACGCCACGACTCCCGAGCAGCTGAGCCTGCTGCGGTTCCCTTTGGGCGAGCTACCCAAGGACGATACCCGGGCGCTTGCACGCGAATTCGGCCTGAATGTCGCCGACAAGGCCGACAGCCAGGATATCTGCTTCGTCACCCATGGCCGCTACAGCGACATCATCGAGCGCTTGAAGCCGGGTGCGGCGCAGGGGGGCGAGATCGTCCATGTGGACGGGCGGGTGCTCGGCCACCACGAGGGAATCATCCACTACACGGTGGGGCAGAGGCGGGGCCTCGGCCTTTCCGTCGGCGAGCCGCTCTATGTCGTTCGGCTCGATGCGGGGTCCGCTCGCGTCGTCGTCGGACCGAAGGAGGCGCTCGCTACCCGTCAGATCCGCATTACCGACATCAACTGGCTCGGCGACGCGCCGCTGGAGGCTATCGGAGACGCGGGGATGGAAGTCGCCGTGCGGGTGCGCTCCACCCGCGATCCGCGCCCCGCGCTCCTGCGCTCCACACCTGAGGGCACGACGGTCGAATTGTTTTCGGCCGAGGATGGGGTGTCACCCGGTCAAGCTTGTGTCATCTATGAGAGCGATAATCCTCGAGCCCGCGTGCTCGGGGGCGGCACAATCGCACGCTCTCAGGCCGAGGCTACACCCGCCGCAGCTTGAAGCTATCTGACTTCGAAGGATTTCCATGACGGATGGACCGACCACGGCCCTGATGCAAAAAGCTTATGCGCGTTGGGCTCCCATCTATGATGTCGTCTACGACAAATTGACCGAGCCGGCGGCTCGCGCCGCGGTGGAGGCCACTGTGGCTTGCGGTCCGCGCGTGCTCGAGGCCGGTGTCGGCACAGGCTTGTCCCTCGGCTATTACCCGAAGAATGCCGAGGTTTACGGGGTCGACCTGTCGGCGGACATGTTGCAACGGGCCAAGGAGAAGGTCGAAAAGCAGGGCCTCACCCATGTGAAGAGCCTGCAGGTCATGGATGTGACCCGCCTGAGCTTTCCCGATGAAATGTTCGATGCGGTCACCGCGCAGTTCATCATTACACTGGTTCCTGATCTCGATACCGCCCTGTCCGAATTTGCGCGCGTTCTGAAGCCCGGCGGCGAAATCGTGCTCGCCAATCATTTCGGCCAGCCATCCGGCCCTGTCGCGGTTTTGGAGGAACTGATTTCTCCTCTCGCCAAAGCCATCGGCTGGAGTTCTGCCTTCAAGTCAGAGAGAGTTGAAGCCTGGGCACGCACCACCGGGCGCATGGAAGTGGTGGAACTCCGCTCCCTCTTCCCCGCCGGCTTCTTCAAGCTCATGAGAATCCGCAAGAAGGCTTGAGCGCGCGAGATCGTCAGCGTCCCGGTACGTTCTCTCCAGGCGGAGAGGTAAAGCTTCGCTCTGGCCGGCCGAAACCAAATGCGCGTTCTCACTATCGGGATCATCCAGAAGAGGCACTGCCTTCTTGACACCGACCGCCAATTTTCCCTATACCGCCCCTGCCTGACGCGGGGTGACTCCCGGTCCTGGGGCGGAGTAGCTCAGTTGGTCAGAGCAGAGGAATCATAATCCTTGTGTCGGGAGTTCAAATCTCTCCTCCGCTACCATTAATTTTACCCGCCCTTATCAAAGACTTAGCCTTGCTTGCGGACACGCGTTTGAGCTCGTGACCTCAACGAGCAGGAGCAGATGGGCGGAACCGCGTTCAAGGAAATTGGAAGCAGGTACGAGGCAAGGTCAAGGAACAATCGGGGAGGCTCACGGACGACGACCTCGACGTCATCAATGGACAGCGTGACCAGTTGGAAGGAAAGATCCAAGAGCGCTATGGGTTAGCGAGGGACCGCATCCGCCATGATGCGGACGCGTGGTACCGACAGCAGACCTGGTAACCGCAGCCGATCGGTTCAGCGTGGAGAAGGTTGCCTGATATTGGAACCCGAGAAGGATTTCGGCTCCGAGCACAAGGTTGCGAACCTCGCTCAAGGCACTTCGGACCTTTTCCCTTACCTGGTTCATCGGACCGCCCTGGCATTAGGAAGTTTGCCTCCCGGGCATCTTCGGTCGACAAGAGTTCAATGGTCAATGCTCCAGGCATCGATGACCTCCTCCGAGGGTGCTGTCTCGATTTGCTCGCTGAAACGGCTGCGATAAACCGATAAGAGAGCATCATGCGTCTCGGTGGACGAGCTGCATAAGCCGTCGGAGACGAGGATAACCCGATACCCATAGTCGACCGCAGCGAGCACCGTTGCCAGAACGCAAACGTCCGTCTCGGCTCCTGTTATGATCAACGTGCTCACAGCACGATGGCGAAGGTAGGCGAGAAGCCGGACGTTGCCGAATGCTGAATAGACGGACTTGTCGAATATTGCTGCCGGTGGCGCGAAGCGGGAAAGCGGATGAAGTAGTTCCAACATTTGGCTGTCGATATACCTGCGCGTCAGTCCTTGCCATTTTACAAAGAATCTCTGCCACATGCCGGGCATGTTTTCCGGATCCCTCGGCGGGATGAAACGTGTGAAGATCGTACGTGCCGGACATTGCTCGGTTATCCGGATGACGACGGGAATGATCGGATCGATCGAGGGCGTCGCCCAGGGACCTCCAGGCGCAAATAGTCGTTGCATATCGACACAAAGGTGAACGCTGTTCTTGCCGATTGGCCGGGTCAATCTGTCGTTCATTTTATGAGCATCAATAGCCTCCGACAATCGGCAGGATCTCCCCCGTGATGTAACTCGAACAATGCGACGAAGCGAGGAATACGAACGCCGGAGCAATTTCTTCAGGTTGGGCCGGCCGTTTCATGGGAGTGTCGCTTCCGAAATCCGCGAGGTCGTCGGGGAGCTTGTCGGCAGGATTCAGCGGTGTCCAGACCGGGCCGGGCGCGACGGCATTGACGCGGATGCCACGCTCAAGAAGCTGCGCCGCCAGCGACCGCGTGAAGGCATGGATCCCACCTTTTGTCGTCGAATAATCGAGGAGAGTCTTGCTGCCGAATAATCCCGTCACCGATCCGGTGTTGATGATGACACTTCCTTGACGCATGTGAGGAACCACTGCCTTGGCCATATGAAAATAGCCGTAAAGGTTCGTCTTGATGGTGAGATCGAAATGTTCCTCGGTCAGATCCTCGAGGCGGTGGTTGTGAAGCTGAAATGCGGAATTGTTCACGAGGATGTCGAGCCGACCGAACTCTTCCAGCGTCCGCTCGACACTATGATTGCAGAAGGCAGGATTGGAGACATCTCCGGACAGAAGAAGACAACGCCGACCTTCGCGTTCCACGGCTTGTTTGGTGGTTGAGGCATCGTCGTGTTCGGTGAGATAGATGATCACTACGTCGGCGCCTTCGCGCGCGAAAAGGACAGCGACTGACCGACCGATGCCGGAATCTCCGCCTGTAATGATGGCGACCTGCCCCAGTAGCTTGTCTGAGCCCTTGTAAAAAGGAGCATCGTACATGGGGGCCGGGTCGAGGTCCTTCTCGCGCCCCGGTTTCTCAAGGTGCTGCTTGGCAAAGGGAGGTGCGGGATAAGTTCGCGCGCCGGCCTGGACGGCTTTTGTCTGACCGCTCCCCGAAGAGTTCGCGGAGTCGACCTTGGTCTGGATCTCGCGATGTTTCCGGGCCGCCCCTTCGGCCTCCTGACGAAAGTCGGTCGACAATTCGGTCATGTGTTTATCCTCCGGCCTCGAGAGCCCCAAGGGGCGGGGAGCGAGTGGTTATGCCGCCGCGCGCTGGTTGACGCTCGCCTTCGCCATCTTCGATAAAAGTTTGTCCGTTTCCCGTTCCTCGGCCAGATTCTGATCGAGAAGCTTCGCCGCATCCTCTAAGCCAAGTTGCTCGGCCCACGTGCGCAGCGTGCCATAGCGCGAGATTTCATAGTGTTCGACAGCTTGGGCCGCCGCGACAAGGGCGGCATCGAGAGCGGTGCTATCTTCGAACTTGCCCATGACGTCCTCACCCTCCTCGATAATTCCTTTGATCGCTTCGCAAGTAACACCTTGAGCCCGCGCCCCAATGATTTCGAAGACTCGGTCAAGCCGATCGATCTGTGTCTCGGTTTGCTGGCGGTGATGCGCAAATGCCTTTTTTAGCTCGTCCGTTGCCGTAGCCTTTTCCATCTTCGGCAGTGCTTTCAGGATCTGCTTTTCGGCAAAGTACATGTCCTTGAGGGTATGCAGAAACAGATCGTCAAGATTCTTTTCGCTGGGCATCACACGTCTCCTGGGTTGAAGCTGACGAACGTCAAACTCGGAAGTGGCGAACTTGATCCGAATGATTTGGAACCGGAGCATTCAAAAAGCTGACGGATCGGACGATGAATCGGATGAGCGCGAATTTCTTTCTTTCCGAGAGGTTCGCGTTATAAGCTTACTTAAAGGCTGAATTACCTTCGAAGTTTATATTCTCGCCATGGGTGGGTATAAGGGACTCGCATGAGCACTCTTCTCCTCATCATCGTGATCCTTCTGCTGATCGGAGCGGTTCCGCGATGGTCCTACAGCCGTGACTGGGGCTATGGGCCGAGCGGCATTCTTGGGATAGTCCTCATCGTTCTTCTTGTGTTGTTCCTGATGGGCC
>NZ_JBFRGU010000006.1:0-379340 GCF_052115485.1 Microvirga sp. 2MCAF38 | reverse complement strand
GCCGTCCTGGCCGACGAGGAAGTCGTTGCCGTCCTCGCCGTAGAGGACGTCGTTGCCATTGCCGGCCCAGATGTTGTCGTCACCGGCGCCGCCATACAGGGTGTCCTGCCCGTCCATGCCCGCGAGGAAGTCGTTGCCGTCTTCGCCATAGAGAATGTCGTCGCCGGTATCGCCCCAGAGCGTGTCTTCTCCCGTGCCGCCGTAGAGCACATCGGCGCCGTCGCCGCCGCGCAGCAGGTCGTTATCGGCACCGCCATACAGGTAGTCGTTTCCGGTGCCGCCCAAGAGCGTGTCGTTGCCGGAGCCGCCGAGCAGGGCGTCGTTGCCGGCATCGCCATCCAGATGGTCATTGCCCTGGGAACCACGCAGCTGGTTACTCTCCGCATTGCCGGTCAGGACGTCGTCATGCTTTGAGCCGATCAGACCCTCGATGGAAATATAAACATCGCCTATCGCTTCGCCGGTATTAACGAAACCATCCGCAAGGTTTGCCGTCACACCGGTGGCAGCATTGGTATAATCGGCAAAGTCAAAACCCGCACCGCCGTTCAATGCATCGGCGCCTAGACCGCCTTCCAGGATGTCGTCACCGGTGCCGCCGATCAGCATGTCGGATCCTGAACCACCGATCAATGTATCAGCGCCCGATCCCCCATCCAAAATGTCATGCCCCTTGAGAACGTCAGCCTTATCCGTCCCTGCCGAGATCGTCAGAGGCTGCGATCTCGAGGAAGTGGGATTCAAGTCCCGGAATTTGTTCCAAATCTCTTTACGGGCCTCGTAATTTGCGCGTCGTTTCTCATTATCATGATAACCCGAGTCATCCGCCCCCAAAGGATTCAGATGGCGCAGGGTTTCCGCCACTTCCTCTAGAAAACTTGTTTCTCCTCCGAAGGGATTCGCGTCTTTGCCATATCTACGCTCCCATTCATTGATATTATTGTGAAATAAAACCCAATAATCATCTATACGACTACTATAATCATAAGTAGCGTGTAGTTTAGTTCCATCTGGATTGGTGAGATCATAAACAATATCTCCCCTTGCGCTCACATTTATTTGAAGCACGGTTCCATCCGGCTGCCGGACAGTTGTTTCCGTATAAGAATCCTTACAAGTTGTTATCGTGGTGACAGTTCCATCTTTGGAACGGATCGTCGTTCGCGTGGTGGCCTCAGATATCACCTCTATCGTCCACACATCGTCTTCTTTGATCGTGATCTTTGGAGCCCCTGGCCCACCAACGATTCCCTGGCTAGGGTCCTGTTTGTGCCATTGGTCGTAGTTGGTGATGGGGCCGTTGCTGACGGTTGTGCCCAGGTAAACACCACCGATCGTCCCGCCAGTCTGGCGCTGCTCTTCACTCTCTAGGGTAAACATCGAACGCTCCTAAGATGACACTTGCTTGGTCTTGGCAGCATTCGCGCAGGAATCTTTGTTTGGCGGAACTATCGAGATGACGAGATTCGAGCAGTTTCGGAAGATTTAAGTCATTGATCTGCAACCTATTTGCTGTAGTTGCCGCTGTGGCATGCTACTTCAAGTGTGCCTAGGTACAAAGAAAGGTCCTCGACTTGGGCTGAGCTAAGGCTCCAGCACCAGCCCGGCAGGTCACGGACACGTACGAGCGCATGTTGCAGTTCTATAGGAAACTGTAAGGACGCGGAGCTGATCAGCATTGGCTACCGGGTTCGGGGCTTGGCCCTTGCAGGATCGTTAGCCCCGCCCTACCCGCGTTGATTTAATTGGTGGAGCTGAGGGGATTCGAACCCCTGACCTCTGCAGTGCGATTGCAGCGCTCTCCCATCTGAGCTACAGCCCCGGTCGGTTCTCTGAACCAAGCGGCGAACTTTTAGGCCTGCGGGCTTTCCTCTGTCAATCGGGATGGTCACGGGGTCTCGGCTTTTCGCGTAGGGGAAGGGCGGAGCGGGTTTTCACGGGTTGTTCGGAGCGGCCGCAGACGCTACATGACGGGCGCCGTTTCCTGATGAGTTTCCCATGCGCGCCCTGCTCGATATCATTCTGCTGGCCTTGCAGCTCTACACCTATCTCATCGTCGCTTCGGCGATCTTGAGCTGGCTTGTGGCCTTCAATGTGGTCAATGTCCGTAACGACCTCGTTCGCTCGATCTGGACTTTCCTGAACGCGGTGACCGAGCCGGCGCTGCGGCCCATCCGCAATATTCTGCCCAATCTCGGCGGGGTCGATATCTCGCCGATAATCCTGATCTTCATCATCTTCTTCATCGAGAGGCTGATCCAGGATTACCTCATGCCGGTGGCTTTTTAAGCCGATGGCGGATCTGCCCTGGCTCGTTCGGGCCCAGGGCCTCTCCTTGCGTGTGCGGGTCACCCCGCGCGGCGGGCGCGACGCCATCGAGGGGGTCGAGGCCCTGTCCGACGGCTCCGCCATTCTGAAGGTCCGGGTGCGGGTCGCGCCGGAGGATGGGGCGGCCAACGAGGCCGTCCGAAAACTCCTCGCCAAGGCGTTTAAAATTCCGGCCTCCGCTGTTCGCCTGGAGACGGGAGCGACGGCTCGAATCAAGACATTCGCGGTTTCAGGTGAGCCCACGGCCCTCGCGGCCGGGCTTGCCGCTTTGACGGGACAGATCTCATGAGCGCCACCATCATCGACGGAAAAGCCTACGCAGCCGGTCTTCGCCAGCGGATCGCCGCGGCGGTGAACGATCTCAGCGCACAGGGCGTGATGCCCGGCCTCGCGGTGGTGCTGGTGGGCGAGGATCCGGCGAGCCAGGTCTACGTGAAGAACAAGGCACGCCAGACGCTCGAAGTCGGTATGCGCTCCTTTGAGCATAAACTGCCCGTCACCACGAGCGAAGCGGATCTCTTGAGCCTCGTCGCCAAGCTCAATGCCGATCCAGCGGTGGACGGCATTCTCGTGCAACTGCCTCTCCCGAAACACATCGACACGCAGAAGGTGATCGAGGCCGTCGATCCGGCAAAGGACGTGGACGGTTTCCATCCCATCAATGCCGGACGCCTGATGACCGGCGTGCCCGGTCTCGTCTCATGCACGCCGCTCGGCTGTCTGCTGCTACTGCAATCGGTGCGGAAGGATCTCGCGGGGCTGGATGCAGTGGTGGTCGGCCGCTCCAACATCGTCGGCAAGCCGATGGCGCAATTGCTGCTCGCGCAAAGCTGCACCGTGACGGTCGCGCATTCCCGCACGAAAGACCTCGCAGAGGTTTGCCGCCGTGCCGACATCCTGGTCGCCGCCGTCGGCCGTCCGGAAATGGTGCGCGGGAATTGGGTGAAACCCGGCGCCATCGTCATCGACGTGGGCATCAACCGTGTGCCAAATCCGACGGCAGGCGAGGGCAAGACGCGGCTGGTGGGCGATGTGGCTTACGCGGAAGCGGCGGCCGTCGCCTCCGCGATCACGCCTGTCCCCGGCGGCGTCGGGCCGATGACGATTGCGTGCTTGCTGCGCAATACGCTTGAAGCGGCGTGCCGGAGACGCGGCATGGCGGTGCCGCCTTTGGACGTGATGATTTAGGAAGCTCTCCCATCAGGTGGCGCGTACGGGCGAAAAGAGCGCCCTGATTCTGCTGTCGCGCAGATAAAGGCCGCCCCAGACCATGAGGCCGAGATAAACCCCGAACAGCAAGTGGCTGAAGATAGGGCTCCCGACGCGCAGATGCGTGGCAATCGCGCCGCCGAACAAGCCCGTCAGCAGGATCGCGCCGAGGATGGAGGTTTGGGGGAAGGCGTAGAGGAGCGTGGCTGCCAGGGTGAGAATTCCCAAGCCCCGCGCGAGCTCTGCCGGATAGCCGAGCTGTCCGAGCGTGTCCTTCACGACCGCCAACTCCATGATCTTGATGACGCCGTCAAAAAGCAAAAACAGCACGACGAGCGCGCTGATGATCCGCCCGATCAGGACGAGCCTATTCGAGACGCGGCTGGATTGGCCAGTGGTCTGCATCGCATCCTCCCTTGCGGTGACAGCGGCATCCGCTCACCTGCCTGGTTCAACGACAGAGGTAACAGTCATCGCGACAGCGCAGCAAGAACAATGATCTCTTTGGGAAAGACCGATAACCGGTCGCGTCGCAAGTGATCCCCCACTTGTCGTGCAGGCGTCGCTACATCGGCCTTTAATCCCGCTGCGCGCCTGGCGTGCTGCAACTGGTGACAAGATTAGAAGCCTATTTGAACGGAAAGATTGAAAGACGCGAGATAGGGTGATGCATTAAGCCATTGGCCTTCAATGTTCGCTGTGGCTTCTTGCAGAAGCAAGAATAGAAATAATAAATTTCCTGTGCTCGTATCAGACATGATCCACTTCAAATTTGGAAATTCTGCTCGCATTTGGGGAGTGCCAAAGCCAGCTTTAGCATTATCAAAATAGACGAATCCTTTGTTTAAGACAAAAACACCGTCAATTGATGGAGCGCCTGTTTGAAGGCGAGCAGATTCAGCTTGCGGTAAATTTGGAATTGTAATGCCAACGCCAACATGAATTTGTTGAATCCAGTTGTGGATAGTCTGGACCTGCGCGGGCCCATCATAAGCTACGACGAAATTAAGAACCTTTGGTGGGATATACCCAGCGGAAAGCTTTGATGTGATGCTTGGCGTTAAGGTCTTGGCGTTTAGAGCAGCCTTAATTGCCTGTTCCAAGTCAGCGCGGGTGAGTGTTGATTTCACCTCGACAGTCGCGATCACCGACTCGATCAAGAAGCCAGAAACCCCGCCCCCAAAGTCAAGCCGTGGATAATTCTTTTTATAGATAACAATGTCAAATTGATTGCGCGGCTCTCCCGGTTGTGAGTTAGCATCGATAATTTCGCCCGTTCCTATCGCCACTTTCTCCGGTAAGTGAGACTGGAGAAATTCGCGAATGAATGCTTCGCGAGGTGTCCCCTTGTGCAAGCTATGCCCGCTGTTCGCAGGAATCTTTGAGGTAGCGACGAGTGTGTTCTCACAAGCATCCATGTGCGACTTCAGCATCTGCAACTAGCTCTTCGTTCGATCAATGAATTGAATATGGCGTACATATTATGTCGTTTCAATTTGAATGCATCTCTGTTGTTTTGCCGAGATCAGAAACTCCTCCTCACACCCCAAACAACGTCCGCTCCTCCTTCACGCCTCGCAACGCATGCCGCCCGAGCGGTCGCACTTCAATCGGGCATGCCTCCGCGACTGGCTCCGACATCACGAGCGAGCATCCCAACGTTTCACATAAAGTTTCCATGCGGCTCACCTCGTTCACGGCGGGGCCGACTACTGTGAAATCGAGGCGTTTGGGGCTGCCGACATTGCCGTAGAACACGTCGCCGTAATGCAGGGCAATGTCGAGGTTCAGTGGCGTTGCGTCGGGGTTGGCGCGGTTGACGGCCTCATTGCGGGCGAGGGCTTTTTGCGCAGCGCGGAAGGCCCCGGCGCAAGCGTCGTCTTTTGGGTTTCCGTCGGTGACGGGAAAAGCGGCGAGCAGGCCGTCGCCTAAGAATTTCAAAACCTCGCCGCCTTCTTCCGCCACGGGTTCGGCCATGGCCTCCAAGTGCTGGTCGAGGCGGGTGACGATCCGAGCATCGGAGATGTCGGCGAGCGCCGTGAAGCCGCGGAGGTCCGCAAAGAGGAGGGCGGCGGTGATCGTGCGTCCCGCGCCGCGCTGGATCTCGCCGCCGAGCACGCGCCTGCCGGCAGAGAGGCCGACATAAGTGTCGAGCATGGCAACCGTGACATCGAACAGCGTGATGCGGTAGGTCGCGAGCCCCATGAGCGGAAGAACCGCGTCGATCCGGGCGATCTCGTCTTGCGTGAAGCCGTCGGGCCGATCCGTCGAGAAGGAGAAGGCGATGCCGCGTAGATCCGGCGCGCTGGCATTGTCGAATGCAATGAGTCGCGCGAGATAATCCTTGCCGCCTGCGCGCAGAACATCATCGAAGACTTCGAACCACTCCGTCTCCGGTTCATCGAGGCGCCAATGGCGTGCCGCGATTCCGCTGTTCAACATATGATTGAAGGGGCTCACCGCGAAGGCTTTGACATTGCGCTCATGGGAGTGGGCTTCCACCGCCGTCCCAGTCGGGCGTGTCCAGGTATGGTTGAGAACGCGGATCGTCGGGTTCACTGTGGGAAGCGCGAGATAAGCCCGCACCACTGGAATCCCCTCCGCCACCAAGCCGTCCGCAAAGCCTTCCAGAAGCGAAGCCACGCTCGCTCCCTTCAATCCCTGTGCGATGATCCAGTCTTCGAGGTTTGTCATGAGGACATTCTAGGGCCGCCTCGCAAATGCTCCACCAATTGTCGCGCGGAGGTCGCCAATTCCGCTCGCGAGCGTACGCAAAGCGTCAGATCCCGCGCAGCCCACGCATCCTGCAGGTCTATCGCCGTGATGGCCATGGTGCGCCCGACCCGTTGCGCGGTCGTTTGCGGAACGATGCCGAGGCCGACGCCCGCTTCCACCATGCGGCAGACGGCATCGAAGCTGCGGAGTTGTACGCGAAGGCGCAGGGGCTTGCCGATACGGGCAGCCTTGTCGGTGAGAAAACGCTGAAGGGCGCTTGCCCGGTCGAGCCCGACAAAATCGTGGCCGAGCATCTCGGCGAAGGGGACGCTTCCGCTTTGCGCCAGGGCATGGCCGTTCGGCACCACAAGGACGAAGCGGTCGCTGCGGAAGGGATAGGTCTCGAGGCTGCCTGTATCGACGGTCCCGGCCACGATGCCGATATCGCCGACGCCTTCGGCGATCAGGCCGACGATCTCGTCGCTGAGGCGCTCCTCCAGATCGATGCTCACCTGCGGGTGCTGCGCCAGAAACGTGCCGAGCGCCTCGGGCAGGAACTCGGTGAGTGCGTTGGTGTTGGACAGAATGCGGATCTGGCCCGCCAGCCCGCCGGAAAAGGAACTCAAGTCCTCACGCAAGCGCTCGGCCTGAGCCAGCATGACGCGGGCGTGCTGGAGCAGGGTACGCCCGGCATGGGTCGGCGAGACGCCCTGGCGGGTGCGCGTCAGCAGCGGAGCGCCCAGCGATTTCTCCATGTTGCGGACCCGGGTGCTTGCGGCGGCGAGCGCCAGATGGGCCCGTTCGGCCCCGTGGGTGATGCTGCCCGCCTCCACGATGTGGCGGAACAGGCTCAGGTCTGTCAGATCGAAGAGCATGGGGCCTTCCTTCGTCATTCGCGAAGGCTATTAAGAATTATTACAAATTGCTACTTGGGAAAGAGTAGCTCAAACTTCGCCAGTTACGAAGTCTTAGCTTTGTAACCGGGTCTTGCGGAAGACGCGTTGCGATGTCGGCGCGCTTCTTATAGGAACCGTTCTAAAGTATGTCCGGAGCGAAGCGGCGTCTGAGCGCCCTCGGGACGTGCGATCATTCATTTCTTGAAGGGGCCGATCCTGTGATCGGTTCCGGATTCTGGGCGACGCTTCCCGTCGCCGACCTGGAGCGAACGCCATGACTGAGGCGAAATCGACCCCGCGGCCTCTTTCCCCGCATCTGCAAATCTATCGCTGGTCATGGACCATGGCCATGTCGGTCTTTCACCGGGCCACCGGAATGGCCCTCTATTTCGGTATCGCGCTGTTCGCGATCTGGCTCGTGGCGCTGGCGACCGGCCCGCGTGCGTTCGACACCGTGCAATGGTTCTTCGGTTCTCCCCTCGGGCTGTTGATCCTGCTTGGTTACACCTGGGTGCTCATGCACCACATGCTCGGCGGCATCCGCCATTTCGTCTGGGATCTTGGCTACGGCATGGAGCGCGAACAGCGCATCGGCATGGCCCGCCTCACCCTCATCGCCTCGATCGCGCTGACGCTTGCGATCTGGGTCGTCGCCTTCACCTTCTTCTAAGGAGACAGCCCATGGCAGACAAAAACGTTTCCATGCGCACACCGCGCTCCCGCGTGCAGGGCCTCGGTGCCTCCCATCATGGGGTGGAGCATTGGTGGGTTCAACGCTTGACGGCGGTGGCTAACGTGCCGCTCATCATCGGCTTCGTCATCATCGTCGCCGCGCTCGCCGGCAGCAATTATGCGCAGGCGCTGGTCATCATCTCGCATCCGCTCATCGCGATCATCCTCCTTCTCGCCGTTGCTTCGGTCGTCAATCACATGCGCCTCGGCATGCAGGTCGTCATTGAGGATTACGTCCATGACAACGGTTGGCGACTTGTCGCCGTGATCGCGAACAACTTCTACGCGGCGGTGATCGGCGCGGCCTGCCTCTATGCCATTCTCAAAGTCAGCCTCGGGCGGATCTTTCTTTAAGGAACTTTCATCATGGCCCAAGGAACCAACGGCAAGGCCTACAAGGTCATCGACCACACCTTCGACGTGGTGGTCGTCGGCGCAGGCGGCGCGGGTTTGCGCGCCACGGTCGGCTGCAGTCAGGCCGGTCTTCGCACCGCGTGCGTGACCAAGGTTTTCCCGACACGCTCGCACACGGTCGCGGCGCAAGGCGGCATCTCTGCCTCGCTCGGCAATATGGGGCCGGACGATTGGCGCTGGCACATGTACGACACCGTGAAAGGGTCGGACTGGCTCGGCGATCAGGACGCTATCGAATACCTCTGCCGCAACGCTCCCGACGCCGTCTATGAGCTGGAGCACTGGGGCGTGCCGTTCTCGCGCACGGAAGAGGGCAAGATCTATCAACGCCCCTTCGGCGGCATGACCACGGATTACGGCAAGGGCACCGCGCAGCGCACCTGCGCCGCCGCCGACCGCACGGGTCACGCGATCCTGCACACGCTTTACGGTCAGGCTGTTCGCAACCAGACGAATTTCTTCATCGAGTATTTCGCGCTCGATCTGATGATGAGCGAAGACGGGCGCTGCCTCGGCATTGTCGCCCTCGACATGGCGACGGGTGAGCTTCACCGCTTCCGCGCTCACATGACGATCCTCGCGACGGGCGGTTACGGCCGCGCGTATTTCTCGGCGACGTCCGCTCATACCTGCACCGGCGACGGCAACGCCATGGTGCTGCGCGCCGGCCTGCCGCTGCAGGATATGGAATTCGTGCAATTCCACCCTACCGGCATTTATGGTGCAGGCTGCCTGATCACCGAAGGCGCGCGCGGCGAGGGCGGGTACCTCACCAATTCGGAAGGCGAGCGCTTCATGGAGCGTTATGCACCATCCGCGAAGGATCTTGCCTCCCGTGACGTCGTCTCGCGCGCGATGACCATGGAGATTCGCGCCGGTCGCGGCGTCGGCAAGAACAAGGATCACATCTATCTCCACCTCGATCATCTCGATCCGAAGATTTTGCACGAGCGCCTGCCCGGCATCTCAGAAAGCGCGAAGATCTTCGCCGGTGTGGATGTGACCAAGGAGCCGATCCCGGTTCTGCCGACCGTCCACTACAACATGGGCGGCATTCCCACGAACTATCACGGCGAAGTGCTGACCTTGAAGAACGGCAATCCGGATACGGTGGTGCCGGGCCTCATGGCGCTCGGCGAAGCGGCCTGCGTGTCGGTGCACGGTGCGAACCGTCTCGGCTCCAACTCGCTCATCGATCTCGTGGTGTTCGGCCGTGCGGCGGGCCTGCGCTGCGCCGAAATCATGACGCCGAACGAGAAGCATTCCGATCTGCCGAAGAACGCCGACGAACTCTCGCTCTCGCGTCTCGACAAGTTCCGCTATGCCAACGGGTCCACATCGACGGCGGATCTGCGCCTGCAGATGCAGATGACCATGCAGAACAACTGCGCGGTGTTCCGCACGGGCGAGGTGCTCGCCGAGGGCAAGGAACTCATCCACAAAGTTTGGAACGCCGCCGCCGACATCAAGGTCACGGATCGTTCGCTGATCTGGAACTCCGATCTGATCGAGACGCTGGAATTCGACAACCTGATCGGTCAGGCCGTCGTGACCATGGAAGGTGCGCTCAACCGTCAGGAATCGCGCGGCGCGCACGCCCGCGAGGATTTCCCGGATCGCGACGACAAGACCTGGATGAAGCACACCCTCGCGTGGGTCGACGACACCTCTCACAAGGTGAGCCTCGATTACCGGCCGGTGCACACCTACACGATGTCGAACGAGATCCAGTACATCGAGCCCAAGGCTCGTGTGTACTGATGCTGACCGTCATGGCCGGACTTGATCCGGCCATCCACGTTTTCCACGCCGCAGCGAAGCAAAGGCGTGGATGCCCGGGTCGAGCCCGGGCATGACGAACACAGAATAGGCAAGACCAAGATGGCCGAATTCAACCTCCCCAAGAATTCCCGCTACACCGAAGGCAAGGCCTGGCCGAAGCCTTCGGGGGCGAACGTCACGGCGTTCCGCATCTATCGCTGGAACCCCGATGACGGCGCGAACCCGCACATCGACACTTATTATGTCGACCGGGACGATTGCGGGCCGATGGTTTTGGATGCGCTCATCTGGATCAAGAACAAGGTCGACTCGACCCTGACCTTCCGCCGCTCCTGCCGCGAAGGCATCTGCGGCTCCTGCGCCATGAACATCATGGGGCAGAACACGCTGGCCTGTACGCTCGGCATCGACGAGTGCAAGTCGGACACCGTGAAGATCTATCCGCTGCCGCATCTGCCGGTGGTGAAGGATCTGGTGCCGGATCTGACGACGTTCTATGCACAGCACGCTGCCGTCGAGCCGTGGTTGCACACGGAATCGCCGGAGCCGGAGAAGGAATGGCGTCAGACGCCGGAAGACCGCTCTAAGCTCGATGGCCTCTACGAGTGCATCCTGTGCGCCTGCTGCTCGACCTCGTGCCCGAGCTATTGGTGGAACGGCGACAAGTTCCTCGGCCCTGCAGCGTTGCTCCAGGCCTATCGCTGGCTCATCGACAGCCGTGACGAATCGACAGGCGAGCGTCTCGATGCCTTGCACGATCCGTTCAAGCTCTATCGCTGCCACACCATCATGAACTGCGCCAATACCTGCCCGAAGGGCCTGAACCCGGCGAAGGCGATTGCCGAAATCAAGAAGATGATGGTGGAGCGCTTGGTCTGAGACCTGAACGCCACACTCTTTCAAAAAGGCGCCTACGGGCGCCTTTTTTCGTTGCCATGCGCCGCGAGCCGGTGTGGGTCATTTCCCGTTCAGGTATCCATTCAAATAACGGGAACGCAAAGGGGAGCTCGGCAGTTCACCTTTACGGTCAAGCATGACGGGGATGATAATGACACGGTCGATTTTGATGACGAGCGCGACCTTGTGCGCTGCCTTGGCGCTCGGCGCCTGCTCGTCGTCGCGTTTTGGTGGCACGCCGATCCGCGGCGCTGCCGCTGCGCCCTCGCTCATGCAAGCTCCCGTCGAAGCCGTTCCGTCAGGCCCTGTCGAGACGACACCGCTGCCGCCTGTCGAGAGCCAGCCGCTTCCGACGGTGGGCGGTGCTCCCGCTATTCCCGGCGCTGCTGGCGCACCCGGTAGTGAAATCGCGTCGCTGCCGCCGCAAACATCGGCCCCGGCTGCCCCGGCAAGCCGGACCTCCATGGTGGGCGCTTGGACCGCGCGCGAGACATCGGGATCCTGCAAGGTGCAGCTCTCGAGCTCGCCCTCGCTCGATCTTTATCGCGCTTCGACTTCGGGCTGCTCCAACCAGGATCTCTCGAAGGTCAATGCCTGGGATTATCGCGATGGGGAGATCTATCTCTACCAGACCGGCGGCTCGGTTACGGCGCGTCTGCGCGGTTCGTCGAGCGCGCTCAGTGGTGCGCTGACGAAATCGGGGGCTCCGCTGTCGTTGTCGCGCTGACGCGATCCGAAAAATGGAATCCGGTTTTCCGCCCGGTTCATGCGATCGCGTTTCGATGAAACATGATCGGCCTCTCAAGATGTTTGCCCTGAAAGCCCGAGGGGAGTATCGGTCGCAGCCGTGAACGATGCTGCTCCCCCCATTACTGAGACTGTTTCGGCCCGCTACGAGGCGCTTGTCGCTAGCGGCGCCATCGAGCGCGATCCGGCGCAACTGGTGCTGATCGAAAAGCTCGATTCTCTTGTGGCGACGTTGAGCGAACACCGCATCGAGCGCCGTCCCAGTGCGCTGGGCCGCCTCTTCGGCAAGCGCAATCCGCTGCCGCCGCCCAAGGGCCTTTATATCTGGGGTTCCGTCGGGCGCGGCAAGACCATGCTGATGGACCTGTTCTTCGAGGCGCTGCCGGTCGTGCGCAAGCGCCGGGTGCATTTCCATGCCTTCATGGCCGATGTGCATGAGCGCATTCATGCGTGGCGACAGCTTCTCAAGGAAGGGAAGGTCAAGGGCGACGATCCGATCAAGCCGGTGGCCGACGCGCTGGCGCAGGAAGCCTGGGTGCTCTGTTTCGACGAGTTCACGGTGACCGATATCGCCGACGCCATGATTCTGGGGCGGTTGTTCACCGCTCTGTTCGAGCATGGCGTTGTGGTGGTCGCCACATCCAACGTGGAGCCGGATCGGCTTTATGAAGGGGGTCTCAACCGCACCCTCTTCCTGCCCTTCATCGCGCTCCTGCAGCAGCGGATGGAGGTGATGCGCCTCGATTCCCGCACGGATTTCCGACTCGAAAAGCTCGCCGGCGCGCCGGTTTTCTACACGCCCGCGAATGCGATCTCCCATCAGGCCCTCGATCAGGCGTTCCTGCGACTCACGGGCCGCGCGCGCGGTACTACGATGACGTTGACCGTGAAGGGGCATTTGGTGGAGGTGCCGGAGGCGGCTGGTGGCGTGGCGCGCTTCCGGTTCCCCGATCTTTGTTCAAAACCCCTCGGCGCATCGGACTATCTCCTGATCGCCAAAGAGTTTCACACGGTCATTTTGGAGGACATTCCCCGGCTCACCTTCGAGCGACGCAACGAAGCGAAGCGGTTCATCATCTTGATCGACACGCTCTACGATGCCCATGTGAAGCTTCTGGCGTCTGCGGAGGCGGAGGTGACGGAGCTTTATGGAGCGGATGAAGGACGCGAGGCCTTCGAGTTCGACCGCACGGTGTCGCGCCTGATCGAGATGCGTTCCGGGGAATATCTGTCTCTTCCGCATGGACCGCCGGATTCGGCTGATTCCGGGCAGACCACCGGTCTGGTGGAGACATGATGCCTGTCCAGGCGAAGAGGTGAGGTGGACAATGGCTCTCATCCCTCCATCTTCCGAGCCGGCGGATGTCCGCCTTCTCGCCATTGCCGCCGAGCAGTTGCGGGAGAACGGCGCGTCCGGCGTCACGGTGGTCGGCGTCGCGCAGGCGGCAGGCATGACCCATGCCAACGTCTATCGTTACTTTCCGTCCAAGGCCGCGCTCATCGACGCTGTCGTGGCGCGATGGATGCGCTCCCTCGAAGCGATCGTCTCGGAAATCGCCGATGCTCCCGACCCGGCGGACGACAAGCTCGAACGCCTGATCCTCGCCATGGCCCAGGAGCATCGTGATCTCGCGTTGAAGGACAGTCATCTCTTCGACGTCTATGTGGAGGCGACAGAGACCTCGCGTGCCGTCGTGCGCAAGCATCGCGGGCGCATCCGGCAATGGATGGAGCAGGTCATGGACGAGGGCATCGCGACCGCCAAGTTCGACCCGCGCGACCGCGACCGCGCCATGGCTTTCATCACGGACGCGGTCTATCGTTTCATCAATCCTCTGGCCGTCAGGCTCGACCGGGACGTGCCGGGAGACATTCTGGAGCGGCGCCTGGCCACCATGCTCCGGGTAGTGTTGAGGGCTCTCGCGAACGGCAGCGTGTAGGGTTGGTTACATTTTTTAAAAAATGTAACATGACCTTTTGCCGCGACCTAAGTTACTAGAAATAAAAAGACATTTCCATAAGTCACGCTTCCCGCCGGGCCGAATCCCTCGCAAACGCTTACGGGTTAACCTTTTGCTGGGTTGAAGCGGTCATATTTCTGAGTCAAAGACGCGCGACTTCTCAAGGCGCCCTGCCTTGCTCACATCCAAGGACATCTCCATGGCTCGTCATAAGATCGCGCTCATCGGCGCTGGCCAGATCGGCGGCACCCTCGCCCATCTCGTCGGTTTGAAGGAACTCGGCGACGTCGTTTTGTTCGACATCGCGGAAGGCGTCCCTCAGGGCAAGGGCCTCGATATCGCCGAATCGGCTCCGGTCGACGGCTTCGACGCCAAGTACAAGGGCGCGAACGATTATGCCGATATCGCAGGCGCCGATGTGATCATCGTGACCGCCGGTGTGCCACGCAAGCCCGGCATGAGCCGCGACGACCTGCTCGGCATCAACCTCAAGGTCATGGAAGCGGTCGGCAACGGCATCAAGCAATATGCCCCGAACGCCTTCGTCATCTGCATCACCAACCCGCTCGATGCGATGGTGTGGGCGCTCCAGAAATTCTCCGGCCTGAAGCCTGAGAAGATCGTCGGCATGGCCGGCGTGCTCGACTCGGCCCGCTTCCGCCACTTCCTCGCCGAAGAATTCAACGTGTCGGTCGAAGACGTCACCGCCTTCGTGCTCGGCGGCCACGGCGACGACATGGTGCCGTTGACGCGCTATTCCACTGTTGCCGGCGTCCCGCTGCCCGATCTCGTCAAGATGGGCTGGACGACGCAGGCGAAGCTCGACGCCATGGTCGAGCGCACCCGTAAAGGGGGCGGCGAAATCGTCAACCTGCTCAAAACCGGCTCGGCCTTCTATGCTCCGGCGGCCTCCGCAATTGCCATGGCCGAGAGCTATCTCAAGGACAAGAAGCGCGTTCTGCCCTGCGCCGCGCATCTTTCCGGCCAGTACGGCATCAAGGACATGTTCGTCGGCGTTCCGATCGTGATCGGCGCGAAGGGCGTGGAGCGCGTCGTCGAAGTGTCGTTCACGGCTGACGAGAAGGCGATGTTCGACAAGTCGGTCGCTTCCGTGCAGGGCCTTGTGGACGCCTGCAAAGAGATCAATCCGGCTTTGAAGTAAAAACACGGCGCGTCATGGCCGGGCTTGTCCCGGCCATCCACGTCTTCAACCGCCACGCCGCCAAGGCGTGGATGCCCGGGCCAAGCCCGGGCATGACGGAAAGAAAAACACATGAACATCCATGAATACCAAGGCAAAGCCGTCCTGAAGGAATTCGGCCTGCCGGTCTCGAAGGGCAAGGCGATCTTCTCCCCGGCGGAAGCCGAGGCGGCGGCCAAGGAACTCGGCGGTCCGCTCTGGGTCGTGAAGTCCCAGATCCATGCGGGTGGTCGCGGCAAGGGCAAGTTCAAGGAAGCTGCTGCTGGTGAAAAGGGCGGCGTGCGCCTCGCCAAGTCCATCGACGAGGTGAAGCAGTTTGCGAAAGAGATGCTCGGCAACACGCTGGTCACGATCCAGACCGGTGACGCTGGCAAGCAGGTCAACCGCCTCTACATCGAAGACGGTTCGGATATCGAGCGCGAGCTTTATCTCTCCATGCTCGTCGACCGCGCCACGGGCCGCGTCGCTTTCGTTGTCTCGACGGAAGGCGGCATGGATATCGAGCAGGTCGCGCACGACACGCCCGAGAAGATCCTGACCTTCTCCATCGATCCTGCGACCGGCGTGATGCCCCATCACGGCCGCACCGTGGCGAAGGCGCTCGGCCTCACCGGCCCGCTCGCCAAGGAAGCGGAAGACGTGGTTGCGAAGCTCTACAAGGCCTTCACCGCGAAGGACATGGAGATGCTCGAAATCAACCCGCTCATCGTCACCAAGGACGGGCACCTCAAGTGCCTCGACGCCAAAATCTCGTTCGACGGTAATGCGCTCTATCGCCATCCCGAGATCGTCGAACTGCGCGACATCACGGAAGAGGACGCGAAGGAGATCGAGGCCTCGAAGCACGATCTCGCCTATATCGCGCTCGACGGCACCATCGGCTGCATGGTCAACGGTGCTGGCCTTGCCATGGCGACGCTGGACATCATCAAGCTCTATGGCGAAGAGCCGGCGAACTTTTTGGACGTCGGCGGCGGCGCGTCGGAAGAAAAAGTGACGGCGGCGTTCAAGATCATTACCGCCGACCCGCAGGTGAAGGGCATTCTCGTCAACATCTTCGGCGGCATCATGAAGTGCGACGTCATCGCCCGCGGCGTGCTCGCGGCAGTGAAGGCGGTTGGTCTTCAGGTTCCGCTCGTCGTGCGCCTCGAAGGCACCAACGTCGAAGAGGGCAAGAAGATCATCCGCGAATCCGGCCTCAACGTGATCCCGGCTGACGATCTCGACGACGCGGCGCAGAAGATCGTGAACGCGGTTCGCGGCGGAAAATAAGAGGCTCAGATGTCCATTCTCATCGACAAGAACACCAAGGTCATCTGCCAGGGCTTCACCGGCAAGAACGGCACCTTCCATTCCGAGCAGGCCATCGCCTACGGCACCAAGATGGTCGGCGGTACCTCGCCAGGCAAAGGCGGCTCGACGCATCTCAATCTGCCCGTGTTCGACACGGTGATGGAAGCGCGCGAGAAGACCGGCGCCAACGCTTCGGTCGTCTACGTTCCGCCTCCGGGCGCGGCGGATGCGATCTGCGAAGCCATCGACGCGGAAATCCCGCTCATCGTCTGCATCACGGAGGGCATCCCGGTGCTCGACATGGTGCGCGTGAAGCGCTCATTGCAGGGTTCCAAGTCGCGCCTCATCGGCCCGAACTGCCCCGGCATCGTGACGGCGGGCGAATCGAAGATCGGCATCATGCCGGCCAACATCTTCAAGCCCGGCTCTGTCGGCATCGTGTCGCGCTCCGGCACGCTCACCTACGAGGCTGTGTTCCAGACCACGAACGAGGGCCTCGGTCAGACGACCGCTGTCGGCATCGGCGGCGATCCGGTCAAGGGCACCGAGTTCATCGAGATGCTCGACATGTTCCTCTCCGATCCGAAGACCGAGTCGATCGTCATGATCGGCGAGATCGGCGGCTCGGCGGAAGAAGAGGCGGCCGAGTTCATCGCGCGTGAGGCCAAGAAGGGCCGCAAGAAGCCGATGGTCGGCTTCATCGCCGGCCGCACGGCTCCTCCCGGACGCCGCATGGGCCATGCGGGCGCGATCATCTCCGGCGGCAAGGGCGGCGCGGAAGACAAGATCGCGGCCATGGAGGCGGCGGGCATCCGCGTGTCGCCATCCCCGGCACGCCTTGGAAAAACCTTGGTTGAGGTTCTGAAAGGCCGCTAACGAAACAACGTGATCGGGGGCCGAAAGGCACCCCGGTCCGACTCGAGATCACCGTCATTCCGGGACTTCGCGCAAGCGAAGGGCCCGGAACCCATAACCACCGAAACGCACTCCAGCGAGAAGCGGCGGTGGATGTGGATCCCGGGTTCTGCGATGCGACCCCGGGATGACATCAAGGAGAGCCATCATGGCACGCCAAGACGCCAACGAAACCTTTCTGAACACCGCTTTTCTCTATGGGGCGAACGCGTCCTATATCGAGGATCTCTATGCCCGCTATGAAGAGAACCCGGCCTCGGTCGATGCCGAGTGGCAGGCTTTCTTCGGCGCGCTGAAGGACAACAAGCAGGACGTGCTGGAAAACGCGCGTGGCGCATCCTGGGAAAAGCCGAACTGGCCGATCCCGGTTAATGGCGAACTCGTTTCCGCCCTCGACGGCAATTGGGCCCAGGTCGAGAAGGCGGTCGGCGACAAGATCAAGGCGAAGGCCGAGACCAAGGGCGCTCCCATCAGCCAGGCCGAGGTCCTTCAGGCAACCCGCGATTCCGTGCGCGCCATCATGCTGATCCGCGCCTATCGCGTGCGCGGCCATCTTCATGCCAAGCTCGACCCGCTCGACATCAATCCGCGTCCGAGCGACGAGGAACTGCATCCGTCGCATTACGGTTTCACGGAAGCCGATTGGGACCGCAAGATCTTCCTCGACAACGTGCTCGGCCTCGAATTCGGCACGATCCGCGAGATCGTCGCCATTCTCGAGCGCACGTATTGCCAGACGCTGGGCGTCGAGTTCATGCACATCTCCGATCCGGTGGAGAAGGCGTGGATTCAGGAGCGCATCGAGGGACCGGACAAGGAAATCACGTTCACCCGCGAGGGCAAGCGCGCGATCCTCAACAAGATCGTCGAGGCGGAAGGCTTCGAGAAGTTCCTCGATCTGAAATACACCGGCACCAAGCGCTTCGGGTTGGATGGCAGCGAGTCGCTCATTCCAGCGCTGGAGCAGATCATCAAGCGCGGCGGTAATCTCGGCTGTCAGGAAATCGTGCTCGGCATGGCCCACCGTGGCCGCTTGAACGTGCTGACGCAGGTGATGGGCAAGCCGCACCGAGCCCTGTTCCACGAATTCAAGGGCGGCTCGTTTGCCCCCGATGACGTGGAAGGCTCAGGCGACGTGAAGTACCATCTCGGCGCTTCCTCGGATCGCACCTTCGACGGCAACAACGTCCACCTCTCGCTGACCGCCAATCCCTCGCACCTCGAAATCGTCGATCCGGTGGTGCTCGGCAAGGTTCGCGCGAAGCAGGACCAGCATGGCTGCGCGCCGGATAACCGCACGGCGGTGATGCCGCTCCTGATTCACGGTGATGCCGCGTTCGCGGGTCAGGGCGTCGTGGCCGAGTGCCTTGGTCTTTCTGGCCTGCGCGGTCACCGCACGGGCGGTTCGATCCACTTCATCATCAACAATCAGATCGGCTTCACCACCGATCCGCGCTTCTCGCGTTCCTCGCCCTATCCGTCGGATGTGGCGAAGATGGTCGAGGCTCCGATCTTCCACGTGAACGGCGATGATCCGGAAGCGGTTGTGTTCGCGGCCAAGGTCGCCACCGAATATCGCCAGAAGTTTCAGAAGCCGGTCGTGGTGGACATGTTCTGCTATCGCCGCTTCGGTCACAACGAAGGCGACGAGCCGGCTTTCACCCAGCCGCTCATGTACCGCAAGATCCGCTCGCATCCCTCGATCCTGGAGGTCTACGCCAAAAAGCTTCTCGATGAAGGCACTGTCACGGCCGCCGATGTCGAGGAGATGAAGGCGTCGTGGCGCTCGAAGCTCGATGCGGAATTCGACATCGCCTCGAACTACAAGCCCAACAAGGCTGACTGGCTCGATGGTCGTTGGGCCGGCCTGAAGGCCGTGCGCGAGGATTCCGACGATCCGCGTCGCGGCCAGACGGGCGTGTCCGTCGAGACGTTGAACGAGATCGCGAAGGCGCTCACCACCGTGCCGGAGGGCTTCCACCTCCATCGCACGATCCAGCGCTTCCTCGACAACCGCAAGAAGATGATGGAGACCGGCGAAGGTCTCGATTGGGCGATGGCGGAAGCCTTGTCCTTCGGTTCGCTTCTGGTCGAAGGTCACCGCGTTCGCCTGTCCGGTCAGGATGTGGAGCGCGGTACCTTCTCGTCGCGCCACTCGGTTCTGATCGATCAGGAGAACGAGGAGCGCTACACGCCCCTCAACCACATCCACGAAGGCCAGGGCCGCTACGAGGTCATCAACTCGATGCTCTCGGAAGAGGCGGTGCTCGGGTTTGAATACGGCTACACGCTGTCCGAGCCTAACGCGCTGACCTTGTGGGAAGCGCAGTTCGGCGATTTCGCCAACGGCGCGCAGGTGGTGTTCGACCAGTTCATCTCTAGCGGAGAGCGCAAGTGGCTGCGCATGTCCGGCCTCGTGTGTCTTCTGCCGCATGGCTATGAGGGTCAGGGACCGGAGCACTCCTCCGCCCGACTGGAGCGCTGGCTGCAGATGTGCGCGGAAGACAATATGCAAGTTGCCTATTGCACCACGCCGTCGAACTACTTCCACATCCTGCGCCGTCAGCTGAAGCGCGAATTCCGCAAGCCGCTGATCCTGATGACGCCGAAGTCGCTGTTGCGCCACAAGCGCGCCGTGTCGCCCCTCTCGGCGATCTCGGAAGGCACGTCGTTCCACCGCGTGCTGGCGGACGATGCGCAACGCAGCACGGACGGCATCAAGCTCGTGAAGGACGACAAGATCCGTCGCGTCGTGATCTGTACGGGCAAGGTCTATTACGACCTCTACGAGGAGCGCGAAAAGCGCGGTCTCGACGATGTGTATCTGATGCGCGTCGAGCAGCTCTATCCGTTCCCGGCGAAGTCGCTGGCGGCCGAACTCGCCCGCTTCAAGAAGGCCGACGTGGTGTGGTGTCAGGAAGAACCCAAGAACATGGGCTCCTGGACCTTCGTCGAGCCGTATCTCGAATGGGTGCTGAAGACCGCAGGCTCGAAGGTGGATCGTCCGCGCTATGTGGGCCGTCCGGCTTCTGCGGCGACTGCGACAGGCCTCATGTCCAAGCATCTGATGCAACTTCAAGCCTTCCTCGACGAGGCTTTCGCGGCTTAAATAGCCGCGGAAGTCAAAGTTTCCTTTTCATCCGGCCCCACGGCCCGAACATTCAAGACGATCATGGCGACCGAAATCCGCGTACCTACCCTCGGCGAATCCGTTTCAGAGGCCACCATTGGCCGCTGGTTCAAGAAGCCCGGCGATCCCGTGAAGGCCGACGAGCCCGTGCTCGAACTCGAAACGGACAAGGTGACCCTCGAGGTCAACGCGCCCGCGAGCGGCACGCTCGGCGACATCATCGCCAAGGACGGCGAGACGGTCGCGGCCGGCGCGTTGCTCGGCTCGGTTCTCGAAGGTGGCGCCGCTGCTCCCGCTCCTAAAGCTGAAGCGCCGAAGGCGGCTCCCGCTGCTGCGCCTGCTCAGGCTGCTGCCCCGGCCTCCGCAAAGGAATCCGGCCCGGCTGTCGGCCGCATCGCCGCCGAGAGCGGTGTCTCGCCCGCGAATGTCGCCGGTTCGGGCAAGGATGGTCGCGTGACCAAGGGCGACATGCTCGCCGCCATCGCCTCGGGCTCTGCCGCTCCGGCGCCGAGCGCTCCGGTTCAGGTCCGCGCGCCGTCCGCGCAGGTCGACGCCGTGCGCGAAGAGCGCGTGAAGATGACGAAGCTGCGCCAGACCATCGCGCGCCGCCTGAAGGATGCGCAAAACACCGCCGCCATGCTCACCACGTTCAACGACGTGGACATGAGTGCGGTCATGGCCTTGCGTGCGCAGTACAAGGACGTGTTCGAAAAGAAGCACGGCACCAAGCTCGGCTTCATGGGCTTCTTCACGAAGGCCGTCATTCAGGCGCTGAAGGACGTGCCTGCGGTGAATGCCGAGATCGACGGCCAGGATCTCGTCTACAAGAACTACTACCACATCGGCGTCGCCGTCGGCACGGATAAGGGCCTCGTGGTGCCTGTCGTGCGTGATGCTGATCTGCTCTCGGTCGCCGGTATCGAGAAGACCATCGCCGATTTCGGCAAGCGTGCCCGGGACGGCAAGCTCTCCATCGACGAGATGCAGGGCGGCACGTTCACCATCACCAACGGCGGCATCTACGGCTCGCTCATGTCGACGCCGATCCTCAACGCCCCGCAATCGGGCATTCTCGGCATGCACCGCATCGAGGATCGTCCGGTGGTGCGCAACGGCCAGATCGTCATCCGCCCGATGATGTATCTTGCGCTCTCCTACGATCACCGCATCGTCGACGGCAAGGAAGCCGTGACCTTCCTCGTGCGCGTCAAGGAAGCGCTGGAAGATCCGGCGCGTCTCGTTCTCGACCTGTAAGATTTCTTCCGTCATGCCCGGCCTCGTGCCGGGCATCCACGCTTTTCGCCGGGTGGCCATCCCAAGACGTGGATGGCCGGGACAAGCCCGGCCATGACGTCCAAGGGGTAGACCCATGTCTTACGATCTCATTGTCATCGGCACCGGCCCCGGCGGTTATGTGTGCGCCATTCGCGCTGCGCAGCTCGGGTTGAAAGTCGCCGTCGTCGAAAAGCGCAAGACCCATGGGGGCACCTGCCTCAATGTGGGCTGCATTCCCTCCAAGGCGCTGCTGCACGCTTCGCATCTGTTCGAGGAAGCGGCGACGCATTTCGACAAGATCGGCATTCAGGTTTCCGCGCCGAAGCTCGATCTGAAGAAGATGCAAGCGTTCAAGCAGGAAGGCGTCGACGGAAACGTCAAGGGCGTCGAGTTCCTGCTCAAGAAGAACAAAGTCGATGTGTTCTTCGGTGCGGGCCGCATCGCCGCCGCCGGTCAGGTGGAAGTGACCGCTGAGGACGGCACGAACCAGGTTCTGCAGACCAAGAACATCGTCATCGCCACCGGCTCAGATGTGGCGCGTCTTCCCGGCGTCGAGATCGATGAGAAGATCATCGTCTCCTCCACCGGCGCGCTTGAGCTATCGAGCGTCCCGAAGCGTCTCGTCGTCATCGGCGCAGGCGTCATCGGGCTTGAACTCGGCTCCGTGTGGCGTCGTCTCGGTTCGGACGTGACGGTCGTCGAATATCTCGACCGGATCCTGCCCGGCATGGATGCCGACGTCGCCAAGAACTTCCAGCGCATGCTCACCAAGCAAGGCTTCCAGTTCAAGCTCGGCTCGAAGGTCACGAAGGCTGAGAAGACCGGCAAGGGCGTGACGCTCACCGTCGAGCCCTCAGCCGGCGGTGCGGCCGAGACTATCGAGGCCGATGTGGTGCTCGTCGCCATCGGCCGCGTGCCTTATACGCAAGGTCTTGGCCTCGACGAGATCGGCGTGCAAAAGGACAATCGCGGGCGCATTCAGACAGACGCGCATTTCTCCACCAACGTCACCGGCATCTACGCCATCGGCGATGTGATCGCGGGCCCGATGCTCGCGCACAAAGCCGAGGACGAGGGCGTCGCGGTGGCTGAAATTCTTGCCGGCAAGGCGGGCCACGTGAATTACGGCGTGATCCCGAGCGTGGTCTATACCGCGCCGGAAGTCGCCTCCGTCGGCAAGACCGAGGAAGAGTTGAAGGATGCCGGCATCGCCTACAATGTCGGCAAGTTCCCCTTCATGGCCAACGGCCGCGCCAAGGCGATCCACGCCACCGATGGTTTCGTGAAGATTCTGGCGGATGCGGCAACCGACAAGGTGCTCGGCGTTCACATCATCGGCCTGAACGCGGGCGAGCTGATCCACGAGGCGGTGATCGCCATGGAATTCGGCGGTTCGTCGGAGGACATCGCCCGCTCCTGCCACGCACACCCCACACTGGCCGAAGCGGTGAAGGAAGCCGCGATGGCGGTGGAAAAGCGCGCGATCCATATGTGAGGACGCAATCCCTCTCCCCTCGCGGGAGAGGGATTGCGCGCTATGCTTTTATGCGCGCCCTCGGATGCGCCGCGTCGAACGCATCCATCAGCCGGCTCGCATCCACCTTCGTGTAAAGCTGCGTCGTCGACAACGAGGCGTGTCCGAGCAGTTCCTGAATGCCGCGCAAATCGCCGCCGCGTGCCAAAAGATGCGTTGCGAAGGAATGGCGCAGGGCATGGGGCGTGGCGCTGTCGGGCAATCCCAGCGCACCACGCAATTCCTCGACCGCGAGCTGGATGATGCGCGGCGACAACGGCCCGCCGCGCGCGCCGACGAAAAGCGGTTCCTCCGGCTTCATCACATAGGGACACAGACTCAAATATTCCTCGACCGCGCTCTGGGTCGCGGGGATCACGGGTACGGAGCGCACCTTGCCGCCCTTGCCGGTGACCGTCACCGAATCGATGCCGTTGATCGGCGCGTCGCGGCGCTGGATGCCGAGGGCCTCCGAAATACGAAGACCTGCCCCGTAGAGCAGGGAGAGCACGGCGGCATCGCGGGCCAGAATCCAGGGTTTCCGGTTTTCGCCCGCGCGCGTTTCGGTCTCCGTCACCGCGACGGCGGAGGAGGCGGAGAGGGGGCGGGGGAGATTCTTCGGCACCTTCGGCGTGCGAATCGCCGCGAAGGCCGAGGCTGTGCCGTGGCCCTCCCGTTCCAGATGGCGGGCGAAGGAACGCAAAGCCGCGAGCTGGCGCATGAGCGAGCGGCTCTGCACCGCAGCGGACCGGCGCGCGGCGAGAAAGGAGCGGATGTCGAGAGGCTTGAGGCCTAAGATCGCCTTCACCCCCGGCGCTTCGCCGAGATGGCCGGTGAGAAAGGTCAGGAATTGCCGCAAATCGCGCGCGTATGCCTCCACGGTCTTGGGCGAAAGACGGCGCTCCTTGGCAAGCGACGCCAGCCATTGCATCGCCTCCTGGCGCGTATCGGGTGCGCCGGGCAGCACGAGATCGAGGGCGGTTTGCGAATCGCGACTTGGCATGTTCTTGCTTCGGACTGGAACCGATACCCTACCATCCCCAGGTTAACCCGAACCGAATGACCCGCCAGATCGCCGATGTCCTGATCCCGCTCGCGCTGGACACGGCCTATAGCTACGCCGTGCCGGACGAACTCGCGGTCAGCGAGGGCGATGTGGTGCAGGTACCGCTCGGCAACCGGGAAGTGCCCGGCGTCGTCTGGGCCTTGCGGGAAGGGGCGGGGGGCAATCTCAAGAAGGTGACGGACAAGATCGCTGTCCCCGGTCTCTCGCCCAACATGCGAAAGCTGTTGGACTGGATCGCCTGGTACACGCTCTCTCCGAAAGGTTCCGTTCTCGGCCTCGGCCTCAAGTTGGTGGACGACAGTCATCCTGAAACCGTACGGGTCGGCGTGCGCCGGGTCGGGCCGCCGCCCCAGCGCGTGACGCCTGCGCGCAAGCGCGTCATCGAGGCCTCCGAAGACGGGCTCGTGCGGACCAAGCGGGAACTGGCCGAAGCCGCCGCCGTCAGTGTCGGGGTGGTCGATGGCCTGATCGATGAGGGCACGCTGGAAACGGTGGCCCTGCCGCCGGAGCCGGTGGCCGAGACGCCCGATCCCGATGTCAAAGGCGCGACTTTGTCTGACGGCCAGCGCACGGCGGCGGATGAACTGACTGCGACCCTGAAGGAGGCGCAGGCCCCCGTGACTCTGCTCGAAGGCGTTACCGGGTCGGGCAAGACCGAGGTCTATTTCGAGGCCGTGGCGGAAGCCGTGCGGCAGGGGCGGCAGGCTTTGATTCTGATGCCGGAAATCGCGCTCACCGCTCAATTCCTCGACCGTTTCGCCGCCCGCTTCGGCGTGAAACCCGCAACCTGGCATTCGGGCGTGACGGGCCGCAAACGCGAGCGGCTCTATACCGGCATTGCCTCAGGCGAGGTGAAAGTGGTGGCGGGCGCACGCTCGGCGCTGTTCCTGCCTTATGCGAATCTCGGCCTGATCGTGGTCGATGAGGAGCACGAGACCGCCTACAAGCAGGATGACGGGGTGCATTACCACGCCCGCGACATGGCCGTGGTGCGGGGGCGAATCGAGAACGCGCCGGTCATTCTCGCCTCGGCGACG
The DNA here is from genome assembly GCF_052115485.1 of Microvirga sp. 2MCAF38. Taxonomy (NCBI): domain Bacteria; kingdom Pseudomonadati; phylum Pseudomonadota; class Alphaproteobacteria; order Hyphomicrobiales; family Methylobacteriaceae; genus Microvirga; species Microvirga sp. 2MCAF38. The sequence continues at coordinate 354,229 of NZ_JBFRGU010000006.1, read as the reverse complement.
CCGTCCATCGAGAGCCGGGTCAACGTGGAGCGCGGGCGCTATCGCCATGTGCGATTGCCCGAACGTTTCGGCGGCCGACAATTGCCGCAGATTCGCGCCGTGGATCTCAAAAAGGAAACCATCCCGCGCGGACGCTGGCTCTCGCCGACCCTCAATGCGGCCGTGGAACAGACACTCGCGCGTGGCGAGCAGGTGCTGCTATTTCTCAACCGACGCGGGTACGCGCCGCTGACCCTGTGCCGTGCCTGCGCCCATCGCTACGAATGCCCCAATTGCTCGGCGTGGCTGGTGGAGCATCGGTTCCGGCGCTCGCTCGTGTGTCACCATTGCGGCCATATCGAGCGCACGCCCCATGCCTGCGTGTCCTGCGGCAGCGTCGATTCTCTGACCTCCTGCGGTCCAGGGGTCGAGCGAATCGCCGAGGAAGTCGCCGAGCTTTTCCCAGACAAGCGCACCATCGTGCTCTCGAGCGATTTTCCAGGTGGCACGGAACGGCTGCGCAACGAGTTGGCGGCTATTGCTGCGGGCGAATTCGATATCGTCATCGGCACGCAACTCGTCGCTAAAGGCCATAATTTCCCGCTCATGACCCTGGTCGGGGTGCTCGATGCGGATATTGGCCTCACCTCCGGCGACCCCCGCGCCGCCGAGCGGACCTTCCAACTCCTGCAACAAGTGACGGGCCGGGCCGGGCGTGGCGAGAAGGCCGGGCGCGCCCTTGTCCAGACCTGGCAACCTGACCATCCGGTGATCGCCGCGCTCATCTCGGGGGATGTGGAGCGTTTCTATACGGAAGAGACCCGCGTCCGCGAAATGGCGGGATTGCCGCCTTTCGGGCGGCTCGCGGCGCTCATCGTCTCGGCGGCGGAGCGGGAGGCGGCGGAAGCCCATGCCCGCGCCATGGCGAAAGTGACCGAGCCGCCCCCCGGCGTCGTGGTGCTCGGCCCAGCCGAAGCGCCGCTCGCCCTCATTCGCGGGCGCTATCGCTACCGGCTTCTGGTGAAGACGGAGCGCGAGGTCGATCTCCAGGCTTATTTGCGGGAGTGGCTCGCCCGCTGCCCCAAGATCCGAGGCAATACGCGCATCTCCATCGATGTGGACCCTCAGAGCTTTTTGTGATCAATCCGCCGCGTACGGAATCGCATCGGAAAGGGAAGCGCATGGCCAAAATCGTTCACTGCATCAGGCACGGTCAATCGACCTTCAATGCCCGTTATCAGGAGACCGGTGAGGATCCGCTGTTTTTCGATGCCCGCCTGACCGATCTCGGCCATGAACAGGCGGCGAATGCCGCAGCACTCCATCGCGATTTCGCCTATGAACTGATCGTCACCTCGCCGCTGACCCGCGCGCTCCAGACGACACGCGGCATTTTCGGGAATCACCCCGCCGTTTCGACGATCCGGGTTGAGGCTCTGCACCGGGAATATCTCCTGAGCAGCTGCGATGTGGGGCGCGAGCCCGTGCATCTCGCCAAGGAATTTCCGGATCTCGCCTTCGATCATCTCGACGAGATCTGGTGGCACCGGGATGACAACCCCGATGAGCGCGGGCTTTGCGTCGAACCGCTGGATCATCTTACCGAGCGGGTCAAAGGCTTTCGCAGCTGGCTTTCGGCTCGCCCGGAGACTCTGATCGCGGTCGTCGGGCACGGGACTTTCTTCCGCGAGCTGACGGGCACTTTCCTAGAGAACTGCGAGATGGCGGTCGTCGAACTCTAAGGTTCGGTCAAACTTTCGCCCTAATGGTCGCGAGCGGGGCTTCGTTCGCTTGCACCACCGGAAAACCCATGCTAGTGCACCGGCGCCTGCTGGGTGGAGACGCCTCCTGCTCCGGGCTCCTTTCCACCGACCTGACGGGGTTCCCGAAGCCTTGCCCAAGGCTCTTCCGGTCCGAAACCCGTGAGATTTGAGAGAGACGATCACGTGGCGCAAAGCGGTTCTCAAGATGGACCTCTCCTGTCGGGTGTAGCGATGCGCTACGCCTCGGCGCTGTTCGAGCTCGCTCAGGAAGCGAAGTCCGTGGACGCCGTCGCCGGCGATCTCGACCGCTTCGACAAGCTGATCAAGGAAAGCGCCGATCTGCAGCGCCTCATCCGCAGCCCCGCCTTCACGACGGAGCAGCAGGAAGGCGCCATCGGCGCGATTCTCGACAAGGCCGGAATTTCCGGGCTTGCGGGCAATTTCATTCGCCTCACCGCTGCAAAGCGCCGCCTGTTCGCGTTGCCCGACATGATTCGGGCATTCCGCGACTTCGTGGCGGATGCGAAGGGCATCGTCCGGGCCCAGGTCGTCCTGGCGGAAGCGCCCTCCGACACGGTTCTGAACGAAATCAAGGCGGCGCTGCGCGACGTCGCCAAGTCTGATGTCTCTCTGGACGTCAAGATCGACCCGAGCCTCATCGGCGGCCTCATCGTGAAGATGGGTTCCCGCATGGTGGACGCTTCGGTGCGCAATAAACTCAATTCCATTCGTCTAGCGATGAAAGAGGTCCACTGATGGACATTCGAGCCGCTGAGATCTCCGCGATCCTCAAAGAGCAGATCAAGAACTTCGGTGCCGAAGCCGAGGTTACCGAAGTTGGCCAGGTTCTGTCCGTCGGTGACGGTATCGCCCGTTGCTATGGCCTCGACAACGTGCAGGCCGGTGAGCTTGTGCAGTTCGAGAGCGGCGTGAAGGGCATGGCGCTCAATCTCGAAACCGACAATGTCGGCATCGTGATCTTCGGTTCCGACCGTGAGATCGCCGAAGGCCAGACCGTGAAGCGCACGGGCGCCATCGTGGACGTGCCTGTCGGCAAGGGTCTGCTCGGCCGCGTCGTCGACGCTCTCGGCAATCCTATCGACGGCAAGGGCCCGATCCAGGCGACCGAGCGTCGTCGCGTCGACGTGAAGGCACCGGGCATCATTCCGCGCAAGTCGGTGCATGAGCCGATGGCGACGGGCCTCAAGTCCATCGACGCCCTCATCCCGGTCGGCCGCGGCCAGCGCGAGCTGATCATCGGCGATCGTCAGACCGGCAAGACCGCAATCGCGCTCGACACTATTCTGAACCAGAAGCCGCTGAACCAGGGCAACGACGAGAGCCAGAAGCTCTATTGCGTCTACGTCGCCGTTGGCCAGAAGCGCTCGACCGTCGCTCAGTTCGTTAAGGTTCTCGAAGAGAACGGCGCGCTGGAATATTCCATCATCGTCGCCGCGACCGCTTCCGATCCCGCTCCGATGCAGTTCCTGGCGCCTTTCGCCGGCTGCGCCATGGGCGAGTTCTTCCGTGACAACGGCATGCATGCCGTGATCACCTATGACGATCTGTCCAAGCAGGCCGTCGCCTACCGCCAGATGTCGCTTCTTCTGCGCCGTCCGCCGGGCCGTGAGGCTTATCCGGGCGACGTGTTCTATCTCCATTCGCGTCTTCTCGAGCGCGCCGCGAAGCTCAACGACAGCCAAGGCTCTGGCTCGCTGACCGCTCTGCCGGTCATCGAGACGCAGGCCAACGACGTCTCGGCCTACATTCCGACCAACGTGATCTCGATCACCGACGGTCAGATCTTCCTCGAGACGGATCTGTTCTACCAGGGCATTCGCCCGGCGGTTAACGTCGGCCTCTCGGTGTCGCGCGTGGGCTCCTCGGCCCAGACGAAGGCGATGAAGAAGGTCGCGGGCAAGATCAAGGGCGAGCTGGCGCAGTACCGCGAAATGGCGGCGTTCGCGCAGTTCGGTTCCGACCTCGACGCCACGACGCAGCGCCTGCTCAACCGCGGCTCGCGTCTGACCGAACTCCTGAAGCAGCCGCAATTCTCGCCGCTGAAGATGGAAGAGCAGGTCGCCGTGATCTACGCCGGCGTGAACGGCTATCTCGATGCACTGCCGCTGAACCGCGTCCGCGCTTTCGAGGATGGGCTGCTCGGCCTACTGCGTTCCAAGCACGCCGACATCCTGGAGTCGATCCGCTCCTCGAAGGACCTGTCGAGCGATACGGAAGCGAAGCTCAAGGACACCGTCCAGTCCTTCGCCAAGTCGTTCGCTTAAAGATCCAACCGGATTACCGGAGAGGGTAGGGCCGCTCGATGCCGAGCTTAAAAGACCTTCGCAACCGAATCGCCTCGGTCAAGGCGACGCAGAAGATCACCAAGGCCATGCAAATGGTGGCCGCCGCCAAACTGCGTCGTGCGCAGACGGCGGCGGAAGCCGCGCGTCCTTATGCGCTGCGCATGTCCGAGGTGCTCGGCAATCTCGCTTCCGGCGTCACCGTCGGTCCCGAGACGCCGCGCCTTCTCGCCGGAACGGGTTCCGACAAGGTTCAGCTTCTGATCGTCTGCACGGCCGAACGCGGCCTCTGCGGTGCTTTCAACTCGTCGATCTCGCGTCTGGCGCGCGATCACGCCAACCGGCTTCTGGCCGAGGGCAAGACGGTCAAGATCATCTGCGTCGGTAAGAAGGGCTACGACATCCTGCGTCGTCAGTTCTCCGACAACATCATCGACCTCGTCGACCTGCGCTCTGTTCGCCAGATAGGCTTCGAGCAGGCGGACCAGATCGCTCAGAAGGTGCTTGCACTCTTCGAGGCGGGCGAGTTCGATGTGGCGACGCTGTTCTACTCGCGCTTCCAGTCGGTGATCGCACAGATCCCGACGGCGCAGCAGATCCTGCCCGCGCAGATCGAAGCGAACGCGTCCGGTACGAATGCGGTCTACGATTACGAGCCCGATGAGGGCGAAATTCTCGCGACTCTGCTGCCGCGTAATTTCACCGTACAGATCTTCCGCGCGCTTCTGGAAAACGCCGCTTCCGAACAGGGCGCGCGCATGAGCGCCATGGACAGTGCGACCCGCAACGCGGGTGAAATGATCAAGAAGCAGACGATGACCTACAACCGGTCGCGTCAGGCGATGATCACCAAGGAATTGATCGAAATCATCTCGGGCGCGGAAGCGCTCTGACGATATCCGAGAGGAGCCCAACATGGCCAAGACAGCCAACACCGCCGGCAAGACCGGTCGCATCACGCAGGTCATCGGCGCCGTCGTCGACGTGCAGTTCGAGGGACACCTGCCGGAGATCCTGAACGCACTCGAGACCACGAACAACGGCAACCGCATGGTGCTCGAAGTGGCGCAGCAGCTCGGTGAAAACACCGTCCGCTGCATCGCCATGGACACCTCGGAAGGTCTGGTTCGCGGCCAGCCCGTGTCCGATACCGGCGCGCCGATTTCGGTGCCCGTCGGCGCGGCCACCCTCGGCCGTATCATGAACGTCATCGGCGAGCCGGTGGACGAAGCCGGCCCCATCGTCGGCGAGAGCCTTCGCGCCATCCACCAGCCGGCTCCGTCTTATGCCGAGCAATCGACCGAGGGTCAGATCCTCGTCACCGGCATCAAGGTCGTCGACCTTCTGGCTCCTTACGCCAAGGGCGGCAAGATCGGCCTGTTCGGCGGCGCCGGCGTCGGCAAGACCGTGCTCATCATGGAACTGATCAACAACGTCGCGAAGGCGCACGGCGGTTATTCGGTGTTCGCCGGCGTGGGCGAGCGTACCCGTGAAGGCAACGATCTCTATCACGAGATGATCGAGTCGAAGGTGAACGTGGATCCCCGCGAGTCGGGTTCGGCCAAGGGTTCCAAGTGCGCTCTCGTCTACGGTCAGATGAACGAGCCCCCGGGCGCCCGCGCCCGCGTTGCGCTCACCGGTCTGACGGTCGCCGAAAACTTCCGCGACCAGGGCCAGGACGTGCTGTTCTTCGTCGACAACATCTTCCGCTTCACGCAGGCGGGCTCGGAAGTGTCGGCGCTTCTCGGCCGTATTCCGTCCGCCGTGGGTTATCAGCCGACGCTCGCGACCGACATGGGCGCGTTGCAGGAGCGCATCACCACCACGACCAAGGGTTCGATCACCTCGGTGCAGGCCATTTACGTGCCTGCCGACGACTTGACCGATCCGGCTCCGGCCGCCTCCTTCGCGCACTTGGACGCCACGACCGTGTTGTCGCGTTCGATCGCGGAAAAGGGCATCTATCCGGCGGTGGATCCGCTCGACTCGACCTCGCGCATGCTGTCCGCCGCCATCGTCGGCGAGGAGCACTACAACATCGCCCGTCAGGTTCAGCAGGTGCTGCAGCGCTACAAGGCGCTCCAGGACATCATCGCGATCCTGGGCATGGACGAGCTTTCCGAAGAGGACAAGCTCACCGTCGCCCGCGCCCGCAAGATCGAGCGCTTCCTCTCGCAGCCCTTCCACGTGGCGGAAGTCTTCACCGGCTCGCCCGGCAAGCTCGTCGCGCTTGAAGACACCATCAAGGGCTTCAAGGGTCTCGTCGAAGGCCAATACGATCACCTCCCCGAGGCCGCCTTCTACATGGTCGGCACCATCGAGGAAGCGGTCGAGAAGGCTCAGCGTCTCGCGGCTGAAGCGGCGTAAGGCAACACAACCCTCTCTCCGGTCCGGGGGGAGGATAATGGGAGCCTCTCATGGCCACTCTCCACTTCGAACTCGTTTCGCCTGAGCGCGTCCTGTTCTCGGGCGAGGTCGATGCGGTCGTGTTGCCCGCGACCGAGGGCGATCTGACCGTATTGCCGGGCCATGCGCCGATGATGACCGCGCTGAAGACCGGCTTTCTCGTGGCGACCACAGAGCGTGGCAACGGACGCCGGGTTCTCGTGCGTGGCGGCTTCGCCGACATCAATCAGGGCAGTCTGACCGTTCTTGCCGAGCGCGCGCTACCGGAAGAGGAAATCACCTCCGAGGTGATCGATCGTGAAATTCTGCAGGCGCAGATGGCTTATGACGCGACCAATGACTTGAATGCGAAGCACGCGGCCGAGTCGACTTTGGCGCAGCTCCATGAAGTCAAACATGCGCTGAACTACTGATCCTGAAAACCCGGCCTCGAGCCGGGTTTTTCTTTGGCGGCATGCCTCGCTTCGGGCCTAAGCCCTGGCATCCGCCGAGAGCCGGGTCAAAATCGTCATCGCCTTGTCGCCATGCTCCTCCGCGATGAACAGATGATCGTGAAAGTAAGCCGAGACCGGATTCACGCCGATTCCCGCTTGCGCCAGCGCGCCTGTGATGGCCGCCAGAAATCCGACGGCCTCCAGCGAAGAATGAATCGATAGGGTAATGCAGCGACATGGGTAGATAGAGGCTAGCCCCCGCGCTTGCGCTGTCGCCTTGGCCAGGATGAGAGTCACCCCTTCCGTCTCGCGGAAGAACATGAGCGCTTCGCCAAGAAGATCGGGTGATGGGTAAGCGCTCGTGACGAAGACATATGTTTCCGGCCGTAAATCCGGCGTCATCGACGCAATCAAGCGCTGGAGAACCGTCTCGCCCTTCAACTTATTCTCCCATGGCGATCAGGCTCGCATTGCCACCTGCTGCCGCCGTGTTGACGGTGATGGTCTGCTCGGTCGCGAAGCGCAGCAGATAATGAGGTCCACCCGCTTTCGGACCCGTGCCGGAGAGGCCATGGCCACCGAAGGGTTGCACACCGACGACAGCGCCGATCATGTTGCGGTTCACATAGACATTGCCGACGGAAAGCCGCTCGATCACTTCCTGCGCGGTCGCGTCGATGCGCGAGTGGATGCCGAGCGTCAGTCCGTAGCCGGTATCGTCGATGGCTTGCAAAACATCGCCGAGACGATCCGCCTTGTAGCGCACCACGTGCAGAATCGGGCCGAAGACTTCTTCCTTGAGCGCGTCGGGGTTTGCGATCTCGAAGATATGCGGGGCGACGTAAGTGCCGTTCTGCGGCGCTTCGCCCGCATAGTGCACGCGCGCGGTGCTCTTCATCTTCGCCACATGCGCGTCGAGACGATCCTTCGCTTCGCTATCGATGACGGGGCCGATCTGGGTCGACACCTCGCGCGGATCGGCGAGCTTCAATTCCTGCGCGCTACCCGCGATCATGGTGATCATCCGGTCGGCTACATCCTCCTGCACACACAGCAGACGAAGCGCAGAGCAGCGCTGCCCCGCCGAACGGAAAGCGGAGGTGACGACATCGTCCGCGACCTGTTCCGGCAAAGCGGTCGCATCGACGATCATCGCGTTGATGCCGCCGGTTTCCGCGATCAACGGAACGATAGGACCGTCCTTTGCCGCAAGCGCGCGATTGATGAGACGGGCGACCTCCGTGGATCCGGTGAAGACCACACCTGCAACGTCCTTGTGATTGACGAGCCGCGCGCCGACGCGTCCGTCGCCCGGCATGAACTGCAGCGCTGTCACGGGCACGCCGGCTTCATGCATGAGGCCCACTGCATAGGCCGCGATGAGCGGTGTCTGCTCGGCGGGTTTTGCGACAACCGAATTGCCGGCCATGAGCGCGGCCGAAACCTGACCGAGGAAGATCGCGAGCGGGAAGTTCCACGGTGAGATAGCCACGAATACGCCGCGTCCGCGCATGCGGAGCGCATTGGTCTCGCCGGTCGGCCCCGGCATCTGTTGATCGCTGCCGAACAATGTCTGACCTTGAGCGGCGTAGTACCGGCAGAAATCGACCGCCTCGCGCAATTCGGAGAGTGCGTCGTCGAGAGTCTTGCCCGCCTCCGTTTGCAGGAGATGGAGCAGAGCGCCGCGCCGCGCTTCCATGAGATCCGCCGTGCGCGAGAGCGCGCCCGCGCGCATATCGGCATTCGTTTCGCTCCATGCGCGGAAACCGGCGGCAGCGGCGCGCATGGCCCGATCGGCGGTCTCAGGTGACGCTTCCGTCACCTTGCCGGCCACAGTGCCGCCGTCGATGGGGCTGATGACTTTACGCTCTTCGCCTGCTTCAGGTTTGCCATCGATCAACGGCTTGGCGCCGAACGCGCTTTTCGCGACCTTCGCGATCTCCGCGAGAAGCGCATCGAGCGCGGCTTGATTACCGAATTCGACACCTTGCGAGTTTACACGGCGCGGTGCGAAAAGATCGCGCGGCAGCGGCAGTTTAGGATGGCGTGCGGAATCGGGTGACACGATGATGTCGGCGGGGCGCTTGAGCAATGTCTGGACAGGGACATTGGTATCGGCAGCGACGGACACGAACGAGGAATTCGCGCCGTTTTCGAGAAGACGACGCACGAGATACGCGAGTAGATCGCGATGTCCGCCAACCGGCGCGTAAGTCCGACAGGCGAGGCCCGGATTATCCTCGAGCAAACGCCCGTAGAGAATTTCACCCATGCCGTGGAGACGCTGGAACTCGAAGCCATCGATGTTGCCCGCGCGCTCTAGAATAGATGCGACGGTAAGTGCGTTGTGGGTTGCGAATTGCGGATAGATGCGCGGACGCAAGGCCAGCAGTTTTTCGGCGCAGGCGGTGTAGTTCAGATCGGTCATCGCCTTGCGGGTGAAGACCGGATAATCGTCGAGCCCACGCTCCTGCGCGCGCTTCACTTCCGTGTCCCAATAAGCTCCCTTCACGAGCCGCACCATCATGGGGCGATCATAACGCTCGGCCATGGCGGCGATGGCGTCGATGACCGCGGCAGCGCGTTTCTGGTAGCTTTGAATCGCAAGACCGAACCCGCTCCACCCTGCAAGCGACGGATCGGAGATCACAGCTTCGATCACTTCAAGCGAGAGTTCGAGACGATCAGCCTCTTCCGCATCGATCGTGAAATTGAGTTCATAACTCTTGGCTTTTTGCGCCAGCTCGATCACGGCCGGAACAAGTTCGCGCATCACGCGCGCGCGGCTCGTCGCCTCATAGCGTGGATGCAGGGCCGAGAGTTTTACGGAAATGCCCGGCCGGTTGGGCAGCGGCTCGTTACCGGCCGATTGGCCGATGGCGTCGATGGCGGAAGCGTAGGAATCGAAATAGCGCTTCGCATCGTCCGCCGTGCGCGCGCCTTCACCGAGCATATCGAAGGAGTAACGATAGAGACGGCCCTTGCTGGAGCCTGCGCGTTTAAGGGCCTCCTCGATGGTCTGGCCGAGCACGAAATGATTGCCCATGACGCGCATGGCTTGGCGTGTCGCGGCACGTACGGCGGGGAGGCCGAGGCGCTTGGTGAGTTGGCGCAGGATCCCTTCGGGTGTCTCTCCCGGCTGAATGATGCGCGCGGTGATGCCGAGCGCCCAGGCGGAGGCCGAGATCAAAAAAGCATCGGATTTCGATTCGTGCTCCGCGAAATCGGCCTGGCCGAGCTTGTCCTCGATGAGCCGGTCGGCGGTGGCGGCATCGGGCACACGCAGCAAGGCTTCCGCCAGAACCATGAGGGCGAGCCCTTCCTTGGTGGAAAGGGCATATTCACGCAGCATCTCCTCGACTCCGCCAAGGCCGCCGCTCTTCTGGCGAATGGCCTCGATGAGACGGGTGGCCCGCTCGTCGATCCGCTTCTCCCGCTCGGGCGACAGACGTGCATGGGCAAGCAGATGCTTGGCAATGGTCTCGTCGGCTTCGGCGTAAGGCGGATTGAAGGTCGTGAGCGGGTTCTGATGCGTCATGGGGTTCCCTCGGGGGTTTTGTCGGAAAATACGAGAGGTCGAGCCGGGTTTCGATGGCGATTTTTGTCATGTCGCCTTATAATAATAGCTAGTTTGATAGTATTGGCGTGAAAATGACGGGAATCGATCGCACGGATCGGAAGATCCTGAAGCTCCTGCAGCTCGATGGCCGCATTTCGACGGTCGAGCTCGCTGAAAAGATCGGCCTTTCGCCGACCTCGACCGGCGACCGGGTGAAGCGGCTGCAGCGGGAGGGCTATATCGCCGGGTTCGGGGCGCGGCTCGATCCGCATCGCCTCGGCCTCGAACTTCTGGTCTTCGTCGAGGTTTCCCTCGACAAGACGACCCCCGATGTCTTCGAGAAATTCGCCGAAGCGGTGAAGCGCGCGCCCGAGGTTCTCGAATGTCACATGGTGGCCGGAGGGTTCGACTACCTTGTGAAGACGCGCGTTGCCGATATGAGCGCTTATCGCCACTTCCTCGGCGAGATTCTGCTCGCCCTGCCAGGCGTTAAGGAAACCCGCACCTATGCGGTGATGGAAGAGGTCAAGAGCGACGGAATGCTGCCGGTCTAGCTCGCATGCCTTTGTAATAAGCTGTTTCGCTTGCCTCTTCGGCATTGCCCCTTGATGCGTATGCATCGTTTTGGTTGCATGGTGAGCGAGACGGGGAGGGATTTTCATGTCGCGTCATGGGTCGGGGAACGGAAGAAGCGTTCTGAAATCATTGGTTCTCGCGGCGGGTTTAGGGTTCACCGCGCTGTTGCCCGCGCAAGTGGCCCTGGCGCAGACGCCTGTGCGGTTCAGTCTCGATTGGCGCTGGGAAGGACCGGCGGCTCCGTTCGCGGTGGCTCTCGACAAGGGTTACTTCAAGGCCGAGGGTCTCGACGTCACCATCGATCCGGCGGCGGGCTCCCGCGAGCCGATCTCCCGCGTCGCGTCCGGCACATATGATGTGGGCTTCGGCGACGTGAATTCGCTGGTGCGCTTTCGTGACGAGAATCCCGGCACGGACATCAAGGCCGTGATGGTCATGTATGACCGTCCGCCCTTCGCCATCATCGGGCGCAAGAGCCGCGGCATCACGAATGAAGTCGCGAGCCTCCAGGGCAAGAAGTTCGGCGCGCCCGCCGCCGATGGCGCCTATGCGCAATGGCCGATCTTCAAGGCCGTCAACAAGGTCGACGATTCGACCATGAAGTTCGAAAATGTCGGCTTTCCGGTGCGCGAGCCAATGTTGGCGCAAGGCGAAGTCGATGCGGTGTTCGGCTTCTCCATGTCCTCCTACATCAATCTGAAATCGCGCGGCGTACCGCAGGACGATATCGTCGTGCTGTTGATGAGCGATTACGGTGTCGATCTTTACGGCAACACCATCATCGTCTCGCCGAAATTCGCGACCGAGAAGCCCGAAGCCGTGAAGGGCTTTTTGCGTGCGATCATGAAGGGCGTGCAGGACACCATCAAGGATCCTTCGGCCGCCATCGATTCCGTGATCAAGCGCAACGACGTGGCCAAGAAGGACGTGGAGCTGGAGCGCCTCAAGATGGTGCTCGATCAGAACATGCTGACGCCGTGGGTCAAGGCGAACGGCTTTGGCGGTATCGACAGGGCGCGCTTCGAGAAGGCGCTCGATCAAATCGGCCTGACCTTCACCTACAAAGCGAAGCCGAAGACTGAGGATGTGTTCAGCGAGCAATACATGCCGCCTGCCGATCAGCGAAAAGTGAACTGATAAATCAGATCAATTTTCGGGCACCTCGGTTGAGCCGTTCCAGGAGCCTTCGAAACTCCAGGTCAAGGTGATCTTGGCTCTGCCGCTATAGGAAGGGCGCTGCGCGATCATCACCGGTGTTCGCAAGGCGATCGTTTCCGTCTTGGTGCCGGAGAGCGGAACGTTGCGGAGGTTCTTGTTCACCCAGGCGATGATATCGGTCGGAATCGTGCCCGCGCGCTCCGGGAGGAGCGGCGCGTTCGCGACAATGATATTGGAGAACGAGAAGCTATCCAGAAAAAGCTTCTTCGCTTCCGTATCCACCACGGTCATGCCGTAGCCGACGCAGAGGCCTTTGACAGCCTTTCGCTCATCCGCCCGGATGTTCGATTTCGTCGCGCGCGGACCGCCCACATCCGCTAGAAGGCCGTTTGCGGAATCCTCGCGCAGGAGATGAATCCTGCCGGGGCAAGCCTCGAAACTCTGCCAGTGCTGATAGATCTCTTTTTCATCGCCCTCCTCGTCGCTGGCGGGTGCGCGCGACGCCATGGTTGCGCCGGGGGGCGGGGTCATGAGTTGCGGTGCACTCTTCATGACCGCATCGCGGATACAGGTTTCATCGCCCTTGCAGCGGGCATAGGCTTGCTGAATGGCGGCCTGCATCGCCTGCTGCTGAGCGGCGCTCGGCATTCCCGCAGGTCGAGTGTTCGATTGCTGCGCGGCGCGGGTCTGGACGCGCGCGCTCTTCTCCTGCGCCTTCTTCACCGAGTTCGGATCGAAAATGTTGACCCCGCTGAGATCTGGAGCAGCCTCGAGAACGGTGGCGATGAAATAGCGCTGCTTGAATACCGCCTTGTCGAAGTTCGACGGCCCGTCCTGCCAGGATTCCTGGCCCTCGACCCGCACCTCGATTTTCAAGAGGCGCTGGGAGGCGGGAGTTGCATCGGCGGGCGAAGGCAGGACAAGGCCGGCGATCAGGGCCGAGGCGAGAGATGTGCGGAAGGGCGTCATGACGATTCCATGGAGCGTGCGTTGTGTTGTTACATAACGCTTCGTCGGTCCGTTGGGAATCGTAAAATCGCGCAAACGAGCCTTATCGTCTGAGGGACAACGGATTGTCGGAAAGCGCCGCCGCATCCGGTTGGTCGATGCCTGGCTTGCGCAGGAAAGCATTCCAGAGACGGTCGATCACGTCGCGATCGAGATCGTCGACGATGAAGACGATGCGGCTGCGCCTGTCTTCGCTCGGCCATTTCGGCAACACCGCGGGCACATGGATCACATGCTGAACCCCATGGATCACGACCGGATGTTCGGGGTCCTCCGCCAACGCCACGAGACCCTTCACGCGCAGCAGTTTCGCGCCTTGTGACGAGCGCAAGAGATCGAGGAACATGTCGAGCGAACCTTGCGGGATCGGCTCGTCGCTGGTGAGGCAGAACGCGCGGATACGCGCGTCGTGCCGGTTCACGTCGTGGTGGTGATGACCATGCCCATGATGGTGATGATGCTGATGGGCGTGGCTTTCGTGTTCGGCCTTTTCCACGGCCTCGGCTTTCAGCCATTCGCGCACGTCGGCGATCTTGCCGTCGAGGCCGAACAGGCCACCGGTGACGATGGCGCTGGCCGGAGCGTCGGCGGGCAGGATGTCCGCGCCGGGATTGAGATCGCGCAGACGCTTGCGCAAGGTTTCGAGCGATGCGCTATCCGTCACGAGATCGGTCTTCGTCAGAACGATCCGCTCGGCGACGGCTGCCTGCTTGAGCGCTTCGCGATGGGCATCGAGCGTCGCCGCGCCGTTCACCGCGTCGATGATGGTCACGACACCTTCGACGGCGTAGCGCATCGAGAGATACGGATGGTAAAGCACCGCGTGCAGAATCGGGGCCGGATCGGCAAGGCCGGTCGTCTCGATGATCACGCGACGGAACGGCGCGATGCGCCCGTTATCGCGCTTGCGCAAGAGGTCTTCGAGGGTCGCGATGAGATCACCGCGCACGGTGCAGCAGAGGCATCCGGCGGACAAAAGCACCATGCCTTCATCGACCTTCTCCACGAGAAGATGATCGAGACCGATCTCGCCGAACTCGTTGATGATGACAACGGTGTCGTGAAGCGCCGGATCCTGCACCAGGCGATTGAGCAGAGTCGTCTTGCCCGCGCCGAGGAAGCCGGTGAGGATCGTGAGCGGAATCGGCGGCAAAGGGCCTGCGGGTCGGTCTGACATCGGTTCAATCCGTCGGAACGAGGGGCGTGGAGCGCTTGCGCTCAAGGAGAACATTGGTGACGACGGCGATGAGCACAAGGACGCCGCCCGCAATCTGCAGGCTCGACAGTCGTTCGCCGAGCACCAGAACGGAGGAAAGCGCCGAGACGACCGGTTCGATGCAATAGGCAATGCCCGCTGCCGCGGCCGAAATCCGGGCGAGCGCCAGCATCTGAAATACGAAGCCGATCACATAGCCGCCGATGGTCATGAAGACCGCGAACGGGGCGATGGCAAGGATCGCCGGCGCTTCCAACTGGCCAGTCATCGCACCGACGAGAAGTGCTGTAGGCAATACGATCAGATGAACCCAGAACACCTTGGCGACAGGTTCCGTCTTCGGGCAGCGCGCGGCGGCAAAGAACTGGGTAGCCGTGGCGATACCGGCCCCCGCCGCCAGGGCCAGACCGCGCCAGTCGAGACCTTCGAAAACAGGCCCCACCACAAGCACCACGCCGAATAGCGAAAGGAGAACGACGCCGATGAGGGAGGGTGTGAGCGGAGTCTTGTCGACGAACGGCGTCGCGAGCACGATCATCGTCGGATAGGCGTAGAAGATGACGGTCGCCATCGTAACAGGAATGAAGGCGACGGAAGATATGTAGCAGAGACCGACGAAAGCCGTGGCGATGCCGAGCACGACCAGCGTTCGCCATTCCTCCCGCGCGACCGTCAGTCTCTGGCGCAAAAGATAAGCGACGCCGATGGTGAGAACGAGCATCAGAAGTACGCGATAGACGACGATGGCTGGGCCGTTGATGCCGGCAAGTGCTGCGACCCGCGCATAGACGATGTTCAGCCCATAGAGCCCGGCGGAGCCGAGGGCGAAGAAGAGGCCATTGACGGGAAAAGAGGTCTTGGACATCGAGTGGCTCGCGGCGGGGCAACACCGTTCGCGCGGATCGCAGCCGATTGCAAGAGTTGCCCTGTGGACCGCTTGGCTCTGCGTCGCGATTGCCACAATCCCGCTTGATTGAAACTGAATAACGGCCCGACCGATAGTGGGGGCCTTGGCGGGCTGCGATGTATGGATCTGTCTTTCGGAACGCAGCCCAGAAACTTCCTGATCAAGGCTAGCGATACGATCTCATGCGATATGAAGGCCAAGGGCCTTTGGGCATCATTGGCCCTTCACGCCTTCATGCTTCTGACGTTCTTCATTCCGCAATCAAGGGAGCCGATCCCACTCTTTGATGAGAGCGTGCCCGTCGAGATCTGGACGCAGGATCGGTTGGCTGAATTCAGCGGGATTGAAACGCCGCAAGTTTCGAAAGACGCTCAAATCCCGGAACCATCGGAGGCGGAGCCGAGCCTGCAACGAAAGGCTGCGCCTGAGCCGATTTCTCCCGAGCCTCCGATTGAGGAAAAGCCGAGGAACCGAGCGTCGATACGGGCGACCAAGATTCTCTCCGGTGACGTTCTTTCGCATCCTCTCAGCCGAAAGCTGAAAGCGATGCTTCCCTTGTTCGGGGAAGAAACGCGCCTCGAACAATTATGCGGCCTTGAGGCCATGGCGCAAATCGCGGCGCTGAAGGAATTCCAGCCCGATCGGGTCGTGGCCTACGCCATGTCGGATTCGAAGATCACCAAGACGTCTGTTCTGGCCGATGGAGCGGCGTTCCGCAGTAACGGGACGTGGTACAATCTGAAATTCAAATGCGGTCTCAAAGCCGGTCGCCAGAATGTGGAGTCCTTCGAATTTCAGATTGGCGACGCGATCCCGAAAAGCGCTTGGGAGGCGCACAATCTCCCGGCCCGGTTTTAGGGTTGGCGCGAGAGACTTTCGCCGACGCTCAATTCTTGCCCGTGGCCTTGTGCTTGGGGTCGGGTTTCTTCGGCTTTGCTTTGGTATCCACTGACGCCTGGACTTTCGCGCCAGCCTTGCTCGATGACTTGCCAGGATCGTTCACCGGTTTCAGCGAAATGCTTGCCCGGTTTTGATCCTTCTTTTCCTTGATCGTCTTTACGTCACCGGCTTTCGCGATTTTCTTTTGAGCGTTCTTCGCGTCCCGAGCGGCCTTGTCGGCTGCATCTTCCGCCGCGGCCTGGGCCGCGAGTTCCGCCTGGCTCGGCGGGTTCAGCCCGATCCAGACCGGCACCGGCTCCGCCGTCGAGCGCGGCCCAAGGGCCGTGCGTGCCGTTCCGCCTGCATAGGCGAAGACGTTGGGCGACGAGAGGAGGTTGGGTGTCGTCAGGTCGGGTTCGGCGCCGATGGTGGTCTGGTTTTCTTCCTGCGGCATCGGCCCCTTGCGGTCGCAGACGACCGGACGCATGTCCGGCGGACTCTGGCTCACTGAGGCGGGCAGGGTGTCGAGGGAATAATTCGAAGGGCCGGTCGGACTGTTGAATCCGAGATCGAACAACTCCGCTGCTTTCATGGTGCGCTCATTGGCGGAGGGCGCGCCGAGCACGACTGTGATCAGGTGGCGGCCGTTGCGGGTAGCACTTGCCACCACATTGAACCCAGCCGAGCAGATGAAGCCGGTCTTCATGCCGTCGGCGCCGGGATAGCGCCCGATCAGCCCGTTGGTGTTGCGCATGATCCGGCGGCCGTACTGAATGGCGCCGATATCGAACAGACCCTGATATTCCGGAAAATGGGTCAGGAGTGCGCGGCCGAGAATGGCCATGTCGCGGGCGGAGGTCTGGTTGCGCTCGTCCGGCAGACCATGCGGATTGACGAAATGGCTCTCGCGCATACCGAGCCGGCGGGCCTCTTCGTTCATCATCGCGGCAAAGCCGTCGATGGAGCCGCCAAGGTTCTCGGCGATGGTCGCAGCGACGTCGTTCGCCGACTTGACCATGATGATCTTGAGCGCATTGTCGAGGCGGATCTGGGTGCCGGGCTTGAAGGCCATCTTCGATGGCGGAAGCGCGGCGGCGGCCTCCGAGACGGTTAGAAGCTGGTCCATGCGCACCTGGCCCGCTTGTAGGAGATCCAGCGCCACATAGGTCGTCATGAGCTTGGTGATGGAGGCGGGAAACCAAGGGTCCGTCGCCCGGTCCGCATGCAGCACGCGGCCGGTTTCCAGTTCGACCACCACAGAAGGATTGCCTGCGAAAGCTGGGCTACTGCCGAGCACGGCGATGGCGAGGGCTGTCAAACCGAGAGCTCGACTCATACCCATGCGAACGACTCCATAACCCCAAGAAAGTCGGCGAGAGGCCTCAAAGCCCTGCTCTGCGAGCGGCCTATTGTTAACTGCAAAGACGGGTTTTGGCTAGAGACGGACCCCACCGCTGTGGGTGTGGTGCGTCTCTAGCCTATTGATTCTGCGCGATCTTCGGGAATCGGGTTCCACTTTTTCATGCCGCGCATCAGGTCGAGGATCTGCCCCCACGGCCTTTGCGTCACCCTTTCTAAGGGAATCCATGGCAAGAGCATGGCAAAGATACCGCTGTTTCGAGACCGATCATGCTTTCCTTCCTCTGGGTGCCGATAACTTTGGTGGCATCCGCCGCCCAGACTGGCCGCAACGCCACGCAGCGCAAACTGACCGAGATGATCGGCACAATCGGCGCGACGCAGGTGCGCTTCCTCTACGGGCTCCCCTTCGCCTTTCTGGCGCTTGCGGCGGTGCGGCTTTTGAGCGGCGAGGCCGTTCCGCTGCCGAACAGCGGTTTTGCGGTCTATGTGATCGGAGGCGCGATGGCGCAGATTCTCGCCACGGGGTTGATGCTGTTCGCCATGCGGGAACGCTCCTTTTCGGTCGTGACCGCCTACACCAAGACCGAACCGGTTCAGGTGGCTCTGTTCGGACTGATCATCCTCGGCGACCGTCTGACGCCCGTTGTCGCCGTGGCGATTCTGATCGCGACGAGCGGCGTGATCCTCATGTCGGTGAAACCCGGGACGAAACTTGCGGGATCGGGCCTTCGTCCCGTCGTCGCCGGCATTGCCTCCGGTGCCTTCTTCGCCCTCTCGGCCATCGGGTTTCGCGGAGCGATCCTGTCCCTTGGAGACGGATCGTTTTTCATCCGCGCGACGACGACTCTCGTTTGGAGTCTCGGTATCCAGACCGCGATCCTTCTGATCTGGCTCGGGATCTTCGACCGCAATGCTTTGCTGCAAAGCTTCCGCGTCTGGCGCACGTCGCTTTGGGCCGGCTTTCTTGGCGCCTTCGCATCCCAGTTCTGGTTCCTGGGCTTTTCATTGACGTCAGCCGCGAATGTGCGAACCCTGGCGCTGGTCGAAGTTCTGATGGCCCAGGCGGTATCCCATCGCTTTCTGTCTCAGCAAACCACGAAGCGAGAGCTCACGGGCATGGTTCTGATCGTCGTTGGTGTCGGGCTGCTGCTGGGTGGGCAGATCTGACTTGCTTTGTCGGGACCTGATATGTATCCATCTTTTGCTGTTATAACCTAACGTCATTCTCGGGCCCTTCATGACAACAAACGACAAGCCAGCCTATAAAATGATCCAAGTCGGCGACCCGGCTCCGCTTTTCACGCAAAGCTGCGCGGGAAATCCGGAATTTCATTTTGATATGGCGGCTGGGCGCTATGTCGTCCTTTGCTTCTACGGATCAGCTTCGGACGAGACCGGCATGGCCCGACTCAATCTCGTTCAGGAAGAACACCGATCTTTGTTCGACGACGACAAGATCGCGTTCTTCGGGGTCAGCGTCGATGAGAGCGATCGGAGTACAGAGCGTGCCCGCGACCTCATTCCCGGCATTCGCCATTTCTGGGATTTCGACGGCCGGGTCAGCCAACTCTATGGTGCCGTGCCCGTGAACCCGACGCTGGAAGCGGGTTCGGTGGCTGTTCGCCGCTTCTGGGTCGTGTTGAATCCAACCTTGAGAGTGCGTGCGATTTTTCCATTCCAGGACGACGGAAGCGATCGTGAAAAGGTCGTGCAATATCTGCGTGAACTGCCTTCCGTGAGCCAATTCGCGGGGTTCGAAGTGCAGGCCCCCGTTCTGATCATCCCGGATGTCTTCGAGCCGGGTCTCTGTCGCCACCTGATTGGTCTCTATGAGAAGCACGGCGGCGACGAATCGGGCTTCATGCGGGAAGTCGACGGCAAAACCGTTCCGGCATACGACTCGAATCACAAGAAGCGCAAAGACTATCTGATTACCGATGAGAACCTGATTACCCAGGTGCAGAGGCGCGTGGTCCGTCGCATCAATCCGGAGATCGAGCGAATCCATTGTTTCAAGCCTACCCGCATGGAGCGCTACATCGTCTCCTGCTACGCATCGGAGGATGGAGGCCACTTCCGGCCGCATCGCGACAACACCACCAAGGGAACGGCGCATCGTCGCTTCGCGGTGTCGATCAACCTCAACGGCGATTTCGAAGGTGGTGAGGTGAGCTTCCCGGAATACGGACCGCGCGGCTTCAAAGCGCCTCCCGGTGGTGCCGTCGTGTTCTCGTGCTCACTCCTGCATGCGGTCTCGAAAGTGACGGCCGGGCGGCGCTTTGCGTTCCTTCCCTTCATCTACGACGACGAGGCCGCACGCATCCGCCAGCAGAACAATACGCATCTCGGCGAGGGCGTGACCGTCTACGAGACCTGAGCCGCGGCTCCGTTGAAGCGTCGGGTGAGCGGAAGAATAACGTCGCGGGTCAAGACTGCGACCTCACGAGAACAACGCGACCGGCCCCATCGCGGATGAGCCCGGTGACGATCTCGATCATTGTTCGCCTTCGCGAATCCATTTCACCACGACCGGGGGTTCGTAAGCCTTGATGGCGTCGATCAAGGCTGCCGGCTCATCCTTCACGATCAGGATGGCGCGGTGGATTGGTTTTACGAAACCGTTTGCCGTCACCTCGTCGAGGAAGTCCGTGAGCTTGTCGTAGAAGCCGCCGGCATTGAAGATGGCGCAGGGCTTCTTGTGATAGCCGAGCTGTGCCCAGGTCCAGACCTCGAACAATTCCTCGAAAGTCCCGATCCCGCCGGGCAGCGCGATGAACCCATCGGCGAGTTCCGCCATGAGCGCCTTGCGCTCATGCATTGATCCGACGACTTTAAGTTCCGTCAAGCCGCTATGGGCGATTTCCTTGTCCACCAGCGCCTGGGGCATGACACCGATGACGTTGCCGCCCTCGGCTAGCGCCGCATCGGCAACCGCACCCATCAGGCCGACCGATGCGCCGCCATAGACGAGGTCGATACCATTTTGGGCGAGTGCGATTCCCAGATCGCGCGCGGCCTGGAGATAGATGGGATCGCGGCCCGGGCTCGAACCGCAGAACACGCACAAACGCATGAAAGCCCCCTTGGCGGATGATCCCGCGAGACGCAACCGCTCGCAGGTCATTCGTCTTAAGAAATCTTGGACGAAACGCATGGATCATGAATCGTGCCATCAGGACAAGCTTGTCGTTGAGCCCCCCGAATGTCCGCCATGCGCTCGACCTTCGTCTGCTTGCCCCGTTCACCGAAGAACCCCATCTTCCAAGTCATGATCGGCTTGGAGGAAAAACGCTGATGACGGCTTGTATCGTCGGTTGGGCGCATACGCCCTTTGGAAAGCATGACACGGAAACGGTCGAGAGCCTGATCGTGAGGGTCACCAGGGAAGCACTCGATCATGCCGGCATCGGGCCGGAGGATGTGGACGAGGTCGTGCTCGGCCATTTCAACGGCGGCTTCTCCCCACAGGAATTTACGGCCTCGCTGGTTTTCCAGACGAGCGATAAGTTTCGCTTCAAGCCGGCGACGCGGGTGGAGAATGCCTGCGCCACTGGCTCCGCCGCCGTGCATCAGGCGATCAAGACCATCGAGGCGAAACGCGCCAAGACTGTGCTCGTGGTCGGCGTCGAGCAGATGACGACGACGCCCGGCCCGGAGATCGGCAACATTCTCCTGAAAGCGTCTTATCTGCCGGAAGACGGCGAGACGAAGGGTGGCTTTGCCGGCGTGTTCGGCAAGATCGCGGGGCTTTATTTCCAGCGTTACGGCGATCAATCGGACGCGCTGGCGCTAATCGCGGCCAAGAACCACAAGAACGGCGTCGATAATCCTTACGCGCAGATGCGCAAGGATCTCGGCTACGAGTTCTGCCGCACGGAGAGCGACAAGAACCCGTTCGTTGCGGGACCGTTGAAACGCACCGATTGCTCGCTCGTCTCCGACGGCGCGGCGGCTCTCGTGATCGCCGATACGGAGACGGCGCTTCGCATGAAGCGGGCGGTCGCGTTTCGCGCAACCGCTCATGCGCAGGATTTTCTGCCCATGTCGAAGCGTGACATCGTGCAGTTCGAAGGCTGCGGAGAAGCGTGGCGGCGGGCGCTTGATCAGGCGGGCATCCAGCTTACCGATCTCTCCTTCGTGGAGACCCACGATTGCTTCACCATCGCCGAGCTCATCGAATACGAGGCGATGGGCCTCACGGCACCGGGTGAGGGCGCAATCGCGGTCAAGGAAGGCTGGACCAATCGTGACGGAAAATTGCCCGTGAATCCGTCTGGAGGTCTCAAGGCCAAGGGACATCCCATTGGCGCCACCGGTGTCTCCATGCACGTGCTCTCCGCGATGCAACTCTGCGGCGAGGCTGGGGGAATCCAGGTCAGGAACCCGGTGCTCGGCGGCATTTTCAACATGGGCGGCGCGGCTGTCGCCAACTACGTGAGCGTGCTTGAACGAATCAAATAGCCCGGTTCGCTATTCTCCCGGCGCCTTCGCCTGAATGGCGAGGGCGTGAAGACCACGGTCGAACGCCTCTTTCAGCACCTCGTTCACAAGGCGGTGCCGCTCCACGCGCCCCTTGCCTGCAAAGGCCTCCGATACGATATGAAGGCGGAAATGAGTTTCGCCGCCTTCTCGCCACCCTGCATGTCCATGGTGTTTATGCGACTCGTCGGTTACGGTGAGTTCGGTCGGCTGCAGTCGGTCCTGCAAGGTTCGCGTGATCCAGGTTGTCAGGGTCATGTCGGACTTCGTATGCCTCTTTAACGTGTCTGCGGCGAAAAGTGCCGGGGTCTTGGCTCCGGTTTCAAGCCCATTCATAATCGTTGTATCATGGATCTCAATTCGCCCTTTTTCGATCGCATCCGCATCAAACCTGCCGCAGACGAGCCTCGCGAGACCGAGGGGCCGGGTTGCGAACATCCGGGCTGCGCGGCTCTGGGCGAGCATCGCGCGCCGAAAGGGCGCAATCGGGAAGGGCAGTATTGGCGCTTTTGCCTCGAACATGTGCGCGCCTACAACGCTTCGTACAACTACTTTGACGGCATGTCCGATTCGGCTCTCGCGGCTTACCAGAAGGATGCGCTGACGGGGCATCGCCCGACGCAAGCGATGGGCGTCAACTCCGCCGGATCTGGTGCCGAGAGTGCTACGATCCGCGATTGGGCCTATTCCGATCCTCTGGGGATCTTGCGGGGCAAGGACTTTACGCAGACCCGTCGAAGCCGGGCGGCGCCTGCCGAGCCGAGGAAACCCCGCTATACGGGGGCGGCTAAACGAGCCCTCGACGTGCTCGGTCTCGACGAAAATGCGGACGGGCCGGCGATCAAGGCGCAATACAAGGCGCTGGTGAAACAGTTCCACCCGGACGCCAATGGCGGCGACCGCTCTTTCGAGGAGCGGCTACGCGACATCATCAAGGCGCACGATACCCTGAAGAGCGCGGGGTTGTGCTAGAGCATGATCAGAACAAGTGGAACCGGTTGTTCGCCCGGATCATGCGAATCCAAAGAATACAACTTGATCATGTTTCAAAGAGACATGATCAAGTTGTAGGACCGATCTGAAAAACGTTGGGAGGAGGAGCTGAACGCTTGCGCGGCTCATCATCCCAACTATAGAGCCGGCAAAATTTCCACCCGAAGGAATTTGCGCCTGACCGGCTTGGTTGTTAAGACACCTGAAGCGCAAGTTTTGACCGTGATTTGAACCGAGAGGTCCCTATGCAGGCATCAACCGAGACATCGACCCTTCTCCCGGACATGAAAGTGTCCGTGCGACAGGTCTTCGGCATCGACTCGGATCTGGAGGTGCCCGCCTTCTCGCAGACGGACGAGCACGTGCCGGATCTCGACCCGGATTATCTCTTCGACCGCGAGACGACCCTCGCGATTCTGGCGGGCTTCGCGCGCAACCGCCGCGTGATGATCACCGGCTATCACGGCACGGGTAAATCGACCCACATCGAACAGGTCGCCGCGCGCCTCAACTGGCCGTGCGTGCGCGTCAACCTCGACAGTCACGTCTCGCGTATCGATCTCGTCGGCAAAGACGCCATCGTGCTCCAGGAAGGCAAGCAGATCACCGCCTTCCAGGACGGCATTCTTCCTTGGGCGCTTCAGAACAATGTGGCGCTCGTGTTCGACGAATACGATGCAGGCCGCCCGGACGTGATGTTCGTGATTCAGCGTGTGCTGGAGCAATCCGGCAAGCTGACGCTTCTCGACCAGAAGCGCGTGATCAAGCCGCATCCGGCCTTCCGTCTGTTCGCCACCGCGAACACGGTGGGTCTCGGCGATACGTCCGGCCTCTATCACGGCACGCAGCAGATCAACCAGGGCCAGATGGACCGCTGGTCCATCGTCACGACTCTCAACTACTTGCCGCACGACAAGGAAGTGGACATCGTTCTCTCCAAGGCAAAGCACTATCAGGAAGACGAGAAGGGCCGCGACATCGTCAACAAGATGGTGCGCGTGGCGGATCTCACCCGCAGTGCTTTCATGAACGGCGATCTCTCCACCGTCATGAGCCCGCGTACGGTGATCACCTGGGCTGAAAACGCTGAAATCTTCGGCGATACGGGCTTCTCTTTCCGCGTCACCTTCCTCAACAAGTGCGACGAACTGGAACGCGCGCTCGTCGCCGAGTTCTATCAGCGCTGCTTCGGCAAGGATCTGCCGGAGAGCGCCGTGAATATCGCGTTGTCGTAATCGTCATTCCGGGGCGGCACAGCCGAGCCCGGAACCCATAGACGCCGACGGTGCTTTGCAAGGCTCCGTCGGAGGTTATGGATCCCGACCTTTGCCGGGATGACAGAGGAGGCTGAATGTCCATCTCGAACCGTAAGCCGGGTGAGAAGAAGGAAGCGCCGGCGGAGCCGCTGAAGCGCTCCATTGCCGGCTGCATGAAGGCGATTGCCCGCAAGCAGGATCTCGAGGTCACTTTCGCCTCCGACCGACCGGCGCTCATGGGCGACAAGGCGCGGTTGCCTGAGCCGCCGCGTAAGCTGTCGTCGCAGGACGTGGCGATCCTGCGCGGGCAGGCCGACTCGATGGCTTTGCGTCTTGCCTGCCACGACGCGACCTTGCATCGCCGCCTCGCGCCGGAAGGCCAGGCGGCTCGCGCGGTGTTCGATGCAGTCGAGCAGGCGCGTGTCGAATCCATCGGCTCGCGCCGCATGAAGGGCGTCGCCTCCAACATCACCGCGATGCTGGAAGACCGCTATCATCGCGGTACGAAGTACGAAGAGATCACAGACCGGACCGATGCGCCTTTGGAAGACGCCGTTGCCCTGATGGTGCGTGAGCGCCTGACCGGTGAGAAAGCCCCAGCGGCCGCGACCAAGATCGTCGATCTGTGGCGCGATTTCATCGAAGATCGCGCGGGTGCGGATCTCGACGGCTTGCTCAAGCGCATCGAAAACCAGCGCGATTTTGCGCGCGGCGTGCGCGATCTGCTCTCCTCCCTCGATATGGGCGAAGAATCCTCCGCCGAATCCGATGAGGACGAGAACGACGAGGAAAACGATTCCGAGCAGGAACAACAGGAAGGCGAGGGCGAGAGCGAACAGCAGGCCCAAGGCGACCGCGCCGAAGTCGAAGTGAGCGAGGATTCGACCGACGACGTCGAGGACGGCGCACAGGAGGATTCGGAAGGCTCCTCCGATGAATGGCCGGACGAGATGGACGAGGCCGATGCGGAAGATGCCGGTGAAGCCTGGCGTCCGCCGTCGTCGCGCGCGAACGAGCCGCGCGGTCCGGACTACAAGGCGTTCACGCATAAGTTCGACGAAGTCACGCACGCGGAAGATCTCTGCGATTCCGATGAGCTGACGCGGCTTCGCGCCTATCTCGACAAGCAGCTCGCCAATTTGCAGGGCGTGGTGGGGCGTCTCGCCAATCGTCTGCAGCGGCGTCTGCTCGCGCAGCAGAACCGCGCCTGGGAATTCGATCTGGAAGAGGGCATGCTCGATCCGGTGCGTCTGCCGCGCATCATCATGGATCCGTTCCAGCCGCTCTCGTTCAAACATGAGCAGGATACGAACTTCCGCGACACGGTGGTGTCCCTGCTCATCGACAATTCCGGTTCCATGCGCGGCCGCCCGATCACGGTGGCGGCGACCTGCGCCGATATTCTCGCGCGCACGCTGGAGCGCTGCGGCGTGAAGGTCGAAATTTTGGGGTTCACCACCCGCGCCTGGAAGGGCGGACAATCGCGCGAGCAATGGCTGCAAAGCGGCAAGCCCGCCAATCCCGGTCGTCTCAACGACCTGCGCCATATCATCTACAAGTCGGCGGACGCGCCCTGGCGGCGCGCGCGCAAGAATCTCGGGCTGATGATGCGCGAGGGGTTGTTGAAGGAGAACATCGACGGCGAGGCTCTCGACTGGGCGCATAAGCGCCTGCTCGGGCGGCCCGAGCAGCGGCGTATTCTGATGGTGATTTCGGATGGTGCGCCGGTCGACGATTCGACGCTGTCGGTCAATCCGGGCAATTATCTGGAACGACACCTGCGCTACATCATCGAAGAGATCGAGACGCGCTCGCCCGTCGAACTCATCGCCATCGGCATCGGGCACGACGTGACGCGTTATTATCGTCGTGCCGTGACTATCGTCGATGCGGAGGAGCTCGGCGGCGTGATGACGGAAAAGCTCGCGGAACTCTTCGAGGAGACGCCGCCTGCCATGACACGCGCGCCGCGTCGCCGGCTGCATTCCTGAGGTACGGTTTCGTGAGCGACCGCTCGGGATACGCCCATGAAACTCTCACGGCGTAATTTTTTGATCGGCGGCGCAAGCGCCGTTGCCACGGCGACCTTCGCCAACAAGACGCTCGCGCGCCCCAAGCCCGCTAATGGCATCACGCCCATCTCGATCGATGCGACGCGAATCGACCATCTCTCGGTCACCGATCGGGCTCGCGCGCGTTTCGGTGCGCTCACCTTCCGCTCCGGTCTCGATCTGCGATCGGCCGATCCCAATTTCGGTGGCTTTTCCGGCCTCTGGCGCTCCGCTGATGGTCGGCGGATCGTTTCCGTTGCCGACAACGCGCAATGGATGAGCGCGCGGGTCGAGATGCATGAGGGTAGGCTCACGGGTCTCACTGAGGCTTCGCTCGCGCCACTGCTCGACGAG
Source organism: Microvirga sp. 2MCAF38 (assembly GCF_052115485.1). Lineage (NCBI taxonomy): Bacteria > Pseudomonadati > Pseudomonadota > Alphaproteobacteria > Hyphomicrobiales > Methylobacteriaceae > Microvirga > Microvirga sp. 2MCAF38. Next base: position 327,546 of record NZ_JBFRGU010000006.1, on the reverse strand, counting down.
CGGGGAACGCCGTTGGCGCGGACGCGCTACTATGACACCGAGAGCCTCGCGATTGTCGACGGCGTGGCCTATGTGGGTATCGAGCGCAAGCATTCCGTGATGCGCTTCGACTTGGCGGCACACGGCGCGAGGGCGCGTGGAAAACTTCTCGCCCTGCCGGGAGAGCTTCGCAAGATCATCGAAGATCTGCCGAACAACAGCGGTCTTGAAGCTCTTGGCGTAGCACCTGCGCGTTCCCCTCTGGCGGGCGCCGTCGTTGCCGTTGCGGAGCGCTCGCATGCGGGTGACGATACGCCAACCGACGGCTTCATTCTCACCGGCCCCCAGCGCGGCCTCTTCAAGGTCGCGCGCTCTCATGGCTATTCGATCAGCGACCTGAACTTTCTGCCCGATGGCGATATGTTGCTGCTCGAACGCAAGGTTTCGATTCTGGAGGGCTTCGGCATTCGTCTGCGCCGCGTGAAGGCCGCTGCGATTCGGCCGCATGCCGTTGCGGATGGTGAGGTGCTCTTCGAGAGCGAATCCTCCCACCAGATCGACAACATGGAAGGGCTCGCGATTCATCAAGACGCGGGCGAGACTGTCCTGACCCTGATCTCGGACAACAATTTCAGCCGCTTTCAGCGCACCCTGCTGCTCGAGTTCACCCTCGACACGAATGCCCGCCGATCTGCCTGACGCATAGAGCATGATCAGAACAAGTGAAAACCGGTTGTTCGCTCGGATCATGCGAAAATAAGGAACCCAGAGCTTGATCATGTTTCAAAGAGACTTGATCAAGCTCTGGGCAATTGGCGCTTTTCTCGCCGGCACGATGCCCGTTTCGAACGCGTCGCTTGCTTGCTGGCACACAATCGGCGAACCTAAGCTTCTTCGATGTGCGTTCCGGGCATCGAGCGGCAAGCGATTGCCCATTTTGGAGGCGGCTGACAGGTCGTGGCGGCAAGGGCGATTTTCGACGAAATGAACGGCAGCGCCGGCGAAGGCCGTGCCGCCTACAAGGTGCTTCGGGATTGGCTCGACACCGTACCCCCCGGTCTTCTCGAACGCCGCAGCGGGGAAGCCGAGCTCCTCTTCCGTAAGGTCGGCATCACGTTCGCGGTTTATGGCAATGCCGAAGCGGAAGAGCGGTTGATCCCGTTCGACATCATCCCGCGCATCATCTCCGCACGCGAATGGGCGAAGCTTTCAAAAGGCCTCGAGCAACGTGTCTCGGCGCTGAACCAGTTCCTGAAGGACATCTATGGTCCGCGCGAAATTCTGCGGGCCGGAATCGTGCCGTCTGAACTCGTCTATCAGAACCCCTATTACCGGCCGCAGATGCACGGACTGAACTTGCGCGGCGGCATCTATGTGCAAGTGGCAGGCGTCGATATCGTGCGCGTGGACGATGAGGATTTCTACGTTCTCGAAGACAACCTGCGCACCCCTTCCGGCGTCTCCTACATGCTTGAGAACCGGGAGGTGATGCAGCGCCTATTCCCGGAACTGATGGCGATGCAGCGCATCCTGCCCATCGAGAACTACGCCAATGATCTGCTTGCGACCTTGAAGTCCGTAGCTGGGAGAAGCGATGCGCGCACACCGACGGTGGTGCTGCTCACACCCGGCTCCTTCAACAGCGCCTATTACGAACACAGCTTTCTGGCCGACCGGATGGGCGTCGAACTCGTCGAGGGGCGCGATCTCTTCGTGCGCGACGAGATCGTCTACATGCGCACCACCGAGGGACCCAAGCGGGTCGATGTGATCTACAGCCGCATCGACGACGAGTACCTCGATCCACTGGTGTTTCGTCCCGATTCGGCGCTCGGCGTTCCGGGATTGATCGCAGCCTATCGCGCGGGCAACGTCACCATTGCCAATGCGCCGGGAACGGGCGTCGCCGACGACAAGGCGCTTTACAGCTACGTGCCCGATATCGTGCGTTTCTATACGGGCGAAGAGCCGATCCTGAAGAACGTTCCTACCTGGCGCTGCCGTGAGCCTGAGGCCCTGTCCTACGTGCTCGACAACCTGCACGAACTGGTGGTGAAGGAGGTCAACGGATCGGGCGGCTACGGCATGCTCGTCGGTCCGCATGCGACGAAGGAAGCGTGCGAGCAGTTTCGTGCCCGCGTTCTGGCGCGGCCCGACAACTACATCGCGCAGCCCACATTGGCGCTCTCTACGAGCCCGGTCTTCACGCAGAGCGGCCTCGCGCCGCGCCATGTGGATCTGCGGCCGTTCGTGCTCACCGGTAGCGACCGCGTGCGGCTGGTGCCCGGCGGGTTGACGCGAGTGGCGCTCACCCCCGGCTCGCTTGTCGTCAATTCGAGCCAGGGCGGCGGCACGAAGGATACGTGGGTGTTGAGCGAATGAAGAACGCGAGCGAGCGGAGGCGTCCTTGCTGAGTCGTGACGCTGACAGTCTGTATTGGCTCTCCCGCTACGTGGAGCGTGCCGAAAACACCGCGCGCGTCCTCGACGTGGCTTACCGCATGGCGTCCATGCCCATCGCCTATAATGAGGCGCATACCAATGAGTGGGAATCGGCACTCGTCACGGCGGGCGCCATCGATCAATTCAAGACCGTCTACGACGAGGTGACGCCGGAGCGAGTCATCGAATTCCTCGCCTTCTCGGACGTGAACCCGTCGAGCATCCAACGCTGCTTCGACACGGCGCGGCAGAACGCGCGCTCGGTTCGCGGATCGCTCACCTCGGAGATGTGGGAAGCGATCAATTCCGCCTGGCTCGATCTGCGCCGCTTCAGAGCCGAGAAGGTGCAGGTGGAAAACCTGCCGGCATTCCTCAACCTCGTGAAGGAAACCTCGCTGCGCTACGACGGCTCGGCCTTGCGCACCATGCTGCGCAACGATGCTTATTGGTTCTCACGGCTCGGCGTTTATATCGAGCGCGCCGACAACACCGCGCGCGTGCTCGACGTGAAATACCACGTGCTGTTGCCGAAAGATTCGGAGGTTGGCGGCGGTATCGATTATTACCAATGGGCCGCGATCCTGCGCTCCGTCTCGGCGCTGGTGAGCTATCAATGGGTCTATCACCAGAACCTGAGGCCCTGGCTCGTGGCGGATCTGCTCATCCTGCGCGAGGAAATGCCGCGCTCATTGGCGGCGTGCTATTCGGCCCTGTCGCGACATCTGGACGATATCGGCCATCGCTACGGCACGTCAGGCCCGTCGCAGCGTCTTGCCCGCGCCGCTCATGCGCGGCTCGCAAACCAGACCATCGAGGATATCTTCCAGCACGGGTTGCATGAATTCCTCGAGGAGTTCATAGCCGAGAACAGTAATCTCGGTATCGCCATCACGAACCAGTATCTCGCCTGACCATGCGCATCCGGATCCAGCACGAGACGACGTACCGCTACGCGGAGCCGGTCAAGTCGGCGATCCAGTTGTTGCGTCTCACGCCGCGCAGCCATGAAGGCCAGACCATCCTGCATTGGGCCATCGACAGCGACCACGGCTCGCGCCTGATGCGGCGGGAGGATTGGTACGGCAACATCATGCACAGCCTCTATGCGGAAGGGCCGATCGATCAGATCGGGCTCAAGGTCGTGGGCGAGGTCGAGACCGCCGATGTGGCGGGCGTCATTCGCGGCAGCGCCGAACGTTTCCCGCCGATGTTCTATTTACGCGAGACTCCGCTGACGGCGGGTGACGCTGCGATCTATGATTTCGCCACGAGCGTTGCGGGTCATTTGCAAAACCCGCTCGATAAGACCCATGCGCTTATGGGAGCGTTGAACGAGCGTCTGCGCTTCGATGTTGCGGCCACCGATGCGGGCACGAAGGCCACGGAAGCGTTCGCCGCAGGGCATGGGGTCTGCCAGGATTTCACGCATATCTTTCTCGCCTCCGCGCGCCGTCTCGGCATTCCGGCGCGCTATGTGTCGGGCTATCTCCACAAGCCCGATGAGACTGTGCAGGAAGCAGGGCACGCCTGGGCCGAGGCTTATATCGAAAATGTCGGCTGGGTGAGTTTCGACGCGGCGAACGCGGTCTCCGTGACCGAGCATTACGTGCGCGTTGCCATCGGCCTCGATTCCACGGAAGCCGCGCCCGTGCGCGGCACCTATTACGGCCTGTCGAGGGAAGACCTCGCCGTATCCCTGAAGATTGAAAGCGCGCGGCAGATACAAGCATGATCCGCCAGCCGCAGCCGGGCCAGAGAGCCCTCGGAGGAACGCCCGTGACCTATTGCGTCGGTATCCTGGTGAAGGAAGGCCTCGTGATGATCGCCGACACGCGCACCAACGCGGGCGTCGACAACATCGCCACCTTTCGCAAGCTGCACCTGTTCGAAGTTCCCGGCGAGCGTGTCGTGACGCTCGCGACCGCGGGCAATCTTTCCGCGAGCCAGACGGTGCTCTCGCTCCTGACCGAAGGGATCGAGGATCCCGAGACGGGGCGCACGGAAACGCTCCTTACGGCGTCCAGCATGTTCAAGGCGGCGCAGCTTGTCGGTTCCGCGATCCGGCAGGTCTATGCCCGCGACGGCGTCGAGATGGAAAAACATGGCATGACGTTCGACGTCACCATGCTGCTTGGTGGCCAGATCGGCCATCAGCCCATGCGGCTCTATCAGATCTATTCCGCCGGCAACGCCATCGAGGCGACCCAGGATACGCCCTTCCTCCAGATCGGCGAACCGAAATACGGCAAGCCCATTCTCGACCGGGCGATTGCCTATGACACCTCCTTGATCGAGGGCCTGAAACTCGGCCTCATCTCGATGGATTCGACTCTCAAATCCAATCTCGGCGTGGGCCTGCCCATCGATATCGTCGTCGCACGGCGCGATGCGCTGAAAGCAGGCGTCAATTACCGCATTCAGGAAGACGAGCCGTATTTCAGGGATCTGCGCGAGCGCTGGTCGGCGGCTCTGCGGGCCGCGCATCAGGCCATTCCCCACCCGCCCTATACGGACGGTGCTTTTTAAGCTGTGCGGCGCTGGATGGTCAGCGGGCGCATGAAGCGGAGCATCGCGCCGTAGGGGATGATCGAGATGACGGAGAGGGTCAGTTTGACGCCGTAATCGGCGATTGCGAGGGTGACCCACGGAAGCGCCACGCATTCATCGGGGATGCCAAAGGCGCTCAAGATGCCGCTGATCGTGTGATCCGTACCCGGAAGAGCGCCGCAATAGAACGCGATCGAGAAGAAGAGCATCGTGTCGACCGCCGCCGAAATGGTCGAGGAGGCGAAGGGCGGCAGCCACCAGGCACGGTCGCGCAGGCGCGAGAAAATCGAGATGTCGAGAAGCTGAGCCGTCAGGAAGGCAGTGCCCGAGGCAATGGCGATACGCGGCGTCGCGAGGACCACCGAGAGCACGACAGCAAGGACGAAGCCTACATAGACCACCCGACGGGCGCCTTTCGGGCCGAAACGCCGGTTGGCGAGTTCCGTCACGAGGAATGCGAACGGATAGGTGAAGGCGCCCCAGGTGAAATAATCCTGCAGGCCCCAGGCCTCGAACGGATATTGGACCAGGATATTGGACGACAGCACCACCACGGTCATGGCGGCAAGGGCGATTCCGAAGTCGCGACGATCCAGAGCGGTCATGATCTTCTTCCTGAGGCGGCAACGCAAAACGGGCGGCTGTGAGGCCGCCCGCTACGCGAATTCTTGAGTGAATCGAGATTAGTTCGCCGCAGCGAGCTTCTTCTCGATTTCGCGCTTGATCGTGCGGGCGTTGGACGACAGCTCTTCGCACTTCGCCTTGGCGAGGAAGCTGTCGAGGCCGCCGCGATGCTCGACCGAGCGAAGGGCGTTTGCGGAGATGCGCAGGCGCACGGAGCGCTGCAGAGTATCCGACTGCAGGGTGACGTTGCAGAGGTTCGGGAGGAACTTCCGCTTGGTCTTACGGTTCGAGTGGCTCACCAGGTGGCCGCTCAGGACGGCCTTACCGGTCAGTTCGCAACGGCGCGACATGGTACTATCCTATCGTCTCGAAGGGGCACGGCTTGGTTTTCACGGGTTTGCTTAAACGCAGATCCCGCGGCGCCGGACACCGAAAGTCTGTGAAGGTGCGAGGCTATAGGCCGAAAACCCGGCCCACGTCAACAATAGCCATCGCGCACTGGCGATTTTTGTAACATCGTGGTCACGATTTATTCCGATTTTCGTGCGATCACGCTTAACGAATTTTCCAAAGACCCTTTCCAAAGACCCCCAGAGACCCTCCCGATGCGTCTTCCTCTTTTCGCTCTTTTGAGCCTGGCCCTTGCCGGAATCGGCTCGGCCGAGGCGCAGACCCTCAAGGCGGATTATGATATCAGCCTGGCGGGCATCCCCCTCGGCACGGCGGATCTGTCGTCCACCTTCGAGGGCCCGAAATACAAGATGCAGCTCGGCGTGAAGCTGACCGGGATCGCCAAGATGCTCACCGGCGGCAAGGGGGCGGCCACCGCGTCCGGCAATATCGCGGGGGCGCAGCCTCAACCGGCGGCTTTTGCGGTCACCTCGCGTTCCTCCGGCGATCAGCGCACGGTCCGCATGGGTCTGAATGCGGGCACGGTTGCCGCCGTCGAGATCGTGCCGCCCATCGACGAGAAGCCTGACCGGGTGCCGGTCAAGGATGCCGATAGGAAAAGCATCGTCGATCCGATCAGCGCGCTTCTCATGCCGGCCTTGGTGGGGGGCATGACCGATTCAGCCAATTGCAATCGCGTCATTCCGGTCTTCGACGGGGCGGCCCGGTTCGATATCGTTCTGACCTATGGCGAAACCAAGCAGATCGACAAGCCGGGCTACAACGGTCCTGTCCTTGTCTGCAACGCCCGCTATGTCGCGATATCGGGCCACCGGGCCTTGCGGCCCTCCACCAAGTTCATGGAAGACAACAAGGACATGTCGGTCTGGCTCATGCCGCTGGAAGGGACGCGTCTGCTCGTTCCGGTGAGGATCGCCGTTCGCACCATGGTCGGCATGAGCGTGGTCGAAGCCTCCAATCTGTCTTTCGGCAAGGATTCGAACGCACCGGTCCAGGCTGGTGCGATCCGCTAAAGCCAAGAGCGAGACTTCTCGTCGCGCGATGGAAAAGAGGCAAGGGCGCTCCCATATGCGAGGCATGATCCCGTTTAGGAAAAACATGATCATGCTTTCCATTCCTGCTATGACGCGTGATCTTTCGGCGAACCGGATCCTCCTCGCCGGATCGTGCTCCAAGGGATCGTGCTCCAGGGGATCTGGCCAGTTTTGAACCAGAACGCATTCCCGAAGACCCGCATCGAGCCCGTGGGTCGCCGTTCGCTGCCGCCGCAGTTCCGATCGCGCGGTGTCACGGCCGTGCTCGGCCCGACGAATACCGGCAAGACCCATCTCGCCATCGAACGCATGCTGGCGCATGAGAGCGGCATGATTGGCCTGCCACTGCGCCTGTTGGCCCGCGAAGTCTATCAGCGCGTGTTGGAAAAGGTCGGGCCGCACAACGTGGCCCTCGTGACGGGCGAGGAGAAGATCAAGCCGGACAAGCCGCGCTACTGGATCTCCACCGTCGAGGCGATGCCGCGCGATCTCGACGTGGCTTTCGTGGCCATCGACGAAATCCAGCTCGCAGCCGATCTCGACCGGGGGCACGTGTTCACCGACCGTCTGCTGAACCAGCGCGGGCGCGAGGAGACGCTTCTCATCGGGTCCAATACCATGCGGCCCCTGATCGAGGCGTTGATCCCCAACGTTCATGTGGTCACCCGCCCGCGCCTGTCGAATCTGACCTTCGCGGGGGAGAAGAAAATTTCCCGCCTGCCGCGCCGTTCGGCCATCGTCGCCTTCTCGGCTGAGGAGGTCTACGCCATCGCCGAATTGCTCCGCCGCCAAACCGGCGGCGCGGCAGTGGTTCTCGGCGCGCTCTCGCCGCGCACGCGCAATGCCCAGGTCGAGCTCTATCAATCGGGCGATGTGGAATATCTCGTCGCCACCGATGCGGTCGGCATGGGGCTGAATCTCGATGTGGATCACGTTGCCTTCGCCTCGGACAAGAAATTCGACGGCTTCCGTTTCCGCAAGCTTTACCACTCGGAACTGGCACAGATCGCCGGCCGCGCCGGGCGTCACATGCGCGATGGCACGTTCGGCACGGCGGGGCGCTGTCCACCTTTCGATGCGGAAACCATCGAGGCGCTGGAGAATCACACCTTCGATCCGCTTCGCCTGCTGCAATGGCGCAACCCCGATCTCGATTTCCGGTCGCTGGAGCGCTTGCGCAACACTCTGGCGGAACAGCCCCGCGAATACGGGCTGGCGCGCGCGCCCATGGCGGATGATGTCGCGGCCCTGGAATTGCTGGCGCGGGATGACGACATTCAGGCCTTCGGGCGCTCGCAAGTCGCGGTGGAGCGGCTCTGGCAGGTATGCCAAGTGCCTGATTACCGGAAGGTTTCTCCACAAACCCATGCGGATCTCGTCGGCCAGATCTATCGGTTCCTGATGCAAAGCGGCGCGGTGCCGGAGGACTGGTTTTCCCGTCATCTCATGACGCTCGACCGCATGGATGGGGATATCGACACCCTCTCCAACCGCATTGCCCAGGTGCGTACCTGGACCTTCGTCGCCAACCGTCCAGACTGGTTGAAGGACCCGGAGCATTGGCAGGGTGTTGCGCGTCAGGTAGAGGACAAGTTATCGGACGCGCTCCATGAGAGGCTCGCGCAGCGCTTTGTCGACAGGCGCACGAGCGTCCTTATGCGGCGGTTAAGAGAGAACGCGATGTTAGAGGCCCAAATTACGACTTCCGGCGATGTCACCGTCGAAGGTCAGCATATCGGTCACCTGCACGGCTTCCAGTTCGTGCCGGATCCTCAGGCCGACACAACGGAAGCCAAGACCCTGCGCAATGCGGCGGGCAAGGCCCTGTCCGGTGAGATCGAGGCGCGGGCGGACCGTTTTGCGGAAACGCCGGACACGACGCTTGTCCTGTCCAATGACGGCACCGTGCGCTGGATGGGCGACCCGGTGGCGAAAATGGAGACGGGCGACAAGTTGTTCGACCCGCGCGTGCGCATTCTCGCCGACGAGCACCTCACCGGCCCCGCCCGCGACAAGGTCGATCATCGACTCCGTGCCTGGCTCAAGGCCTATATCGTGCGCCTTCTGGGGCCCGCGATCCAACTCGAGGAATCGGCTGAGCTGCAAGGCCTTGCTCGTGGCATCGCCTTCCAGATCGCGGAATCACTCGGCGTTCTCGAGCGAGCCAAGGTTCTGAACGATGTTCGCAGCCTCGATCAGGAGGCACGCGGCGCGCTGCGCAAGGCGGGCATTCGCTTCGGCGCCTATCATCTTTATCTCCCGACGCTCCTCAAGCCTGCGCCCCGCACGCTCGCGGCCCAGCTCTGGGCGTTGCAGAACGGCGGACTGGAACAGAAGGGCATCGACGAGATCGCCCATCTCGCCCAATCCGGCCGCACGTCGATCCCGGTCGACACGGAGATCGCTGCCGGTCTCTATCGCGCCGCCGGTTTCCGCGTCTGCGGCGGCCGCGCCGTGCGCGTCGATATTCTTGAGCGTTTGGCGGATCTCATCCGTCCGGCCATCTCTTACCGTCCCGGCATCACCCCCGGCGAGCCGCCTGCGGGCGCTGCCGATGGCGAAACCTTCGTGCCGACCGTCGCCATGACGTCGCTCGTCGGCTGTGCGGGTGAGGATTTCGCGACGATCCTGAAATCGCTTGGCTACGCGATGGAACGCCGCGCCGGTCCCGCCATCACCGTGCCGCTGGTCGAGGCGCCGCGGGAAATCGTCGCTGCCGCTCCTGTCGCGGCCGAGGTCGAAGGCGAGGCTGCCGTCTCCACCGACGCTCCGGCCGAAACGCCCGAAGTCGCCCCTGCACCGGAGGCACCCGTCGTCGAGGCTGTCGCGGTCAGCGAAGCTTCCGTTCCAGAAGCCGCTCCCGCCGCCGATGTTGCAGCGGAGGCAGAGGCTCCCGCCGAGCCGGTTCTGATCGAAGTCTGGCGTCAGCACCGTCGTCATCATGAGAGCGGACATGCCCGTCAGGGACGCGGCCGACAGGATCGGGGACAGCAGCAGGAACGTGGTCAGAATGAGCGCGGCGAGCGTCGGCCGAGGCATGGACACGGAGAGCGCTCGCAAGGGGAGCGTCCCGCAGGTGAGCGTCCTCGTGGGGAGCGTCCGCAGGGCGAGCGCCGACACGATCGTCGCCCGGACCAGCGTCGCGACGGCGGCGAGGGTGGACGGCCGCAGAACAGGCCGCCGCGTGGGCCGAACCGGCAGGACGATCACCGGGCACCCCGTTTCGAGCCCCGTCGCGAGAAGCAGCCGGACCCGGATTCGCCCTTCGCCAAGCTGATGGCCCTCAAGGCCCAGCTTGAGGATTCCAAGAAGTAGCCCCATGTGAACGATGCGTGAGGATCGGCAGCGACTGGACAAGTGGCTGTGGTTCGCGCGTTTCGCGAAAACAAGAACGCTCGCGGCCAAGCTCGTCGCGAGCGGCTTCGTCCGGGTTGGCGGCCAGCGCACCGACAATTCTGCAAAAGCCGTGGCCGTGGGAGACGTCATCACCGTCGCGCTTCCCAAGCTCACGATGGTGGTTCGCGTGGAAGCCCTCGGTGAGCGTCGCGGCCCTGCAGTGGAAGCAAGGCAGCTCTACACGGATCTGAATGGCGATGCCGGAGCGCTTGTCAGCGACGGCGACAGGAGCTAGAGCGGCCTATTCGCCCTGTGGTTTGCGTAAAAGAGCCTGAAGGATCGGCCATGCCCTACGTCGTCACCGAAAATTGCATCAAGTGCAAATATATGGACTGCGTGGAAGTGTGTCCGGTCGATTGCTTCTACGAGGGCGAGAACATGCTCGTCATCCACCCGGACGAGTGCATCGATTGCGGCGTCTGCGAGCCTGAATGCCCGGCAGAGGCTATCAAGCCCGACATGGAGCCGGGCCTTGAGCAATGGCTGAAGCTGAATGCCGACATGGCGAAGAGCTGGCCCAATATCACTCAGAAGAAGGACGCGCCCTCCGACGCCAAAGAATTCGACGGTGTGCCCGACAAGTTGGAGAAGTACTTCACCCCTAATCCGGGTGAGGGAGACTAGGTTCGAACCTAAACCATAATCTCAGCTTCTTTCCCTTCTCACTGAAATATTTTGCTTTTTGGCGCGAACTATGATACGGTTCGCAAATGCCGTCGCTTGCGCCTGACGTGCTGCAATCCCCGCGGAAGAAGCGGTTCAAGAATATGAAAGATGATGCACGGTCGATGGTGGAAGATAGCATTCGCTGTCTGAAGCCTTTGGTTATGGGCGCGTTTTAGTTACTGGCCGATCAGGGAGACGAGCGGGACATTCCGTTTCGCCGTCAAAATTGTTGTTTCTCGGGACCCTGCCTGTGGAATGAAAGCTCTTTCCGTGAGGACAAGAGCCATGCAAGGAGGCCTCTCTCGCATGACGACCGCCAAGAAGTCCGCCCAGCGCCTGGGTTTCAAGACCGGTGAAGCAGTTGTGTACCCGGCTCACGGTGTTGGCCGCATCACGGCCATTGAAGAGCAGGAGATCGCAGGTTTCAAGCTGGAACTCTTCGTGGTCTCCTTCGACAAGGACAAGATGGTCTTGCGCGTCCCGACCGCGAAAGCCTCCTCTGTCGGCATGCGTAAGCTCGCCGATGCGGCTCTCGCCCAGAAGTCGCTCGACGTTTTGACCGGACGCGCCCGCGTCAAGCGCACCATGTGGTCGCGCCGCGCCCAGGAATACGAGGCCAAGATCAATTCCGGCGACCTCATCGCCGTTGCCGAGGTCGTTCGCGATCTCTACCGCTCCGAGGCGCAGCCCGAGCAATCCTACAGCGAGCGCCAGCTTTACGAATCCGCGCTCGACCGGGTCGTCCGCGAGATCTCGGCCGTCAACAAGATCACCGAGACCGAAGCTCTCAAGCTCATCGAACAGAGCCTGGCCAAGTCGCCGCGCCGCGCCGCCAAGGGCAGCGAGGCCGAGGCGGAAGACGCCGAGGATATTCAGGATCAGGAAGAAGCCGCCTGATAAGCGGTCAACCGTTTTTCTGAAAGCCCGGCTTTGTGCCGGGTTTTCTTTTGCCAAGCTTCCGTCCAAGCTTCCGCTTGGATTTCTTTTTGACGGCCTTTTGCTTGGAAAATCTTGTCTTTTCGAGATGGGATTCTATTTTTCCCTACCTTGACCGTTTTGCACTGAACTTTTTCCCGTCTTGCCCGTTTTCCTCCTGCGCAAGGGAGGACGAGTATGGGAGAAATCTCAGGAGTTCGTCGCAAATTTGTCCGGGCCGCCATGAACGCGCCCTTCCTCGAACGGCAGGAAGAGCACCTTTTGGCGGTGCGTTGGAAAGAGGAGCGCGATGAGGACGCGCTCCACCAGCTGACGTCAGCCCACATGCGGCTGGTCATCGCAGTTGCTGCCCGGTTTCGGCACTATGGCTTGCCGATGGCCGATCTTGTCCAGGAGGGACATGTTGGGCTCCTGGAAGCTGCCGCCAGGTTCGAGCCTGAGCGGGAGGTTCGGTTCTCTACATATGCTACCTGGTGGATTCGGGCTTCGGTTCAAGACTACATCCTGCGGAATTGGTCGATTGTCCGGGGCGGAACGAGTTCTGCCCAAAAAGCGCTCTTCTTCAATCTCCGCCGCCTTCGCGCCCGCCTGACCCGTAACGGGGACGAGCGCATTTCCTCCGAAATTCACAGCAAGATCGCAGAGGCCATCGGGGTTTCTGCCGCCGATGTTGCCATGATGGATGCCCGCCTGTCGGCGCCGGACGCTTCCCTGAATGCGCCCGTGCTCGATGCGGATCCCGGCAATTCGGCGGAGCGGATGGAGTTTCTGGTCGATACCAGCCCTCTCCCGGACGAGAGCGTGGGCGACGTCATCGACGGAGAGCGCCGTGTGAGCTGGCTGAGGCAAGCCTTAAAGGTCCTGAACGAGCGTGAGCTGCGTATTCTTCAGGCCCGCAGACTCGACGAGGAGCAGGTGACCCTGGAATTTCTCGGTGACCGGCTCGGAATCTCGAAGGAACGTGTCCGCCAGATCGAGAACCGCGCGCTCGAAAAACTAAAGCGTGCTCTCATCGAGAAATACCCGCTGGCGCACGGCGCTTTCGTGTGAGGATCCAGCGGATCTGGGCCAGCTCGAGTTCAATCGCCGACGATCTTGTAGCTCTCGCCGGCTTTTAACGGACCGCTGCGATCTAGCCCGTTGAGCAAAATGAAGCGCTCGAGTGGGCGCTCGCTCGCAGGCATTCGCGCGGCCAATGTTTCGCTCGTCTCGCCGTTCTGCGCCGTCACGATCTTGAGGTGGAGGGGTTGCACGCTGCGCGCCTCGTCGGGCTGCACATGGCGCACGCTCGCGAGCATCTGTCGGAACATCCCATCCAGATCCCCGGATCCGACTTTTGCCGCCACGATCAGGCGATAGGTCGTCGTGCCGATCCTGACGGCGGACAGCCGGAAATGCCATTCCTTGCCGCGCGAGAGGGCCGTCGCAACCGGGAGCCCGTTGATGGTCGATGTCTCCATGCTGCCCGGCTCGATGGTGTCTTTCCAGGTGGAGCGCAGGACTTCTTCGAGACTCTGACCGTTCGGTGTCTCGGCGGCATCGAACAAAAGTCGGCGGCCCCCATCCGCCGAGGCGCCCAGCACAGCCTGCGACGTATTTTCCAGAGTGAACCCGACAGGAGCCACGAAGGCGACGCCAAGGCGGGCGTGGATGAAAGTTCGCCCGCGCACGACGCCATCGACCGGATCGTCGCCATAAGCGAGCCCGTCGATGGTTGCCAGATAGCGCGCCCTATCAGCTTCGCCGATGCCGGGTGCGTTGGCACGCCGCGCGGCCTGGACAGCCTGCGAAATTCGCTCCGAAGTCGCCGGGTGGCTCGAGCCGATATCCCCGCCGCTGGTGCGGCCCGTATCCGAGCTGTTGGCCGAACGGCCAAGGGCGGTGAGCAAGCGTGGTGCGCCGAAGGGATCGAACCCGGCGCGGGCGAGAACCTTCACGCCGGCCTGATCGGCCTCCAATTCCTGCGAACGTGAGAAGCTCGCGAGCGTCATGCGCGACTGGTCACGCACAACTGCAGCCTCGGCCGCGTTGTTCAGAACATTCTCGGTCACCCGGGTGATCAGGCTGGAACGCGCCTGCAATTCGTTCCGCTGCGAAGCATGTCTCAGGGTCACGTGAGCGATTTCATGCGAAAGCACCGCAGCGATCTCGGATGTATCGTTGGCGAGCGCCAGAAGGCCCCTCGTGACATAGATCCGACCGCTGGGTAGCGCAAAGGCATTGACGACAGGGGAATTGAGGATCGTGACCTGGAAAGTCTCGCTCGGCCTGTCCGAGGCCTGCACCAGGCGTGTGATGATGTCGTTGAGAAGCTGGTGCGCGCTCGGAGCGCGGACCTCACCGCCGAAAGCTGCAACGAGCTTGGCGTGATCCCGGTCGCTTTGGCTCTCCGCGACGGTGCGTGGTGCGGTCGGAGGCAAAGGGATGCCTGAGCCGCTGCCCGATGTCGAGCAGCCGGCGAGTCCCATGGCGATCAGCAGAATGCTGAAAGCCAGGCCTGTCTTAAAGCCAGTATTGATGCGACGCGTTCCGTTCATACTGTTCAGTATCGTGAGCCTTCATCCGCGATGCGCTCGATCATGTCAGGGACAGTGATCGTGAGTGCCGTGCCTTGCCAATTCTCCAGGATGCCTCTTGCCCGAATCCGGGCTCCCCGCAACGCTTTCGCCGTCAAACCGCGTTCAGCCATGAGAGTCCAGACTTTCTTCGGAATGACGATGGTAAAATCCTCGGCCCAGTTCCCCCCGAAATTGAGATAGGTTTGCTGCTGACGTTCACCGGCATTTCGAACGCGCCCTTCAACGAGGACGAAAGTGTCGATTTTCTCCCGTAGACGCTCGGCTGCGAGGGCGTCGACCGGCTTATAGCGGTCTCCTGCCCAGAGACCAAGGCCGCGCTCCCGCGCGGTTTGCTCCATCCCGAAGAGGGCCTGCTGGCAAAAGACCGGCGTGCTGCCGGGATCGACGAGGGCTAATCCCGCCATTACGAGTCCTTCCGAGAGATCGAGAGTTGTAGAGCCATCCGCAAGCGCAACGCGTGCCGGAAACCGGTTCCACCGGTCACGCTCGCCCATGATTTGCACGGTCAGCGGCTGGCCGATCCGCGCTCGAAGCCCCGAAAACGCGTCTAACCGCGCCGGATTGTCATCGGGGAACCTAATTCCGGACAGATACACCAGGGATCCGGAGGCCAGTTGAAGATCGCCCTGCGGGGTGAGTCCCGTGATCTGATCCCGCGACATTGTTCCCCGACACTCACGCCGCGCAGCCGCAAGTTCTTGCGCCACAAGCGGATTGAGGCTCGCGACGAGCACAAAACCGAGAAAAAACCTGAGCATCATTGCCGGTCAGGCTACCCGAAGTGGCAGGACCGACACAACCGATGCCGCTGACCCTTCACCACAGGCGCGGCGGCTTCCCCCATTTACCGGAACCACATTTCTGGTTACTCATCCGGCTCAAGCGGTCCCGTAGCTCAGCAGGACAGAGCAGCGGTTTCCTAAACCGAAGGTCGGAAGTTCGAGTCTTCCCGGGATCGCCAAGGGTTTTGAGGCTACGCAAGGGGTAGCGGCGAGGCGCGGTTGCCGGGCGGTTACAGGTTCGGGGTGGGCGCGAAAAAGTCTGCGGATCCCGTCACGGACAGCTCAACAGATCAATCCGAGAGAGGATGCCATGCCATACGCAACCCTAGGCATATGGATTTATCCATCCAATCGCGACTGCGCTGATGGGTTAGTCGCTCTGAATGCGCTTGGGTGAGGCTAAGGTCGACTACCCTGCTATCCTCGACAAAATCTTGATCGTTCACGCGGAGCGATGCCGTCAGCCGGGATCGGTGGCAATTGACTTTTGTGCCTTGGGCATAAGCGATCTGCCCACCATTCCAGTTTCACCGCATTAGAACTGCACCTCCGGCAGGAAATAATCGGGACGAATGGGTGGGGTGCGCCGCCGCACCTGCGCTGATCCGGCCGCAAGAACCTAGCTATTCAACGAGAGACGCCGTAGCGGAAGGCGTGGCATGCGGCCCTCCTACACTTGGGAGCGCTATATGACCGTCATCACCACATCTGTCGTCAAAACTGGCGTCGAAAATGCCGTCACATTAAATTACGGCGGATTTGCTTTTATCGGTTCGGGCATAACAGTCGCGACTGAAGGGGGGGTCGGAGTTTTTAGCGCTGCCGGCGGCGTAGAACTGCACTCATATGGCAACATCATTGGCGGCGGCGGGATTACACTAGAAAAGGGCGGAAACTCAATCCGCCTTGGTGAGACCAGTGTCCTTCATGCGTTTGGCGATGCCATTGCTATGGGTGGGCCAACGACTCCTGACAACTCTGTGATCAACTACGGCATTATCGAAGCCGGCTCCACCGCGATTCATCTGTATGGGCCTGGGAATACCATTACGAATTATGGGCGGATTATAGGGGAACGTGGAATTCATATCCGGAGCGAGGGGGCTTTCGATCGCCCCAACAAATTTTGGAACCGGGGGACACTCGAAGTCTATGACGCTAGCTCGCCCAATTCAGATGCGTATTTGGGCTCGCAAGCAGATGACACAGTGATTAACGACGGCGTCATACGCGGGCGCGTGGCGATGGCGGGCGGGCAAAATTTTTATGATGGTCGCAATGGAAGCGTGGAAGGTTTGATCACCTGCAGTGGCAATGACACGATTTATGGTGGGGCACAGTCGGAGACCGTCAACGTCTCTTACGGCACCAGCTACGTGAACGGGAATGGCGGACAGGATACCATCCAGCTTGGCTTCGAATGGTGGGGCAACCAGAATACGACAACGTTAGATCTCAGGATCACAACAAGCCAAAATACGGCCTATGGAAAAAGCACGATACTAAATTTTGAGAATATTCAGTCGTTCGGATCTGATGACAAACTCACCGGCAACGAAACGTCGAATATGATCTCGTCTGGCGCCGGCGCCGACACGCTGGATGGCTGGTTCGGCGACGACACGCTGGATGGCGGCGACGGCATCGATACTGCCCTGTTCGCCGGTGACGTCGGCGCTCGCGTCGATCTGACAAAGCAGGGCGAGCGGCAGGATACAGGCTACGGTCGCGATGTGCTCATCGGGATCGAGAACTTAGAGGGCGGCTCCGGTGCGGATTGGTTCCGTGGCGACGGCGGCGCCAATCGGCTCACTGGGAATGGCGGCAACGACACCCTCGTCGGCGGCGCGGGTGATGACACGCTGGACGGCGGGACAGGCGTCAACACCGCCGTGTTTTCAGGATCCGCGAGCCAATCGACCGTGACCGACAACGGCGACGGCACTTGGACTGTGACCGGTCCCGATGGCACCGATCTGCTGCGCGACGTGCGCCTGGTGCAGTTCTCGGACAAGACGGCGGCTTTGTGGAACACAGCACCCACAGCGTTAGGTTTGTCCACGACCGTCGTGGCCGAGGATGCGCTCACCGGCATCGTGGCGAGTTTATCGGCGACCGATGCCGATGGCGATGCGCTGACTTACAGCCTGACATCCACCGACGGTCCGTTCCGCATCGACGGCAACAACCTCATCCTCACCGGCGCGCTCGACTTCGAGACCAAGGCCAGCCACAGCCTGACGGTCGTGGCCAAGGATGCCTATGGCGGTCAGACCAGCCGGTCCTTCACGATCCAGGTCGCAGACGTGGTCGAGCTGACCCCGTTCATCCTCACCGGCACGGGTGGTGACGACCGGCTCGAGGGCGAGGCCGGCAATGACGTGCTCAGGGGCCTTGGCGGCAATGATGTGCTCCTGGGGGAAGCCGGCAACGACCGGCTGTCCGGCGGCGCAGGCCGGGATGTGCTCACGGGCGGATCGGGCCAGGACGTGTTCGTGTTCGACACCAAGCTCTCGAAGTCGTCGCGTGTGAACAAGACCAACCAGGACACGATCACCGACTTCAATGTCCAGGACGACACGATCCATCTCGCCAAGAGCGTGTTCACCAAGCTGTCGAAGAAGGGCGTTCTCAAGGCGGGCGAGTTCTATATCGGCACCAAGGCGCATGATCAGGATGACCGGATCATCTACGACAAGAAGAAGGGTGCGTTGTACTACGATGCCGACGGCACCGGATCACAGGCTCAGATCCAGATCGCCACGCTGACCAAAAACCTCAAGATGACCTACAAGGACTTCTTCGTTGTCTAAGTCTTCATCTCTCATCGGCGTCGTTGCGATTATGTCATGTCTGAGCGCCTGCATGGCACCCGGTGCTGGCGGAGGCATCACAGGCACTGATCCGCTCGGTCCCTTGGCAGCTGGGCCGGTATCAACGGCTCTAGGTGTGGCTGCGGCCACCGGTGCAGATCCGACGGGTCTTAGCGGTATGGCTGCTGGCTATGCGTACCAAGCTGAAGTCAACGCCAACTTAAAAGCTTGGCAGGCGCAAAATCCGGCGCCCAATCCTGATGCCGAACTCGCCAAAGTGGAAGCGATCCGACAGAAGGCGATTGCGGATGGGGTGCTTAACCCCGACGGGACTTCAAAGCGATAAGGAGAGAAGGCTGAGAGTGCACGATCTGTGAGGCCCTGCCGGGTTCCTCTGGCAGGGGCT
Organism: Microvirga sp. 2MCAF38; assembly: GCF_052115485.1. Taxonomy (NCBI): domain Bacteria; kingdom Pseudomonadati; phylum Pseudomonadota; class Alphaproteobacteria; order Hyphomicrobiales; family Methylobacteriaceae; genus Microvirga; species Microvirga sp. 2MCAF38. Next base: position 308,932 of record NZ_JBFRGU010000006.1, on the reverse strand, counting down.
CGATCAACCGCCTCTCAGTGACACCCCTGAGCAGCTCCGATCGATCCCTTGAGGTTCCGGTAACTTCGCCAAAGACGCATTGAGCTTACAGCCGTTGCTGTGCGGTATTGAAGCCAAGAAATTTGGCTCGAACGTGATTCGAAGGACGCTTCGTGCCTTCCGGGCGAAATCTACATTCCAGTCGCCTCTTTAGCCAGATTTGCGAACGATTGAATCGGGCATTTTCGGGCAAGTCCTAAACCACATCAGCCCTTGCTGCCCTCCGCTTCTCGCATCAGCCCATAAGGGTCCGCTCCGATCGATCGGCTGATCTCCAGGTACTCCGCCGCGTCGAGGCGACGCTCACCCAGTTCGTACTTTGACACGAAAGTCTGCCGCTGCCCGATGCGCCGGGCCACTTCGGTTTGGGTCAAGCCAGCCTCTTTCCGCGCCTGGATGAGCAGGGCGATGAGCCGGCGGTAGAGGTCGGAGTGGATCGAGGTCAAAGCCGAAGTGCCAGTTTGGAAACCAGCACTCCAGAGAAACCCGATTTTTGAGTACCCCAAAATCGGGTAATCAGCGACGCTTGCCGCCACGATCACTCTGATTCGGGGCGGCCATGAAGGAACAATACGTCGGGGACATCAACGGTTCTGATATCGCTAGCCGAACCTTCTCAACGCTCAATCTGGCGGCGGGAGATTGGGACTGGAAGATTGAGGAATTCAAAGGGGAAACCAACAGATTACTTGATTACTCGCAAGAAAGACGGAACAAGCTACTACACTGCGTTCGATCCTCTGGCTCAGAGTGACATCGAATGGTACTCTGTCGTGAAAGACAGGGACCAGCGTCATTCATCCGCCAAAACGCACTATGACAACGGCGATGACAAGACCGAAACATGGACCTTGTCTGGGGGCGCTTGGCTTCACGAAACGCGTATAGTCAGTGCTGGCATCTCCGGCAGGAGATAATCGGGAACGAACGGGCAGGGTGCGCCGCCACACCTGCGTTGATCTGACCTCCAAAAACCTGGTTGTTCATCTAGAGGCGACGCAGCGGAATGCGTGGCAAGAAACCTGAGAAGTCAGCTCCTACTCAGGTTTTCCCGTGACAACATATATCACCAGCTCAATGTATGTAACTTCAGGCAATGCAGTGAATCTGCAACCTGATGCCTATGTCGTAGCTCAGAACGTGACTGTCACATCGACATCTCAAGTGGCGATGTTTGGCGAGCAAGGCGGAGCGGAAATCTTCGTGTATGGATCTCTCTTCGGGCGGCACGGTGCCATCGATCTGTTGAAGGGAGACAATCGAGTCACGGTAGCATCCAGCGGTGTCCTCCATAGTGACGCGTATGGCGTCGCGATTGGAGATGCAGCAACCGCGCTCAACAATCGTCTGGAAAACAAGGGCTCCATTTATGGTGGCTTTTCCGGAGTCTTCATAGCTGGCAGTGACTGGTCCGTCCACAATTCGGGTCTTATTCAAGGTGGAAACGAGAGCGGAATTCGCTCGTTTGGCAGAGGGACAATCGTCAATGATGGCGTGATACAAGCGCCCTTTCAGGATGGCAGATACCAAGTCGCAATCTACAGCGGCTCCGGCGGCAGCATTATAAACAACGGCTTGATCAAAGGAGATGTGAAATTTAACGGCTCTGAGAATCTATACGATGGCCGTCTCGGAGCCATTTCAGGAAAGATTATTGGTTCGGTTTTCAATGATACTCTCCTGGGAGGAGCGGGCAACGAAACCTTCTATAGCGGAATAGGCAACAACATTATCGATGGTGGAGATGGCATCGATACTCTTGAATATTCACTGCAAAGCGATGACTACGCACGGGTTGATCTTCGCATAATTGGAAGTCAGGTTACGGGCGCAAGATCAACCGATACGATCTCAAACATTGAGAATTTGGTCGGTAGCGCCGAGTCCGATTTTTTTGTCGGCAATGACACATCTAATGTTCTGTCTTCCGGTGCCGGCGATGACACGCTGGATGGCTGGTTTGGTGACGACACGCTAAATGGCGGCGACGGCATTGATACGGCGTTGTTCTCCAGCTCTATCGGAGCTCGCGTCGATCTGACAAAGCAAGGCGAGGGGCAGAACACCGGCTACGGTTTCGATACTCTCATCAGCATTGAGAACTTAGAGGGCGGCTCCGGCGCGGACTGGTTCCGTGGCGACGGCGGCGACAACGTGCTCACAGGGAATGATGGAAACGACACCCTCATCGGCGGTGAGGGCAACGACACGCTCGACGGTGGTGCCGGCAGCAACACCGCCGTGTTCTCCGGCACGTCCGCTCAGTCGCAGATCACCAACAACGGTGACGGGACGTTTACTGTCACAGGTCCCGACGGCACCGACCTGGTGCGGGATGTCCGCCTGCTGCAGTTCTCGGACAAGACAGTGGCCTTGTGGAATGCCGCTCCCACATCCCTTGGCCTGTCCACGACCGTCGTGGCCGAGGATGCGCTCACCGGCATCGTGGCGAGTCTATCCGCGACCGATGCCGATGGGGATGCGCTCACCTACACCCTGGCCTCAACTGACGGTCCGTTCCGCCTCGACGGCAACAACCTCATCCTCACCGGCGCCCTCGACTTCGAGACCAGGGCCAGCCACAGCCTGACGGTCGTGGCCAAGGATGCCTATGGCGGTCAGACCAGCCGGTCCTTCACCATCCAGGTTGCAGACGTGGTCGAGACGACCCCTTTCATCCTCACCGGCACGGGCGGTGATGACCGGCTCGAGGGCGAGGCTGGCAACGACGTGCTCACAGGTCTTGGCGGCAACGATGTGCTCTTGGGCGAAGCCGGCAACGACCGGCTGTCCGGCGGCGCAGGCCGGGATGTGCTCACGGGCGGATCGGGCCAGGACGTGTTCGTGTTCGACACCAAGCTCTCGAAGTCGGCGAGCGCGAACAGAGCCAACCAGGACACGATCACCGACTTCAACGTCAATGACGACACGATCTATCTCGCGAAGAGCGTGTTCACCAAGCTGTCGAAGAAGGAGGTGCTCAAGGCGGGCGAGTTTTATGTCGGCACCAAGGCGCATGATCAGGATGACCGGATCATCTACGACAAGAAGAAGGGTGCGTTGTACTACGATGCCGACGGCACCGGATCACAGGCTCAGATCCAGATCGCCACGCTCACCAAAGACCTCAAGATGACCTACAAGGATTTCTTCGTGATCTGACAGACTGGCCAAGGCTCATGACGCCGGCCCTCTCCAGCTTGCTGCGATCGTCGCGCAGAAGACCAAACGCCTCAAGATCGGCCTCGCCATCATGGTGTTACCGTTCCACCATCCGCTGCGACTGGCCGCTTGGAAGCGGGTGTCGGCCGCGGCGCTTCTCCGTATCGGGCTGAGCGCTATTAAAGAAACATGCCGGACGATGCGAGCCGCCGTTTCTTTGAAGAGCATCTCAAGATCATGATGACCCATTGGCGGGATCCTGAGGTGGACCACGCTCATGGCGGCGAATTTTTCAAGTATCCCGATGCGACGGTCCCGCGAGATCGGAGCCGACGATATTTGCGGCCTGGTTGCCACAATGGCGGCGCTAAACGCAAAATCACGCGATCCTACGAAGACCCGGCAGCAGCCCGTGAGACGCCAAGATCAGCACGGCGATCAGGATCTTCATCACCAACGTCGCCTGGCTCGACCCACCTTAAATATTCACCAGTGAGACACCGAGCACGATGAAAATAGTGCCGGCAATTTGCAGCGCGGAGATTGGCTCGCGCAGCCAAAGTGCTGCCAGAACAGGCACGATGGCAAAGGTCAGTCCGAGAATCGGGTATGCCGTGGAGAGCGGCAACTTGGCGAGGATGTAGATCCACATCAATGCGGTGAGGCCATAAAGGCAGAGCGCAAAGAAGACCGCCGGTGTCAGGATGACGCGAATGATCGCGACGAAATCGGTGGCACTGAGGGCCTGTCCTTGGGTTGCCCCCACAATCCCCGACTTCAGCAATACCTGAGCGATTGACGCCATAATGACGACGACGACGGCGAGGAAAGTTGCTTGAAGCGATGTCATGCGCTGGCTCCCTTCGCGCGATTTCTTGCCACCAGCATCATCTGCTTGCCAAGAGGCCGGATCGGGCTTGCGAGATAGGCCCTGATCAGAAGGGGGTGAACCGGAAGGCCCGATTTCACCGTGAGCGGAAGAAACCGCGGCACTACTTTCTCGATTTCCAACCCTTCGGCCTGGAAAAAATCACCAAGGGAAACATCGCTCCAAACCGCGATATGCGTATAGTCATCGAAATATTCGCGATAGGCGAACTTATAGTTAGGCTGAACGGCAATCAGGCGCCCACCGGGTTTCAGCTTCAGTTTCGCGGATGCAACGCATGCCCGCAGCGCATCTTGCGTCACGTGTTCGAACAAGTTGCTCGCAAAGATCACATCCAGGCTTCCATCAGGAACCTCGCTCATACGCGAAAGATCGCCGACAATGGTCCGTACGCCCGGCGCAGCGAAGTCGACCATCCCTGGCCATAGGTCGAGCGCGTATTTTTCGGAGGCCTCGATGCTGTTGATGAAGTCGCAATAGCCCGCGCCAAGCTCGAGAATGGCTCCATCGCGAGGGACGTAAGCCTGGAAGACATGACGGGTCAGTGTATCCCACAGCACGGAACGGCGATTGTCGTGCGAAAACCGAGTCGCATGGTAGTTGGCATAACTCGTCACTTAATTCGCTTCCATCCGAGCACGATTCCGAAAATCATTCTCAGTCCGACCCGGACCGCGACTTTGTTCGAAATATTGCCGCCTTTGCTCACGCCGACGCGGGGGTGGAACGTGATGGGGCATTCGACGACGCTCAGCCCCTGGCGGATCGCCTGTTCGAGAAGATGAGGATTGAACTCGAGATTCACGTCGGTATCGAGATGTGGCATCAGTCGGGTCAGCGCATCTTTGCGACAAAGCTTATAGGTCGTGCCCACATCCGACAGCGTCGCCTCTCCGAGATATTTCATCTCCAGCAACTTGCCGACCGCCAGGTTGCCGTAGTGGATGAACGTGGAGATCTGCGTCGAAGCCTCTTGCAGTTGTTCGACGATGCGCGTTCCGTTCACGATATCGGCGTGCGGCGCGTAGGCGAGGAACTTGGGAATATCGCTCGCGCGGAATGTCATATCTCCTTCGCACAGAAGAACGAGTTCAGTGTCCTCAAACCGGCAACCTTCCATCAATGCCCGGTAAACGCAGGCGCCATAACCCTGTTTGGTTTCGTCAAAGACGATTGCCCCGGCGCGGGAGGCTTCATCCATCGTTCGGTCGGAGCTGTTGTTGCTGATGACGACAACGCGCTTCACATAGGGTGACGCCGCGAAGTCCTTGACGGCGTGATAGATGCTGAGTTCGTCGTTGTAGGCTGTCAGGACGACAGTAACGTCGGTACTGGCGATCTCGTCGAACCGGACTTTCTTGGCGGTACGCTTGATCCGCACCGTGAACAAGATGTCATAAGCAATGCTCAGAATTCCGGCGACAACCGGAAGCGCGCTGTACCAAACGATAAACTCGTTGAACCGCAGCAGCCATCCGGGATCCCCCACGGCGATACGGAGGACACCCAGTAGCGCGCCGAGCACGAAGGCCGTGACGCCGAGAGAAATCAACAACGTTCCGAACAAAGCAAAATAGGTGGCTCGCCGACCTTGCTTAAATGCCGATACGGGGCCCTGGGCCGGAGACGGCGTCTCGCGGTTTGCCGTCACGACCGGCTTTTCCCTGCCCAGAGAGTCTGCATCTTGGATGCGTGACTCCATTACATCGATCCTCTCATATAAATTTTGTAGTGACCTATTTTCTTCAGCGTTGTATCCTTCGAAACCCAAGCTTCAAGAGCTGGATTGAAGATCAGCTGATCCTGGCCACGACCTTCGGTGAATATAAATACGCGAATTTTAAGGTTTTCGACAACCTGATCGAGCCTTTGCATCTGACTTGGGTCGTAAATCCATTCATAATTCTCAAGATAGCGGCGTCCGGTAGCAAAGCCGACGTCCTTCATCGACATGATCACTTCGTCGGGACGCGTATTCTGCTCGACCCAGTTACGAACTTCGTTGAAGCCGATCTGGCCATAATCATATTGCGTCGCGTGATCGGCGCGCACCTGATACACGGCGATACCGACCCCTTGCGCGATGACGGCAATAATGGCTAGCCACGCGAATTGGCCGAGGATGCCTCGTACAAAGCCTTTCTGCAAGGAAAGGGAAGCCAAGATCGAGCCGACGGCAGCAATGCCGAAGGGCAACAGCAATCCAATCCAGATGAAACGCAATTCGCCCAGGAGCGCGGCATCACGAATCCAGGATAATCCCAGGCTGAAGGCAAGAACCGCAGAAATGGCGCCGATGATTAGGTGACGAGGGGACTGGCTGCGGAAGGATTTTAGAAGAGGTTGAATGAGAGCTGCGCTTGCAAGCGCCAGGAGCGGCAAGGCGGGTGCGATGTATTTGAAAGGCCCGCCACCATATGGACCCGTGATCAGATTGTAGATCGCAATGATAGCGAATCCCAGCAGCAAAACGCTCAGGGCAGCGATCGAACGGGGACGTTCCGCGGGTTTTCCGCGATAAACCTGCCAGAGCAAAACGCTCGCCATAGCAAGTGCGCAGGCGAAAATCGGATACAGACTCCAGCGGCCCTGGTCGATCAGGTTGCCTCTGAATCGATCTGCATAAATGGCCAATTTTTTCGAGAAGCTGGTATTGGGCGCTGACTTCGAGGAGACCGTGTCGAGCAGGAAACTAAATGTATAATTGATGTCGAGCCCCGTCGCCCAGCCATAGACGCGGTAAGTGGCGAGAAACAGGCCGAATGCAGCAATCGTGAGCGCCGCGCCGAGCAGAAACGATTTGATGAGGCCGAACCGGATGCTCAAGATCGCGACGACGATCGCAGGCAGAATGAGAGTGGTCGTCAGCTTCGACCAGAAACACAGTGTCAGTGCCAGAGCAATCAGCAGGAACTCGACGGGCGCAACGGGCGTCGAACGCAGCTCGCCTTCCTTGAACACGATCCGCACGAGCGCCCAGATCACAACCATCATCAAGGGCACGTAGATCGATGTGTCGATGTCGACGATCGAAAATGCCTGCAAAGCAAAAGGATTGAGCAGATAAATAACGAAGAACACCGGAGCGATCTTCCAGGCTTTGGCCGAACCGAACATGGCCCGAACGACCTGCAGCAGAATTAAACCACCTCCGATGGCACAAACGACGTCGAACATTCGCGCGGAAACGGGGCCGGGGCCGAAGATCTTGAACCATCCAGCCAAGGCGTAAATGTACAGCGGTGGATGATAGAGGCCGCTGTGATTCTGGTGTTCTTCCCCGCGGTAGTATATCGGGACCCCGCTTTTTGCAGTTGCCGCTGCGACTGCAGGAAAATCCATGTTGTCGAGTTGGAGTGGCGCCGCAGCCTGAAATAGAGCCAGCAACACAAAGCCTAAAACAGCTGTAAGTAGAACCGCTGTCTGTATTGGGTTATGTCTCGCGAAAGTCTGCCAGCTATTGTCAACCATTACGGAAAAATGTTTCGACATCGAGATTGCCACGGGATTTGACAGAACAACGGAGCATTATTCAGTGCCCGCCTCTGAACCACAATCGTATGCGTGTGTCTAGAGGAAGTCAGGCCTGCCTACTCCTGGGGAGGGGCCCGCCTCGTCTCTTCCGTGATCTCGACCTCGCCGATTTTGTCCGCAAGGGAACTTCCGCCGACGAAGACCTGAATGGCCCCACGTTCGACAAGATAAGTCCCATCGTCGAGGTGGAAGCCCAGCCTGTCGACCGGGACTTCGAGGGTCACCTGCCGACTTTCTCCGGGCGCGAGGGCGATTTTTTCGAAGGCTTTCAATTCGCGAAGCGGTCGACTGCGGCTTGCCACGGGATCGCGGGTGTAGAGCTGCACGACCTCCTGTCCTGCCCGCTCTCCGGCATTCTTCACGGTGACCGTAACGGACAGGGTCTCGTTCTTTGCGAGTTGCGATTTGCCGATGCTCGCATCCGAATAGGTGAAGGCGCTGTAGCCGAGGCCCCAGCCGAATGGGTAGAGCGGCGTGATCGCCTCATCGATATAGTTGAGCGTGAATCGGTTGTTCGGGAGCGTCGGGCGCCCGGTCGGCAAACGGTTGTAATAGAGCGGCAATTGGCCGCCAGCGCGCGGCCAGCTGACCGGCAGCTTGCCACTCGGGTTCGTGTCGCCGAAGAGGGCATCCGCCACGGCTGAGCCCCCTTCCGTTCCCGGATACCAGGCCATCAGGATCGAGGAAAGCTTGTCGGCGAGCGAGTTGAGTTCCAGCGGCCGTCCGGCGATCAGCACGAGAACGACCGGCTTACCTGTGGCAATGAGCGCCTTGAGCGCGGCTTCCTGGCTTCCACTCAGCGTCATCCGTGTGCGCGAGGCCGCCTCGCCGGACAGTTCCTGCGGCTCGCCGAAGACCGCGATGATGAGATCGGACGAACGGGCAGCCTCAACCGCCTCCGGCAGATGATCGATGGTCCGGCAGAACAGATCGCAGGCCGGAGCATAGCGAACCTCGACGCCCGCCCTGGCGGCACGGGCGCGAATGCCTTGCAGGAGGCTGACACTGTCCTGCTCATGGCCACGGGCGGCATGAGGGCCCAATTGGTCGCGCGGTGCGTCCGCCAGAGGGCCGACGACCGCAACCGAGCGGATGCCCGCCCCGATCGGTAAGGTCTGGTCGCGATTCGCGAGCAGGACAAGGCTCTCGGCCGCGACGTCGCGCGCGGCCTGGCGGGATTCGCGGGAGGGAAAAGCCGAATCATCATGGCTCGGATCCGCGTCGGGGCGCTCGAAAAGGCCGAGTTCCATCTTGGCCCGCAGCACGCGCCGAACGGCCTCGTCCACCGCCTTCTGCGGGACGCGCCCGGCGCGGACCTCGTCAGGCAGGTGGGATACGTAGAGTTCTCCCATCATGTCCATGTCGACGCCTGCGAGAAGCGCTTTTCGGGCGGCTTCCGCGCCGTCGGCGGCGATACCATGGCCGATGAGTTCTCCGACGCCGCCCCAATCGGAGGTCACGAAGCCGCGAAAGCCCCATTGATGGCGCAGGACCTCGGTCTGAAGCCATTCATTGGCTGTTGCCGGCATGCCGTTGAGCGCGTTGAAAGCCGCCATGACGCTGACGGTTCCCGCCTCCACCGCGGCTTGGAAGGACGGGAGGTAGATGTCATACATCTCCGCGCGCGGAATGAAGGTGGTGTCGTAGTCGCGCCCGCCCTGCGGAGCCCCGTAGCCCGCGAAATGCTTGACCGCCGTTGCGAGGCCACCCTCCCGAAAGCCCCGGACGCGGGCGGCGGTGAGAACCGAGCCCAGATAAGGATCCTCGCCGAATCCCTCCACGATTCGGCCCCAGCGGCTGTCCCGGGACAGATCCGCCATAGGCGCAAAGGTCCATTGCACGCCGACATGGGACGCTTCCCGTGCGGCAAAGGTCGAGGCGAGTTGCGACAATCTGGGATTAAAAGCGGCGGCTTCGCCAAGTGGAACAGGAAACTGGGTTCGGAATCCATGCAAAATATCGAGACCGAAGAGGGCCGGGATCTTCAAGCGCGACTGGCGCGCGAGGCTTTGCGCCTGGGCGATATCCCCAGCACTGTTGAAGTTCAGAAATGCCCCGATCTTGCCATTTGCAATATTATTCCAATCCAGGGGGGGGCCATGAGAGATGAGATTGAGCTGTCCCACCTTCTCTTCGAGCGTCATGCGGGATAAAAGCTCATTGATGCGATGCTCGACATTGTCTTGTGCGTGCGCGACCGAGGCCAAGCCCAAGAGAATGGGCAAGGCCGGGGAAAGGCGTGTCAGGTTCAACGAAAAGCGAAATCGCAAGATGAACTCCCAAGAAAAGACAAGAGCACAAGGACTTGACCGCCGGGTGAGCGCTAGATCGAAAGTTCCTCGTCTCGCATATCGGATTGCTCTTGGCGTCCGGTTCCCGCCACGTCAATGCCTTTGCTCGGACGGCTCGTGATGAAGCGACTGCCTCAACCCATCAAGTTCTACCTCGCGGCTTCGAGTTGCGTGCTGATCCTTGCGGGCTTTGTCGTGACCGGCGTCGCTCTCGCGAATGGCGCTGTCGCCGTGGCCGTTGTCAGCACGCTCGTGTTTCTCGTCGCAGCCGTCGGGATTCCATTGGCGATCGGGCGGCAGGTCGGCCGTTTCATCGAGCCGGCGGAAGAGGGCGAACTGCGGGTCGAAGATGCCTTTCCGATGGAGCGCTCTCCGTCCATTCCTCATATTGGCGTCGCGGGTTGGCGCGCATCGCTGACCGAGCCCGTTCAGCAGAGCCGCACGGTCGATGAACGGATCGAGAGAATGCGCGTTGCGCAGAAGCTCGATGCGGTGAACCGCCTGCGGGGCGGCGTGGCTCACGATCTGAACAACAAGCTGATGGTGATCAGCGCCAACGTGGATGCGGTCGCCAAGCAGATCAAGGATCAGCCCACACTTCAACGAAAATTGCTCTCGGCCCTGGTGGCCTCGGATCAGGCGGCGGTCCTGATCGCGAAGGTGCTGGCCTTCACGCGACGTAACGATCCGGAAGTGCAATATGTCGATGTGGCCAAGCAGATCGGTTCCGTCGCCATGCTGCTCGGACGCTCCTTCCGCAGCAGTGGTGTGGACGTCCGTTGTTCGACCGCGGAAAAGCTCTGGCCCGTGAGGGTGGATCCTCAGGAGCTCGAAGCCGCCATCGTTCATCTGGGCGTCCATATTCGCGATGCGCTACCGAACGGCGCGGCTGTGTCGATCGAAGCCTCCAACCGGCATGTGGAGCCGGGCTCGCTCGCCAACGCCGATCTGTCCGGCGATTGCATTCAGATTGCGTTTCATGGGAGCCAATCCGGCCTTACTGTAGAGGTCTCCGAACCCGTCCCGGATCCGATGCTCACTTCCTTCGAGAAGGACGATGTCTCCGTCGATCCGGGGCTTGATCAGGTGTTCAATTTCGTTCGAGAAAGCAGCGGCGCAGTCGAAATGGGGCAGCTGATCGAGGGGTCGATTTCGGCGTTCCTTTACCTGCCTCGCGCTGAACTGCCTTTGCGTATCGGCGCGCGAGCCGGTTCGGACGAGACGGCTTTCGAGGATGGCAAGATTGCGGCCAACATTCTCGTCGTCGACGACGAGCTGGAGGTCGCGCTCGCATTGCAGAGCATGCTCGAGGAATCCGGCTACGCGGTTCGCATCGCAACCGAAGTCGAGGAGGCGGTTGCGACGCTGAGCCGGCAAAAACCTGATCTCATCATCGCAGACGTGACCATGCCCGGGCCTATGGACGGGGTCACCTTCGCGCGGGAAATCAGGCAGGCACATCCGGATCTGCCTGTGGTGCTGCTCACCGGAAACACGCTGGTTCCAGAGGATTGGAGCGAGTTCACGCTGCTTCACAAACCGATCGTCAGCGGTGATCTCGACCTGGCGATCCAGCGCCATCTCCCACGGTCGGGCGACGACAAGATCGTGCCTCTGTTCCAATCCTGATCGTAACGCTTTGTCGATAGCGAGGATCGGGGTGGCGCTATCCTCGCCTTTCGCGCTACAAGCGCGGCACCATGGATACCTCACGCAATAACGACAAACGCTCGGCCTGGGCTGCGGAATTTCGCGCCACGCTCGCTCTCAGCTGGCCGCTGGTTCTCACAAACGTTGCGCAGAACGCTTTGATGACCACCGATGTCATTCTCATGGGACGGCTCGGGTCGGACGCGCTCGCGGCCGGCGCACTCGGCACGAATCTCTATTTCGCCTTTCTGATTTTCGGCATCGGGTTGATGAGTGCAACATCGCCTTTGATCGCGGAAGAGCTTGGCCGCAAACGCCACTCGGTGCGCGATGTGCGCCGCACGGTTCGACAGGGTCTATGGTGCGCGGTGATGGTAGCTATTCCGATCTGGATCGTGACCTGGAACGGGGAGCGAATTCTGCTTGCCATCGGGCAGGAGGCCAATCTCGCGAGGGAAGCGGGCGCTTATATCCGCGCCTTGCAATGGAGCCTTCTGCCGTTCCTGTTCTATCTTGTGCTGCGGTCGTTTCTTGCCGCGCTCGAACGGCCTGGCTGGGCGCTCGTCATCGGCATCCTCGCGGTGCCGATCAATCTCGGCGCAGCTTATTGCCTGATGTTCGGAGAGTTCGGGCTTCCGGTCTTCGGCCTCCAGGGAGCGGGCCTCGGCACGGTGATTTCCAGCACCTTTATGTTCGTCGCGCTAGCGATGGTGACCAGGTATGACCGCAGGTTCAGACGCTATCATCTCTTCGGGCGTTTCTGGCGTGCGGACTGGCCGCGCTTTCGCGCCTTGTGGAGGATCGGTATTCCGATTGCGCTCACCTTGGCCTTTGAAGTGACGATCTTCAACGCCGCCGCGCTGCTCATGGGGCGCATTGGCGCCAGCGAACTTGCGGCCCACGCCATCGCGCTGCAGATCGCGTCCTTCTGCTTCATGGTGCCGTTCGGCTTTGGGCAGGCGGTGACTGTCCGCGTCGGGCGCGCCTATGGGGCGCAGGATCCTGATGGGATTGCACGCGCGGGTTGGACGGCCTTCGCGCTCGGCGTCGGCTTCATGATCTTCACGGCGGCGCTGATGCTGTTTGCTCCACGCTTGCTCATCTCCGCGTTCCTTGACCTAGGCGACCCTCGGAATACGCCGGTGATCGAGTTCGCACTTTCCTTCCTGATGCTGGCAGCTCTGTTCCAATTGGCGGACGGGGCACAGGCGGTCGGCGCAGGCATGTTGCGCGGATTGCAGGATACGAAAGTTCCGATGATCTATGCAGGGCTCGGCTACTGGGGTGTCGGACTGCCGCTTGGTGCGGCTCTCGCGTTCGGCACGAGCCTCAAAGGCATTGGAATCTGGATCGGGCTCGCCACGGGTCTGGCGGTGGTAGCCGCTCTCATGCTGTGGCGCTGGCTGCGTCGGGATGCGCTCGAACTGACGGTCGCACCAGCATAGACCCTCCAGTCGCCTCTTCAGGACATCTTTCACAAAGAGCACGGGGGAACCCGTGCTCTTTGTGCATTGGGGCACCGTCTCCACCCTGCGACCATCATTGCATGTGGTTGCTGTGTTCCTTTTTATTCAACTTTCACGAGTAACATTTCGTTACGAAATGCTACAGTCGTTGTTATATAATAATATAGGAAAACCTATATTTACATAGCGTAGCCGTAATCAAAACCCAAGCTTAGCCATATAAAGCAAGATCTGTTCCAAAATTTTCGAGGCTAGCTGAGCCATAATCTCGCCTTGTTACAGCGCAGTTTTCCCCTTTCTGCAACCAGGAATAGGGGAGATTTCCTTTGAATAACATCCTCGTCCGCGCACCAATTCTAGCGCTCCTTAGTGTTACAGCTTGTAACGCAACGTCAGCAGATCGAACCGGTTCGATCGTCAAAACATCGTCTGGACAGGAAATTCAGCGAGGCGGTGCCTCCTGGTACGGCCCAGGCTTCCATGGTCGCCGCACGGCGAGTGGAGAATCCTTCAACTCGAACGCCATGACCGCCGCCCACCGCACTCTGCCATTCGGAACGAAGCTCCGTGTGGTGAACGAAAGGAACGGGCGTTCGGTCGTGGTCCGCGTGAATGACCGGGGGCCGTTCATCCGTGGCCGGATCATCGACCTCGCGAAAGGGCCGGCACAGGAACTTGGGGTCACGTCCACCGGCACAGCTTACGTGTCCCTGCATAGACTCGATTAGGGTTAGGTGGTTTTTAATTCCTTCCAGCGATCCTCGGGTTCGATTCGGGACCAAGGGTTGCTTAAATGGAAACGACATCCCTCCAGCCGACGAACGTGGTTCGTTTTCCGGGCGCACGCTCGTCGGCTTCTTTAGGACGTGATCAGAAAAGCCTGATGGACGCGATCTACATGGCCGGTTCTCTGCCGATAGCGGCCGAAGACCGGGCGACGAAGGTCATGGCGACGCGCCTCAATATCTCCGGTTTCGTGATGATCGACGAGGTCATGGCGGATGGCACCGCGCGCCGCTTGCGAGCCTCAGAGGCGATCAACGCCTCGACGGAGCATCCCTGGCGGGTTTCAAAGCCCTCGCACCGGCCTGTCTATGAGATGATGCAAGCCTAAAGATACAGCCTTGTGAAACATGATCCCGCTCCGCCGAGGATCATGTTCTCAAGCTCTCTCGATCTTTTGGCAAACCGGTCTCCTCTTCGCCCGGTCACGCTCTAGATTGATGGCATGCATCTGGTTCAGATCCTGTTGCCATTGGCCGATCCGGCGGGTCGACGCTTTCAGGGAGAGGCCTTCGCGCGCGTCCGCTCGGAATTAGTGGGCCATTTTGGTGGCGTGACGAGCTACACCCGCGTGCCCAGCGACGGCGCCTGGAAAGAAGGTGGTCACACTCATCACGACAACGTCGTGGTGTTCGAAGTCATGACCCGCGATCCGGATCGTGCTTGGTGGGAAAAGTACCGCGCCGAAATCGAACGACGTTTCGAACAGGAAACCATTGTCGTGCGCGCCTTCAAGGTCGAGATGCTGTAACCATGAACGATGCCCGGCTTCGTGCGAGGCTTTGACGACGGGAGCCACAAATGTCCAAGCCGCTTGTCGTTTTCATTCCTCATCGTTTGGGCAAGGATGAAGCCGCGCGCCGCTTGCAGAGCGGCTTGACGATGCTCGAATCGCAATTCGCTGAAATGATCGCCGGGCTGAACCATGAGTGGAACGAGGACCGTTTGAACTTTCACCTCGGCTTGATGGGACAACATATCGATGGACATATCGATGTGATGGCCGATCAGGTGCGTGTCGAGGTGCAATTGCCCTGGCTTTTGTCGATGCTTGCGGAGAAAACGAAGGGTTTTATCCAGAAGCAGGGCACGCTCATGCTTGAGAAGAAGTAGCTCTGCTCTTCCAGCCTTCAATCCGTCGCACCTGGAAACCGGAACTCGCATGCACCAATTGCGTTTGTCCAATGATCGCGCCTGCTTCTGTGCGCCGGTCCGATCCTTAAAACACCACAATTCTTACCCCTCCGGACTTCGGTTGTCCGAATTTTGAAATGTAAGGACTCGCGAAATGCACGAGCGTGCGACGACTTCTGCGCATGCCTATCACTCTCTCAGGGCCAGTTCGCAAAAGCCACTTCTGGTCTGTTATTCTCACCTGCGCTGGGACTTCGTTTGGCAACGCCCGCAGCATTTGATGACGCGAGCGGCGAAAAATTATGATGTCCTCGTGATCGAGGAGCCAATCCTGGAAGTTGGCGCAACGCCACACATGAGGGTGAGCCAGCGCGGTCACAACCTCGCCGTTGCCGTTCCGATCCTGCCGGAGGGTTTGAGCCCGACCGATGTTTTGCTTCATCAGCACAATCTCGTCGAAGACCTCATCGACAACGAGGACGATCGCGCGCGCGTCTTCTGGTACTACACACCAATGGCTATTGCCTTCACGCGAGGCCTGGAGTGCGATCTGTGTGTCTATGACAACATGGATGAACTCTCGCTGTTTCACGGGGCCTCTCACGAACTGATGTTGCTGGAACGGGATCTGTTCGAGCGCGCCGACCTCGTGTTCACTGGCGGATTGAGCCTCTACGAGGCGAAGCGGCGGCGACATCGCAACGTGCACGCCTTTCCATCTTCCATCGATGCCGCTCATTTCGCTGCTGCGCGCCGAGGGCGCTGCGATCCGGGCGATCAGGCGAATATCCCGTTCCCGCGTCTCGGATTTTTCGGCGTCATCGATGAGCGCATGGATACGGATTTGCTTGATGAGGTCGCGCAACTGCGGCCCGATTGGCAATTCGTGATGATCGGCCCCATCGTGAAGATCGACCCGAAAGTTCTGCCCCGCCACGCCAATATCCATTGGTTGGGGCCGAAATCATACTGCGAACTCCCGGTCTATCTGGCTGGTTGGGATGCGGGGTTCATGCCGTTTGCCCTCAACGACGCCACCCGTTTCATCAGCCCGACAAAAACGCCTGAATTCCTCGCGGCGGGTCTTCCCGTCATCTCGACGCGGATCGCGGACGTGGTGCGACCCTATGGCGAGAAGGGTCTCGTCGAGATCGCGGATAATGCACGGGATGTTGTTGCGCGGGCTGAAGCCATCTTGAAACGCCCGAAGGAATTGTGGCTCGCGAAGGTCGACCGTCAACTCGCGACCGGATCCTGGGACAAGACATGGGCTTCGATGCATCAATTGATGCTCTCGGCGATGGAGAGCAAAGCGACGAGGCACGCCCCCATCTCACGCCTCGCGGTACGGGCGGAGTGAGCGGCATGTATGATTGGCTGATTGTGGGTGCGGGTTTCGCCGGAAGCGTTCTTGCCGAGCGCATCGCTGTCGATCGCGGCGAACGCGTTCTTCTCATCGACCGACGCAATCACATCGGCGGCAACGCCTATGACCGATACGATGAAGAAGGTTTGCTTATCCATCAATATGGGCCGCACATCTTCCACACTAACGCGAAGCAGATCTTCGATTATCTTTCCCGCTTCACCGAGTGGCGGCCCTATGAGCATCGCGTTCTTGCCGAAGTCGATGGAATGCTCGTTCCCATTCCGATCAACCTCGACACGGTCAACAAACTCTACGGTTTGCATCTGACCTCCGAAGACCTCGAGCAATGGTTCGCCGAGCGGGCGGAGGATGTCGGCGAGATCAGGACTTCAGAAGATGTGGTCGTCTCAAAGGTCGGACGTGAACTCTACGAAAAGTTCTTTCGCGGTTATACCCGCAAGCAATGGGGACTCGATCCTTCCGAACTCGACAAGTCCGTGACCGCGCGGGTGCCGACCCGAACGAACCGGGACGATCGCTATTTCGGCGACGAATTCCAGTTCATGCCGAAATACGGCTATACGCGCATGTTCGAACGTATGGTTCGTCACCCCAACATTCATGTGATGACGCAGGCCGACTATCATGACGTGAAGGATCTCGTTCCGTTCCGGCGTCTCATCTATACCGGGCCTATCGATGAGTATTTCGATTTCAGATTCGGCAAATTGCCGTATCGTTCTCTGCGTTTCGAGCATGTGACGCTCGACGAGGAATGGCATCAGTCTGTCGGCGTCGTGAACTATCCGCAGACATACGACTATACGCGGGTGACCGAATACAAGCATCTGACCGGGCAAAAGCACGCCAAGACAGCGCTGACCTATGAATTTCCGACGGATGAGGGAGATCCGTACTACCCCGTTCCCAAGCCTGAGAACCAAGCCCTCTACAAACAATATGAACGCCTGGCGGAGGCGATGCCCGACGTCTGGTTCGTCGGAAGATTGGCGACATATCGTTATTACAACATGGATCAAATCGTCGGGCAGGCGCTGGCCACTTTCCGCCGCATCAACGAAACGCTGCCCATCGGTTCCGGCTTTACGATGCCGCGCAGAGCCGCGCGCATTCCGCTCTGAGCTCTCGCGGGTCGCGTCATGCCCCTCCCAAGACGCTCGCAACTTCCGAGGCTGACCGCGCCGGATGCGTTCTTGTGGGCAACCGGGATCGAAGACACCTTCATCACCGCGCCATGGCCCGCGACGGGACGAACGCTCGACGAGTACGAGCTGACCGGCCACTACGAACGCTGGCGTGAGGATATCGATCTCATCGCGCAGCTCGGCGTGACAACGGCGCGCTATGGAATTCCCTGGCACCATATTCAGCCCGAAGCGGGCCGGTGGGATTGGGATTTCGCCGACAAAACCCTGGAATATTTGCTTGAACGCGGCATCGAGCCCATTGTCGATCTCGTTCATTACGGCTTGCCGCCCTGGATCGAGGGCGCTTATCTCGATCCCGATTATCCTGAACTTGTAGCGGAATATGCGCGACGCGTGGCGGAGCGCTTCAAGGGGCGCGTTTTCTGGTACACGCCCCTTAACGAGCCGCGTATCACTGCGTGGTATTGCGGGCGGCTCGGCTGGTGGCCGCCTTTCCGACGTGGATGGCGCGGCTTCGTCGCAGTCATGCTCGCCATTGCCCGTGGCATCGTGCGGACAGTGGAGGCCTTGAGCGCTGTCGATGCGGAGATCGTCATCGCTCACGTGGATGCGACGGATCTGTATGCGGCGGCAACACCCGATCTGGCCGCCGAGGCCGCACAGCGGCAGGAGATCGTCTTTCTGGCGCTTGATCTCATCAGCGGGCGCGTGACGCGCGATCATGCCTTGTTGCGTTTTCTGCTCGCGTACGGCGCAGGGGAGGAAGAGCTCGACTGGTTCAAGCGTCATGCGGTCGATCTCCCGCTCATCGGCATGAATCTCTATCCCATGTTCACGCAGAAAATCCTGCGGCGTGACAGGCAGGGGCGGCTTCGTATCGACAAACCCTACGCCTCGGGCGATCTCGTCGCCGCGCTCGGGCGCCTTTATCACCGACGCTACGGAGCGCCCATCTTTGTCAGCGAAACCGCCTCCATGGGTTCGGTGCGGCGACGGCAGGATTGGCTCGACGATTCTCTTACCGCCGTGCGCGTCCTCCGTTCGGAAGGCGTTCCTCTGATCGGCTATACCTGGTGGCCGATGTTCGATCTCGTCGCCTGGGCCTACCGCCAAGGTCGGCGTTCACCCGCGGATTATCTTGGGCGAATGGGATTGTGGGATCTGGATCCGCGCAATCTTGATCGAACTGAAACTCCTCTCGTCCGTTCCTATCGGAGCACCGTCGCGCGCGGCGTCGAAGGCGTCGGCCTTTTGCGCGCATGAAGGAGCGGGAGTCTTCATGTTTCGTAGTTTCTTTCTTGCCGGTTTCGAAGGCTCGACCGGCTACAATCGCCACGGACAATGGTTCGATCAGGTTGTCGCCACTGGCCATGCTGCCACGCTTCAGGACGATTATCGGCAAATCGCCGCACTTGGCATGCGTGGCGCTCGCGAGGTCGCGCGCTGGCCACTGATCGATCAGGGCCGAGGGCGGTACGATTTTTCCTCGGTCGAGCCCTTTGTGAAAGCGGCGGCGGCGCACGAGGTGGATGTGATCTGGGATCTGTTCCACTACGGCTTCCCGACTCACATCGATCTCTGGAGCCATGATTTCCCCGCCCGCTTCGCCGACTATTGCTACGCTACCGCGCGCTATCTCGACAGACGCATTTCCGGGCGGCTTTACATGACCCCGGTCAACGAACCGTCCTTCATGGCCTATGCCGCAGGTGAAAAGGGTCTCTTTGCGCCCCATACCACCGGTCGCGGTTGGGATTTGAAGGTCGCTCTCGTGCGCGCGGCGATTGCGGGCATCGACGCGATCCGTTCCGTCCGCTCCGATGCGTGTATCGTCAATGCCGACCCGCTTTGCCGTGTCGCGCTGCCGCCGGACAAACCCGAATGCCACGCCGAGGCGCGGGATTTCAACGAGCGGCTCGTTTTCCAAACCTGGGACATGCTGAGCGGGCGGCTCCTGCCGGAACTCGGCGGCAGTCGCGCGCATCTCGATGTGGTGGGCATCAACTATTATTGGACCAATCAATGGGAATGGGGCGTCGCACCGATGGCCGATGGGGTGATCCCGCCGCTGGCGGATGACGATCCTCGTCGCGCACGACTGCGCGATCTCGTCCGAATGGTCTGGGAGCGGTACGGCGGTGACGTGATGATTACCGAGACGACCCACGTCGGCGACATGCGTGGGCCCTGGTTGAGAGAGGTCGCCGAGGAATCGGAAGCTTTGCTGCGAGAAGGTGTTCCATTCCACGGCGTCTGCCTTTACCCGATCCTCGGTATGCCCGAATGGCACCGGCCGGAGGATTGGACGCCAATGGGGCTCTGGGATCCGCTCGTTCCCGCGGAACCACATGGCGAGCGCCTCGCCTGCAGTCCGATGCTCGACGCATTCCGTGAGGCGCGGCATCTGGATATGCTTCATCAGCGCATGCTCAAGCGTCGCGAGCGGACCTTGCCACGAGGCCGCAATGGCGTAGCTCCGGTCGCTGCCGAGTAACGACGATCAGGCGGCAGCCTCAGCTGCACGTACAGCCTCTTCGAGCCGGGCCGCACGCGATTCGATTGAGAGTTCGAGAAGGCTGTCGGTGAGAATCGTCGCCGTGGGGTCGGCAAGCGGTGCGTCCCGGAACAAACGAAAGGTGGAGGCCACGATACGGCCGCGCCCATAGCTGCGCTCGACGCCCAGCGCCACCGGCTTGTGAATCCAGCCGACGACGAGGCCGGCAAAGACGCGCGCCTGGAAATCGAGCAGGTTGCAGCCGGAGATCACGTGAGTGGGTAACACCCGGTCCATGGTCTCATCGAGCAGCGGGCCGCTCGGGAAGGATGCGAAATGGCCGGCCCGGCGCAACCATGCAAAGGACGAGGCCCAGTCACCGCGCCAGAGTGTGCCGTCCCGCTGTTTGACGCGCACATTCTGCCAATGCGGGAAGAACGGGTAGAGGTTCATCTCGTCTTCCGGCAGCAACAAGAGGCTCGCGCCTTTGCGCACATGATCGGCGACATCCTTGTCGTGATGATGAGAGACGACGATGTTCGCTTCCTGCAAATCGCGCGCGATGCCATAGCCAAGGGTGGCGAAGCGCTCGCGTAAATCCTCGTCGAACGCAAAGACGAGATGCTTCTCTCGCTCGGGAAAGCCGCGCTTCGTATGGACGGCGATATCGACATGGTTCTGGGCGATAAGGAGCCCTTCGCTTGTGCGCAATTCCATGCCGATACGACGCAATTCCGGATCGCTCGGCTCAGGAACGTGCATTTCGACGTCTCCGAGATCGACGACGCAGGGAGCTTCGAGCCGAGGAACCGAGAGGCGTTTATTGTTGCCGCCGAGTGAAATTTCCAGCTTGCAACCTTCCAGTACAGGCCCCGCGCCGTGCGCGATGGAAATCTGAAGCTTCACGGTCTCGCCGGCCCAATAGGAGACCCGCTCCCATTTCGGAACGATGATCGTATCGGCGTTGATAATGTGAAACAGCTCATGGAAGACGCGCGGGTTTCGCCGCATGTCGAGAAGGCCGTTCGATTCCCAATGGCAATCGTGAAGTTCCGTGATCACGTAACCAGCAAGGCTTGGTTTTCGCCGCATCGCCTCGATTTCGTATTTCAACGCTCGGAACTGCTGCCACTGCGCAGCTGTCACGAAGCGGCGCAGATCGCCGAAGACACGGTCCATGCTCCAATCGGAAAAGCGATTTTCGACGCCGTGAGCGTACATGACGCCTTCGCCCCAATCATGACCCGTCTCGAACCACCAGGGCTCGTCGCCATTCTCGTCGCGCAGGTCCTTGGGGTAGGGCAATCCCCAATTGCCGAATTCAGAGCACATCAGGGGCTCGCGGCCCGTGATCACCGCGTCGCCGTGAGGCGAATAGAGCCAGGAGGCCCGGTGCGCCAGTTCATCGACGAAGCGGTCCCATTCATCACGGTGGTCGGGAAACCCAGCGTAGAAGTGATAATCCGCGATGTCGGATTCCACGTGGAAACTCGGCGCCAGCGGGGAATTGTCGACCACCAGGCGGGTCGGATCGTATGCCTTGAGCCAGGCGAAGGTGCGCTTCAGCCAATCCCGGTGGTCGGCATCGTTGACGAGATCCACGCCCCAGTTCTCGTTGATGATCGTCCAGATGGCGATGGAGGGATGATTGCCGTCGCGGTCGACGATGCCCTTCAGAAGCTTTTCCTTTCGCCCGCGCAGGCGATCCGTCGTCATGCCGCCGTTGGGCAGTTCCGTCCAGATGAGAACACCCATCCGATCCGCCACGTCGTAATAGCGTGGGTCCGCCGCCTTGATGTGGCAGCGCAAGGTATTGAGACCTAGCTCCTTCACCTTGCGAAACTGATCTTCGAGGAACTCTACCGAGGGAACTGTGCAGATGGTCCCAGGGTAATAATCCTGATCGAGGGCAGCGCGCATGTAGAAAGGCTCGCCGTTCAGGTAGAATTTTCCATCGCGGGCTTCGATGGTTCGAAAGCCGAACTCCTCCTTGATTTCGTCCTTGACCTCGCCCTGCCTGATCATCATTAGGCGCAGGTGATAGAGATGCGGATGATCCGGCGACCAGGACATGACCTCCGGGATGTCGAAATCGAAAGGCATGCTGGTGACGCCGACCTGCGTTCCATGGGTTTCGTCGATGACGATCGTCCCGGACGGGTCGCGCACTTCGACGCGGATTTGCGTATCGGCGAGAACATGGCGGGCAAAAAAGACGCCGGCTGCGACACGGCCCGTGTCACGGTTCGGCACGACGCGCACCCGCGTCATGTGATCGGCGATACGGCGATCGAGATAGACCGATTGCCAGATGCCGGAGAGCGGCCCATACCAGCTCTGCTTGCCGAACGGGATCTCGGCGAAAGGCGAATCCGGAAACTCGGCCGGATTGTCGGTGGGTGAATCGACGCGAACCTTGATCTCGTTGCGCCCCGCTTTCAGGTGTCCCGTGACATCGAACGCAAAGGGGAGAAACCCGCCTTCATTGGTGCCGACCTGTTCGCCGTTGATAAAAACACGCACGTTATGAAAGACCGCGCCGAAGCGTATCCATATGTTGTCGTGGAGCCATTCCGCCGGGATGTCGACATTGCGGCAGTAAATACCGATGCCGGCACGCATGCGAAGATCTGAGAACTCTGCCTGCCACGGGCGCGGCACGGTAATCTGGCGCACTTCCGCGGGGCCAGAAAGACGGTCGTCGGAAACGTGGAGAAATTGCCAGATACCGTCGAGATTGATGCGATTTTCGTGCATGAGACATCGTCCTTGAACAAGTGCTCAAACCACGCGGTCAAAGCGGCGAAAACATGACTGCGACGCGCGCCGTCGCACACGGTTCCGTTTTCGTTCAACGATGTTGGGCGATGTTTGATCCCAACAGCTCAGGCCAGCATGCGCAGCGAGCGGAACCGGGTTCCCGCTTTCGCGTTGCCCGGACATCGGCCCGCAGGGGCGTTGCCGGATTTTCGAGATCTCAGAGATTGGATTGTTATGCCAAAAATCGTGTCGGACAAGCGTGCGCGTCAGGGGCCTCTCGGTCGCCCCGTCCTCGGAGTCCTGCTTGGCGGGCTGATTTTGTGCGCCGTCGCGTTCGGGGGGTACATGGTATGGGTCAAGGTCTCTTCCCCTGAGGAGAACCGCGCAGCCTCGCAACCGCGCACGACCGATCCTTCGGCAACCGGGACGACACCTCGTTAAAATTAAGCCATTTTCTCAAGCCCTACGGAATAAGTCGTGCTGAACGGCCCCTCGCTTGCACTTTGGGGCCTCGGCGGTGACTTTTCTGAAAGTGATTCGCGATAACGATCGCGGGTCGAAAAGGGCCGATTGAATGAAAATCCTTAAGCAGTGGTGGTTTCTGGCGGGGATCTTGATCCTCAGTCTTGGCTTTGGCGGGCTTGCCGAGGCGCAGCAAGGGCCCGTGCAAGTGCCCGTGCAAGTGCCGTCATCGACGGCCGCGCCGCAAAATCCTGCCTCTGCGCCCGTTGCCGCGCCCGCACCGGCCGCGCCAGCCCCGGAAGCCGCCGCGCCGCCCGTGTCGAATGAGACCAAAGCCACGCGGTCGAAGCTTGACGGTTTCAAGGCCGATCTCGATCAGAAGGAGGCGAGCCTGCAAGGGCGCAGGCTTTCCGATGCCGAATTGCAGATCTTGCGCAGCGAGCTCGAACCGCTCGGCGCGAGCATCCGCACGATCATCGACGAGCAGGCCCCCAAGCTTGAGGCGAGCCGCGCCCGTCTGGCTCAATTGGGACCAAAGCCGAAAGAGGGGCAAGACGAGAGCGCCGATGTCGCAAAGGATCGGACCGAGCGCGAACAAGCTGTGGCCGAGCTCGACGAGACGCAGCGCCTCGCGCGCGCCTTGCTCGTCCAGGTCGACCAGATCGGGGCCCAGATCAGCGACCGCCGAAGGGCTTCGTTCACCCGCGCTCTGTTCGAACAGAGCGACGGTTTGCTGAGCCCAAGCCTCTGGATGAACGTCTTGCAGGCGATCCCGCGTGAATTGCGGGTTCAGCGTCTGACGGTTTCCGATACGGCTGAGCATTTCGCGCGCAACGCCACTTTCGGAACCCTGTTCTTCCTTGGCCTCGCCATCGGCGTTGCCGTGGCACTTTACGGTGGACGTCGCTACATCGCGCCGCGCCTCGTGAAGCGCGATCCGGCGATCAGCGAACCCAGTCGCCGCAGTCGCCTGCTCGCCGCGCTCGTTGTTCTCCTCCTGGGCACGCTGCCCGCCGTTGCCGGAAGCTGGATCGTCTGGATCGCGTTCGATTCCGCCGATCTGTTCCCGCCGCGTCTCGAGCAGGTCGTCGCGGCGCTTCTGCGCGGCATTGCCTTCGTGGCCTTTGTCCGCGCCTTGATCGATGCCATTCTTGCCCCCGATCACCCCTCCTGGCGGTTGGTTCCGGTCGGCAACGTTGGGGCAACGCGGATCATGCGGTTCGGCGTGATCCTGGCCTCGGTCATGGTCGCCGGAAAGATGCTCGAATCCTTCAATCAGGCGATTGCGGCGGTGTTGCCGATCACGGTCATGACGCGTTCGATCTTTGCGCTCGCCGGCGTCCTGATTTTCGCGGAACTGCTGCGCCGTTTCGCAACGCGGGATACGAGCGACGAAAACTGCCTCGGGCCTTATGTGGCGACCGAGGTCGATGTCAGCGGCCCGTTGCGGACGCTCGGCTGGATCGTCGGCGGCGTGGTTCTCGTCAGCGTCGTCACCGGCTACGTGGCGCTCGCCTCGTTTCTGGTCGATCAGGTGGTGTGGATTTCGATCCTCATCGCGCTGCTCATTCTCGGCATTGCGCTGGTGGACGAGTTCATCGGCGGCACGCTCACGAGCGACAGCAAATTCGCCACGACCCTGCAGGCGAATACGGGCCTTCGCAAACGCTCCATCGAGCAGATCGGCGTTCTCGCGACGGGTGTTGCGCGGTTGTGCCTCATCGTGCTCGCGATTCTTCTCGCGCTGGCGCCGTGGGGCATCGAATCGACCGACATCCTCGGCTCGGTGCGCGCCGCCTTCTTCGGCTTCAGCGTCGGCGACATGACGATCTCGATTTCGTCGATCCTGATCGCAGCGTTGCTGTTCGCCATCGGCTTTGTCGTCACGCGTGTGATCCAGCGCTGGCTCGACCAGACTTTCCTGCCGGCGACTGATCTCGATGCGGGGTTGCGAAACTCCATCAGCACGGCGACGGGCTATGTGGGCATCATCATTGCGGGCATGGTGTGCTTCACCTATCTCGGCCTGAGCCTGGAGCGCCTGACGCTAGTCGCCGGTGCCCTGTCGGTCGGTATCGGTTTCGGTCTGCAATCCATCGTCAACAACTTCATTTCCGGCCTGATCCTGTTGTGGGAACGGCCGATCCGCGTCGGAGATCTCGTGGTCGTCGGCGATGGTGAAGGCTATGTGCGGCGCATCAACGTGCGCTCGACGGAGATTCAGACCGGCGATCGGTCGACCCTGATCGTTCCGAACTCGAACCTGATTTCGGGCATCGTCCGCAACCGTGTGCGCAACGATCGCACAGGGCGCGTGCTCGTCTCCGTGCCGGTGCCGCGCGCGTCCGATCCGGATCTCGTGGCGGATATCATGCGCAAGGCCGCGCTTGCCCATCGCGAAGTGCTGAGCGAGCCGACCCCGCGCGTGCTCTTCAAGAAAGTGACCGAGAACACGATCGATTTCGATCTCATCTGTTTCGTCGATGAGATCGACACGGCGGGCCGTGTCGCCAGCGACCTCTATTTCGAGATCTTCCGCGACTTGCGAAAAGCCGGGACCGGTGTGCCGGAACCGGCGCAGCCCTCGCTCGCGCTCAAGGGGCCGGATGAGCTCGAAGAGGCGGTGGACAACGTTGCGCACGCGATTCAGAACGAGGATGAAAACGTCCTCGTGATTCCGAAGGACAAGTCAGCCCCATGAAACGCATCGTCACGTTGAGCCTCATGGCAGCAGCTCTCTGCGCCTGCGCGACCGGGCCCCGGCCGTCCAATCAGGTTCCGAGCTTCTACCGCTCCATGGCAAGCGCAAACGCCGTGGTCGATGCCGCGACCGCGCAGGACATGTTCAGCTCCTACCGCCGCAACAAGGGTCTGGGCGTGTTGGCCGTCGATCCGGAATTGCAGGCGCTTGCTGAGGCGGAAGCCGATGCCATGGCGGCCGCCGACAAACCGACATCGGCCGATGCGGTGAAGGCGCGCCTCGCGACTGCCGGCTTTGCCGCCCCCGCCGCCAATCTCTCGGCCGGGTATCACACTCTTGCCGAAGCCTTTTCCGGGTGGCGCGAGAGCGCGCAGCACGACCGGGTCCTGCTCGATCCGCGCGCGACCCGCATGGGCATCGCCACCGCCTATACGCCGAACTCCAAGTACAAGGTCTATTGGGTGCTCGTGGTCGCATCCGCCAAGCGGTGAACGCCTGACAGGCTTGTCCAACGGATCATGGGGCTTAGAACTTGATTTCGCATGATCCGGGCGAACAATCGGTTTCCACTTGTTCTGATCATGTTCTGGCTCTGTAGTAGGATGGCGCAGCAAGCTGAAAAACGCCGATGGATAGGTAATCCTTCATGTGGCTGATCCGCCTTTATGCACGTGTCCTCGGTCAGCTCGGCTCCGATCTGAGAATCGGTGCCGTTCTCGCACTGGCCAACGTGGCGCTGGCGATTTCGGCCTTTGCCGAGCCGATCCTGTTCGGGCGCATCATCGACGTGCTGACGCGGGCGCAGAGCGTCGGCGGGCGGCCTGTGACCTTCGGTGTGCTGACGCCCCTGATCGCGGCCTGGGTCGCCTTCGCTTTCTTTTCCATCGGTGCGGGTGTTCTGGTGGCGCTCTATGCGGACCGATTGTCCCATCGTCGGCGGCTGGCCGTCATGGCGAGTTATTTCGAGCATGTGCTCGAATTGCCGCTCGCTTTTCACACGTCGACCCATTCGGGCCGCGTTTTGAAGGTCATGCTCGATGGGTCGAGCGGCATGGCGTGGCTTTGGCTCGGCTTCTTCCGCGAGCATTGCGCCGCGCTCGTCTCTCTCATCGTGCTTCTACCGCTGACGGTATTCCTGAACTGGCGGCTCGGCCTTTTGCTCCTCGTGCTCGTCGTTGTCTTCGCCGTTCTCACGACGCTGGTGCTCCGCAAAACCGAGAGCCTGCAAGGCCGGGTCGAGCGCTACCATTCGAGCCTTGCCGAACACGCCTCCGACGCGCTCGGCAACGTTCCGGTGATTCAGTCCTTCACCCGCATCGAGGCGGAATCGCGGGCGCTGGGCAGCATCATCCAGCAGCTTCTCCAAGCACAAAATCCGGTTTTATCCTGGTGGGCCATTGCCTCTGTCGCCTCCCGTGCCGCGGCGACGATCACGATCACCGCAGTTTTTCTCGTCGGGACGGGGCTTCACCTGAAGGGCCTTGCCACCATCGGTGAGATCGTCATGTTCATGAGCATCGCGAACATGCTCATTGCGCGGCTCGAGCAGTCGGTGAACTTCATCAACCAGTTGTTCATGCAAGCGCCGAAGATGCGGGAGTTCTTCGAGATCCTCGATACGGCGCCTGCGGTTCACGACCGACCGAACGCCAAGAACATCGAACGCTTCAACGGCGAAGTCGCCTTCGAGAACGTGAGCTTCTCCTATGACGGCAAGCGGACGGCGGTGCAGGATGTCACGTTCCGCGTTTTGCCCGGCGAGAACGTAGCGCTCGTCGGCGCGACGGGATCCGGCAAGTCGACCACGCTCGGTCTTCTTCATCGCGCCTTCGATCCGCAATCCGGCGTGATCCGCATCGATGGCGACGATATCCGCGATCTGACGCTCGCCTCGCTTCGGCGCAATATCGGCGTAGTCTTCCAGGAGCCGATGCTCTTTGCCCGCTCGATCCGCGAGAACCTGCAGGTCGGGCAGCCTAATGCCACGGATGCCGAGATGATTGATGCTCTCGAGCGCGCGCAGGCGGCCGAATTCATCGCCCGTCAACATGATGGGCTTGATACCGTCATCGGCGAGCGCGGGCGCTCTCTTTCGGGCGGCGAACGCCAGCGCCTGTCTATTGCCCGTGCCTTGCTCAAAAATCCGCCCATCCTCATTCTCGACGAGGCGACGAGCGCGCTCGATGCCGCCACCGAGCAGAAGCTGCAAAGGGCACTCGACGAGGTGATGAGGGGGCGCACCACCTTCGTCATCGCGCACCGGCTCGCGACGATCCGCAATGCCGACCGCATCCTTGTCTTCGATCAGGGGCGTGTGGTGGAAACCGGCACCTTCGACGAACTCGTCGCCAGGGGCGGCCGCTTTGCCGAACTCGCCAAGGCGCAGTTCATGGCAACGGCGCAAGCGCCTGCTGCCACGGAATCCGTGGTCAAGCTCGCTTCCGCGGGACAGGCAAAACCGGCGTGATCCGCAAGGCGGTGATGCGGTTGCGGGATTTGCGCAGGACCTGAAAACGGAAGCCGTGGAAGGTGAACGCCTGACCCGTATCGGGAATGGTCTGCGCCTCGTGAATGACGAGACCGGCGATGGTAGTGGCCTCCTCATCCGGCAGGTTCCAGTCCATCACCCTGTTGATATCCCGGATCGGAACCGAACCATCCACGTTCACCGACCCGTTCGGCTGCAGGCGCACACCCTGAACCGAGAGATCGTGCTCGTCCTTGATGTCGCCGACGATCTCTTCGAGGATGTCCTCGAGGGTCACAAGACCCATCACCTCGCCATATTCGTCGACCACGAGGGCGAAGTGGGTCTTCTTGGCGAGGAACGCCTTGAGCTGGTCGCGAAGCGAGGTCGTGTCGGGCACGAACCAGCTCTCCAGTGCGATGTCCTCGACAGTCAGCTTGCCGGCGTCTCCGCCGACCGCGTCGAGCGCGCGTAAGAGATCCTTGGCGTGCAAGACGCCGATGATGTTCTCCTGGCTGCCGCGCCAGAGGGGCATGCGCGTATAGGGTGAGGCCAGGACCTCGCGCACGATTTCTTCCGAGGGCAAGTCGGCGTTGATCGTGCGCATCTTCGTGCGATGGACCATCACGTCGGAGACGGAAAGCTCCTCCAGGTCGAGAAGGCCGCCGAGCATGTCGCGCTCCACCTTCGCGACGCCGCCTTCCTTGTGGAGCAGGTTGACCTGCCCGCGCAGTTCGTCCGCCGCTGAGAGGATCGCCACGTGCTCGCCGATCCGGATGCCGAAGGGGCGCAGGATCAGGCGCACGAGGCGTTCCGTGGCATGTGTGAGGGGGCCGAAGAGCGCCACCGTCCACGAGACCGGGCGCGCGATCAGAAGGGAGAGGCGTTCCGGCGCGCTGATCGCAAGCGTTTTCGGCAACACTTCGGCGAAGACGATGACGAGGATCGACATCCCGATCGTGGCGTAGACCACGCCTTCCTTGCCGAACACGCTGACGAGCACGCTCGTCATGAAGGAGGATGCCCCGATGGCGACGATATTGTAGCCGATCAGCATCGCGCCGATGAAGCGCTCGCGCTGGCTGAGCAGGCGATTGACGATGCGTGCGCGCGTGTCGCCCGCGTCTTCGAGGCCGAGCATTCGCGCGCGAGACGCGGCGGTGAACGCCGTCTCCGCCGCCGCGAAAAACGCGGACAGAACCAGGGAGAGAATGACGATCCCGGCTGCAAGCCAGAGAGAGATGGAAATATGGTCCTCGGACATGGACACTACCGGGCTTGGAGTTGCTCCACCAGGAAGGCGCGAACCTTCTCCGCTTCAACGCCTTTGGCGATGAAGCTCTTGCCGATGCCCTTCGCGAGAATGAAGGTCAGCGCGCCGCCGCTCACCTTCTTGTCCTGCGCCATGGCATCGAGAAGTTCGTCCGGCGTACCGCATCCGCCGGGGACCTGATCGAGACGGGTGGGAAGGCCGACCTCCACGAGATGAGCCTCGACGCGATCCGCATCGGCTTGCGGGCACAGGCCGAGCGCCGCGGAAAAGCGGAAGGCGAGCGTCATGCCGATGGCGACGCCCTCGCCATGGACAAGTCGCGTGGAATCGTAGGCCGTGATGCGCTCCAGCGCATGGCCGAAGGTATGGCCGAGATTGAGAAGGGCGCGGTCGCCATTCTCATGCTCGTCGCGCACGACCACAGCCGCCTTGGCGCAGCAGCTCTGCGCCACGGCCTCGTCACGCTCGGGGCCGCCCGCAAACACGCCGCGCCAGTTCTTCTCGCACCAGCTAAAGAAAGCCTCGTCGTCGATGAGGCCGTATTTCACCACCTCGGCGTAACCGGCGCGCATTTCGCGTAAAGGCAGGCTGTCGAGAAGGGCCGTGTCGGAAAGAACGAGGCTCGGCTGATGGAAGGCGCCGACGAGATTCTTGCCCAAGGGCGAGTTGATACCGGTCTTGCCGCCGACGGAGGAATCGACCTGCGAGAGCAGGGTCGTCGGCATCTGCACGAAACGCACGCCGCGCCGCACGATGGCCGCCGCGAAACCGGAGAGATCGCCGATCACGCCGCCGCCGAGGGCGATCACGAGATCGCCGCGCTCGATCTTCGCCGCAAGAATGGCATCGCAGACTTGTTCCAGCCGGGCATAGGATTTCGTGGCCTCGCCAGGCGGTAATGTGAGAACCGAAGCGTTGAGGCCGCTGGCGCGCAGCGATCCTGCCAGCGCCTCCGCATAGAGCGGGCCCACATGGGCATCCGTCACGATGACGACCGCACGTGCCTTGAGGGCCGCGATGCGCGCTCCCGCTTCGACAAGAAGTCCTCGTCCCACCAGAATGTCATAGGCCCTGTCCCCGAGGGGGACCGGCACGGTGGTGAAGGTTGAGACCGTCTCTCGCGCCGCTGCGCCGCTCATGGTCATGCTTTTCCTGTCCGCTCGAACCAGTCGGTCAAGGCATCGATGACGTCGATGACGACCCGGTCATGGGGCGCTTCGTGCGAATCCACCGTCAGGTCCGCCGTGGCATAGATCGGATGGCGTTCCTCCATGAGCTTCCTCATGGTGCCTTCCGGATCGGGACTTTGCAGCAGCGGCCGGTTCGTCCGCTTGCGCACCCGCTTCATCAGCACATCGAGATCGGCGCGCAGCCAGATCGAGATGCCGGATTGCGCGATCCCGGCGCGGGTTTCCGCGTTCATGAAAGCGCCGCCGCCGGTGGCGAGCACCATCGGCCCATCCTGCAAGAGCCTGCCGATCACGCGCCGTTCGCCATCGCGAAAATGCGCTTCCCCGTGAATGGCGAAGATGTCCGGAATCGTCATGCCCGCCGCGGCCTCGATCTCGTGATCGGCATCGCGGAAGGGAAGGCCGAGTTTTTGGGCGAGCCGGCGTCCGACCGTGCTTTTTCCGGCACCCATCAGGCCGACGAGCACGAGGGACCGCGCGCCGAGACGGCGGCTGATGGGGTGGCCGCCCTCGGGTGTCTCCGTTTCATGCTCGCCGCCATGGTCCAGTGGATTGAAGCGGCTGATATTGTTCATGGACTTTTTCTAGCACGGGAGGGCCGCCCCTGTCACAACCTTCCCTCGGGTTGGCGCGTTCAAGGTAAAGGCGCCAGATCGGGGCAGTTGCAGGACTTGCCTCGGAGAGCCGGTCATGATGTATCGATAGCGAGCTCCTGAGGATCACGTGCCGACCCTGTTCCGGTTTCTCACTATCGTCGCCATTCTCGCCGGTCTCGGTTTCGCGGCGATGTACGCGCTGGCGACCCTTGTTCAGCCCGATACCCGCGAGATGACCGTCACGGTCCCGGCGAACCGTCTGCCGACCAAATGAGCGGAGCCCGCCACGCCGGACTTTTTCTCGATATGCTGGCCGCCGAGCGCGGAGCATCGAAGAACACGCTCGATGCCTACCGGCGCGATCTCGACGATTACCTGGATTTCCTGCGCGAGCAGAAGGCCGAGCCCGCAACGGCGCTTGCCGCCACCGTGCGCGGCTTCATGGGAAGCCTGGAGGAGCGGGGCCTGAAGGCCTCCTCCGCCGCCCGCCGCCTTTCGGCCGTGCGGCAGTTCCACAAGTTCCTCTACGTGGAAGGCTATGCGCCGGAGGACCCGACCGCCGCCGTCTCCGCCCCCAAGCGTGGGCGGGTGCTGCCCAAAATACTCTCCGTCGATGAAGTGGACCGCCTTCTGCGGGTGGCGTTGGAGGGCATGGACAACGCCAAGGCATCCCCCCTCGAGCGCCTGCGGGCGGCGCGCATGGCGTGCCTCCTCGAACTGCTCTATGCGACGGGTTTGCGCGTTTCCGAATTGATCTCGCTCCCCCGCAGCGCCGCCAAGACGCGGGATCGGTTTCTCGTGGTGCGCGGCAAGGGCGCGAAGGAGCGCCTGGTGCCGTTGACCGACGCGGCGCGCGAGGCGGCGGGGACTTACCTTGCGTTACTGGAAGAGAAGGGCAAGGTGAGCGGGCCCTGGCTCTTTCCCGCCGACAGCGAGAGCGGCCACCTGACGCGGCAGGCGTTCGCTCGCGATCTCAAGGCGACCGCCGCCGCCGCGGGATTGCGTGGCGACAAGGTGAGCCCGCACGTGCTGCGCCACGCTTTCGCGAGCCATCTGCTTCAGAACGGGGCGGATTTGCGCGTCGTGCAGGAGCTGCTCGGCCATTCCGATATTTCGACGACGCAGATCTATACGCACGTCCTCGACGAGCGTTTGAAAAGCATGGTGCGCGACCTGCACCCGCTGGCGTCGAAGGCAGGGTGAGAGGCAAGTCCGCATCGCTACGGAATTATCGCTGCCGTCATTCCGGGGCGCGCAACGCGCGAACGGTCCATCCGGAAAGGGCGTAACCCTCTCCCATAGGGAGAGGGAGCGCGTCGCGCATGTGATCCCGGTATTCCACCTCATCCTGAGGAGCCGCGTAGCGGCGTCTCGAAGGAGGGTCCAGCGGGCACTGGAGACGCCTCGCCCTTCGAGACGCTTCGCTCCTCAGGGTGAGGCTGCGTATAGGCTCGTCATTCCGGGGCTGCGCCAGCGGAACCCGGGATCGTCAACCGAGTTTGGCGCTCCTCATCCCATGCGATCCCGGATCGCCTTCGGCGTCCGGGATGACGCGGTTTATCCCCGCTTGAGCAGAAACACCCCCTGTGCTCCGAACAGGTTCCACACCCACCAGGGCAGGGCGACGCGGATCGGGTGTCCGCCGGCGTCGAGGGCGACGGCCTTTTCCATCTTCGCGCCTACCCCGTCGCACAATTCCACGAAGTCGCGGATGGTGCAGAAATGGATGTTGGGCGTGTCGTACCAGGAGAACGGCATGTTCTCCGTCACCGGCATGCGGCCGCGAAAGGTGAGGTCCAGACGCACGCGCCAATGGCCGAAATTCGGGAACGAGACGATGGCGCGGCGGCCGATGCGCAGGAGATGCTCTAAAACTACCTTCGGCTGACGCGTGGCCTGAATCGTCTGCGACAGGATGACATAATCGAAGGCATCGTCGGGATAATCGGCAAGGTCCGTATCCGCATCGCCCTGGATCACCGGCAGGCCCTTGGCGAGACAATCGTTCACGCCCTCGCGGGAAATCTCGATGCCGCGTCCATCGACGTCGCGGCGCTCGCGCAGGAGCTCCAGCAGCGAGCCGTCGCCGCTGCCGATGTCGAGCACGCGCGACCCTTTCGCCACCATGTCGGCGACAAGGAGAAAATCGAGGCGGGGTGTCGCGAATTGATCGGTCATGACAGGCCTCGAACGCGAGCGGCGGCATCGATGAAGCCGCGCGCCGCCGAAAACATTTCCGGCTCCTCGAGCAGGAACGCGTCATGCCCCTTGTCACTCTCGATCTCGACGAAACCGACGGAGGCTGCCGCGGCGTTCAGCGCGTGAACGATGGCGCGGGAATCGGAGGTTGGAAACAGCCAGTCAGAGGTGAAAGAGATAATGCAGAACCGCGTCGCCTTCCCGCGAAAGGCGTTGGCGAGCGAGCCGCCATGTTCGGCGGCGAGATCGAAATAGTCCATCGCGCGCGTCACGTAGAGATAGGAATTGGCGTCGAACCTCTCGACGAAGGAAAGACCCTGGTAGCGCAGATAACTCTCGATCTGGAAATCGGCGTCGAAAGAGAAGGTCGGTGCGGCGCGATCCTGCAGATTGCGTCCGAATTTACGATGAAGCGCCGTTTCCGAAAGATAGGTGATGTGCGCGCCCATGCGCGCCACGGCAAGTCCCTTGGAGGGGCGTGTATCCTCGATGAGATAGCGTCCACCGCGCCAATCGGGATCGGCCATGATCGCCTGGCGGCCAACCTCGTGGAAGGCAATGTTCTGGGCCGAATGGCGCGCGGCTGTGGCAATGGGCAGAGCCGCGAAAACCCGCTCCGGATAGCTCGCGGCCCATTGCAGCACCTGCATGCCGCCCATGGAGCCGCCGACGACGCAAAACAGGCTCTCGATGCCGAGCCGGTCGATGAGAGCGGCCTGCGCCCGCACCATGTCGTGGATCGTCACCACCGGAAAATCGAGGGCGTAAGGCTGTCCCGTCGCCGGGTCGATCGAAGCGGGGCCGGTCGTGCCCATGCAACCGCCGAGGACGTTGGCGCAGATCACGAAAAACCGGTCCGTATCCACCGGGCGACCGGGACCGACCATAGTGGTCCACCAGCCGGGCTTACCCGTCACCGGATTGACGTTCGCCACATGCTGATCGCCGGTGAGGGCATGGCAGATCAGAACGGCGTTGGTCTTGTCGGCGTTCAGCGTTCCATAGGTCTGGTAGGCGATCTGCCAGGGGCCGAGCGGCACACCTGCATCCATCATCAGCGGCTCGTCCGCACCGAAGCGCGCCACAAGGCTCGACGGATCGTCGACCTGACTTCTTGGTTCTGCGGGAACGGATGAGCTGGACATGAATACCGAAATCGTTCGTCCTTTCGAACACCGGTAATTCGCGACAGGGCGGGCGTCAACGAGGATGGATGCAAACCTGCCGGTCGAAGCTCCCTCTTGGCAGCAGGGCGTGGGACTGCGAAAGAAGGGCGGTCTTCGTCAGGATCACGCCTATGACCGCTCAACAGCCCCCCTCGCTTGCCGAACTCCGCCAGGAGATCGACCGGATCGACGAGACGATGCATCGGCTCCTGATGGAGCGGGGCACCATCATCGACCGTCTGATCAAGGTGAAGAAGACTTCCGAATCCGGTTCCGCCTTCCGGCCCGGCCGCGAGGCTTCGATGATGCGTCTGCTCGCCGAGCGGCATGGGGGCCTTCTGCCTCTCGATACGGTGGAGAGCATCTGGCGCGTGATCATCGCGACGTTCACTTATGTGCAAGCGCCCTATACCGTTCATGCGGATGTTTCCGCGGGCGATGCGCCCATGCGCGATTCCGCCCGGTTCCATTTCGGCTTCACGGTGCCCTATGTCAGCCATCCGAGCGCCGGGGCGGTGATCGAGGCGGTTGCGGGTGCGCGGGGCGACCTCGGCATTTTCCGGATCGACCAGGGGGCGTCGAGTGGGGCGTGGTGGCGGACTCTGGCCGCAGCCGACCGACCAAAGATCATTGCTCGCCTGCCCTTCATCGAGCGCCCGGACCATCCGGCGGGGACGCCGGTCTTCGTCATTTCGAAGCCCCTGGCGGATGCGGCGGTGCGGGATGTGGTGCTCTATGCCGCCCAGTTCGAGCGATGGCACAAGGGCGTCAGCACAACCTTGGCCGATCTCGGCGGCGAAGTCGTCGCCAGCGCCGCCGACGCGGAGGGGCTCTCGGCCCTCATGGCCATGCCCGGCCACGTGGAGCGGGACGAACTGCACGGCGCGCTCACGAGAGCCGGAGCGAGCCTCACCGGCCTTACCGAAGTCGGCAGCCATGCCGAACGTTTCCACGTGAAATAAGACCGAACCTGCGCTAGAGCATGATCAGAACAAGTGGAACCCGGTTATTCCTCCGGATCAAGCTCTAGAGCGTTTCCTACCAAGTCCTATCAGGAAGACCCATGTCCATTCGTCCCCAGCCGCGTTCCGGCGTGATGAAGATCGAAGCCTATGTGCCCGGCAAGAGCGCCGCCACAGGGGTTGCGAAGATTCACAAGCTCTCCTCCAACGAGACGCCGCTCGGCCCGTCGCCGAAGGCCATCGACGCGATCCGGCACGCGAACCATTTCGAACTCTATCCGGACGGATCGGCGTCCAAGCTGCGTGAGGCGATTGCCGCGAAATACGGACTCGATCCACACCGCATCCTGTGCGGCGCCGGCTCGGACGAGCTGCTTTCGCTGATCACCAATGCTTATGTGGGGCCGGGCGACGAGGGCATTTTCTCGGAACACGGCTTCCTCGTCTATCGCATCGCGATCCTCGCCGCGGGCGGTACGCCGGTGGTGACGAAGGAGCAGGGCTACAAGGCTGATGTGGATGCGATTCTGGCTGCGGTGACGCCCAAGACCAAGATCGTCTTCCTCGCCAATCCGAACAACCCGACCGGCACCTACATCCCCTTCGACGAGGTGAAGCGCCTGCATGCGGGCCTACCGCCGCACGTGCTTCTCGTGATCGACGCGGCCTATGCGGAATATGTCCGCAAGAACGACTACGAATCCGGTCTCGAACTCGTCGCCACCTCCGAGAACGTGGTGATGACGCGCACGTTCTCGAAGGTCTACGGCCTTGCCAATCTACGTCTCGGCTGGATGGTGGCTCCCGCGCACATTATCGATGCGGTCAACCGCATTCGCGGCCCCTTCAACATCAACGGTCTCGCCATGGTCGCCGGTATCGCCGCGATCCAGGACGATGTCCATCTCGCCAAGGCGCTTGCGCATAACGATCAATGGCTCGCCTGGCTCACCAAGGAAATCGAGGCGCTCGGGCTCACAGTGACGCCGAGCGTCGGCAATTTCCTTCTGATCCACTTCCCGAAGGAAGCGGGCCGCACCTCGAAGGATGCCGATGCGTTCCTGACGAGCCGGGGTCTGATCCTTCGCCGGATCGACGCCTATGGCCTGCCCGATGCCCTTCGCCTCACGATCGGCGACGAAGAGGCGAACCGCCTCGTGGTCGCGACCTTGCGTGAATTCATGAGCGGCAAGCCCAATGCCTGAGCGTCTCGGCCCACCCCGCAAGGAGCCCTTGTTCGACCGCGTCGCCATCATCGGCCTCGGGCTCATCGGCTCCTCGATCATCCGCGCCGCGCGCCATCTCAACCTGGCGCGCGATCTCGTGGCTATCGACGCCAATGAGGCGGTGCTGGCGCGGGTGCGGGAACTCAAGCTCGCGGATGAGGCGACGTCTGACGCCGCTGCCGGCGTCAGACAAGCCGATCTCGTCATCCTGTGCGTTCCGGTCGGTGTGTGTGGTGTGGTGGCTCAGGCCATGAAGAGCGGGCTCAAGTCCGGCGCCATCGTCTCCGATGTGGGCTCGGTGAAAGCTTCCGTCATGGCGCAGGTCGAACCGCATCTGCCGCCTGGCGTGCATTTCGTGCCGGCCCATCCGGTGGCGGGCACGGAGCATTCCGGTCCCGATGCCGGATTCTCCACGCTGTTCTTCAATCGCTGGTGCATCCTCACGCCGGCCGAAGGGACAGACGAGAAAGCCATCGAGCGCGTGCGCGGCTTCTGGGCTGCCATGGGCTCGAATGTGGAAGTGATGAGCGCGCAGCATCATGATCTGGTGCTCGCCATCACGAGCCACGTGCCGCATCTCATCGCCTACAACATCGTTGGCACGGCGGCGGATCTTGAAACCGTGACGCAATCCGAGGTCATCAAATTCTCGGCGGGCGGCTTTCGCGATTTCACCCGCATCGCAGCGTCCGATCCGACCATGTGGCGCGACGTGTTCCTGCACAACCGGGAAGCTGTGCTGGAAATGCTCGGGCGACTGAACGAGGACATCGCGCTGCTCGCCCGCGCCATCCGGTGGGGTGAGGGCGACAAGCTGTTCGACCTCTTCACCCGCACCCGCGCCATCCGGCGCGGCATCATCTCGGAAGGGCAGGACGCGCCCGAACCCGATTTCGGTCGCCGTCGCGAGGGTTAGTAGAGGGGCAGGAGCCTTACGCCCGGAATCACGAACGGTCCCATCGCCAGTTTGCCGTTATCAATCCGCAAGGGTGGCAGGGGTATGAGCTTCGGCTTGTCCCCATTCTGTTGGCGCTGGCCTTGGCCTAGCAGCGCACCGAGCAGCGCTCCTGTCGCCCGGTTACCCGTGGCGTTGCCGAGAAGACCGTCGAGCCCTGCCGCCGCGATCTCGAATTGCCCTGTGGGGCGGTGCAGATCGTCGAGCCGCAATTCGCCCTTGCCTTCGAGCCTGCGATTGCCCTTGGTGAGGGACAGCATCAGGATATCGACCTTGCCGTTCGCCGCTCTCCAACGTTCCAGCTCCTCGATGACGGGGCGTCCGCGAAAACCCTGTGCCTGGGTTGCTGTCGCGTCGAGTTGCAGATCGGTTGGTTCGCCTCCGCCGATGAGGTTGTCCAACGCCGGGATCCGGGCCTGACGGGTGTTGATCGCCACGTCGTAGGCACCTTCGGCTGCCCGTGTCGGGTTGGGCCGTAGATGCGCTTCGAAATGGGCGCTCGACGTGCCGAGTTCCGTCGGGCCGAGGCCGGTGATGGTGAAATTGGGAGCCTCCGCGACCAGAGAAGCGCGCTGCAAGCCGTCCGGCGTGGCATGAACGCTGGTCTGCAACAGATCCCATGTGCCCTTCAATGTCACGATGCCGTCCGTGACGTTGAGCGGACCGTCGATCTCGGTGATCACGAAACGCGGTTGGTAAACCTGCGCCACGGATTCGACTCGGCCCAAGGAGGCGCTCACATTGCCCTGCTTCAGGGACAGGCTTTCGCAGATGATTTCGACGCGGAAGGGGAAGCCGCCGACCTTCCGATCCAGGCAGGTCCATTGCCGTCCGCCTCTCGCCTCAGCAGCGAGCCAGGCGTCGAGGCCATCATTTGTACGATTGCGGATGACGAACCAGGCGATGCTCCAGGCGATGCCGACCAGAACCAGAAGAGCGATGGGCGTGTAGAGCCAAAAGCGGTTGCTGCGGGTGCTCGCGTTGGCTTCCGCTTCCTCCATGCCCACCTCATCCATATCCAACTCTCCTGTTGTCTGGCGCCTTGGTAGCTGTTAGCGCATGATCGGAAAAGCGGAATCCGGTTTTCCGAAAAGGTCGTGCAAAGTCAAAAGTTTAGCGACTAGCCGTATGACCTCTAGCGCCGGAAACAGGCAAGGTTCGGGCAGGTCATCGGCAAAATGACGGACGAAATCGGCGATTTATGGGTTTTCGGATACGGCTCGCTCATGTGGCGACCGGGTTTTCCCTTCGAGGAGCGCCGTCACGCGCATCTTCACGGCTATCATCGCTCGCTTTGCGTTCTCTCCCATGTCCATCGCGGAACGCCGGAAAAGCCGGGGCTCGTGCTCGGTCTCGACCGGGGTGGCCGTTGCCATGGCGTTGCCTTCCGGGTGATGCCGCAGGAGGCCGAAGCGACGGTGGACTACCTGCGCGAGCGCGAACAGGTAACCTCCGTTTATCTGGAGCGGCATTTGCCGGTGCGGCTGGATGATGGCCGCAGCGTCACCGCGCTTGCCTACATCGTCGACCGCAATCATCCGCAATATACGCGCCGCCCGAGGCTGGAAGATGTGCTACCCCTCGTACGACAGGGCCATGGCGTCTCGGGTCCGAATACGGAATACGTGCGCTCGACCCATGACCACCTCGTCGCCATGGGCGTGACAGACCTGCTGCTCGACCAGGTGGTCCGGGCGCTGGCTTGAGAGAGCCTTAGAGCATGATCGGAACAAGTGGAAACCAATTGTTCGTCCGGATCATGCGGCAATAAGGAATCGTGAGTTTGATCGTGTTTCAAGGAGATACGATCAAACTTTAGATCTCCGACAGACTTGTTTGCGAGGTCGCTGCATCGATCCCCAATTCGCGACGACCCTCTTCCAGAATACGGTCGGAGGCCGTTTCGATCTCTTCCTGAACCCGGTTGAAGAAGTCGGTGCGCGAGAGACCTTGCGGGATGAGATCGAGGATTTCGACAATGATCGTTCCCGGCCGACGTATGAATTTTCGGCGCGACCAGAAGAGACCTGAATTCAGGGCGATGGGCAGGCAGGGCGCGTTGAGGCCGTGATAGAGATGCGCTACGCCGTATTTATAGTCGGGCGGAGCGCCCGCAGGGCGGCGCGTTCCTTCCGGAAAAATCAGGATCTGATGGCCCTGCTCGATCGCCTTCTTGGCGCGCGCGGCCATTTGCAGAAGGGCTCTCGAGCCGCCCTTGCGATCGATCGGCACGCAGCCCGCCTTCCACGTGTACCAGCCGAAAAACGGGATCCACATCAGTTCGCGCTTCAGGATGAAGATCGGCGCCTCGAAGAGTGCCAGGAGCGCGAAGGTCTCCCAAAGGGATTGATGCTTGGCCGCGACGAGGAGGCCGCCCTGCGGAATCTTCTCGAGACCGCGGTACTCCACATGCGTTCCGGCGATAACCTTTTGAAGCCAGATGCTGGTCCGCGCCCAGAGCTGCGGCCCGCGAATGAAGAGGCGGCGCGGCAGGACAAATGTCGGGATCAGCACCACCATCCAGAAGACCATGTTGGCATAGAACGCGACATTGAAGAGGAACGAGCGAAGGATCAGCATGAGACCGTGACAGGGTAGGCGGGAGAAACCCGCGAG
The DNA here is from genome assembly GCF_052115485.1 of Microvirga sp. 2MCAF38. Taxonomy (NCBI): domain Bacteria; kingdom Pseudomonadati; phylum Pseudomonadota; class Alphaproteobacteria; order Hyphomicrobiales; family Methylobacteriaceae; genus Microvirga; species Microvirga sp. 2MCAF38. The sequence continues at coordinate 268,379 of NZ_JBFRGU010000006.1, read as the reverse complement.
CGGCCCCTTCTAGAGCATGATCCAAAAAAGAGGAAACCGGTTTGCCGAAAGATCATGCGGCAACACAGCCTGGGCAAAGGCCCCGCTTGGCGGGCCTAGGCTCCGGGTCGTCCTCTCTACCGGGTCGTTGGGTCCGCGATCATCATCGGCGCCCCGCCGCTCATGATCTTGGCGGCAGCGGAGTACTCGGGGTCGCGTTCGAAGCGGGTACGGACCCAGACGGCGACGAACTTCACGTATTCGGAGAAGAGCACCCGGGTAGTGCCAAAGCTGTGCCACCAATTGTGCGGATCGATGGTGGCTGCGACCGAATAGGGGATTTTCTGGATCTTCGGTAAAGCGTGTTCCAGCTCCACCAGCGCGCGTGGCATGTGATAGTTCGAGGTCACGACGATCAGAGAGGCGAAGCGGTTCCGTTCGGTCCAGCGCCGAATCTCGATGGCGTTGCCGATGGTGTTGCGGGCGCGATAATCGAGATCGACGCAGCAATTGAACAGGTGGCGCTGCCCTGGGTTGAGGCGGGAAATCTGCTCCCGGTTCGTTCTCTCGTTGACGCCCGAGATCAGCAGGCGGTTGGCATAGCCCTTGGCCAGAAGGTCGATGGCGTCGTCGATCCGCTGCGCCCCGCCCGTCAGAACCACGATTCCGTCCGCCCTGGTCTGTGGCGACTGCTCGAAGCGATCGAGGGAATAGACGAAGCCGATGAAGCCGAAAAAGCCGATGATGATCGCGGCCACGCTGGAGCAGAATCCGGCGAAAAAGCAGCGTAGCAGCCAGGATTTGCGGGTCGGATTGTCATGATTGGCATGAGCGGCCCAGCCCCAGCCGAAAGCCTCCGAGGCTTCCAGGGTGCTCGTATTTGCCGTTCTCTGCGCGCGAAACATCATCCTGACCGACGATAATGCAGAATAAGGCAAGGCAGAGGCGATCCTTTGAGACCGCTTGAGTATTAACCAGCTTCGTTAAGAAAACGTCTCACTGTCAAGCGGGACACGGCCGCTGTGACGAGGGCGACGATCAGAGCGATGAAAACGACAGTGGCATAGCCGCGCCAACCGATGCTGAAGGACCCGAACAGGGCTTCCAGTTGGTCCCCTGCCGGACTGGCTCGCCACGACCGCGTGAAGAAGCCGAGGACAATCGTCACGATGAGAGCGGCGCCGGCTCCCAGGGCGCTGCCGCGCAGGCCGAGGCGGAAGAAGCGGCGCTGGAACTCGCGGGCGATGTAATCGTCGTTCGCGCCCACGAAATGCAGCACGTCCACCACTTCCCGGTTTCCGGCCATGGCGCCACGGGTGGCGAAGGTCACGGCAAGGCCTGCCGCGACGAGAACGAGGATGACGAGGACGAGACCCACGCCGATGACCGTATTGGCCATGGTCGAGAGCCTGGAGAGCCAGAGCGCATGATCGTCGAGGCTCGCGGTGGGCACCTTGTCCTTCAAAGCCTGTCTGAGGCCTGAGAAATCCGGTTTGGCATCGTCCTGGAGCTTGATCACGATGAGCCGCGGCACGGGCAGATCGCCGAAATCGAGGCCGGTGCCGAGCCAGGGCTCCAGAAGGCGCTCGGATTCCGCCTTGGTGAAGGTTCGAACCTCTTCGACTCCGGGCGCGCGCTTGGCGAGGCTGACGGCCTGATCGATATCCGCGTCGATGGAGCGTTGCGCCTGCGGGCGCACCTGAATCGTCACCTCGCGGGAGACGGCCGATTGCCATTGGGTGGAACTCGCCGCTACCAACTCCGCACCGCCAGCGCAGAGTGCCGCGAGGAAAGTGAGAATTGCGATGACGGCGGCCAACGCCCGTCCACCCGCGGATTCGACCGGGACGAGCGGCGCGTTGCGCCGAAGCGAAGCGGGAAGGGGGCGCTCCGGCGGTGCTCGGTGTTGATTGGAGGAGGAATCGCTCATGCCGGTCACGCGTCGATATGCAGGTGCCCGTCGCCGAGGACGAGGCGACGTACGTTGAGCTGGTCCATCAGCGAGAAATCGTGGGTGGCGATGACGACGGAGGTGCCGAGCCGGTTCAATTCGATGAAAAGGCGAAGCAAACGCTTTGCGAGCGATGGATCGACGTTGCCGGTCGGCTCGTCGGCGAGAAGAAGATCGGGCCGCACGATCAGCGCCCGGGCGATGGCCGCGCGTTGCTTCTCGCCCCCCGAGAGAACGGGGGGCAGCACATGCATGCGGTCGCCGAGACCGACCCAGCGCAGGAGTTCCACCACTTCGGCCCGGTAGCTCGCCTCCTCCTTGCCCTGAACGCGCAGCGGCAAGGCCACGTTCTCGTAGGTGGTGAGATGGTCGAGGAGACGAAAATCCTGAAACACCACGCCCATGCGCCGGCGCAGGTCGGTCAAGGCGTCCTTCGAGATTTTCGAGACATCCTGCCCGAAGAGCGAGACGAGTCCGCGCGTCGGGCGCACCGAGAGAAGAATCAGGCGCAGCAGCGTCGTTTTGCCCGCCCCCGAGGGCCCGGTGAGAAACTGGAAGGAGCGCGGTTCGATGGAAAAGGTGAGGTCGCGAAGCACTTCGGGGCCCATGCCATAGCGCACGCCCACATTCTCGAAATGCACGGAGGGGACGAGACCTTCATCGAATTCGTTTTCGTAAAACGCTTTCACGCGCCGCTGAACCAACCTTGTGACAAAACCAAATTGACGAAAGACATGAGAAGCCGATCCCCGTCTATCCCCGCATGAAGGCTGAGGCAAATGCAATGCGAGCCGAGCCGAAATTCGAATTGATCCTAGACAATATCGGCCAAGGGATGAACACCCTGGATGAACACCCTGGTGGACAGATCGCAACGAGACGTTTGACTTCTCCTGCGCTTTCGTGGTCGTGAGTGTAATCGCATAATGGTTCGCGGGCCGAATGGTGCCGCCCTTTCTTTCTTTGACGGAACGACCATGACCCCTCCTCCCCGCATCCGGGTTCTCTTCGACGAAACTGCCATCGCTCGCCGCAACGAGGAGCTGGCGCAGGAAGTCGCCAAGCAAAAGCCGGAGAACCTGCTGGTCGTCGCCGTGCTCAAGGGCAGCTTCATGTTCGCGGCGGATCTGATTCGCGCGCTCCACAGGGCCGGTCTCGAACCGCAGGTGGAATTCGTGCATCTGTCGAGCTACCTCGATGGTACCGTATCGTCCGGTCAGGTCGCGATCCTGCGCGATGTGGAGAGCGATGTGCGCGGCCGTGACATCCTGCTCGTCGACGACATTCTCGAATCCGGCCGAACGGTGGCTTTCGCCAAGGACCTGCTGATGGCGCGTGGCGCAAAGCGCGTCCTGACCGCGGTTCTTCTGGAAAAGCCGCACAAGCGCGCCGTGACCATTGACGCCGAGTTCGTCGGGTTCACTTGCCCGGATGTCTTCGTCGTCGGCTATGGCATGGATGTGGCCCATTCATACCGTCAACTGCCTTATGTGGGCGTGATCGATCACATGGACACGGAACCCCATCTGTTCGACGAACAATGAGACTCAATTGAGCTCCCAGACGGCGAGATTGAGGGCGGTCGCGAAGACGACCCAGGCGAGATAGGGCACCAAGAGCAAGGCTGCGACGGAATCGAGCGGCTTGAAACGGTAGATCGTGATGACGATCGCCACGATCAGGGCCAGGATCACGACAAGTCCGGCGAGCGGGCTATGGCCTGCGAAAAACGCCCATGACCAAAGGGCGTTGATCGCGAGTTGGACGAAGAAGGCCGCAATCGCCCCTGCGCGTCCCGGTTCCTCACGCGGTAGTGAGAGAATGCGCCAGAGGGCATAGGCCATCAGGGCATAGAGAATCGCCCACGCCGGACCGAAGACCCAGTTCGGCGGCGTGAAGCTCGGCTTTGCAAGGCCCGCATACCAGGTCGGAATATTTGGGATCGTCGCCAGATTGCCGAGAACGGCTACCAGAACGACCGGCAAGATCGTTAACGCGAGGCGTGGCAACGGAGGTGTGGGCAATCCCGTCAAAGACGGCTGGCCAGTAGGCATGATGGGCTAAATCCCTTTAAATAGATGAGCTTCGTCAGCTCCCCGAAAACCCGTTTCGTCCCTGGAGGTTCCCATGTCGCCGCAAAGCTGGTCCAAACGCACCCTGGCCGCGCAGGCGCTCGGGCACGTTGACCCGATCACGAAGGCGGTGGTGCCGCCGATCCACGTGGCGACGACCTATATTCGCGATGAGGACAACGCCTATTCCTCCGGCTACGTCTATGGCCGCCCCGACAACGCGACGATCCGCGAAACCGAAGCTGTCCTGGCGATGCTGGAGGAGGCGGAAGCCGGAGCCCTGCTCTTTTCCTCCGGCATGGCCGCCGCGACGGCCGTGTTCCAGGCACTCGATCCCGGCGATCATGTGGTCGCTTCGAAGGTCATGTACTGGGCGCTCCGCAACTGGCTGATGACGGAGGCGACGCGCTGGGGCCTCAATGTCGATTTCGCGGAGACCGATGATCTCGATGCCTTGCGCAAGGCGGTGATTCCGGGCCGCACCAAGCTGGTCTGGATCGAAACCCCTTCGAACCCCCTCTGGACTATCACCGATATCGCGGGCGCGGCCGAGATCGCGCATAAGGCCGGGGCGCGGCTCGCGGTCGATTCCACGACGGCCTCGCCCTATCACACGCGTCCGCTGACGCTCGGCGCGGATATCGTCATGCACGCCGCCACCAAGATCCTCAACGGCCATTCGGATGTGGTCGCGGGCGTTCTGGCGGGGGCGAAAGTCGATGAGTTTTGGACGAAGGTTTCCGGCATTCGAAAGATGCAGGGGGCCATTCTCGGACCTTTCGAGGCTTATCTGCTCATGCGCGGCATGCGGACCTTTCCCTTGCGGGCAGCCGCTCAGGCCAGAAGCGCTCAGGGTCTCGCCGAGCGGCTCGCTGCTCACTCGAAAGTGGCTCGGGTGCTCTATCCCGGCCTGCCGCAACATCCCGGTCACGATCTCGCGGCCCGGCAGATGGAAAACGGCTTCGGCTTCATGATGTCGATTCAGGTGACGGGCGGAGAAGCGGCGGCCATCAGGGCGGCGGCCCATGTCAAACTCTGGAAGAGGGCGACTTCGCTCGGCGGGGTGGAGAGCCTGATCGAGCACCGCGCCTCCATCGAAGGGCCGGGAACGCCATGCCCGCCGGACCTTCTGCGGCTGTCCACAGGAATCGAGGATCCGGAAGATCTGTTCCGGGATCTGGATGAGGCGTTGAGGGCGTAGCGTAAAAAAGCAGCAGGGGATGCAACGAGACGGTCACTACGTGACCTCCTCAGAATGAGGCTTCGAGACGCGGCTGCGCCGCTCCTCAGGATGAGGTGAGAAGTCGAGCACCCGGTGTCGTTCCCGGCTGCCGGGGATGACACGGAGCGCTATACAGCCTCACCCTGAGGAGGCCATCAGGCCGTCTCGAAGGGCGAGGCGCTTCCGGTGACGCGCGATAGAGCGCAATAACCGTCTTCTTAGATGGCTATTATTGATCTTGTCACAAAACTCGTGTTCCCTCTGCGGCGGCTAATACTGTTTCACCAGGGGAACCAAGAAAATGTCAGGGACTTCCATTACCCGCCGTCGCGCTCTTCAAACCGGCGTGGCCGCGGTGGCCGTCGCGGGGCTGCCGAAATTCGCCTTCGCGGCGGATCCGGTCGTCAAGCTCCGCATCCTCGAGACGACCGATATTCACGCCAACATCTTCCCTTACGATTATTATCGCGACGCCAGCGACGACACGGTCGGCCTTGCGCGCACCGCGAACCTCGTGAAGGCCGCGCGCGGCGAGGCGAAGAACAGCCTGCTCTTCGACAACGGCGATCTGATCCAGGGTTCCCCGCTCGGTGACTTCATCGCGTATCGGCGCGGTATGAAGGAAGGCGACGTTCATCCCATGGTCGCCGCCATGAACACGCTCAATTACGATTGCGGCACGTTCGGCAATCACGAATTCAACTACGGTCTCGATTTCCTGCAGAACGCGATGGGCGCGGCGAAATTCCCGCTGGTCTGCGCGAACGTCATCAAGGCCGACGGCAAGACCCTGCGCCAGCCCTGGATCATTCTCGATCGCGAATTCGCCGATGAGAGCGGCGCGAAGCACAAGATCAAGGTCGGCGTCATCGGCTTCACGCCGCCGCAGATCGTGCAATGGGACAAGGCCAATCTCGACGGCAAGGCGACGACCATCGATATCGTCGATGCAGCGAAAAAGCATGTGCCTGATCTGAAGAAGGCCGGTGCCGATATCGTCGTGGCGCTCTGCCATTCCGGCATCGCGGGCGGTGAGCGTAGCGGCGGCGAGGAGAATGCTGCACTGCATCTCGCCAAGGTCGACGGCATCGATGCCATCCTCACCGGGCACCAGCATTTCGTGTTCCCCGGCGGCAAGGAATTCGCCAACATTCCGGGTGTCGACGTGCAGAAGGGCACGCTTCACGGCAAGCCCGCCGTCATGGCCGGCTTCTGGGGCAGCCACCTCGGCGTCATCGATCTCGAACTCACCAAGGAAGGCAACGCCTGGAAGGTCGCGAACTTCAAGACTGACGCGCGCCCGATCTACGATCGCGTCGACCGCAAGATCGTGCCGAAGGCCGAATCCGAAGCGCTCGTTCTCGCGGCCGCGCAAACGGATCACGACGCGACGCTGAAATACGTACGCGAGCCGGTGGGCCAGACCTCCGTTCCGATCCACTCCTACTTCTCGCTGGTCGCCGATGATGCGTCTGTGAAGATCGTTGCCGAGGCGCAAGCTTGGTATGTGGCCGATCTTCTCAAGAACACGCCTTACAAGGATCTGCCGCTTCTCTCGGCGGCTGCTCCCTTCAAGGCAGGCGGACGCGGCGGCCCGAACTACTTCACCGAGATCAAGCCCGGTCCGCTCGCGATCAAGGACATGGCCGATATCTACATCTATCCGAACACGGTGCGCGCGGTGAAGGTGACCGGCGCGCAGGTGCGCGAATGGCTGGAGCGCTCGGCCGGCATCTTCAACCAGATCGACCCGACGAAGAGCGGTGAACAGGATCTCATCAATCAGAAGTTCCCGGCCTATAACTTCGACGTCATCGCGGGCGTGCAGTACAAGATCGATCCGACCCAGGCCTCGCGCTACGACGACAACGGCAAGGTCATTGCGCCCGATGCTCACCGCATCAAAGATCTGACCTATAACGGCAAGCCCGTTACCGACGATCAGGTCTTCATCGTTGCGACGAACAATTATCGCGCAGGTGGCGGCGGCAATTTCCCCGGCGCCGACGGCAAGACCATCGTGTTCGAGGCTCCCGATCTGACGCGCGACGCGATCATGCGCTTCATCATCGAACGCAAGACCGTCGCGCCGAAGGCCGACGGTTCGTGGACGCTCGCGGTGCCTTCGAGTGTCGTTGCGACGTTCACCACCGGCCCGAACGCCGCCGCTTATCAGCCGGCCGGCATCAAGGCCGAGAAGATGGGCGATGCGCCGGAAGGCTTCGTGAAGTATCGCATCGCCAACTAGAGCGTGATCAGAACAAGTGGAAACCGGTTGTTCGCCCGGATCATGCGACAATAAAGAATCGAGAGTTTGATCCTGTTTCGATCTGAAACGATCAAACTCTAAGCGAGCGCATTTCTAAATCGAGAGAACGGCCGGGCTCGACCCGGCCGTTTTCGTTTGCGCACTCAGCCTTCCTTCACGCTGTCGTCGAAGGCCACGACTTCTTCTTCCTTGTGCCAGCGTCGTCGCTTGATGATGCGCATCGTGCCGTTCAGCTCACCGCCGAACAGGAAGATCGCACCGAGCGTGTACAGAAAGATCAGCACCACCATTGCGGTGGCGAGGCCCCCGTAGGTCGAGGCGTAGGAACCTGGATAGAACTCCAGATACCAGCCGAAGCCGATGCCGCCGAGGAGCCAAAGAATGAGCGTGACGCCGATTCCCGGCAGGATCGAGAGGAACGAGCGTTGGCCGGCCGGAAGAAACCGATGCGCGCCGATCAGACCGGCGACGATGATCAAGGTCGCGACGCCGAGACGGAGAAGATCGGCGATATCGCCAAAGGCGTTGAGCGCCGGGAAGACACGGACCATGCCACGCCAGATGAAGGGGCCGAGCACGACGAGAAACGCGAGCGCTAGAATGACGAAGGCTCCGCCGATGACGAAGGCGATGGATTCAAGGCGTGTCAGCCACCAGGCCCGTGTTTCGCGCACGCCATAAGCGCGGTTGAGGCCGACGCGCAGGCTTTCGACCCCGCTCGACGCGAAATAGAGCGAGAGCACGAGGCCGAGCGTCAGCACGCCACTGCGCCGCCCAGTCAGGATGCGGTGCACCTCGCCGGCAATGGGCTCCGCTACTTCGCGCGGCCACGAGTCGAGGATGAGATCCGCCGCCTCGTCCGAGAGCGATGCGGTGCCGAAAAGGCTTGCCAGGGCGGTCAGCAGGATGAGAAAGGGAAAGAGCGAGGTCAGGACCGAGAGCGCGATATGGCTCGATATGGCCCAGGCGTCATGCATGATGAAGCGCCGGACGGTGAGGCCGAGAATCTCGAAGATGGTCCACAAGCGCTTCAAACAAGTTCTCCGACGCACCTGACATGGCGCGGAACAGATGATCGGCAAGCTACCTTCGTTTTGGACCTTGCGGGTAAACATATTCTTCTCATGGTTCTTCCCATACTTGGCCCCTCTAACGATGGCACGGTTGGTCCGCCGGTCGGAAATGCGCTATGGCGATGATGCGTCTTCCCTATCGAAGGCTTCGGCTCTCTTTCATGACATCCTCTCTTTTGACACGCCTTGCGCCGCCGCTCTTCGTCGTGATCTGGGCGACTGGCTTCATCGTGGCGCGAACCATCGCGCCCTATGCGGAGCCGCTGACCTTCCTCCTTGTCCGTTACCTGCTTGCCATTCTGGTGCTTGTCCTCGTCGTCCTGGCGATGCGGGCGTCCTGGCCGAAGACGGGCCGGGAATGGCGCGACGGCTTGGTCGCTGGCGTTCTTCTGCATGGGTTCTATCTCGGCGGGGTGTTCTGGGCCGTGAAGCATGGCCTGCCGGCCGGGATCATGGCGCTCGTCGCGGGACTTCAGCCGCTGGTGACGGGCGTTCTCGCGGAGCCGCTTCTCGGAGAACAGGTTTCGCAGCGCCGTTGGATCGGCATCGGCCTCGGCTTCATCGGAGCCGGGCTCGTGGTGCTGCCTAAACTCGGGGCCGGTGTTCCACCTCTGGCGCTTGGCGTCGGCCTTCTCGCCATGCTTTCGATCACGCTCGGCACCATCTGGCAGAAGCGCACCGGCGCCAGCGCCGATCTGCGCGTCAACGCCCTCGTGCAATATATCGGCGCGGCGGTCGTGACCGTACCGATGATGTTGCTGAGCGAGCAGGGACACATGGAATTCACGCTCCCGCTCTGGCTCTCGCTGATCTGGGCCGTGCTCGGCCTTTCCATCGGCGCCATCGGGCTTCTGCTTTATCTCATCCGCCACGGGGCCGTTGTTGGGGTGGCGACGCTGCTTTACCTCGTGCCGCCGGTCTCCGCGCTCATGGCCTATGCCCTGTTCGGCGAGACCTTGAGCGCGATCCAGATAGTTGGCATGGGTTGCGCCGCGCTTGGTGTCGCGGTCGCCAGCCGAACGTGAAAAAGGGTATCGCTCCAGCCACCTTGGGTGGCGAAGCGATACCAAAAGCGGCTGCTTCTATTTCGTGATTTTTACGGATACCGGATCGCTCGCGGGAAAGGATTCTTCCCCGGCTTCATCGAGTTTCCGGTCAAGATTTTCTTTTGTGTTCTCGGGCAACTTACGATCCTTCTCGCCGGCCTTCTTATGCTCCGCGTCGCGATGTCGATTATGTTCCTTCATGCGGTGTCTCCATTGCTTCGGGGCTCGATTGGAACCCACTCGATGAGGACAACGCCTACGCTCAAGCCTTGATCCCGATTTTCATGAAAAAGGCGGCGCGCCGGGATGACACGCCGCCTTCGCTGATGAAAATTCGCCTTTTATATCAATTCTTTTGCTGGTTCTGCGTCGTGGTGAAGATATCGAAGGGAAGTTCGGCGATGCGGAACCAAGTGTTCTCCTTTTCGCGGAACGCATTCCACGAATCGTAGATTTTCTTGAATTTGGGATTCGATGCCGCGATCTCGTTGTAATGGGCGTAAGCTGTCTTGTAGCTCGCCTCCATCACATCTTTGGGGAAAGCGCGCAGCAACGCTCCCTGAGCGACGAGACGGCGGATCGCCTCCGCATTCTGCGCATCGTATTTCATCACGCATTGCGCGTTGGCTTCCGCGCAGGCTGCCTCCAGAATGGCTTGATAGGCAGGTGGCAGCGAATTCCATTTGTCGAGGTTGATGTAGAGTGAGGGTTGCGCCGAGCCCTCCCAGAAACCGGGATAGTAATAGTACTTGGCGACCTTCACGAAACCGAGCTTCTCGTCGTCGTAAGGTCCGGAGAACTCCACCGCGTCGAGGGTGCCACGCTCCAGCGCCGGATAAATGTCGCCGCCGGCGAGCACCTGAGGCACCACGCCGAGCTTCGCCATGATCTGGCCGCCCATGCCGGCGATGCGGAATTTCAGGCCCTTCAGATCTTCGACGGAATTGATTTCTTTGCGGAACCAACCGCCCATCTGCGCGCCGGTCTGTCCGGCCTGGAAGGTCTGGATGTTGTAGTCCTTGAGGAATTCGCGCACGAGATCGAGGCCACCGCCGAAATTCATCCACGCATTGTGATGGCGCACGTTCATGCCCCACGGCACGGAGGTCTCGAACATGAAGGTCGGATCCTTGCCGATATAGTAACTCGACAAGGTGTAGCCGCATTCGACGGTGCCGTTCTGCACCGCGTCCATGACCTGCAGGCCGCTGACGATCTCGCCCGCCGCGAAAACCTGGATCTGGAACTTGTTGTCGGTCGCCTCCGCCACGCGCTTGGCGATCTGCACGCCGGCGCCATAGAGCGTATCGAGGCTCTTGGGATAGCTCGACGGCATGCGCCAGCGGATCTCGGGCTGCGATTGCGCGATGGCGGGAGAGGCCACGCCTGCGGCTGCCGCGAGACCGGCGCCCTTGAGCATAGTTCTTCTATCCATGGGTGTTTCCTCGAAATGTTATGGCCGACGATGCGGTGCACAATGGATAGGGCGAAAAACGCGAAAGGACATCTGATCCAAGGTAGGGTGAGCCATACCGTGGTTGCTTGGATTTGGTCCGGGGAGCCAAATGAAAGGCCGCCAACGGCGGCCTTTCCCGGTGAGACCCCGCTATTGGCGAGACGAGAGCCATCCCAACAATTCGGAATCGAACACGTCGGACTCCTCGAATTGCGGCGTGTGGCTGCTTTTGTCGAAGATCCGCACAGTCAGATCGTGGAAATGTGGCCGATAGGCGTCCCATGTGGGGGAGGGCGCGACGAGATAATCGAACCGGCCGAGCCCGAGGAACACGGGAGCGTTCAGCTTGTCGAGACCTTTCGCAATATCGATGTCGCGAAAGACCTCGCCCCACATGAAGTCGAACAGGGGCATGTTCACGTGAACGCCGTCCCATAGCGGGCCTGCATCGAAGGTGTGATCGAACCAGCTGCGCGCGCCCATCTTCACGCAATAGGCGATGAAGCGCCTTTCAGGTGTGGCGGCGATGGCTGCACCTAGCGTCGCCATGTCCGCATCGAGCCGCGCCTTGCGCTCCGGGCACGCGGCCTCCTGCCAGGAACGCTCCAACACGGCCATATGAGCTGCGCTATGGCTTGGCCCGGTCGCGAGCATGACCACATGCGACACATGCTGTGGATACGCCTTGGCGTACTCCAGCGCCATATAGCCGTGGCCGGAATGGCCGAGGATCACGATCTTGTCGAGGCCGAGGCGGGACCGTACCAGATCGATATCGGCAAGCACGCGCTCAAGGGAATAATCGGGGTTTTCCTCGCCGGATGAGGGCGCAAAACCGCGATGATCGGCAAAGATCAGTTTGAGCGAGCGCCGCAGATCCTGCGAGAACACGCGCGGATAATAAACCGCGCTCCCGATCACGAGAACGGGTGTACCCGCCCCTTCGATGGAATAGCCGAGAGAGAAGGATCCGGATTGGATCGTGCCGCGCTCGATCGTGAGCGGCATCTGTTCGAGATGAGACATTCTTTTGTCCTGACATGCGTTAGCTTTGGCCGAAGCACAGGCGCTTCGGCGCGCAAAAAGACATGACGCTCCGGCCGCTGGGTGCGGGTCGGTCGTCTTCAAATTCTTCTTGCGAGAGCGTCGCTAACGAATGAGCTTCACGGGAATGTTCTCTGTGTGGCGAACTGGGACGAGAGCTTTTGCCAGAATTCTGTCCGAATGGGAACAGGCCGACGTCGTTCCGGCGTGCGCCTTGGCGCGAGTCCGAAACCCATACCCTGCCATTGCAATGTAAGGCGCATCTACGGAACCGTTGCGGTATGGATTCCGCGCTCCGGAATGTCGGCGGGGAGGGTTCCTCTTCAAATGAATATGGCCGGGGCGAACCCGGCCATATCGCAATTTACTGTAAGGCGGTGCGGCTCAATTCAGCCGCACACCCTCCGGAGCCCGTTCCGCCTTCCGGTTCGCCGTGAAATCTCCGATCATCAGACCTTCCGGCCCGACGGTGACACGCACGGTTTCACTATCATGGATCTCGCCGCCGAGAATCAGTTCGGCGAGCGGGTCCTGCACGTTCTTCTGGATCACGCGTTTCAAGGGCCGCGCGCCGTAAGCCGGATCGTAGCCTTTGTCCGCGAGCCAGTCGCGGGCTTCCGGTGCGAGTTCGAGGGTGATCTTGCGATCGTCCAGAAGCTTCTGAAGGCGCTTGATCTGGATGTCGACGATGGCGCCCATCTCACTGCGCTTCAGACGGTGGAACAGGATGATCTCGTCCACGCGGTTGAGGAATTCCGGACGGAAATGCGAGCGCACCACCGCCATCACCTCGCCGCGAACGGCGTCGGTATCCTCGCCCTCTTTCTGCGTCACGAGATATTCCGCGCCGAGATTCGACGTCATGATGATCAGCGTGTTGCGGAAATCGACCGTACGGCCTTGGCCATCGGTGAGACGTCCATCGTCGAGCACTTGCAGCAGCACGTTGAACACGTCCGGATGCGCCTTCTCGATCTCGTCGAACAGCACGACCTGATAAGGCCGGCGCCGCACTGCTTCCGTCAACGCGCCGCCTTCCTCGTAGCCCACATAGCCGGGAGGCGCGCCGATGAGGCGGGCAACCGAGTGCTTCTCCATGTATTCCGACATGTCGATGCGCACGAGCGCAGTGTCGTCGTCGAACAGGAACGCGGCAAGCGCCTTCGTCAACTCGGTCTTGCCGACGCCGGTGGGGCCGAGGAACATGAACGAGCCGATGGGCCGGTTCGGATCCTGCAAGCCCGCGCGCGCACGACGCACGGCAGTCGAGACGGCTTCCACCGCCTCTCGCTGACCGATGACGCGCTTGGAGAGTTCCTGCTCCATCTGGAGGAGTTTTTCGCGCTCGCCTTCGAGCATCTTGTCGACGGGAACGCCGGTCCAGCGGGAGACGACCTGCGCCACGTGGTTCGGCGTCACCGCCTCTTCCATCATGCCGCCGCCATCGGCGTTCGCTTCCGTTTCAGCGAGCTCCTTCTCGAGTTGCGGAATGACACCGTAGGCGAGCTCACCCGCGCGCTGATATTGGCCTTGCCGTTGAGCGGAGGCCAATTCGTTGCGGGCATCGTCGAGTGATTTCTTCAGCTTCGCCGCGTGGCCGAGCTTGTCCTTCTCCGCTTTCCAGCGGGTGGTGATGGCGTCCGAGCGCTCTTCAAGATCCGCGAGCTCCTTTTCGAGCCGCGCGAGACGATCCTTCGAGGCGCTGTCGGTTTCCTTCTTGAGCGCTTCCGCTTCGATCTTCAGGCGGATGATTTCGCGATCGAGCGAGTCGAGTTCCTCAGGCTTCGAATCCACCTGCATGCGCAGGCGCGAGGCGGCTTCATCCACGAGGTCGATGGCCTTGTCCGGCAGGAAGCGGTCGGTGATATAGCGGTTCGACAGAGTCGCAGCGGCGACAAGCGCCGAATCGGTGATGCGCACGCCGTGATGCTGCTCGTACTTTTCCTTGATGCCGCGCAGGATCGACACGGTATCCTCGACCGAAGGCTCGTCCACGAAGATCGGCTGGAAGCGCCGCGCGAGCGCCGCGTCCTTCTCCACGTGCTTGCGATATTCATCGAGCGTCGTCGCGCCGACGCAATGCAATTCGCCGCGCGCCAGCGCAGGCTTGAGCAGGTTCGATGCATCCATCGCGCCATCGGCTTTACCCGCGCCCACGAGCGTGTGCATCTCGTCGATGAAGAGGATGATGCCGCCATTCGCGGAGGTCACTTCATTGAGCACGGCCTTCAGGCGCTCCTCGAACTCGCCGCGATATTTCGCGCCTGCGATCAGCGCGCCCATGTCGAGGGCGAGCAATTGCTTATCCTTCAAACTTTCCGGCACGTCGCCGTTGACGATGCGCAGGGCAAGGCCTTCCACGACGGCGGTTTTGCCGACGCCGGGCTCGCCGATGAGGACCGGGTTGTTCTTCGTGCGACGTGAAAGAACCTGGATCGTGCGGCGAATTTCCTCGTCTCGGCCGATGACCGGATCGAGCTTGCCCTCGCGAGCGGCTTCCGTCAGATCGCGGGCGTATTTCTTGAGCGCATCATAGGCGTTCTCCGCCGTGGCGTTGTCGGCGGTGCGGCCCTTGCGGAGCGTATTGATGGCGGCGTTCAACCCTTGCGGCGTCACGCCGGCCTGAGCGAGAATCTTGCCTGCTTCCGAATCTTTTTCGAGCGCCAGCGCCAGCAGCATGCGCTCGACGGTGACATACGAATCGCCCGCCTTCTCAGCCGTCTGCTCGGCACTATCGAAAAAGCGCATGAGATCGCGCGTCGCCTGTGGTTGTGCGGCGGAGCCGGACACCTTGGGTTGTTTGGCGAGCCATTGCTCGACCGCGGCATGGGCCTCGCGGGAGCGGCCGCCGGCGCGGTCGATCAGCCCGGCGCAGAGGCCTTCCGGATCGTCGAGCAGAACTTTCAGGATGTGGCCGGGTGCGAATTGCGGATGGCCTTCCCGCATGGCGAGGTTCTGCGCAGCCTGCACGAAGCCACGGGCGCGCTCAGTATATTTCTCGAAATTCATCAGTCACCCCTTCTGAGGCTTGCCCGTCCTCTTCGAGGCCCGGCCACGCCCTGTGATGTCGGACCCTCCAGCGAGGCATCCGCTCGGCTTAAATTGGTGTGACGACGCGGCCGCAACAAGGGGAACGGGGGAGGGAACCGCGCTTTTCCAACGGCATTGACCCTTCGTTCGATGCAGGAGGCGTTCCCCATGGCTGGCAAAGCCCACGACCCGCGTTCCGAAGCCGAGAAGGCGCGTGCCGATCTCGCCCGCAACGATGCTATCGGCGGGGCGGTGCCCGAAAGCCCGCTGGAGCGCGGCCCTTCGGTGACGCCTGAGACCTTTGGCGATACCTCTGAGAAAGCGCGCAAGAGCGAAGAGAATCAGGGTGTCGAAGCCGGCGGCAAGGCTCCCGCCCGGCAAGGCGACGACGAGGACGTGCTTTCGCGCGGACAGAAATAGCTCTCGGGCTCGCGCTTGTGACAGGGGCGTGGATTCTTTATCCCTGAAGCATGAGCATTCGTATCGCTTCTCTTTACCGCTATCCGGTCAAGGGCCTGTCGCCTGAACGTCTCGAACGGGCGACCTTGACACCCGGGGAATTTTTCCCCGGCGACCGTCTCTACGCCATCGAAAACGGTCCCTCGGGCTTCGATCCGGCAAAGCCCGAACATCAGCCCAAGATCAAGTTTCTCATGCTGATGCGCAACGAGAGCCTGGCTCGGCTGAAAACGCACTATCTCGACGAGACGACGACCCTCGTCATCGAAGAGGGCGGCCGCGAGGCAGCGCGGGGTAATTTGGCGACTAGGCAAGGACAGGAAGCCATCGAGACCTTTTTCGCGCGCTTCATGCCGAATGAGTTGCGCGGAGCGCCCAAGGTGCTCGCAGGCCCCGACGGCTTCCGCTTCACCGATTCGCGGCGGGGCTTCGTGTCGCTCATCAATCTCGCGAGCGTGCGGGACGTGGAAAATCTGGTCGGCGCGCCGGTCGATCCCTTGCGCTTTCGCGGCAATCTCCATCTGGAGGGCCTCCAGCCCTGGGTGGAGTTCGGTCTCGTCGGGCAGGTTCTCACGACCCCTTCCGGGGTTCGCTTGCGGGTCACGAAGCGCATTGAGCGCTGTGCCGCGACCAATGTCGACCCTGCGACGGGACTCCGCGATCTCACAATTCCCAAAAGCCTGATGCAGGCCTATGGCCATTTCGATTGCGGCGTCTATGCCGAGGTTCTGGCCGGGGGCGATCTGATCGAGGGCGAGATGTTCGCGGCGGAACAGGGCAGTCTGCCGTTGAGCCAATAAAAAAGGGAGGGCGTAGGCCCTCCCTTGATCGGGTTTGCGATGACTTTCGCTTATTCCGCGGCGGGTTCGATACCTTCCGGGGCGAAATCCGTGCCCTCGGGGCGGCCTTCCTCGAAATCCTTGCGGACGCGACGGCGGCGGCGCGGGCGAGCCTCTTCGGCTTCGCCGGTCAGGCTCAGGCTTTCCTGCACAGGAACGACCTTCTCTTCGCTCTCCACCGTGATCGGCGCACGCACCGGGTTCGTCAGGAATGCGGGAAGGCTTGCGGCCTCGGCAGGTTCGCTCTCGTCCTGGCGGCGGCGGTTCGAGCGGAACTCGCCACGCTCAGGCCGGTCCTGACGCTCCGGGCGATCTTGACGCTCGGGACGATCCTGACGCTCAAAGCGTTCGGGCCGGTCTCCCCGCTCGGGGCGATCCTGACGCTCAGGGCGATCCTGGCGCTCCGGACGATCCTGGCGCTCGAAGCGGTCTGAACGCTCCTGACGCGGCTGGTCATCGCGGTTGAAGTCCTGGCGAGGGCCACGGTCGCGCTGGAACCGTTCACGGCGGTCTCCCCGCTCGGGGCGATCCTGGCGCTCGGGACGATCCTGGCGCTCGGGGCGATCCTGGCGCTCAGGGCGATCTTGGCGGTCGCCGCGGTCGTTCCGATCACCGCGATCGAACCGCGATGGGCGCTCGAAGCGCTCGCCTTCGGAACGCTGCTCGTAAGGCTGCGGCTGCGAGGCGGGATCCGTATCCTCCCCACCGAAACCGCCTGCGCCCTCTTCGTCGCCCTCGTCATCGAAGCGGCCGTATTGCTCGCGCAATTGCTCCTGGGCGGCGGCGATGATGCGGTAATAGTGCTCGGCGTGCTGGTGATAGTTTTCGGCAGCTACCGGGTCGCCGCTGGCCTGCGCGTCGCGGGCGAGCTGGCTGTATTTCTCGGCGATATGCTGAGCGGTGCCCCGAATCTTCACGTCCGGCCCGTTCGACTCGTAGCTCCGCGTCAAGGGATTTGGACCCTTGTTATTGGTGTTGCGGTTACGGCCGCGCATGCGCCTGTTTTGTCCTGGTCTCATGGTTGGTCTACGACCCTCGCTGATTCTCGAAAAACCCGCGCGATTCAAAGCCTGCCTTCAGCGAACGGGCGATAGCACACCATTCGCGCGGCTGGCCGTCTGTCGTTCAGCTCCAGCGTCCTTCAAGAAGCTTGGCCGTCCTTCAGTGTCGGGTTCAAAAGATCGCGCCCGGCCGTTCAAGAGCCCCTGCCTGCGCGATTGATATCGTTTGGTCTTCCGGCGTGCGTCCTAATTGGGTTTTTCGCCGATTTGTTCGGACCGAGGACGATCTCTAACCTGAATCTAGCCGGTTCCGCTCGGTCCAACAAGCGATTTTTCAGGTTTTGCTCTCTTCGTGAAGAACCATTTATCCCCCGCGATCATGTCCGTTTGAGGGCGACACAACGGGGATTGCCCGAGAGATCATGGACAAGGTCCAGGAATTCAAGGGCGTGGGCCTGCGACAAGTCTTTCAGAGATTCGCCTTGATCGTAGCCGATCTCGAGCACCAGCAGACCACTCGGCGTCAGTAGTCTTTCAGCCTCCTTCAAGAGGATCCGGTAGGCGTCGAGGCCATCCGCGCCGCCGTCGAGCGCAAGACGGGGATCATGCTCTCGGACCTCCTCGTCCAGCCCGGAAATGACGGAAGAGGCGATGTAGGGCGGGTTCGAAACAATCAGATCGAATCGCCCGGCGATGGCCGAGGCCCAGTCGGAAGCTACGAATCCCGCTCGCGCGCCGACCCCGTTCAGCCAGGCATTGCCTCGAGCGGCCCGCAGCGCGCCAAACGACCGGTCGACCCCCAGGCCGAACGCGTTCGGCAATTCGTGAAGCAGTGCGACCAGAAGGCAACCCGAGCCTGTTCCGAAATCGGCGATCCGTAATGGGGCCTGCCGGCTTGGTAAAAGCCGAAGCACCGTTTCGATAATGGTTTCCGTGTCCGGCCGGGGCACGAGGGTCTCGGGACTGAGCCTGAAGGGCAGGCCCCAGAATTCTCGTTCTCCTAGAATTCGCGCCACCGGCTCATGAGCGAGGCGGCGCTCTTCGAAGGCGCGAAGGGCTTCTGTCTCACGCTGCGTCAGAGCTTCGTCCGGCCGCAGGGTCAGGTCGGTCGCGGAAATCCCGAGCGCAGCCAGAAGCAGAAGCCGCGCATCAAGCGCGGCGGTCTCGAAACCCGCCTCGCCGAGGTGCTGGCGAAGATCTCGCAAGGCTTCAGAACGGGTCACGTGGGGCGACCTCGTTCATACCGATTCAAACGCTCCTCGAGCGTTCCCGTATGCAGCTCGAACAGATGGTTGTCGTCGTCGTAGAAGTAGAGGGAGTGACCTTCACCTTCAATGCGAGGGCGCGATTCACGAATGTGAAGGCCGAGACGCTCGATCCGCCCGCGATAGTCGGCAATGGAGGCGGCATCGATCTTGAAGGCGATGTGGTTGTAGGTCTGTGTGGGCAGGCTCTCGCCTTCCATGATGGCGATCCATAAGCCGGCGACGTCGAAGAATTTTTCTCGCGAGAGGGAGAAGGTCGCGTCTCCCGAGGTATAGATTTCGCGGCCTTCGAAGACAGTCTCGATGATCGCGCTCATGCGCTCGAGATCGCGGGTGATCAGCGTGATGTGGCTCAGGCCCTCGATCACGCCATGTCCTGCGCCGCGAGTTGGGCGGCCTGATGCTCGGTGATGAGCGCGTCGACGATCTCATCGAGGGCGTTGCCGCTCATGATTTCTTCGATCTTGTAGAGCGTCAGGTTGATGCGGTGATCGGTGACGCGTCCTTGCGGGAAATTGTAGGTGCGGATGCGCTCGGAGCGGTCGCCGGAGCCGACCTGCGACTTGCGGTCGGCCGCGCGGACAGCGTCCTTTGCGGTGCGCTCGGCGTCGTAGAGGCGGGCGCGCAGGAGCGCCATGGCGCGGGCGCGGTTCTTGTGCTGGGAGCGCTCGTCCTGCACGAACACCACCATGCCGGTCGGCATGTGGGTGATGCGGATGGCGGATTCGGTCTTGTTGACGTGCTGGCCGCCGGCTCCTTGAGCGCGCATGGTGTCGATCTTGAGGTCCGCATCGTTGATGACGATGTCCACGTCCTCCGCTTCAGGCAGCACTGCGACGGTGGCGGCCGAGGTGTGGATGCGGCCTTGCGTTTCCGTATCGGGCACGCGCTGCACGCGATGAACACCGCTTTCGAATTTCAGGCGCGCGAACACGCCGCGCCCCTTGATCTCGGCGGAGATTTCCTTGTAGCCGCCAGCCGTGCCCTCGCTCTCAGAGAGCACCTCGACCTTCCAGCCCTTCAACTCGGCATAGCGCGCATACATGCGGAAGAGATCTCCCGCGAAAAGCGCCGCCTCGTCGCCGCCGGTGCCGGCGCGTACTTCGAGGATCGCGCTCTTCTCGTCAGCTTCATCCTTGGGAAGAAGCATGATGCGCAGGTCCTGCGCGGCCTTTTCCAGAGACGCTTTCGCCTCAGGCAACTCGTCCTCGGCGAGAGCCTTCATGTCGGGGTCGTCGAGCAGCGCTTCGAGACCTTGCAGGTTCTCTTCCATGGCTTTGTACGCGCGGATCGTTTCGACCACGCCGTCGAGCTCCGACAATTCACGCGAGAGCGCGACAAAGATTTCCGGTTCGGGCCCGGCATTGAGCGTCGCCATAATGATGTCATGGCGCGCAAGAATGGCGTTGAGGCGGTCGACAGGAGGCGCAATCGTCATCAGATCGGAATACCGTGGCTTTCAGCGAAGCGGGTGAGCAGAGGCCGCAGACTATCGCCGCTTCCGGCGTGCTCCAGCTCTTCGTGAATGAGGGAAGCGACCTGGCCGGCGTTGAGTTCCAGAAGCATGGCCTTTACGGGGCCAAGGGAAGCGGGCGACATGGAGAGCGACCGGAAGCCGAGGGCGATGAGCGCCATTGCTTCGAGCGGCCGGCCGCCGATCTCGCCGCAAACCGTCGCCTTGCAACCACCCTTCTGCGCCTCGTCCGCGACAAGCCGGAGCGCGCGCAGCATGGGCACGCTCAACGGATCGAAGCGGTTCGCCACGCGCCGGTTCTCCCGGTCGATGGCGAAAAGGAACTGCATCAGGTCGTTGGAGCCGACGGAGATGAAATCGGCGACGGCGCAGATCTCGCGGATCTGGAACAGGAGGGAGGGCACCTCCAGCATCGCGCCGAGTTCGAGATCGGATGGCAGCACATGGCCGTGGCGGGAGAGATGCGCCTTCTCGCGCTCCACGATTTCCTTGGCGCGGATGAATTCGTCGCAGGTCGCGATCATGGGGAACATGATCTTCAAGGGGCGTCCGGCGGCGGCCTTGAGCAGGGCGCGCAACTGCATCCGCAGGAGACCCGGCCGATCGAGGCCGATGCGAATGGCGCGCCAGCCCAGCGCCGGGTTCTCTTCCTCGATCGACTGCATGTAGGGCAGAATCTTGTCGCCGCCGATATCGAGGGTGCGGAAGGTGATGGGCAGATCGCCCGCTTCCGCGAAGGCGGCGCTGTACAGCGCCTGCTGCTCGCTTGCGGTCGGCATGCGCTCGGCGACCATGAACTGCAATTCCGTGCGGAAGAGGCCGACGCCCTCGGCTCCGGTCTCGGCGAGATGCGGCAGATCCACGAGCAGGCCCGCATTGAGCTGCAATTTGATCGCAACGTCGTCTTTGGTCACGGAGGGCAGGTCGCGCAGTTTGCGGTACTGCTCCTGCCGCCGGGCGCGCAGGCGCGCCTTCTCGGCATAGGCTGCTTCCACGTCGGAATTCGGCCTGATCTGCACATCGCCCACGGAGCCGTCGACGATCATGGCATCGCCCGGATCGGCCAGCGACGTGGCGTTCGCCACTTCGCCCACGGCAGGCAGGCCAAGGGCGCGGGCGACGATGGCGATATGGCTCGTCGGTCCGCCTTCTTCCAACACGATACCGCGCAAGCGCGACCGGTCGTAATCGAGAAGCGCCGCCGGACCCATGGACCGGGCGACGAGGATCGCGTTATCGGGAAGCGAGGTCCGCTCGGCCACCATGTCGCGGCCGACAAGCCGGTGCAGCATGCGATTGGCGAGATCGTCCAGATCGTGCAGACGCTCGCGCAGATACGGGTCCGTCTGGCGCAGCATCCGCGCGCGGTTGTCCGATTGCACGCGCTCGACGGCCGCTTCCGCCGTCAGGCCCGAAGTCACGGCTTCACGCATGCGGCGAAGCCAGCCCTGATCGTGGGCGAACATGCGGAAGGTTTCCAGCACCTCTCGGTGTTCGCCGTGGTGGGCGACATCGCCGCGTTCGATCAACTCGTCGATGGAGGCGCGCACTTCAGCGATAGCCTCCTCAAGTCGTTCCAATTCTGCGTCGATATTCTCGGCGATGAGGTTTTTCACCACCACACGGGGTTCGTGGAGCACCACATGGCCGAGGCCGACGCCATCCGACAGCGACACGCCGCGCTGGCTGACGGGACGGCGCAGGGCACTGCCGGTCTCGACCGGGGCGAGAGCTTGCAATTCGCCTGTCGCGACCAGTTCGGCCAGCACCATCGCGGTGATTTCGAGCGCCTCGATCTCCTCTTCCGTATAGATTCGGTGGGTCCGGTTCTGGACCACGAGCACGCCGAGGGTATTGCCCGCGCGCAGCAGGGGCACGCCGAGGAAGCCGTGATAAATCTCTTCGCCGGTCTCGGGCTTGTAGGAGAAGGACGGGTGGCTTTGGGCGTCGGACAGAGCCAGCGGCTCCGCGGTTGAGGCGATGAGGCCCACAAGACCTTCGCCCGCGCGCATGGTGGTCAGGTGGACCGCCTCGCGTTTCAGACCTTCGGTCGCGAAAAGCTCAAGCACGCCATCGCCGCGCAACACGTAGACGGAGCACACCTCCGCCACCATGTTTGCAGCGATCAAGACGACGATCTTGTCGAGGCGGTCCTGGGCGCCGACCGGCTCCGCCATGATCTCGCGGAGGCGGCGCAACAGGAGGCGCGGACCGCCGGGAGCGCTAGGCATGAGCTTGACTGTTCCCGTCCTTGGATTGACCGACGGGTTCGCCCCCACCGGCATTATGAGAAGTGTTGCAGCCTCATAGACTGGCCGTCAATCAGGCTTGGTCAAGGCCGTATAGCGAGTGGAGCGTGCGGACCGCAAGCTCTGTATACGCGGAGTCGATCAAAACCGAAAATTTAATCTCAGAAGTTGTAATGGCCCGGATGTTGATGCCCTTGTCGGCCAAGGCTTTGAAGGCCTTGGCGGCAACGCCCGCATGGCTGCGCATGCCCACCCCGATGGCCGAGACTTTCACTACGTCGGTCGCGCCCTGGAGGTCCCGGAATTCGATCTCCGCCCTATGCTGGTTCAGAACCGCGACGGCCCGGTCGTAATCGGCCGTGGGGACCGTGAACGTGATGTCCGTGGTGGTGGTGTCGTCGGACACGACCTGGATAATCATGTCCACGTTGATGTTGGCGTCCGCCAAGGGCACGAAGATCGAGGCCGCAATGCCCGGCTTGTCGGAGACGTTCCGCAGCGTAATTTGGGCTTCGTCTCGGGAATAGGCGATGCCGGTGACGACCTGCTGTTCCATGATGTCTTCCTCGTCGCAAATGAGGGTGCCGAGCTGCGGATCGGCGGGATCGTCGAAACTGGAGCGCACGTAGGTCGGCACCCGGTGCATCATGGCAAGCTCGACCGAGCGCACCTGAAGCACCTTGGCGCCGAGCGACGCCATTTCCAGCATTTCTTCGTATGAGACCTTATCCAGGCGGCGGGCCTTGGGCACGATGCGCGGATCGGTGGTGTAGACGCCGTCCACATCCGTATAGATGTCGCAACGTTCGGCCTGAATGGCGGCGGCGAGGGCAACCGCGCTCGTGTCCGAGCCGCCGCGGCCGAGCGTCGTGACGCGCTGTGTCGGCTGGTGCATGCCCTGG
Source organism: Microvirga sp. 2MCAF38 (assembly GCF_052115485.1). Classification (NCBI taxonomy): domain Bacteria; kingdom Pseudomonadati; phylum Pseudomonadota; class Alphaproteobacteria; order Hyphomicrobiales; family Methylobacteriaceae; genus Microvirga; species Microvirga sp. 2MCAF38. The sequence goes on along the minus strand of NZ_JBFRGU010000006.1, from coordinate 245,048 downwards.
AAGCCCGAGACGACGGCGACTTCGCGGTTTTTGGTGAAACTTTCAATGATTCCCGCGCCATCGATACCGGCTATTCGCGCCGAGCCATGGGCTTCCGAGGTCAGGATGGGGATCTGCCAGCCCTGCCAGGAGCGGGCCTTCACGCCCATTTCCTGCAGCGCGATGGCGAGCAACCCGGAGGTGACCTGCTCTCCCGAGGCCACGACCACGTCGTATTCCTTGGAATCGTAAAAGGTCGAAGCGTCTTTCACCCAGCCGACCAGTTCGTTGGTCTTACCCGACATGGCCGAGACGACGACGGCAACGTCATAGCCGGCCTCGACCTCGCGTTTGACATGCCGCGCCACGTTGCGGATGCGCTCAACGTTGGCGACGGATGTACCGCCGAACTTCATGACAAGACGAGGCATGTGTGAAGGAGGCCGTTCGATAAAGGGGAAATTTGCCCCTTCGCGAAGCGAAAAGGCGCGTATACATGACGGCGAGGGCGCGCCGTGTCAACGCGGCCGATTGCATTTACCTTCCCATACGGGAAGGGGCGGGAGTTCTTTATGGCGGACGCTAAGACGACAACCATCGATCCGGAAGAGGTCGCCCGTTTCGAGAGCATCGCGGAGACCTGGTGGGACCCGAAGGGCGCGATGAAGGTGCTCCACCGGTTCAACCCGGTGCGATTGGCCTATATCCGCGATGAGGCCTGCCGCCGGTTCGGGCGCGACCCGCGTTCCGCCCGCTCACTGGAGGGGCTCACCATCCTCGACGTCGGTTGCGGCGGCGGAGTGCTCTCAGAGCCGCTCGCCCGGCTCGGAGCCAAGGTGACGGGGCTCGATCCTGCGCCGACCAATATCGCGGTCGCGAAACTCCACGCAGAGCGCTCCGGCGTTCCCGTCGATTATCGCAACGAGACGGTGGAGTCCGTGGTCGCCAAGGGGGACACCTTCGACATGGTGCTTGCCATGGAAGTGGTGGAACACGTGGCCGACGTGCAGGCCTTCGTGAACGCCTGCGGACAAGCGGTGAAGCCTGGCGGTGGGCTCGCCATGGCGACCTTGAACCGGACCATGCGGTCCTTCGCGCTCGCCATCGTCGGGGCGGAATATCTCCTGCGCTGGCTGCCCAAGGGCACCCATGACTGGGACAAGTTCGTGACGCCGGATGAATTGGCGGCGGCGCTGGCGAAGGCGGGCTTCAACGTCACGGATGAGAAGGGCGTGACCTACAATCCGCTCACCGGTATCTGGTCGTTGTCGGGGGATATGGCGGTCAATTATATGCTCCTCGCCGAACGGGCCTGAGCCCGGTTGTCGGTGAAGACCAGGATAAGCCAGCCCGCAAGCGCCGAGAGGAAGGAGCCCGCGAGCACGCCGATCTTGGTCGCGCTCATCAGCTCCGGGGTTTTCTCGAAAGCCAGCGCGCCAATGAACAGGCTCATGGTGAACCCGATGCCGCACAGAAGGGCGACGCCGTAGAATTGCGTGATCGTGGCACGAGCCGGAACATCGGCGAGGCGCAGTTTCACGGCGAGCATCGAGAAGCCGAACACCCCGACCTGCTTGCCAATGATGAGCCCGAGCGCGATGCCGAGAGGAAGCGGGCTCAGCAGGCTGTCCATTGTCAGATTTCCAAGAGGCACGCCGGCATTCGCGAAACCGAAGATCGGAATGATGGCAAAGGCGACCCACGGCTGGAGCGCGTGCTCCAGCTTGAGAAGCGGCGAAACCGCCTCTGGGTTGGGATGGAGAGGCACGGTCAGGGCGAGAACGACGCCCGCCAGCGTTGCGTGGATGCCCGATTTCAGAACGAAGAACCAAAGCAGCGCGCCGGTGATGAGATACGGCGCGAGTCGGACGATGCCGAGGCGGTTAAGAGCGATGAGCGCGGCCACGCACACGGCGGCGGCCCCGAGCATCGGCAGATTGAGACCTTCCGTGTAGAAAAAGGCGATGATGATGATCGCGCCCAGATCGTCCAGAATGGCGAGTGCGGTGAGAAAGATCTTCAACGAAGCCGGTACGCGCGAGCCGAGAATCGCGAGGACGCCGAGGGCGAAGGCAATGTCGGTCGCGGCGGGAATCGCCCAGCCTCGACGAAGCGACGGGTCGCTCCACGTGACCACGAGAAAGACGAATGCCGGAATGACCATGCCTCCGAAAGCGGCGATGCCCGGCAACATCCGTCGGGACCAGGTCGACAACTGACCGTCAAGGAATTCGCGCTTGATCTCGAGCCCGACGAGCAGGAAAAACAGCGCCATCAGCGCATCGTTGATCCAGTGCAGAATGCTGAGACCGAGAACCTCGATGTGGAGCGCGTGGAAATAGGCGTCGGCGAGGGGTGAATTGGCGACGATCAGGGCAAGAACTGTCACTCCCATGAGGATGACGCCGCTCGCCGCCTCGCTGCCCAGGAATGTGCGTAAGAGGGAAATGTGCCGCGCAGGCTTGGCGGAGCCTTGTTCGTGATCCACACGTCTCTCCTTTGAAGCTGACTTTCTTTAAGTCGCGCAGTCGTCGGGGGAAAGGTCTAGAGTTTGATCGTATCAGATTGAAACGATCAAACTCTCGATTCTTTCGATGCCGCATGATCCGGGCGAACAACCGGATTCCACTTGTTCTGATCATGCTCTAGGAGGCCGATTTCTGCCGCCGGCGGGTTGTCCGCAGGGTCTCCAACGTCACAGGGCGATAATCCCAGACATCGACCCCGACATCGTATTGGCGCGTCTGGTGCGAGAGCCGACCATGGGAGTGCCCGTGCAGATCGATCCAACCCTTCGCGTTGTTTTTCCAGGTTCGGAAGGCGTAGTGGCAGAGCACCAGATCTTTGTCCTCGAGATGCAGTTCGGCATAGGCCTGAACGCTCTTCCACCCTTTCGCGGCAACCGTGTCAGGGCCATCGTTGTTGCCAGTAATCAGATGCTTCTCGCCATGGAGGCGAGCCAGTAACTCCACGATCCGCTCCACCGTCACATGCAGAGCGAAATCGCCAAGATGCCAGATCGTATCCTTATCCGAGACTGCCTCGTTCCAGAGCGCAATCAACGCCTCGTCATGTTCGGCGACGGTCCTGAAGGGGCGATGATCCTTGGTCAGAACGCGCGGGTCGCCGAAATGCGTGTCGCTGGTGAAGAAGACTGTCAAACAAATCTCCAAAGCTTTGCCGCTGGAACGGAAATGGAGCGCTAACGCACGAAGAAAAGCAGCTGCGGGGGAGAGGTCTCATGAGACTCGGCCGTTGGAACGGCGCAAGGAAATCGCCATTGGTGTTCAGGAATTAAATTTCACGCAAGGGACGGTCTTTTCCGACGTGTGATCCATTTCACTCACGGCGTACAGGACCATTTCACTCACGGCGTACAGGACTTGGGGGCTTCAACGACGGAGGAAATCATGTCGTTCATTCGAGGAAGCGTCTTGTTGGCGGGACTTCTGTTGTCATCGATGGGCGCGACGGCTCAAACCGCTAAGCCAACGGATCCGCAGATCGCACACATCGCCTACACGGCCGGCGTCATCGACATCAATGCGGCCCAGCTGGCCCTGAAGAAATCGAAGAATAAGGATGTTAGGGCCTTTGCAAACGACATGGTGCGCGATCACAAGGCCGTGAACCAGAAAGCGCTGGCACTCGTTAAGAAGCTCAACGTTACACCGCAGGATAACGACACCAGCAAAGCTCTCGTCAAACAGGCGAACGAAGAGCACGCCAAGCTTTCGAAACTGAATGGCGCCGCTTTCGATAAAGCCTATGCGGAGAACGAGGTCGCTTACCACAAGACGGTCAATGGCGCGCTGCAAGACACTTTGATTCCGTCAGCGACCAATGGCGAGTTGAAGGACTTGCTTTCCACCGGCCTCAAGATCTTCGAGGGCCACCAGCAGCATGCGGAACAACTGACGGCAACGCTCAAATGATGCCCGCCCGGCTGCGTTTCTGGAGCAGCATCGTCGCGGCCGCGCTCTCACAGTCGAGCGCGGCCGCGCATGCCGAAGTCTTTCGGATCCGCGTCGACAAGCTCACTTTTTCACCCGAGCAGATCTCAGCGCATGTTGGCGATATCATCGAATGGACCAATGCGGATTTTATCGCTCACACCGCGACGGCAAGAATGGGTGATTGGGATGTGTTGCTCGCGCCCGGCAAGACTGGCCGCATCGTCATCAGGAAAGCCGGTACGATCGATTACTTCTGCCGCTTCCACCCGAACATGATCGGGCGGATCAGCGTCACGCAAAAATAGGCGCTAGAGCTTGATCGTGTTTCAAGCAGACATGATCAAGCTCTAGGTCTATTGCCGCATGATCCGGGCGAACAACCGGTTTCATGCTCTAGTTCCTGTCGTCGGGAATCAGCGGAAGCGGCAATACGTCGATCCCTTCCTCCAGAAGGGCCTTGGCCTCGCTGTGATCGGTCTCGCCATAGATGGAGCGCTGTTCGGCCTCGCCGTAATGCATCTTGCGGGCTTCTTCTGCAAAGCCCGTGCCGACATTCTCCGCATTTTGGATCACCTGCTCGCGCAGGGCGCGCAGCATGGCGCGGATCTCGCGCTCCTTCTCGGTCAGTGCCGCGACCGGTTGCGGCTCGGTCGACACAGGCGCCTTGTCTTTACGGGCGATGGACGGCGCCATGATCTGCTTTTCGATCTTGTCCGAATGGCAGAACGGGCAAGTCACGAAGCCGCGCTTGCGTTGAGTCTCAAACGCCTCGCTCGAGGGGAACCAGCTTTCGAAATCGTGGGCCTTCTCACAGGCCAGGGCGTATTTGATCATGTCTTCGAAATAAGGATTGGACGGCGCGAGGCCAAGGTGGAAAACGGCAAGTGGAAAACGAATGACGCTGTCTCTTGCCCGATCAAGCTTTCTTGGCCTGCGTCGCGAGGACATGTGAAGCGCGCTCGAGGGTGAAGGGCCGTGCGTTCTTCAATGTCGGAATGCGCGAGCGCGCGTCGATTACAAGCGCCGGATCGATCTCGGCGAGAATGACGCCGGGCTCGGAGCCCGCTTCCGCGAGAACGCGGCCCCAGGGATCGACGATGATCGAATGGCCGAAGGTCTCGCGTCCGTCCTCATGCAGACCGCCTTGCGCTGCCGAGATCATGAAGGACCCGGTCTCGATGGCGCGCGCCCGGTGCAGGATGTTCCAATGGGCCTCTCCTGTCTGTTTCGTGAAACAGGCCGGAGCCGAGAGGAAGGACGCGCCCGCTTCCGCAAGAGCGCGGTAGAGCGCGGCGAAGCGCACGTCGTAGCAGATCGTCAGCCCGAGAAGGCCCCATGGGGTTTCGGCGAGAACCGCCTTGTCGCCGCCGGTATAAGTGGCCGATTCGCGCCAGTTTTCACCGTTCGGCAGGTCTACATCGAACAGGTGGACCTTGTCGTAAGAGGCTACGATCTCACCGTTTGCACCGATGAGAAAGGCGCGATTGGCGACCTTGTCGCCGGCCTTCACGGCAATGGAGCCGACCTGAATGACCGTGCCGCGTTCACGGGCGACTTCGCGCAGGCTCGCCAGGGTCGGGTCGGTCTCCTGCGGGCCGACCTTCGCCAGCATGTCGCCGCGGGTGCGCTCGACAAGGGAGGTCATCTCCGGCGTCTGAACGAAATCGGCCCCGCGCGACGCAGCCTCACGGACCAAGGCGACCGCCGAATCACGGTTTTTCAGCGGATCGCGTCCCGAACGCATCTGGACGCAGGCGGCGGTGAAACGGGTGGTCATGGGGCTCTCGGCTCCTGATTTACGCTTGTAGAAGGGGCTCCAACCCACCCTTGTCGTCAAGGGCATAGAGATCGTCGCAGCCACCCACATGTTGTGTGCCGATAAAGATCTGCGGCACGCTGGTGCGGCCGCCGGCCTTCGCGATCATCTCCGCGCGGGCTTCCGGTGTCTTTTCGATGTCGATTTCGGTGAAGGCTGCGCCTTTCTCGCCAAAAAGCGCCTTGGCGGATGTGCAATAGGGGCACCAGCTTTTTGTGTAGATCGTGATGGGTGGCATGGGGGCTCTTTCAAACTCGTTCCGACATATAGGAAGCCTTAGCCCTCCGCGACAACTCTCGCGAAGGCGAGGATATCCACCTGGGCCGCTCCGGCTTTCAGCAGCGCGCGCGAAGCGGCGTTCGCCGTCGAGCCCGTGGTGAGCACGTCGTCGATGAGAAGAATCCGCTTGCCTTTGACCGCAGGGCGAGCCTCCTCCGGGACGCGAAAAGCGCCTTGCAGGTTTTCCTGGCGCTGGGTCTTGGTGAGACCGACCTGCTGGCGCGTGTGCTTGACGCGGGCAAGAAGGGATGGATTGCAAGGAATGTCGTTTTGGCGCGCGACCACGTTTGCAAGCGCCATTGCCTGATTGAAACGCCTTTGCCAGAGCCGCCAGCGGTGAAGCGGCACCGGCACGATCACATCGGTCTCCCGCAACAATTCCGCTCCGGCGCGGGTCATCATCGTGCCAAGCGCCCGGGCGAGTTCTGGCCGGTCCGCATATTTGAGGCGGTGGATGAGGGCGCTGGCCGTGCCATCATACTGAGCGACCGCCCTGGCGCGGGCGAAAACGGGAGGATCGGCGATAGCTGCGGGCGACAGAAGCGGCGTGCCGAGATCGACGGCGAACGGCGTGCCCAGCCGCTCGCAATAGGGCCGCTCGATGAAGCGAATGCCTGACCAGCATGCGGCGCATAGGCTGTGCGGTTCGCCCGTGGCCGCGTGGCAGGCAATACAGGTCGGTGGATAGAGCAGGCCCAATGCGGCGCGCGCAACTCCATGCGCCATATGCAAAAGGCGCAAGCTGTGCTGCGTGGGCTTTGTCGTCTCGTTCATATGACGAGCTTAGCCGAAGGATCGCGCGGAGGCGACTAGTGCCGATCCCCGTCTTGGCCAAGCCCTGTCACTACCCTCTTGGCGCTGCCCTTATTCCGCGCCATACCGGGCATGCCATGACAGCGCCCCTCGTTTTCGACCGACCGCTCGCCCGCCAGCGACTTCAGCGCGCCCTCAACGCGGGATACGCGGATTTCCTCCTTGCCCGCGTCGCGGAAGATCTCGACGAGCGGCTTTCGACCGTGTTGCGGCAATTCTCGCTCGCTCTCGATGTGGGAACGCCGACCCCGCTCGCGGCAAAGATGTTACTTCGGACCGGGCGGGCCGAACAGGTGGTGCGGCTGTCCCCGGTCGCCGAGGAAGGCGCCATTCTCGGCGACGAAGAGAGTTTGCCTTTCAGCGATGCGCGGTTCGATCTCGCGATCTCCCTTCTCGCCTTGCAAAGCGTCAACGATCTGCCCGGCGCGCTGGTGCAGATCAGGCAGGCCTTGAAGCCGGATGGGTTGTTCGTGGCGGCCCTTTTCGGCGGAGCGACCCTGACCGAGTTGCGACAGGCCTTCACGACGGCGGAGGCGGAGATCGAGGGCGGAGTGAGTCCGCGCGTTGCGCCCTTTGCCGATGTGCGCGATCTCGGCAGTCTGCTCCAGCGGGCCAAGTTTGCATTGCCTGTCACGGATTCGGAAACGATCCGCGTGCGCTATGCCGACCCGTTTTCGCTCATGCGGGATTTGCGCCGCATGGGCCTGACCAACGCGTTGATCGACCGTCGCAAGACGCCGTTGAAGCGGCGCACCTTGATGCGCGCGGCGGAAATCTACGCGGAACGGTTCGCCGATCCCGATGGGCGTATTTTCGCGACCTTCGAGATCGTCTGGCTTCTGGGTTGGGCGCCGCACGAAAATCAGCAGAAGCCGCTGCGTCCGGGCAGTGCACGCATGCGGCTTGCTGACGCGCTTCACGTGGAGGAACGTAAAACCGGAGAGAAACCGGAGCCTTGAGCCTTGGGGACGGTTCCAAAATGTTCTAGTCTGCAGACGTCGCTCAAGGAGCGCACCCATGAGAGAACCCAGCCCGGACCACCCGATTACGATCGTGCCCAACTCGCATCGAGTCCGTGTCGTTCTTGGCGGTTTCATCGTTGCCGAGACCACCGAGGCGCTGGCTTTGCACGAAGCGACGCTGCCGGTCGTGCAATACATCCCGCGCAAGGACGTGCGGATGGACCTCTTGGACAAGACGAGTCACCACACCCATTGCCCTTATAAGGGCGATGCGACCTATTACACGGCCAATGCCGGCGGTTTGGTGTGCGACAACGCCGCCTGGAGCTATGAGAAGCCGTTTGCAACCGTTGCCGCCATTGCAGGCTACATCGCCTTCTACCCCGGAAAGGTGGACGCCATCGAGGTGTTCAAGGATTGATCTCGGTAGTGCGTTGAAGGTCACGGCGCAGGCCGAGCATCATCAAGAGTTCGGCCATGATGAACATGGGCCCGATGAAGGCCTGAAAGAGATTGTCGGCAAGGGCCGGGCGTCGTCCCTCGAAGACATGTCCGACGAGTTGAAGCACCCAACCGCCGACGAAGAGAACGCCGAACAGCCACCAGGTCGGCACCACGCCGTAAGCGCTCACGAACCACTCGGAAAACGCGACCATGGCAACGACCAAGATCGCCATGGCGGCGCCGATTCCCTTGTCGAGCGCAATCCAGCCCAGAACGGCCAGAGCCCCGACGATCCAGGAGGTGGGGATGCCATGCTGCCCAATCGGGATTTTCCAGAGCGACAGCACCAGCAAAATCGAGAGGATGATCGCCGGGATGCCGATGAAATGCGTGAAGCGATTCCGGTGGTCGCGATGATAGGTCGAATAAGTCGCGAGTTGGCGTTCGAACAAGGTCATCCTGGGCTCTCCCGTCTGCCGCTATCGAAGGAATTTAGCTGGTCATGAGCGGGAGGGAAGGGGTGGGTGAGTTCGACTCTAGCCGGATGCCGGTTTCAATCGGCCACTGAGCGACACCAATGCGACGCCGGTAAGCACCACCGCGCCGCCGATCATCTCTCGACCACCGATCTTCTCACCGAGGAAGATGACAGCAAGAATCGCCGTCCAGACGGGCATGAGATAACCCACCATCGAGGCCCGTGTCGGCCCGGCGCTGCGGATCAGGCGCATGAAAAGAAGAATCGGCAAAGCCGTCGCCATGACGCCTAGCGCCAGGAGCGGCCCGAAGTGGGATGGAACGGCGGCAAAAGAGGATTGACCGACGAGAACGAGGGCGAGGATCGACGCCGGAATGCCGGAGCAGATCTGCTGGCCAAGCGCCAGGCGCGCGGGATCGGCCTGCCGGACGGAGCGGACATAGAGATTGGCGCAGGAATAGCTCAATGCGCACCCGATCATGGCAAGCGCACCCCAGGGACTGACACCGCTCTCGGGAAGGGCGGCAGGGCCGATGAGAATAGCCATGCCGACGAAGCCGAGTGCGACGCCGATCATACGTCTGCGGGTCAGGCGCTCATCCGCGAAGAGGAGATGCGACAGCACGGCGACGATGAGGGGAGCGGATGCCTGAATCATCGCAGCCGGGGCCGTGGTGATTTGTGTCAGCGCATAGGCCAGGAGCACGTTCGGGATCCAGCCGTTGAACGCGCCGAGAAAAAGCCAGCTCCGCCATTCGCGTCCATGGGGGAGCGGGCTCTTGCGCAATGCCGCGAACCAGAGGGCGAGAGTGATCGCGCCAATCAATCCGCGCATGGCGGCGAGAGCGAAGGGATTCACGTCGCCGCTCAGTTTCACGAACAGGAAGCCGCTCGCCCAGAGGATTGAGCAGGCCAGAAGATTCGTGACGAGAAAGCCTCGCGTCGGCGCGGGGAGGGCGGAAATGATGGCGCTGTCGGTCATGGTAGGTTCAAGGGCCGACAAGATCGACGAGGAAGGGCAGCAGCGGCTCATCTGCCGGAGGCATCGGGTACTGGCGCAATTCCTGCGGCTTCACCCATTTCAGCGCCTGCCCTTCGAGCGGTTGCACAAACCCTTCCCAACGACGGCAGATGTAGAGCGGCATCAGGAGGTGGAAGCTCTCATAGGCGTGGCTCGCGAAAGTGAGCGGCGCGAGGCAGGCTTCCTTGACCTCGATCCCCAGCTCTTCCCGCAATTCGCGGATGAGCGCATCCTCCGGCCGCTCGCCCGGCTCGAGCTTGCCGCCAGGAAATTCCCATAAACCCGCGAGCGATTTCCCTGCCGGGCGCTGCGCCAGGAGGATGCGGTTATCCGTGTCCACGAGGGCGACGGCGACGACAAGGGTCAGCTTGAGAGGGGGCGGGTTCGTGGTCATGGCAGTTTCCCCTCTCAACAGATTCGGCGGCGAAAGACAACTCGCGGCGGTTGTGCAACTGATAGTAACGATATAAGTATATATTCTCGTAAGGGGTGAGATTCATGCTTAAGCAAAAGAGTATATTCGGGGCCTCATTGATCCTGGCCTGTTCAGGATTCGCAGGCGCGGCGCAGGCCGGCTGCGACGGGCCACCCTTCTACATTCCCTCGAGCATCGCCGAGCTTGAGGCTCCGATCACGGTCGAGGCGGGAACAGGGTGTGCTTTCGGACTCAGCGGCATTCCTGGAGCCATCAACGAGGTCAAAATCACCCAAGCCCCCAAGATCGGTCGGGCCGGCGTGCAGAACCTGAACGCCATCTACGTCGCCAAGCCCGGCTACCAAGGTTCCGACGAGTTCGCTTATGCGCTCATCGGAACGGATCAGTACGGCGGACCGATGCGCGTGATCATCAAGCGGAAAGTGACCGTCGTTCCCAAGCTGTAATCAGCTGCGGTAATCACCGTTGATTTCCACATAGGCCTTGGTGAGATCGCAGGTCCAGGCCCGCGCCTCGCCACGGCCGAGGCCGAGATCGACGCGGATCACGATCTCGTCGCCCTTCATGTAGGCGGTCGTCTTGGCCTCGTCGTAAGCCGGATCGCGCGCGCCCTTCACGGCGACGCGGATATCGCCGAACCAGATCGCGAGCTTGTCGCGCTCGGCGGGTTCGCCGGCTTTGCCGACAGCCATGACCACACGGCCCCAATTGGCGTCTTCACCCGCGACCGCCGTTTTCACGAGCGGCGAATTGGCGATCGCCATGGCGATGCGTTTGGCGGAGGTCGCGCCGGTCGCGCCCGTCACTTTCACGGTCACGAACTTGCGCGCGCCCTCGCCGTCGCGGGCGACCTGCTGCGCGAGATCGCAGAGAAGATCTTCCAGCGCCTGACGGAAACCGGTCAGGCGGCGGTCGCTCGGCAGCGAGATCGCGGGCGCGCCGCGTTGAGTGGCGGCGCCTGTCGCGAAGAAGAGCAGGGTGTCGGAGGTCGAGGTATCGCTGTCGACCGTCACGCAATTGAAGCTCTTGTCGGCACCCTTTTTCAAAAGCGCCTGCAAGACCGGCGCGGCGATGGGCGCGTCGGTGAAGATGAAGGAGAGCATGGTCGCCATGTCGGGCGCGATCATGCCCGCGCCCTTGGCGATGCCGTTGATCGTCACCTCAACGCCGCCGATGGTCGCCTTGCGGGTCGCCACTTTGGGGAAAGTGTCGGTGGTCATGATGGCCTTGGCGGCATCGACCCAATTGAGCGGCTTCGCCTGCTTCTGGCACTTGTCGAGAACGCCCTGGAATTTCGTGGCGTCGAGCGGCTCGCCGATCACACCGGTCGAGGCGATGAAGACCTGGGAGGCCCGGCAGCCGGCGGCCTTGGCCGCAATGTCGGCGGTGAGTTTCACCGCTTCGGCGCCCTTCTTGCCGGTAAAGGCATTGGCGTTGCCGGAATTGACCACGAGCGCCCGCGCGACACCCTTGTCCAGGTTCTTGCGGCACCAGTCCACAGGGGCGGAGGGACACTTGGAGCGGGTGAACACCCCCGCCACCGCCGTGTCCTTGGCGAAGGTCATGTAGAGAACGTCGGTTCGGTTCTTGTATCGGATCCCGGCCTCCGCGGTCGCGATCTTCACACCCTCGACAGGCGGAAGGGTCGGATAGGATTTCGGCGCGAGCGGGGAGACGGTCTTGGACATGGATTGAGCCGGTAAGGGACAAGAAGCCGAGGATTGCGCGAACTGAGGCTGTCCAAGGATTTTGTCAAGCCCAAGCTTAATCTTGGGGAGGCCGACCGGCCCTGAAATCCGATTCACCCGTATGTCCGGCCAACGAGGAGGCGTTGTCCGGATATTGAGCCGAGCGAGGATCTGCCCGCTCGGCTCTTGTCGAAAGGCTTACTGCTTCTTCTGCTCGACGAGGTTGCCCTTGTCGTCGAGGCGCTCGATCTTGGCGTCCTTGCGCAGATTCAGGATCAAGTCCTGTTGGGTCTTGCGTTCCAGGTAGTTGTTCACCTGCTCCTTCATCTCCTCGAAGGAAGGGGCGGGCTTGGTGCGCTTTTCTTCCAGCTTGATGATGTGCCAGCCGAACTGGGATTTCACCGGCTCGGAGATCTGGCCGGGTTCGAGCTTGAAGGCGGCCTCGGCGAAGGGTTCGACCATGCGGTCCTTGGAGAAGAAACCGAGGTCGCCGCCATCGGTCTTCGATCCGGGATCCTTGGAGACCTCTCCGGCGACCTTCGCGAAATCCTCGCCGCCTTTCACCCGGGCATAGACCTTCTTCGCCTCGTCCTCGTTTTCGACCAGGATGTGGCGGGCGCGCACTTCCTGCTCGGGCGTGACGCTCTTGACGGTCTCGTCATAGAGCTTCTTTGCGGCTTCCGGCGTGACGCCCTTCTTGGCTTCCTGGCTGAGATACTCGTCGAGGAGGGTCTTATCCTGGTTGTAGGCGAGCTTGCGGGCAAAATCCGGCGTATCGCCGACCTTGGCCGCCGCCGCTGCCTTCGCACCGAGCTTCAGATCGATCATATAGCCGATCAAAAGGTCACGCTTCTGCGCGTCCGAGACGTTGGGAAGTTGCAGGGCCGGGTCGGCTTCCGCGATGGCGAGGTCCGCTTCGGTGATGTCGACGCCGTTGACCCGGGCGACAACCTTGTTGCTTTTCGCAGCGGAAGCGGCGGGTGCCGCGGGAGCTGGCGTCTGAGCCGAAGCGAAGCCTACGCTGAGGGGCAGAGCCACACCAAGCGCAAGAACGCTCTTAAGAAGGGATGATGAAACTGACATTTTGAAGTCCTCTGACGGGCCTTAAACGGCCGACGCTCGGTGTGGATCGATGGCTGAGTTCCTTGCAGTTTGCAAGCGATAGCCTATCTGTGGCAGACCTCCGTCCGATTAAGCTTAAACGGTCAAGGTTGTGGAAGCGCGACTGCGCCGGAGTGGCGCAGCCTTTTAGATGCGTCTCCGCATAATTAAGTCTATAAGGCGGCCCAAACCGCTTTTTCTCCTGAATTCTGGAATTCGAAGGCTTTCGATGTTTGGTTCTTTCGCCAAGAAAATCTTTGGCTCGGTCAATGATCGCCGCTTGAAGTCATATCGGCCTAAAGTGGCCGCGATCAACGCACTGGAGGCGGAACTCGAGGCCCTGTCCGACGAGGACCTGCGCGCCCGCACCGAGACCTTCAAGGCCGAGGTCGCCGCCGGCAAGAGCCTGGACGACCTCCTGGTTCCCGCCTTCGCCACGGTCCGCGAGGCAGCGAAGCGCACTTTAGGACAGCGCCATTTCGATGTGCAGCTCATCGGCGGCATGGTCCTCCATGAGGGCTCGATTGCCGAAATGCGCACTGGTGAAGGCAAGACGCTGGTCGCGACCCTCCCGGTCTATCTCAACGCGCTCTCAGCCAAGGGCGTTCACGTGGTTACGGTGAACGACTATCTCGCCCGCCGCGATAGCGAGTGGATGGGCCAGATCTACAAGTTCCTCGGCCTGTCCGTCGGCGTGATCGTCCACGGCCTCGACGATGCCGAGCGTGCCCAGGCTTATGCCTCGGACATTACTTACGGCACCAACAACGAATACGGCTTCGACTATCTTCGCGACAACATGAAGTACGAGATGGCGCAGATGGTCCAGCGTGGCCACAACTTCGCCATCGTGGACGAGGTCGACTCGATTCTCGTGGATGAGGCGCGCACGCCGCTCATCATCTCCGGTCCCCTCGACGACCGCTCGGAGCTCTATCTGGCGGTCGATCAGGTGATCCCGCGCCTGTCCAGGAGCGACTACGACCTCGACGAGAAGCAGCGCAGCGTGTCGCTCACCGAGGACGGCACCAGCAAGATCGAGGAGCTTTTGCGCGAGGCCGGTCTGCTGACCGAGGGCGATCTCTACGACGCCCAGAACGCGACCCTCGTTCACCACATGAACCAGGCCTTGCGCGCACACACTCTGTTCCAGCGTGACAAGGATTATATCGTCCGCAACGACGAAGTGGTCATCATCGACGAGTTCACCGGCCGCATGATGCCGGGCCGTCGCTATTCGGAAGGCCTGCATCAGGCGCTCGAAGCCAAGGAACGCGTGCAGGTTCAGCCCGAGAACCAGACGCTGGCCTCCATCACCTTCCAGAACTATTTCCGCCTCTACGACAAACTCGGCGGCATGACCGGCACCGCATCGACGGAAGCCGACGAATTCCTGGAAATCTACAATCTCGACGTCGCCGAAATTCCGACGAACCGTCCTGTCTCGCGTATCGACGAGGATGACGAGGTCTATCGGACGGCGGAAGAGAAGTACAAAGGCATCATCCGCGAAATCGAGGCCTCCTCGAAGCGCAGCCAACCGATCCTCGTCGGCACGACTTCCATCGAAAAATCGGAGACGCTGGCCGAGCTTCTCATCAAGGACGGCTACACGCTCATCGATTTCGAGAACCCGCTGGCTCTGGAGCCGCTCTACAAGGCGGCGCGCGCAGGCACCGGCACCAAGCACTTCGCCGTGCTGAACGCGCGCTTCCACGAGCAGGAAGCCTTCATCGTCGCGCAGGCCGGTGTGCCGGGCGCGATCACCATCGCCACCAACATGGCCGGTCGCGGCACCGATATTCAGCTCGGCGGTAACGCCAAGATGCGCGTCGAGCGCGAGCTTGCCGGTATCGAGGGCGATGAGCGTGCGGCGAAGGAAAAGACGATCCTCGAAGAGATCGCCGCGTTCAAGGAACAGGCGCTGAAGGCGGGCGGTCTCTACGTGCTCGGCACCGAGCGCCACGAATCCCGCCGCATCGACAACCAGCTGCGTGGCCGCTCGGGCCGTCAGGGTGATCCGGGCCGCTCCAAGTTCTACCTGTCGCTTCAGGACGACCTGATGCGCATCTTCGGTTCCGACCGCATGGACGGCATGCTGTCCAAGCTCGGGCTGAAGGAGGATGAGGCCATCATCCATCCGTGGATCAACAAGGCCATCGAGCGCGCGCAGGCGAAGGTCGAGGCGCGCAACTTCGACATCCGCAAGAACATCCTGAAATACGACAACGTCATGAACGACCAGCGCAAGGTCGTGTTCGAGCAACGCAAGGAGTTCATGGCGGAAGAAAGCGTGCGCGACACCATCGACGACATGCGCCACGGCGTCGTCGAGGATCTGGTCGCCCGTTCCATTCCCGAACATGCTTATGCCGAGCAATGGGATGTGGTCGGTTTGAAGGAGGGCGTCGAGCGCTTCCTGGCTCTCGACCTGCCGATCGCCGATTGGGCGAAGGAAGAGGGCATCGCCGACGACGAGATCCGCGAGCGCATCCGCAAGGCCGCCGACGAATCCTACACCCAGCGCATCGAGGCGAATTCGCCGGAAGTGATGACCTATGTGGAGAAGCAGGTTCTGCTCCAGAGCCTCGACCATCTCTGGCGCGAGCACCTTGTGACCCTCGACCATCTGCGTCAGGTCATCGGTTGGCGCGGTCTCGCTCAGCGCGATCCGCTCAACGAGTACAAGGCGGAAGCCTTCGATCTGTTCAACAGCCTGGTCGGTCACCTGCGCGAGCAGGTGACGGGACAGCTCATGCGCATTCAGGTGGTGTTCCAGCAGCCCGAACCCGCTTCGCTGCCGCCCATGTTCGGCCAGCATCTCGACCCGGCCACGGGCGAGAACGAGATGGCTTTGCCGGATGGTGTATCGGCTTCAGGTCTTTCCGCGACCGCTGCTCAGAACCGGGACCCGAACGATCCTTCGACCTGGGGCCGGGTCGGTCGCAATGAACCGTGCCCGTGCGGCTCGGGCAAGAAGTTCAAGCATTGCCACGGACAGCTCGTGGCGTAAGGGGTTCTCACGCTTTGCCGAATGAAAAAGCCCGCCTCGATGGCGGGCTTTTATTCGGCGCCAGTGCTCATTTTCAACGAAAACCCCGATCTCTCGGCGCAACCAGAATGTCCGGCCAGGCGGGGGAATGGTCGTATCCTTCGACATCTGTCCGCCTGAGGCCGAGATCGGCGAGGCCGCGATCATCCACGCCATACAAGGACCGGCGGCTCGCACGATGATCGAACCATGCTTCCAGCCTCAGCATGAGCTTGAGTAGGAGACCGGTTCTCAAAGAAGTTGCTTTCTGCGATTCCCGAAGATTTCCTATGGCGATACCGATGGTCATGACATTTCCCTTTCTTTCGCGCTTTTGATAGGGAAAGGATGCTCTCGCCTTGGGTGGCAAGCAAACGAGAAGTCCTTGACTTCAGCCCAAGCTATTCTTGGTCAAGACACGATGTCCCGTCGCCGACTTCCGCCTCTCAATGCCTTGCGCGCCTTCGAGGCCGCCGCCCGTCATTTGAGTTTCGAACGTGCCGGAGATGAGATCGCCGTCACGGCAAGTGCCGTCGGGCAGCAGGTGAAGGCGCTCGAAGCCTGGCTCGGACGCCCGCTCTTCGTCCGCCTGCCGAGTAAGGGCGTCGCCCTGACGAGTGTGGGCGAGCGCTATGCCGCGACCGTTTCAGAGGCGCTGGATCGACTTCACGAGGCGACCGCGCGAGCGTTGAAGCCTGAAAATACAAAGGTCCTGACCGTCGGCACCATGCCGAGTTTTGCCCTGAGCTGGCTCATTCCACGTCTCGGTTCACTGAAAGAGCGTCACCCGGACCTGGAGGTCCGCATTTCGGTTTCGACCACGCAAACCGATTTCGCCCGCGAGGATATCGACGTCGTGATCCGGTTCGGTCGGGGTGGCTATCCGGGCATGAGGACGGATCTCTTGATGGAAGAGAACTATTTTTCCGTCTGCAGCGCAGCGCTCCTCGATGATCCGCAGCGGCCTCTGCGCGTGCCCGAAGATCTTCGTCATCACACTCTTCTGCACGAAATTCCGGAAGGGGTGCCTGACTACGTGACATGGTCCCGCTGGCTGAAGGAGGTGGGCGTGGACGGGGTCGATACGACACGCGGCCCACGTTTCTCTCATACTTTCATGGCTTTACAGGCTGCCGCATCGGGGCAGGGGGTGGCGCTGGCGACCAACGTGCTGATCGGGGATTATCTTGATGCCGGTCGTCTCGTGCGCCCGTTTCCGCAGCAGGTGAAGGGTGCCTACCAATATTACGTGGTCTGCCCTGAAGCTTACGCCGAGCGGCCCGCCGTCGCAGCTTTCCGAACCTGGCTTTTGGATGAGGCGAGGGGGCAAATCGAAACGGAGACCCCGTGGCCCGACTCGTCGCGAACGGGAGCCTAATGAAGCCCGGTCAGGGGCATGCGCTTGCCTACTGCGCTGTAACCCGCTGGCATTGGCTAGAGACAGCCGCACCGAATGCATAACGGCCACCACAGACCGCCGCGAGGGGTGGGGTCCGTGTTGCCTCGAATAGGTCGTAGCCTTCCCTGAGCTCGGCCCAATGGGCCGCCCAACGATGGCCGGCCATGGCGCCCAGCTTCTCGCTCGTCATGCGGAATGGAAAGACATGGACCGGGACCTCGCGTTGGCCTTCGCGCAGGGCCGCCTCGACGATTCGATAGATATCGTCGATCCCTCGGTCGGTCATGGCATAGCAACCGATGGACAGGCAATCGCCGTGGACCATTACGAGCGACCCGGTGCGGCCATGAGCGCGATCATAGGTGTTCGGGAAGCCCAGATTGAAGGCACGGTAATAGGCGCTGTTCGGATTGAGCTGATTGAGACCGACCGCATAAAAGCCCTCGGGGCTCTGGCCGTCACCCTCCGCGATCTTAGGGCCGAGTGTGCCCGACCACGTGCAGATCGGGTACGTCGCGAATAGTTCATAAGTCCCGTTTCGCGAGAGCCAGACTTCGAGAGCGTTCTCCTCCTTGAAAATGCGCACGAAGGCTGGGGCGCCCAGGCGGAAACCCTTCTCCTCGAGCTTCGCGGCAAGCGGCTTATCCGAGCCATGGCGCAGGTCCGCTGCAATTCCGGGGGCCACCCGAGCGATAGCCCTGATCGTACGATCCGAGGCGCTCTGGCGGAGATTGGGTCGAACGACGGCGACACCGACCAATGCGGCGATAACGACGAGAACGAAGGTGAAGAATAGCCGCCGCATGGGTGCGCGTCTCATGGAGCATGAAAAAACCCGCCATCAGGCGGGCTTTTGATTCTGAAACTCGTCGCGGATCAGTTGATCGCGACGTTGACCGAACTGGGGGCCTCGACGCGGCGCTGGGGCTTCGCCGGAGCGGCCGGCATGCCACGCTGCGGGGGCAACGGGGTCGCTGTGGGTAGGGTCGAGGTGGCCTGGGCCGTTTCCGCGACAGGTGCCGAGGCGGACGAGGTGTTGAACAGGTCGCCGATTCCGCCGAACATCTTCTTGTAGAAAGGCGTTTCCTGTGAACCGCCCGCAGCTGAGGCCTGGACAGGAGTGCTCACAGCCGGAGCGGCCGGGGGAGCCGCGGCAACCTTCGCCTCGGGTGCGGGAGCCGCCTGAGTCGACGCGAAAGCCAGGGCTGCTGCCGGGACAGGAGCTTCCTTCGGCTTGCCGGAGGCATCGAGAGCGATGACCTGCGGACCGGAGGCAAGGCCCTCCGGACGGCTCACATCGCCGAATTTGTCACGCATGCGGGCGTCGACCACGAGCGAGCCGCCTTCCACGGTGCCGGCAAGGGCCTGACGGAAGGATTCATGCGAACCGCCGTCGTTATAGACGAGCTTGACCGGTTGTACGCCCGGAGCCAGTTGCGCAACCTCCTGCTCATCACGCTGACGCTTCTGCTCGACGGCGGAAACGACGGTCTCATCGGTCACGTTGAAGACATAGTGCTTGTCGGCAACGGAGATCCGGGGCTCCTCGCGCGCAATTTCGAAATAATCCGAACCTTCCTTCAGGTTTTTCCAGAAGACGATGTTGGGATCGAGACGGTGCTGGGCCATATTCAGCGCCGTCATCCGGAACGGATAGGACTGGAACTGGAAGCCGCGCTGGCCGCTCGCAAGCGCCTCACGCGCAATCGCATAGATCTCGGCGATGTTCTGGTCCGTCATGGCAAAACAGCCGCGTGACGAGCACGAGCCGTGGACCATCAGGTTGCCGCCTGTCCGACCGAAGGATCGATCATAGGCGTTCGGGAACCCGGTATCGAAGGACAGATAATAGGCTGAATTCGGATTCATCTGGCCGGGGGTGACGGTATAGAAACCCTCAGGCGCCTGACGGTCGCCCTCGCGCACCTTCGGTCCGAGCTGACCCGACCAGCGGCAGATGGGATAGGTCTTGAGCAGCGCATAACGCCCGTCGCGTCCGCGCTTCCAGATTTCCATCTCCGACTCCTTTTTGAAGGAGCGGATGAGAATCGGGTCGGACTTCGACATTCCCTTGTCGGCCATCAAGGACATGGTGGCCTGCGGAATGGGCGAAAGATGGCGTGTGGAGCTTCTCCGGAAGCTCTCATCCTGGCAGGCAGCCAGAGCGAGCGCCAAGCTCGCCGCCACAGCGAAACGCTTCATCATGGGGGACCCCGCAATTGTTGATCCGTCCGGTCCCTTGTGTCCGAACGGTTCCCCGATATCATTAAAGCGTTAGCGTTAACTCGGCCTTACCGCAAGCGGGGCCGTATCGGGGTTATGATTAATGGTCGCTTAACTCGGGAAAAAACTCACAGAAACCGAGGGTTTTCCCGTAAGATGCGACCGAGAAAGCCGCTGGCGCTCATAACTGCTTCAGCGCGCTCCTGCGTTCATGCCGGGCCAGGGCATGGGCAATCAGGGCGTTCATGAGGTCGCGCTGAGGCAATCCGCCGGCTTCCCAGAGCTTTGGGTACATGCTGATGGCCGTGAAGCCGGGAAGGGTATTGATCTCGTTGACGAAAAGGCTCTCCTCGTCGAGCGGATCGATGAAGAAATCGACCCGTGCCAGACCCTCGCAGCACAGGACTCGGAAGGCTTCGATGGCAAGCTCCTGTGCCCGCCGGACCTGCTCGGCGGTGAGAGAAGCCGGAATGCGCAGGTCCGCGCCCGCCGCGTCCTCATATTTCGCATCGTAGCTATAGAAGCCGTGACTGCTCGCGGGGGCAATTTCGCCGAGGGGCGAGGCGCGAAGCTCACCGGAGGCCTCTTCCAGAACCGAGCATTCGATCTCGCGCGCACCCGCCACGCTGCGCTCGACAAGGATCTTGCTGTCGTAGCGAAGGGCGAGCTCGCAGGCCTGATCGAATTCTCGCGCCGATCTGGCCGGAGAGACGCCGACCGAGGAACCCATATTCGCGGGCTTGATGAACAATTCCGTCGTCCCGAGCACGACCGTCGCGGATTCATAATCCGCCCGATCGAGATCGGTCATGGTCATGAAGGGAACGATGGGTAGCCCGCTGTCGCGAAGAAGGCGCTTGGCCACATCCTTGTCCATGCTGGCGGATGAGCCCATCACGCCCGAACCCACATAAGGAACGCCGGCCAGTTCCAGAAGGCCCTGGACCGTCCCGTCCTCCCCGTTTGGCCCATGCAGGACAGGGAAGACGACATCGAGATGGATGGGAGCTGAGCCGCCATCGAGAACGATCAGGTCGCCGTTCCGTCCCGGCGGCAAGACCACTTCAGGTGCGTCAGTCGGGATCTCGAGGGACTTGGCTTCCGGTGAGGCGGAATTGCCCAAAAGCCAGCGCCCGTCCCGGCGGATGCCGATGGGGACGACCTCGTAGCGGGCGGGATCGAGAGCGCGAAGGATGTTTGCGGCCGACATTCTGGAAACATCGTGTTCCGCCGAGCACCCTCCGAACAGGAGCCCGACCGTCTTGCGCGCATGATTCATTTCTCATCCTCCGCCATATTCGCAGTATGGCGGAAGAGATTGAAGCATTGTTAACGCGGAAGCTTGCCGGATCTTAAAGCTTGCGGCCGATGGCCAGGAACTTGGCGGCACGGTGATCGCGCAGCTCCGAGGGGCCCATATTGCTGAGATCGTGCAGGGCTTCCTCGACCGCGTTGCCGGTTGCGGCGATGGCGGCCTGGGAGTCACGGTGTGCGCCGCCGACAGGTTCGGTGATAATGCCGTCGATGACGCCGAGGCGCATGAGATCCTGTGCGGTGATCTTCATGTTGGTGGCGGCATCCTGGGCGCGCGTCGAATCACGCCACAGGATCGAGGCCGCGCCTTCCGGCGAGATCACGCTGTAAATGGCGTGTTCGAGCATCAAAACCTTGTTGGCGGTGGCAATGGCAATCGCGCCGCCTGAGCCGCCTTCACCGATGATGACGGAGACGCTCGGCACACCGAGGCCGAGCTGCGCGTCGGTCGAACGGGCGATGGCTTCCGCCTGGCCGCGCTCTTCCGCCTCGATGCCGGGATAGGCGCCCGCGGTATCGACGAAGGTGATGACGGGCAGTTCGAACCGGTCGGCCATCTCCATCAGGCGGACGGCCTTGCGATAGCCTTCGGGCCGCGCCATGCCGAAATTGTGCCGGATGCGAGTCTCGGTGCTGTTGCCCTTCTCCTGCCCCATGATGCAGACCGGCTGGCCTCGGAAACGCCCGAAACCGGCGACGATGGCCTCGTCCTCGGAGAATTTGCGGTCGCCCGCGAGAGGCGTGAAATCGGTAATCAGGCCAGCGCAGTAATCGATGAAGTGAGGCCGCTGCGGATGGCGCGCGACCAGCGTCTTCTGCCAGGGCGTGAGCTTGCCGTAGAGATCCTTGAGGGCATCCGCCGCCTTGTTCTCCAGGCGGGTGATGTCTTCCGTGATCGAAACTGCATCGCGGCTTTCGCCGAGAGCCCTCAGTTCTTCAACCTTGGCTTCCAGTTCGGCGACCGGCTTTTCGAAATCGAGATAGCTGCGCATCGGACTCTATAAAAACGAAAACCGGCGCTGAACCAGACTTTTGACTTTCCTCAAAAGTCCGCCCCGCCGGGCGGGCGGAAACTGGCGATTTGAGGGACACAAGTCAAGTTGCGGCTGGAATTACTCCCCGAAGACGATGTGATGCAGCAGGCGTCTAGGCATGGGAGTGAACAATCCGGCGATGATGAGCCCCCGAAGAAGAGCCCTTTCATCGTTGAACGATGGCCGGCGATGCGCCCGCGCTTCGCATGAACGACGGCCAGAGGCAGCGTCATGATCGTCAATGCCGACAGTCCATGGATCGGCCCGAAATGCCCGGCGATGGACCAACTCGACGCGATGCCGATCGAACTCATGGCGACGAGGCCCATCAACCCGACCCAGATCCACCGGCGCGACGGTGAGCTTGCGTGCCTTTGACAGCGAGCATCTGATAGCTGCCGAGAAAGAGGGCCGCCACTGCCGCCCCGGCATGAATCAGAATCAGGTGCGGCGAGCAGAGGAGCCAGAGACATGGGATCGTCCGTTTTCGGGGATCTGTTTTTCCAGGGGTCTGTTTTTCCAGGGAATGATTTTTCCAGGGAAATGATTGCCGGGGGAAATGATTGCAATATGTTGACATCGACAACATAGAAGAATGTTGATGATGCCAACATCTGATGCCTCGGGATCTGGATCCGATACCTCCAGATCCGATATCTCCGGATCCGATATCTCCAGCTCCAGCTCCAAATCCGACACCTCCGGCTCCAGGCCGTATCACCACGGCGACTTGCGGAGGGTTCTTGTGGCGACAGGGCGGGAGCTTGTCGCACGCATCGGGCCGGCTGCGCTCAGCCTGCGCGAGGTCGCGCGGGCCGCCGGGGTGTCCCACAACGCCCCCTATCGTCATTTCGTGAGCCGTGAAGCTTTGCTTGCAGCCATCGCGGCTGCGGGTTTCGTCGCTCTTAAGGAGGCGTTGCTCGCCGCGGCGCAAACGGAGCCGGAGTGGCGTCTTCGTGCGTTGGGGAAAGCCTATGTGCGGTTTGCGCTGGACCATGGGTCCGACTTCCTCCTGATGTTCGGCTCGGCGATTCAGAAGGAGGATTACCCAGAATTGAACGAGGCCGCGGCCGCCGCGTTCAATGCGTTACGCCAGAATGTGGCGATGCCTCCTGTGGGGGACCCGGAGATCGGGGCGCTCGGCGCCTGGGCGATTGCCCATGGATTGGCGAATCTTGTCGCCAACGGACAATTGCCGCTGGAGCGCGCCTTTGCGGTTCTCGATGGGGCTGGACCGAATCAGGGCTCAGGTTGAGCAGAGACCCGTGATGCCGGAGCCGGAGCCGGGACGAAAACCGGTGAAAACCGGCGGGCGCGGCGCGGCGCGCGCACGGCGACGGGGTGGTAGAGTTGTTTCGTCGCTTCCACGATGTGAAGTCCTGCGAAGGGGAGGGCGCAGCTGGCGCCGACCCGCTCCCAGGCTTGCGCGGTCTGCAGAAGGACGCGGCTGCCGAGCGGTGGCACATAGAGGGTTTCGGCCCAGCCCTCCGGCGAAAACCAGGTCTGGCGCATGAGCGCCTTCAATTGTGAGCGGCTGAAGGGCTGGCCGTAGCCGAAGGGGGTCGTGTCCATCCGGGCCCATAGGCCTCGCCGGTTGGGGACGACGACGATGATCCGCCCGCCCGGGGTTAGGATGCGCCAGATCTCATGCAGAAGCTCGCTCGGGCTTTCCACCGTCTCGAGGGCGTGAATGACGAGAACCCGGTCGATGGAAGCATCGGGCAGGGGCATCATCAAAGGGTCGACCAGGGTCGAAGCGGAGGCCCCGGAGCGCGGCCAGTTCACCACGCCCTGGTTTGCCGGCATGAAAGCGAGCGCCCGTTCGCATTCATCGCGAATGGCGCCGAGGTAAGGCGGCGCATAGCCGAGGCCGAGCACTCTCAGGCCGGTCAACGGTCCCCAGAAACGGCCGATGGCACGCCCCACGTAGCGGCGCGTCACATTGCCGAGCGCGCTGGCATAGAAACTCCGCAGATCCGTGATGTCGACGCTCATGTCATCCTTTGTTCTTCACGGCGGGGCTGGTTTCAGGGGCGGACTGTTCCATGATAGATCGTAGAGTATCAAGCCAAGGTTTTTGTATGCCAGCCCAGATCCACGTCTTCCGCTGCCTCTCCGATAATATCGGAGCGCTCGTCTACGATCCCAATACGGGAGCGTGCGCTGCCATTGACGCGCCGGAGGAAGGGCCGATCATGGCCGCTCTGGCCCAGATGGGTTGGCGCCTGACCGATATTCTCATCACCCACCGCCATTTCGATCACGTCCAGGCGGCGGCGGCGATCAAGGCCAAGACCGGATGCCGCGTCGTAGCGCCCCTCAAGGCGCGCGAGGCGGTGCCCCATGCCGACGCCTATGTCCGCGAAGGCGATACGGTGAAGGTCGGTGACCTCGAAGCGCATGTGTGGGAGACGCCGGGGCATTGCTCCGATCATGTCTCCTACTGGTTTGCGCCGGAGCGGGCTGTGTTTGCCGGCGACACGTTGTTTACGCTCGGTTGCGGGCGTGTGCTCGATGGAAGCTATCCGGATCTCTGGTCTTCGCTTCAACGGCTGATGGCCTTGCCTGAGGAGGCGCGGGTCTATTCCGGTCATGATTACACGCTCTCGAACGGACGGTTCGCTCTTGCCGCCGACCCCGACAACGCCGCTTTGCAAGCGCGCGTGGCGGAGGCCGAGGCTGCGGCCAAGGAAGGACGTTTCCTCGTGCCCAGCACCATCGGCATGGAGAAGGCGACGAACCCGTTCCTGCGCGCAGGCGAGCCGACACTCGCCAAAGCGGTGCAGCAGGAAGGAGCGGATGCGTTCGGCGTGTTTCAGGCTTTGCGCGAATGGAAGAATCGTTTCTGATCGCGTGCGCTGTGCGAGCGTGATCCGATGCTGGACATTGGCGTTGGGCTGAGGTTTAGCATCGCGCTCCTTTTCCGGAGCCTTTTTCCATGAATGACGCCAGCCTGATCCTCGGTCTCGAGAGTCGCCTTCTCAATGCGTGGCCCTCGTTCGACTATCAGATTTACGATGGCTGGATTTTGCGCCTCGCGAAGGGCTATTCGAAGCGCGCCAATTCTGTGACGCCGTTCGCTCAAGGCGCGTCTCTCGACGATGCGCTTCTCGATCATATGATCGCGCAATTTCGTGCTGCCGACGTGACGCCGACGTTCAGACTCTCCGGTCTGGAGGCCGATGGTGTCGATGCTTTGTTGCAAGCGCGCGGGTTCATGGAACGCGAACCGACTCTTGTCTTGCAGGCGAGGATCAACGGTGACGCCGATCTCGATCCCGAAGTGCTGATCGAGCTTGCCGCGACGAAAAGATGGGTGCGAGAAGCGGCCCATTCCTATGGTGGCGATAAGGCCGACGAGGACGCGCTGTTCGAAATCGTCACGCGCATTCGCCAGACGACGGCGTTCGCAACGCTTCATCTCGACGACCGGGCCGTGGCCTGGGGACTTGGCGTGGCGGAGCGTGGCTATCTCGGTCTCTACGATATCGTCGTCGCGCCGGACCTCAGAGGCATCGGCCTTGGCCGCCGTGTTGTGGGAAGCCTGATCGCCTGGGGCCGCGCGGTCGGCGCGCATACGGCCTATCTGCAAGTGCGCGAGGAAAATGCCGTCGCGCTCGCTCTCTATACCGGCCTCGACTTCACGCCCGCATACCGCTACCGGCACCGCATTCTGTCGCCTGGCTTCTAGGGGGCGATCGTTCGCCCGGATCATGCGAATGAAAGAATTGCGAATGAAAGAATCTAGAGCTTGATCCGGGAGAACCGAATTCCCCTCATTCTGGAGCCGAAGGTCGCAACCAGCGCTCCGACGACGATCAAGCCGCAGGAAAGCGCCAAGGTCGTGGTTGCCTCGGCATAGCCGGCGAGAATGAGAAGCAAAGTGGACAGAACCGGCGTGGCGTAGGACGCGACCCCGAGAAAGCGGATGTCGCCACGCTTCATGCCGATATCCCAGACATAGAACGCTACACCCACCGGCCCGAGGCCGAGTGCGATAACGCAAATCCATTGCAGCGTTGTTTCCGGCCAGACGGTCGTCTCGAAAATGAGATGACACACAAAGCTCAGCAGCGCCGTGGCGAGACAGAACCCGGCGACGGCATCGGTCGGCACCTGCCCGAAGCGGCGCGAGAGAACCGAATAGGACGACCACACGAACGCAGCGATGAAAGCGCAGATGTAGCCGGGCACGTATTCAGCCCGCGCATCCAGCGCACCGCGCCCGACGATGAGAACGATCACTCCCGCAAATCCCAGAAGCGCGCCGACGATATGCGCGGGCTTCAGACGTTCGCCTGGAAGAAATGACGAGAACAGCACGATCAGAAGCGGCCAGAGATAGTTGAGCAATCCAGCTTCGGCCGGAGGGGCCATGCGTAAAGCCGCGAAATAGAGCGCGTGATAGCCGAACAGGCCGCCGAGCCCAAGCGCCCAGACGATAGGTGTCTGACGCAGCGCCTTGATGCCCTCCGGCCGCACGACCCAGCTTGTTACGCCGACAAGGCCGCCGACGAGAAAGGTCATGGCGGCGAGTTGGAACGGCGGAATCCTGCCCGTGGCCGCTGTGAACACGGCGAGAAGGGACCAGAGCAGAATGGCGGTGAAGCCGATGGATGTGGCAGTGCGCGTTGTCATGGAATTGCGCATACCGGAAAGCCACGCGCCTGGGGAGGGCCTCCCTTAGGCTAAGATCGGGACCGGAATTCGATCAGGTCTCGCTGAGTCATGATCGAATCCGTTTCCCGATCGAGCGCCGGCGCGCATTAGACCATGTATTGCCCGCCATTCATCGAGAGTGTCGAGCCTGTGATGAAGCCCGCTTCGTCGCTTGCAAGATAGACGACGCCACGTGCAACCTCGTCCGCCTCGCCGAGGCGACCGACCGGGATCAGCGGCAAGATCTTTGTCTTGAGCACTTCTTCGGGAACCGCCTGCACCATCTCGGTTGCGATATAGCCCGGCGCGATCACGTTTACTGTCACGCCCTTGGCCGCGTTTTCCTGTGCCAGTGCTTTTGCGAAACCGACCACGCCCGCCTTGGCGGCGGAGTAGTTCGATTGTCCCATCTGGCCTTTCTGGCCGTTGATGGAAGAGATGATGACGATGCGCCCGAAGCCGCGTTCGCGCATGCCCTCGATCACGGGGCGGGTGCACGCGAACATGGAATCGAGATTGGTGCGTATGACCGCCGACCATTGCTCGAAGGTCATGCGATGAAACATGCCGTCGCGGGTGATGCCCGCATTGTTCACGAGAATTTCGATGGGGCCGAGATCGGCTTCGATCTTGCGGATCGATGTCTCGCACGCAGACGCGTCGCCGACATCGAATTTGTAGACGGGGATTCCGGTCTTGTTTTTGAAGGTATTCGCGGCTTCATCGTTGCCGCCGTAATTGGCGGCGACCGTGTAGCCCGCTTTTTTGAGCGCTTGTGAAATCGCGGCGCCGATCCCGCGAGTGCCACCGGTAACCAAAGCGACGCGCGCCATGCTTTCCTCCTTCGCGAAGCCGTTTCCTTAGGGCAAGTCTCTTACGGACCTGTCCCATGTCGGTCGATTCGTTCGACGAACCGTCCTATTGCATAGCTTAGCGCGCGTTTCGGAGATGCCTAGCAGGATCACTGCCATATTGAGCGGCTGAGTGATCCTTCTTTAGGCGATGCTGCCGAACCGTAATCGGTCCGGCGGCTCACGCTCTCGATTAGCGTTCGACGCACACGATTAGCGCTCGACGCACATGGCGACGCCCATGCCGCCGCCGATGCAAAGCGTCGCGAGACCTTTCTTGGCGTCGCGACGGCCCATTTCATGAAGCAGGGTGACGAGCACGCGCGCACCCGATGCGCCGACCGGGTGACCGATGGCGATGGCGCCGCCGTTCACGTTCACGATGGCAGGATCCCACCCCATGTCCTTGTTCACGGCCAGTGCCTGCGCCGCGAAAGCTTCGTTCGCTTCCACGAGATCGAGATCCGAGATCTTCCAGCCGGCCTTTTCCAGGGCCTTGCGGGAAGCCGGGATCGGGCCGGTGCCCATCACGGCCGGATCGACGCCTGCCGTTGCCCAGGACACGATACGGGCGAGAGGTGTCAGGCCGCGCTTCTTGGCTTCCTCGGCGCTCATGAGCACGAGGGCCGCGGCGCCGTCATTGATGCCGGACGCGTTGCCCGCCGTCACCGTGCCGTCCTTCGAGAAGGCGGGCTTGAGCTTGGCGAGCGCGTCAATGGTGGTGCCGGGGCGGATGTATTCGTCCTGATCGACGACGATGTCGCCCTTGCGGGTCGAGATGGTGACGGGCACGATCTCGTCTTTGAATTTGCCGGCCTTCTGTGCAGCTTCGGCCTTGTTCTGAGAGGCGGTGGCGAATTGATCCTGCTCGTCGCGGGTCAGTTGCCAGCGCTGAGCCACGTTCTCGGCGGTGTTGCCCATGTGGTAGCCATGGAACGCGTCGGTCAGGCCGTCCTTCAGCATCGTGTCGACGAGCTTGAGATCGCCCATCTTGGTGCCGCCGCGCATATAGGCCGCGTGCGGTGCCTGGCTCATGGATTCCTGTCCGCCCGCGACGATGATGTCGGCATCGCCGTTGGTGATCTGCTGCAGGCCGAGGGCGACGGCGCGAAGACCGGAGCCACAAAGCTGATTCAGGCCCCAGGAGGTCTTTTCCTGCGGGATGCCGGCTGCCATCGCGGCCTGACGGGCCGGGTTCTGGCCTTGAGCGGCGGTGAGAATCTGGCCGAGAATCACTTCGTCCACGTCGTTCGCATCGACCTTCGCGCGCTCGAGAGCGGCCTTGATCGCGACTGCGCCGAGCTCGTGAGCGGAGGTGTTGGCGAAGGCGCCGTTGAAGGAGCCGACGGGGGTGCGAGCCGCACCGACGATGACGATCTCTGTTTGGGCCATTGCGATCTCCTTGGCTGCGTATCTGGCGACGTTCATAACTGGTGTCGATGATAGGGTGATGAAAGCCGTGGAGTAGGGGAAGTCAAGCTCGCCAAACGGCTCAGAGGCTCGACGCCGCGCGGAAACGTCATCGTAAGACTTTTGATGCTTTGCCGCCTTGCTGGAACGCCTATAATCTGGGCATGATTGCCGTGCTTCCTTCTTATCCGTATCGGAAGCGCGTGCCGCGTCGAGATTTTCAGGGATCGTTCAGGGACCAAATGGCGACGGAAAAGCAACAGACTGTCATCAAGAAATACGCCAATCGACGTCTCTATCATACGGGCACATCCACCTACGTGACCCTTGAGGACCTCGCCACCATGGTTCGCCAAGGGGAGGATTTCCTCGTCTACGACGCCAAGTCGGGCGAGGACATCACCCGCTCGGTCCTGACCCAGATCATCTTCGAGCAGGAGAACAAGGAAGGGCAAAACCTTTTGCCCGTCACGTTCCTGCGCCAGCTGATCCGCTTCTACGGCGACAGCCTGCAATCGCTGGTGCCGAGCTATCTGGAATTCTCCATGAACAATCTCTCCCAGGAGCAACAAAAGCTCAGGGAGCAGATGTCTCAGGCCTTCGGCCCGTCCGCATTCCAGGCCATGGAGGAGCAAGTGAAGAAGAACATGAGCTTCTTCACCGATGCCATGCGGATGTTCGCGCCCTTCGCCCCGCATCCGGGTGGGGCTTCTCCGTCCGAGGGCGACGAAAAGCCTGCCGAGGCGAACGATCTCGAGACCTTGAAGAAACAGATGGCGGACATGCAGTCGAAGCTCGACACGCTCTCCCGCAAATAACGGCGTCAGGCGATCCTGGCCTGACGCTCCCCGGTTCGAGACGCCGCTTTTTGAGCCACGCCGAACAGACTGCCCTGGAGATAATCCACGCCCCATTCGGCAAGAAGGTCCGCAGTCGCCTGATCCGCGACCCATTCGGCGATGATCGCGATGCCGCAGGAATGTGCCTGCTCGATCAACTTCCGCACGAACAGGCGATCATCCGGCGAACGATGAAGCGTCTGGATGAAACGACCGTCGATGGTTGCGAGATCGACCGGGAATTCATGCAGCCGCGTGGATGAAAGGTGACCGGTTCCCAAACCATGAATGGCCAAGCCGATCCCGAGCGCCTTCATGGCATCGAGCCTGCCTCGCGCAGCCACAAAGCCGAGGGCGCTTTCCGGTACGGAGACGATGAGTCGTGAGGCGATGCCGGGGCGCATGCCGAGATGAGCGGCGAGCATGGTGAGCCATTCACCATCCTCAAGCGTCGCATGCGAGATCGGAAGGAGCATACCCTCATCGCGCGTTGCGACGAGATGATCGGCGACGAGTTCGAGCATGCGTCCGTCGAGAAGCAGGGACAGGCCCGCTGCTTCCATCCGGGGTGCGAGATCCTGCGCGGGGCCGAAAGTCTCGTTTATCGTGACCAGCGGTATGGCTTGGGAGAGAACCGCCTGTCCCGTCCGCGAATCGACGAGAGGTTTCCGGGCGAAAGCCAAGTCTCGGCTGTTGAGTGAAGCGATGATATCCGGAACATCCGTGCCGCAAGACGCGCTCGCCGGAATCGTCAGGCGCTTGCGGTAGGAAACAGTGCGCTCGCCCTTGGCGACGGCGTGGTCGAGTGCCTTTTCCGCGCGGCGCAACAGGTCGGCGGCATTGGTGGCGTGATCGGGCGCGCCAGCCATGCCGAGGCGCACGGAAATCTCACTCAAGGAGGGATTGGCGGCGATTACCTGCAAAAGGCGGCTCATGGCGTTCGGCCCATCGGTCACGGCACAGGAATTCAAGGCAAGGGCGAAGCGGTTCGGCGCGTATTGCGTGAAACGGTCTTCCCGGCGCAGCAAGGAACGGGCGGACCGGCGGATTTCGGCGATAGTGGTTTCGTCATCGGCCGAGTCTTCCACCGTGCCGACGATCAGGGTCAGGGTGTGACGGGCGCGGCCGGCATCGGAAACGTTATCGCGGATCTCATCGAGGAAATTGGTCCGCATTTCCACGCAGACGGGCGGCGGGACCCGGTTTTCCCGAACTTCCTGGGCCCGCACGACGCCACGCACGAAAGCCGGGTGGTCTTTGGCATCGGTGAGAAAGCGACCTGTGTCGTCGACCATCACGATCCGGTCCGGCGAAAGCCGCAGGGTGTAACGAGCCACGAAAGGAGTTCCGTCATCGTCGGGCGCGGGGTCGGTAGCAAGAATTGCCGAGAGGCGATCTTGTCCCCCATGACGCTCGGTCAGATCGATGAGGGCAGCACCTGTGAGGGGGAGATCCTCGGGAGCAAGACCGAGCGCATCCGGGGCGTAGGGTCCCCAGGCCAGGGCATCGGTCGAGAGATCCCAGGTGTAGGTGGCGCTGCCGGAGGTCGGTGCCGGGGTGTCGACGGATCGCGCAAAATTGAGGGTATCCCACAATACGCCGCCAAAAAATCCTGCCCGGCTCCGCTTCGCCATAACCTGTCCTCAAACATCAGGGGCAGGGGGCGGTGCGCCACGCATAATCGATCCCCCGCGAAAAATCAGGGTCAGGATCGGGGGACGGCGTTAACGAAGGATGAAGTTCAGCCGGCAATCTCGATGTGGAGGCAATAAAAAACCGGCGCTTGTGACGCCGGCTTTTGGATCTTCAAAGATCGTGTCGCTCTCAGGCGTCCGACTTCACCTTAAGAACCTGACGGCCACGGTACATGCCGGACTTCAGGTCGACGTGGTGCGGACGGCGGAGTTCGCCGGAATCCTTGTCCTCGATATAGGTCGGGGCTTTCAGGGCATCGGCGGAGCGACGCATTCCGCGCCGCGAGGGCGACGTTTTTCTTTTTGGAACGGCCATTTTTCGTCTCCGGTCAAAGGCTGAGCACCCGTTAAAACCGGGAAAAGCTCAATACGCAATCTGATAAGGTGGGCCTAATACAATGTCTTCCGCTAAATATCTAGCCCCAAAACCGTGCCTCGGTCAGTCTTTCAGGCAGCCGCTGTGAGGGGCGGCGGATTCCATCCTCGCCATCATGGTTCCCGCCAGAGCCGAGTGGCGGCGGGTGGGGCGCGTTGGGTTGCGCACCAGGGGATTCGGCAGGGCGGTGGCGAGAAGGGCTGCCTCGCGACGGGTCAGATCCTTCGCCGATTTATGAAAATAGGCTCGGGCAGCAGCCTCTGCGCCGAAGATACCGTCGCCCCATTCGACGATATTGAGATAATTTTCCATCATCTTCGTCTTCGACCAGACGAGGTCGAGATAGAGCGCGATGGGCAGTTCGAGCCCTTTGCGGATGTATGAGCGGCCGGGCCAGAGAAACAGATTCTTGGCCGTCTGCATGGGAATCGTCGAAGCGCCACGGGCAGGGCCGTCCTCGTCGGCAGCCTCGACCACCTCGCGAATGGCGTCCCAATCCACGCCCGCATGCTGGCAGAACAGGCTGTCCTCGGAGGTCATGACCGCGAGCGGCAGATGGGGAGACATCTCCGCGAGCGACACGAATTTGCGCTCGACCGGCTGAAAGGTCAGCCAGCGCCCGAGCATCAGAGTCGAGACCGGCGGTACGAGGGCATAGGAAAGGCCTAGCCAAAACACCGCCGCCACCCATAAGAGAATTATCCAGGAGCCGATTCTGACGAGGCGGCGGAACAGGTGCGAGGCGGTCATCGGCTTCCTCCCCCGCTCCGGCCGGATCGATCCGGGCTTGAGGCTCACCACATCGCTCTCCTCGGGCGGAAGCTTGGCTTCGTCCGAATTCAGGCTGAACATGATGCCATCCAACAGCTCTTTCGTGATGCGACTGGCAGAGGTCGCGCGGGATATTGAGGCAACCCTCACATCCTTGCTATCAGACGAAGCGCGCTCCGGCGAGATTGCAAGACCGCTCCGCCTGATGGCGGCCATGAGGCATGCGGTGCTGGCGGGCGGCAAGCGCTTGCGGCCATTTCTCACCATTGAGACTGCGCGGATGCTGGGTGTCGAAGGCAAAGGTCCTCGGTTCGCAGGAAGCGGCATCGAACTTCTGCATTGCTATTCCCTCGTCCATGACGACCTGCCGTCCATGGACGATGACGATCTGCGACGCGGGCGTCCGACCGTGCACAAGGCTTTCGATGAGGCAACCGCGATCCTGGTGGGCGATGCCTTGCAGACGCTGGCCTTCGAGATCCTGGCGAGCCTTGAGACGGATCCGGACCCCGCGATCCGCTCCGCTCTCGTTCTCGGCCTCGCCCGTGCCTCGGGCCTCGGCGGTATGGTCGGTGGGCAATTGCTCGATCTGGCGGCCGAGGGGCGATACGGCGCGGCAAATTTGTCCGAGGCCGAGATCCGCCGCCTTCAGATGATGAAGACCGGCGCGATCCTCACCTTTTCCGTCGAAGCGGGGGCGATCCTGGGGCGCGCCGATGATGGCGCTCGGCAAAGCCTCACCGCCTACGGCCGCGCGCTCGGCGCCGCCTTTCAGGTGGCCGACGACATTCTCGATCGTGAATCTTCCACGGAGGCGCTCGGCAAGCGCACCGGCAAGGATCAGGAAAAGGGTAAGGCGACCCTCGTCGATCATCTCGGGCTCGAAGGGGCGCGCCGCGAATGCGCCCGTCTCGTTGCCGAGGCAAACGACGCACTCGCTCCTTTCGGCGCGCCCGCCGACGTGTTGCGCGAGGCGGTTCGTTTCGTGGTCGAGCGGCAGGTGTAAGCGATGCTTATTCGCACGAGACAGGGCCGTGTCGACGATATCCCCTTCGTCATGGCGACGGAGCGTCTGCCCGGCTTCGATGCGTTTATCGGGCGTTGGGACGAGGAGCACCACCGGCAGGAAATGACGCTCGCGGGCAGCGCGTATCTTATCGCCGAGCGCCCGGGCGGAGCACCGGCAGGCTTTGCCATTCTTCAAACTCTCGACGATCCGTTCGGCAATGTTCTCCTGAGGCGCATTGCCGTGAGCGAACCCGGCAATGGCTTGGGCCGCACTCTTCTCCACGACACGATGGCATGGGCCTTCGCGCGACCAAAGACGCATCGGTTCTATCTCGATGTGCTTGCGGGGAACGAACGGGCGCATCGCGTCTATCGCAGTGTGGGCTTTCAGGATGAAGGCATCTTGCGCGAGATTTACACGAGAGCGGATGGAACGCGCGTGTCGGCAATGCTGATGTCGATCCTGCGGCCCGAATGGGCCGCGCGTCACAGTGACGTCGCCACCCAATAGGTGAACTTCACGTGGTCGAGGCGTGTCTCGTGCGGCCTCTCGCCGGCGAAAGTTCCGCCATTGGCGAGGATTACTTTTTGCGACCCCACATTGTCGTCGTCGCAGGTGATGAGAACCCGCGCTAGTCCCTCGGATTGTGCGACCGGCAGGATTTGGCGAAGCGCCTGCGTTGCATAGCCCCGACCTCGTTTCCAGGGCACGACGGAGTAGCCGATATGGCCTGACACGCGGGGCGGCAGGTCCTCCGTGCCGTGTTGGAAGCGAAGGCCGATGCGGCCGCAGAACTCCCCGTCGCTGATCCAGAAATCATGCGCGGGCAAGCGCTCCATATCGGAACCGTCCGGCATGCGGACCGTCGGGCTCCGATAGATCTCGTAGAGAAAACCTTCGGGATCATCTCTCAGCTTTTCGAGCCGCTCGAGATGCGCCTGGCTCACGTTCCGATCGGTGTTGGGCGACCACCCTTGACGGAGGGCGCCCTCGTAAGCCGGAAGAAAGTCGGAGTTGGGTCGAATGAGCGTGATTGTTGTCATGGCGGCCCGAATGTATCCCGGACCGCCCGAAAGGCAATGTCAGACGGTGACCTGGGTGCCGACTTCCACCACGCGCCCGGTGGGGATCTGGAAGAAGTCCGTGGCGTCGCTCGCGGATTTCGCAAGGCTGATGAAGATCTTGTCCTGCCACATGGGCATGCCGGAACGGGTCGCGGGCCTGATCGAACGGCGTGACAGGAAGAACGATGTCGCCATGATATCGAACTTGAAACCCTGCTTGCGCAGGATCGCGAGACCGCGCGGAATGTTCGGCGTCTCCATGTAGCCGTAGGTCATCTGGATACGCCAGAACGAGTCGCCCACATGCTCGATCTTCACGCGCTCGTCGTCGCTGATGCGGGGAACGTCGACGTTGCGCACGGTGAGAATTGCATTCTTCTCGTGCAGTACTTTGTTGTGCTTGAGGTTGTGGAGAAGCGCCGCAGGGGCGGTGTCCGGATCGCTGGTCAGGAACACGGCGGTTCCCTTGACCTGATGCGGTGGGCTTTTCTCGAGCATGCTGACCAACTCGACCAACGGCACGTCGATCTTGCGGGTCTTCTCGAAGAGAATGTGCGTGCCCTTCACCCAGGTCCGCATGAGAATCACGAGCGCGCCCGCAAGCAGCAACGGCACATAGCCGCCTTCGAACACTTTCGTGAGGTTGGCGATAAGGAACATGCCCTCGATCAACACGAAGGGCAGGATCACGAGGGTTGACGCCAGCGCGGACCATTTCCACACGCGGCGCAGAACGATGTAGGCCATCAGCGACGTGACCAGCATGGTTCCCGTCACCGCGATGCCGTAAGCCGAGGCGAGGGCGCCCGACGTGCGGAACAGAACCACGAGCAGAATGACGCCGATCATCAACAGCCAGTTGATCTTGGGGACATAGATTTGGCCAGAGTGCGATTCCGACGTATGGCGCGCCTCCAAGCGCGGCAGGAGCCCGAGTTGCACCGCCTGACGGGACAGGGAATAGGCTCCCGTAATGCCGGCCTGGCTCGCGATGACCGTCGCGGCGGTCGCCAGAATGACCATGGGTAGAAGGCCCCACTCCGGCACCAGAAGGAAGAAAGGATTGTCGGCCGTGCTGGGATCCTGAAGGACGAGGGAGGCCTGCCCGAGATAGTTGAGGATCAGGGCCGGGAAGACGAGGCAGAGCCATGCGA
The DNA here is from genome assembly GCF_052115485.1 of Microvirga sp. 2MCAF38. Taxonomy (NCBI): domain Bacteria; kingdom Pseudomonadati; phylum Pseudomonadota; class Alphaproteobacteria; order Hyphomicrobiales; family Methylobacteriaceae; genus Microvirga; species Microvirga sp. 2MCAF38. The sequence continues at coordinate 209,247 of NZ_JBFRGU010000006.1, read as the reverse complement.
TCTGAATGGGGCGACGGCCGAAATGGCCGAGATCGGCGAAGAGGGCCTCTGCGCCCGTCACCGCCAGGAATACGGCGCCGAGCGCGACGAGGCCCGATGCGCCGTGATGGCCGAGGTAGTTGACCGCATAATAGGGGTTCAACGCGAGGAAGACGTCGGTGCGAACTGCAATATGAGGCACGGCGGCGACGGCGATGGCGATGAACCAGACGATCGTGATCGGCCCGAAGAAGGCCGCGATGCCGCCGGTTCCCCGGCTCTGCACGGCGAACAGCACGATGATGATCGTGAGCGTGATCGGGACGATGTAATGATCGAGCGCCGGGGTCACGAGCTTCAGACCCTCGATGGCCGAGAGAACCGAGATGGCCGGGGTGATGATGGCGTCGCCGTAAAACAAGGCCGCGCCGAGGAGGCCGAACCCGAAGACGACCGCGCCGCCGCCCATCGCCTTTCGGGCAAGCGCCATGAGCGAGAGCGTGCCGCCTTCGCCCTTATTGTCCATGCGCAGGACGAGAATGACGTATTTCACCGTCACAATGAGTGTCAGCGCCCAGATGATGAGCGAGGTGACGCCGTAAACCTCGATGGGCTCGATGAGATTGTCGCCCCGCGCGGTCGCGAGCGCTTCGCGAAAGGCATAGAGCGGGCTCGTGCCGATATCGCCGTAGACGACGCCGATCGAACCGATCAGCAAAGTCCAGAATCCGGCCTTGGCATGAACTTCGGAAGGAGTGGCGTCGGTCGCGGTTGCCGGATCGGATTGTCCGGACGCGATGGCGTGTTGATCTGCCATGGTCTCTCTTGGTGTATAGAGCGCGTCCGCGTCCACCTTCGATCCGCCCGCGTTCCAGCGGATGGCGATGGGCTTTACCTCGAACGCGGCGGCCATATGTACCGGCGCGGCGCGGTCTCTAGCACATCGCGTGGGCGCTTAAAACGGAAACTGAACGCAAGTTCCACGAAGGTCGTGTACGAACGCGTTATTCTGAAGCATTTTGGGAACCCTGCCCATAGCGCTTTTCAATGTAGTCCTGGACGAGTTTCTGGAAATCCTTGGCGAGCGTCGGTCCGCGCAAGGTTACGGCTTTACGGCCGTCGATGAACACGGGCGCGGTCGGTTGCTCGCCCGTGCCCGGAAGCGAAATGCCGATATCGGCATGCTTGGATTCGCCGGGTCCGTTCACGATGCAGCCCATGACGGCGACGTTGAGCTCTTCGACGCCCGGATAATGTTCCCGCCATTTCGGCATCGTGGTCGAAATCCAGGTTTGGATGTCGCGGGCGAGTTCCTGGAAAACGGTCGAGGTGGTTCGACCGCAACCGGGGCAAGCTGCGACAAGCGGCACGAAGGTGCGGAAACCCATGGTCTGGAGCAGTTCCTGGGCTGTGCGCACCTCGACGGTGCGGTCCCCGCCCGGTTCCGGAGTCAGGGAATAGCGGATCGTATCGCCGATCCCCTGCTGCAACAGAATGCCGATGGCGGCGGAGGACGAGACGATGCCCTTGGAGCCCATGCCGGCCTCCGTCAGGCCGAGATGGATGGCGTAGTTCGAGCGCCGGGCCAATTCCTGATAGACCGCGATCAGATCCTGCACCGCGGAAACCTTGGCCGATAGGATGATCCGGTCACGGGCCAGGCCGATCGCCTCGGCGCGGGCCGCAGAGAGAAGAGCCGATTGCACCATCGCCTCCCGGGTGACCCATCGCATGTCGCGCGGATGCTCGGAGGCGGCGTTCTCGTTCATCAGATGGGTCAGAAGCTCCTGGTCGAGAGAGCCCCAATTGGCGCCGATGCGCACGGCCTTGTCGTGGCGGATCGCCAATTCGACGATAGCGCCGAACTGCCGGTCCTTCTTCTCCTTGAAGCCGACATTGCCCGGATTGATGCGATATTTGGCCAGCGCCTCGGCGCAAGCCGGGTGATCGGCGAGCAACTGGTGGCCAATATAGTGAAAGTCACCAACGAGCGGGACCGTGATACCGAGCCGGTCGAGCCTTTCGCGAATCTTCGGAACGGCGGCGGCCGCCTCGTCCCGGTCGACCGTGATGCGAACGAGTTCCGAACCGGCCTGGGCGAGAGCCGCGACCTGAGCCACGGTGGCATCCGCATCCGCGGTGTCCGTGTTGGTCATGGACTGGACCACGATCGGTGCGCCACCGCCGACCATGACATCGCCTACACGAACCCCGACGGTCCGGTGCCGGCGAGCAGGGCCCGCGACATCGTCGGTGTCGGCAACGGTCGAGTTCAAGGAAACGGAGGTCATACGGCTATCCACGACGGCAGGTCCTTGCTGCCGTCGTTTAGCTGAGGCCTAATCGCTCTTCCGTCAAGCGGAGCGCTCGGCGACTAATGCGCTGCCCCCTGACAATGGGAGCAACGACCGGTGATTTCGACCACCTTCGCCTTGGATTGAAAGCCTTCCTCACCGAGCAGACTCGTCAGGCTGCGGGATAGATCCTCTGACACAGCCTCATCGACTCCTCCGCATTCTTCACAGATGAGAAAAGCGATCGTTTCTTTCTCTCCGCCGCTCTGACTCGCGATATAGGCGTTCTGGCTCGCCAGGCGATAAGCGAGGCCCTGCTCGATCAAGAAGTCGAGAGCCCGGTACACCGTGATCGGCGCAATGCGACGGCCGCCGGGAGTCAGTATTTCCGCCAGATCGTAAGCGCCCAGCGGCTTGTGCGTGCTGTAGAGGGCTTCGAGGACGTTACGGCGAATCGGCGTCAACCGTGTGCCGTTCGAAAGACAAATAGCCTCAGCTTGGGCGAGTGCGCGGGGCGCATGCTCGACTTGCCGGGTAGCGTGGGCACAAGCGCCCTCCTGCCGTGGATGCTCTGCATAGGCGAGATTGCTGGACACGTTGAAACCTGTCGTTTTACTGCGCAGCCTTCAGAACGAAGGGTTGCTGTGAATTCCCACCCATACATATAGGTAATGTACTACCCTTTCATAGGGGGTGTGGCGCAATGAAATATCAAATCAAACTTGCAAATACGCAAAATTATCCTCGGCGACTGCCGGGTTTGAAGCGCCAGACATTCGTCCGTTTGATCTCGGCGTCCTCCAGGGTCCGCGTCACTGGAACCTCGTAGCATGCAAGGGATTCAAGACGGTCTTTAGGAAGGTAACGACGGCCGGGATCGCCGATGAGAACCGTGGCTCCCCGCCGGCTCAAGGAAAGAAGCCAGTCGGCGACCCGAGCGGCCAGATCGCGCTCGTAGCAGATGTCGCCGGCAAGGACCGTGTCCCATCCTTCATCCCGGCCCACGAGGTCGGCCTTCATCGGCGATACGTGAACGTCATTCGCTTGCGCGTTCAATGTGATCGCCGTGATTGAAAAGGGATCGATATCGCAAGCGATCACCTCGGCCGCTCCCGCCTTCGCGGCAGCAATGGCGACAAGCCCGGATCCTGACGCGAAGTCGAGGACGCGGCGTCCGCGCACGGTTTCGGGATGATCGAGCACGTAGCGGGAGAGCGCCTGTCCGCCGGCCCAGGCGAAAGCCCAGAAAGGAGGCGGCAGGCCGATCTCGCCCAATTCCTCCTCGGTCCTTTTCCAGAGTTCGGTGGCCTCGTCCGCCACATGCAGGCTGATCTCGGGCGCATGAGGCACGGGTTGGAGCCGCGTTTCCTCGCGAATGAAGGTCGCGGCATCTGTGATCATCCCTTCAGCACGTCCCGGTAGAGCGTCGCGACGGTGTCCATGACATTCCGCTCGGTGAAACCGTCGAGAACGCGTTGGCGCGCCGCATCTCCCATCTTCGCGACCAGAGCGAGGTTCGCCGCGAGCTCAATGAAGATCGTGGCGAGCTGAGACGCGTCGTCGACAGGAGCGATGCGGCCTTCGATCCCGTCGCGCACGAAATAGCGGCAACCCGGTACATCGGTCGTGACAATGGCGCGTCCGCACGCGGCGGCTTCAAGAAGCGTTCGCGGCAGGCCCTCGCCACCGCGCGAGGGTAGGCAACCGATGTGATGGTCGCGGTAGACGGCGGCAACATCCGTTGTCGGACCGTGCCAGACGATGCCCGGCTCGGCGCTCCAGAGACGTAGAGTCTCTTCCGGTATCGCCTTCGGGTTGGAGGAGTCCGGGGTGCCGTAGAGAGACAGTTCCACCTTCGCGCCCGCAGCTGTCGCCTCCTTCACCGCCTCGACAGCCAGATCGACGCCCTTGGACCATAGCATCCTGGCGACGAGAGCGATTTTCAGGGGCGGTTGCGCCGGGAGTGGAGTGGGTTTGAGCGCCTGGGGGTCGATGCCAGCGCCGCCGGCGATCGTGACGCGTTTGTCGAGCGGATCGAGGCCGAGCATTCGCGGATCGTCCGGGTTCTCGAAAAGATAGCGCGTCTGCCGGGTCTCCAAGCCCCGCACGAGAAAACGCACGGCTTTCTGCGCCAGTCTTCCGACAAGGTCTCGTCGCGCGCCGAGAAAACCGAGACCCGTGAGAGCGTAGATTCGGCGTGGCACGCCCGCGAGAGCGCAGGCGAAGCCGCCGATCAGGATCGCTTTCAAAGCAATACAATGAACGAGGTCAGCTTTTTCGGCTTTGAGGATCGAGGCGAGCTGACCCGCTGCGTAACCTGCCGCCATGGGGTTCAGGCTACGGCGCTCGGCCTCCAGTGGGATGACGCGGGCGCCGGCGGATTCGATCATTTCTCGATGGCGACGAACACGTGTGACGACGCACACGTCGAGACCTATTTCTCGCGCCGCCCGCGCCATGGGCAGAAAATGCGATGCGAAAAACCAATCCTCGGTAACGACGAAGACGAGCTTGCGACCTGAGCGAATGGAGGACGAAGAGGGCACGGTTTTTCCAGAACGAAACCTTCGGCTCGCAAAATATGCCGGTGATCTTGCAGGCGAACCGGAATCCGTTTCACCGGGTCCTGCTATAGACGGCAGACCAAGCCGAGGAAACCTCCGTTTTGCCCCTCGCCGGAGGATCGCGCGGGCGCGGCGGATGGCCACAGGCTGGGCCTCTTTAAATGGATAGGGAAAGCAAAGCTGTAAGGTCCCATAGAGGCATCGCGATGAGGGAGGCCTGGGATGCGGTTCCCCAAAATCGACATATTGTCGGGGGACCTCTGCCGCGCAAATGGGCCGCTTTGCAACGCTTGGCCCTGAGAGGCGCACAGCGTCCGGTTAACCTAATTTGCTTACCCTTCAGTGACCCCAACGCAAGAGTCCTGATGAAATCGTCGCGTCGCGTTCATTGTCTTATTGTACGATAACGTTGACACAGTTACATGGAATATGGTTACAAAAGATAGTTGCGTTACGTAAGCTGCGATTGATGGGGGCCCATCGATTGAAGTGGCAAGATCCCAGATTTCATCCCGGACGGATGGATTTAGGACACGCTCACTTCTATTTCCCTGAGCCTCGACCGTCGTCCCCGTTAGGAAGCGCGCCCGCTTCTCCGAGCTTCACCTGCCGTGCGCGGGTGATCCTCAAAGGAGCGATCGCCGCAGAGTCGTCTAGGAACGTGAAATGAAGCAGGCATCAAGACCAAGAGAAGACAGCACGGAAGTTTCCGACGCTCTGAAAACATGTCTCCCGTCTTTCGGCGGCGTGGCCATTTTCTCAGCCATCGTCAACATCCTGGCGCTGACCGGTTCTCTGTACATGCTACAGATCTACGACCGGGTTCTTTCCAGCCGGAGCATATCGACACTCGTCGGCCTCTCCCTCATCTGTCTTGCAGCCTATGTGCTGTCGGGCGCCCTCGACACCATTCGCGGCAAGATGCTCGCTCGTATCGGCGCACGGTTCGACGAGTTGTTGGCGCGACGCATCTTCGACCTTGTGGCGATGATGCCGCTCAAGGGGGCGAAGTCCTCCGAGAGCATGCAGCCCATCCGCGATCTCGACCAAGTCCGCAACTTCCTGTCCGGCATGGGACCGACGGCTCTGTTCGACATGCCGTTCATGCCGATCTTCTTCATCGGCTGCTTCGTGATCCACCCCTGGCTCGGCATCTTTTCGGTCATCGGCGGCATCGTGATCATCCTGCTCACGCTCTACACCGACAAGAAGAGCCGCGAGCCGATGTTCGAACTCACCAAGAGCGGCGCCGAGCGTCACGCGCTTGCTGAAACGAGCCGCCGCAATGCCGAAGCGGTTCGCGCCCTCGGCATGATCGGGTTCCTCGGCGACCGTTACGACGAGGTGCATACCCGCCACGTGAACGACGGTCTTCGCCTCAGTGAGGCGTCATCGGTCATGGGCGCCTTCGCCAAGATCTTCCGTATGGTCCTGCAGTCCGGCATCCTCGGTCTCGGCGCGTTGCTCGTGATCGATGGCCATATGTCGGCAGGCTCCATGATCGCGGCATCCATCATGATGTCCCGCGCTCTCGCTCCCATCGAAATCGCGATTGCGAACTGGAAGGGTTTCATCGGCGCGCGTCAAAGCTATCATCGCCTGGAGCGCATCCTTTCGTTGATCCCGGCGCAGGGCAAGCGTCTGCCGCTTCCCGCGCCTGTCGCCACTCTTCTGGTGGACGATATCTATGTTGCGGCTCCAGGCTCCAACCAGCCCATCGTGCAGGCTGCGGCCTTCGAGTTGAAAGCCGGCCAAGGTCTCGGCCTGATCGGGCCCAGCGCTTCGGGCAAGTCGAGCCTTGCGCGCGCTCTCGTGGGCGTGTGGCCGACATTGCGCGGTGAAGTTCGCCTTGATGGTGCTGCTCTCGATCAATGGGAATCGAACAATCTCGGCCGCCATGTGGGCTACTTGCCGCAAGACGTCGAACTGTTTGACGGCACGGTCGCTGAGAACATCTCGCGCTTCCAGCCGGACGCTTCGCCGGAGGCGATCATCTCCGCTGGCAAAAAGGCGGGCGCGCATGAGCTGATCCTCAATCTGCCGGACGGTTACGACACCCATATCGGCGAAGGCGGCGCTTCGCTGTCCGGTGGCCAGCGTCAGCGCGTCGCCCTGGCGCGCGCGCTCTACGGCGATCCCTTCATTGTCGTGCTCGACGAGCCCAATGCCAGCCTCGATGGCGCGGGCGATGAAGCCCTGAACCAGGCGATCCTCTCCGTGCGTGAGCGCGGCGGTGTGATCGTCATCATCACGCACCGCCCCGCGGCGCTCGGCAATGTGGATCTCGTCGCGATCATGGAAGAGGGCCGCGTCAAGGCCGTCGGACCGCGTGACGAAGTTCTGCAAGCCGTCATGAAACGCAACAACGCGCAACCCGCGCGTCCGCAAGGAGCTCCTCAAGGTGCTTCTCTGAGGGAGGTCGGCTAATGTTGATCCTGCAAGCTGCCCCGAAGCCGTCTGCTCATCAGAAGAAGCTTCGTTATCTCAATCGACTCGGACTTTCGGTGATTGCGCTCTTCGGGGGCACCATCGGACTTTGGGCCGCGACAGCGAACCTGTCCGGCGCCGTTGTCGCCGGTGGCCAGTTCGTCATCGATTCCAGCGTCAAGAAGGTTCAGCATCCGACCGGCGGCATCGTCGGCGAGTTGAAGGTGCGTGACGGCGACCGCGTGAATGCTGGCGATCTTCTGGTCCGTCTCGACGAGACGGTAACGAGGGCAAACCTCCAGCTCGTGTCCAAGCAGCTCGACGAGTTGCTGGCGCGTCAGGCTCGCCTCGACGCGGAGCGCGATGGCGCGCCGGCAATCGAGATTCCGGCAGAGTTCGCCAGCCGTCTGGAGGAGCCCGGCGTCAAGAAAATGCTGGCCTCCGAGAAGACCTTGTTCGAGGCGCGCAAGGCGAGCCGCGAAAGCCAGAAGGACCAGCTCAAGAAGCGCATTTCTCAGTTCCAGGATGAGATCCGCGGCCTTCGGGCACAGCAGGAATCGAAGGCTCGCGAAGCTGAGTTCATTGCTGAGGAACTGAAGGGCGTTCGCGATCTCTACCAGAAGAACCTCGTGCAGCTTCCACGCTTGAATGCTCTCGAGCGCGATGGCGCCTCCATTGAGGGTCAGCGCGGCCAGCTGATTGCGGCAGTTGCCCAGTCCGAGGGACGTATCGCGGAAACTTCGCTTCAGATCATTCAGGTCGATGAGGAGACGCGTGCGAACACTCTCAAGGAGTTGCGCGATACGCAGGCTCAAATCAACGAGTATACCGAGCGGCGTGTAGCGGCTGAAGATCAGCTCAAGCGCACGGACATTCGCGCGCCGAGCACTGGTTTCGTGCACCAGCTCAATGTTCATACGGTCGGTGGCGTGATCTCGCCCGCCGAGCCGGTGATGCTTATCGTCCCGGCGAACGATACTCTCGATCTCGAAGCGCGTGTGCAGCCGAACGAAATCGATCAGTTGGCCGTCGGCCAACCGGCAACGATCCGCGTTCATGCGTCCAACGCGCGTTCGACGCCCGAGTTGCACGGAACGCTTTCGCGCATCTCGGCCGACGTGACGCGTGACCAACAGACCGGCGCGTCGTTCTACACGATCCGCGTGGCGATTCCCGCGGACGAGCTCAAGCGCCTCGGCCAGCTCAAGTTGATCGCGGGCATGCAGGCGGAAGTGTTCGTCGAGGTCAATGAGCGCACACCGTTCCAATATCTCATGAAGCCGATTCATGAGCAGTTTGCTCGCGCGTTCCGCGAACACTAGACGACTTAGTCACATTCAAAATGAAAGGGCCCGGTTCTTCGACCGGGCCTTTTTCGTTTGTCACGTGCTTGCGAGATTTGCGCGCAGGCATGAAACCTTGCGCGTCCTTGCGAGTTTAAAGCTTAGCCGTTCGGCATAGCGTGACAACTTTCAGTGAGGGTAAAGGGTTTTGAGAATCATCCTCCGCTTCGGTGGGATAGCGCTTCTGGTCGCCGCCATCGTCATTCTGGCGGTACTGCCATTTGCGACCTCGTTTGTGGAACAATGGTCTCGCCGCGACGTGGAATTGCGTTCCCGGCTTCTGTTCAACTCGGCTCGCGATCAAGTCGCAAGCCTTCTGCAAAAGAACGACGCCACCGATCTCAACGCTTTGTTCGACAGGATTACATCCGACGAACGCGTGCTCGCGATAGGATATTGCGATGTGAGCGGTTTGCGCTTTCCCACCAAGAATATGCCGGCATCGTTTTCCTGCGAGCAGGCGGCGCGGTCGAACACCGAGACTTTCTCGACCCTTCTTGAAGAGAACCGCAACATTCTGGTGAGCGCATTCCCGTTGCGAATCGGCAACGGCCAAATGGGCCACCTCGTGATTCTGCACGATCTAAGCTATGCCGATCGTCGCGGCTGGGAGGCGCGCAACTATCTCTTTCTCGCATTGACCGGGGTCGCATTCGGAGCGGCGGCGCTCGCCTCGATCATCGCGACGCTGGTGATGCGGCGTTGGCTCGCTTCAATCCGGCAGGCCATCGAGAGCGCACGCACGGGAACGGCGGGGGCGCCTGCCGATGACGAGCTGATTCCCATCGGCCAGGAAATTCGCGACGTGTTGCAGGAGCTTGAATCCTCACGTCGCACCATCGATGCGGCTCACACGGACTGGAATCCGGAAACGCTGCGCGCGGCCCTGTCGAACGAATTGTCCGGTTCTGAAGTGATTGTGGTATCGAACCGCGAACCTTACATCCACAACAAGACCGAGGATGGCAGCATCGTGCTGCAGATTCCCGCGAGCGGGTTGGTTGCGGCGCTCGAACCCGTGACGCGCGCCTGCGGCGGCACCTGGATCGCACACGGCAGCGGCACGGCTGATCGCGAAACCGTCGATGTCAACAATCGCGTCGCGGTTCCGCCGAGCCATCCGTCCTACACGCTGCGGCGCGTCTGGCTGACGGAAGAGGAGCAGGACGGCTACTATTACGGTGCCGCCAACGAGGGTTTATGGCCGCTCTGTCACATCGCCTTCGTACGGCCGGTTTTCCGCGAATCCGACTGGCGCATGTATCGCGCCGTGAACGAAAAGTTTGCGGACGCAGTCGTCGCTGAAGCCAAGCGCGAAGACCCGATTGTGCTCGTGCAGGATTATCATTTCGCGCTGCTGCCGCGCATGATCCGCGACCGCCTTCCGCGCGCCACCATCGTCACTTTCTGGCATATTCCCTGGCCGAACGCGGAAACCTTCGGCATCTGCCCGTGGCGGGAGGAAATCATTGACGGCCTTCTTGGTTCGTCCATCCTCGGGTTCCACACGCAGGCGCATTGCAATCACTTCCTCGACGCGGTCGATACTTACGTGGAAAGCCGCATCGACCGGGAAAACGATTCCGTCACCTTCGGCGGAGAGGAAACGTTGATCCGGCCCTATCCGATCTCCATCGAGTGGCCGCCGACCGCATTGGAAGGGCAAAAGCCCGTATCGGAGTGTCGTCGGGTGGTGCGCGAGCGTCTCGGCTTGCCGGAGGATATCCGTATCGGCGTCGGCATCGAACGGTTCGACTACACGAAAGGCATCGTCGACCGTTTGCAAGCCATCGACACCCTGCTGACGGAAAATCCTGAATGGAAAGGGCGTTTCACCTTCATCCAGGTCGCGGCGCCGACGCGCAGCAAGCTCGCGAACTATCGTCTTCTCCAGGATGAGGCGGAAGCATTGGCGAGAGAGATCAACGAAAGGCACGGCTCGGAGAGCTATGAACCGATCAAGCTTCTGGTCCGGCATCATCAGCCCGATCAGGTCTTCGAACTCTTTCGCGCGGCGGATTTGTGCATCGTGTCCAGTCTCCATGACGGCATGAATCTCGTCGCCAAGGAATTCGTCGCCGCGCGCGACGACGAGGAGGGCGTCCTGATCCTGTCCGCTTTCGCTGGCGCATCGCGTGAGCTGTCGGAGGCGTTGATCGTCAACCCGTACAACGGCCACGCCATGGCCCAGGCCATCGATCGCGCGCTGAGGATGTCGCAAAACGAGCAGCGTGAGCGCATGCGCCTGATGCGCGATCAGGTCCGCGAGCGAAATGTTTATCGCTGGGCGGGACAAATGCTTCTTGCGGCATCGCGCTTGCGCAAGAAGCAGCGTATCCGCCGCTTGATCAAGGCGGGGAGGCGCGCGGCGGCCAATGCATGAAACCTCGACACATCGAACTGTGCCGTTAGTCAACGAGACCGATTGGGCGTTGTTTCTCGATTTCGATGGAACACTGGTCGATATCGTCGAGCGGCCCGATGCGGTCGCTGTCGATCCTGGGCTTTGCGACGTTCTTCATCGTATCCAGATTCGGCTGGGCGGGGCGCTCGCCATCATCAGCGGTCGGCCTATCGCATTTCTCGATGAAAAACTCATTTCGGATCGCTTCGATACCGCCGGGTTGCACGGGCTCGAATATCGTATCGGCGAGAATGTGTTTCTCTGTCAGCCGGAAGACCATCCACGCCTGCGCGATATCGTCCCTCGCCTCGATGAGACTGTTTCGCAGAAGCCCGGGGTGCTGATCGAGGATAAGGGTTGCTCGGTCGCCGTGCATTGGCGCCTCGCACCACAGGAAAAGGATTTCGTGCTCGCGACCGTCAATGCAGCCGTCGAGTCCCTCGGGCCTGAGTACCGCGTTCAGTTCGGCAAGGCCGTGGCGGAAATTGTGCCGGCCGCAGCCGGAAAGGGAAAAGTCATCGAAGCTTTCCTGCGCCAAGAGCCCTACCTCGGCCGCAAGCCGATCTTCGTTGGAGACGACCTGACGGATGAGAACGGATTCAAATCCGTGAATGCTCATGGCGGCGTGTCGATCCGCATCGGCGCGGGCGAAACCGTTGCACAACGAAGATTGGAATCGCCTACCGATTTGAGACGGTGCTTGTCCACATGGGCTGCGGGAGGCGCATTACCTCGATTGGAGACCGCTAACGTATGACTTCGCTCGACCTTGCCGTCATCGGCAATTGCATGATCTCAGCACTTGTGGACCGCCGTGCGCAGATTGTCTGGAGCTGCTTTCCGCGCTTCGACGGCGACCCGGTCCTATCGGCTCTGCTCGATAGTCCGGAAGGACAATCCGATGCCGATCAACGAGGCGTTTTCGCCATCGACATGATCGGTATGCAGAGTTGTGAGCAGGCCTATATCGAGAATACGGCGGTTCTCGTTTCGACCATGATGGACGCCTACGGCAATGTGGTCGAGATCACCGACTTCGCGCCGCGCTTCAAGAATTTCGACCGGATGTTTCGGCCGCCGGAACTGATCCGTCGTGTGCGGCCCGTGAAGGGTCGCCCGCGGATCCGCGTGCGCCTTCGGCCTCATTTCGAATGGGGATCGCAGCAGCCCACCCTGACGCGCGGCAGTAACCACCTGCGTTTCGTGGGAGATAACAGGTCGTTGAGGCTCACCACCGACGCGCCAATTTCCTACGTGTTCGCGGAGCGCCCCTTCGTGGTCGACAAGCCGATTTCCTTCTTCTTCGGCGAGGACGAACCCTTGCGCGCCGAGGCCGATGCGACGGCGCGCGAGTTTCTCGACAAGACTGTGGATTTCTGGCTCGACTGGGTGCGGTCGTTGTCGATCCCGTTCGATTGGCAGGAAGCGGTTATTCGCGCCGCGATCACTCTCAAACTTTGTAACTATGAGGAAACCGGCGCCATCGTCGCGGCGCTTACCACGTCGGTTCCCGAAGCTCCGAACACCCGTCGCAACTGGGATTATCGTTATTGCTGGCTGCGCGATGCCTATTTCGTGATTCATGCGCTCAACCGCCTGGGCACCACGCGCACGATGGAAGACTACCTCAACTACATCGCCAATATCGTGGACGACGTGGAGGCGATCCCCGATCAGAAGGACATGCCGCCGCTGTTCAGCATCACGCGTTCCATGCGGCTCGATGAATACGAGGCAGAGGCGCTTGCGGGATACCGCGGCATGGGGCCGGTCCGCGTCGGTAACGCGGCCTACACCCAGATTCAGAACGACGCCTACGGCAGCATCGTTCTCGCCTCCACCCACGCCTTTTTCGACCGCCGCCTGATCCGCACCGGCAATCGCGCCTTGTTTGAACATCTGGAAAAACTCGGCCAGCGGGCGGTCGAAGTCTTCGATCAGCCGGATGCGGGCCCCTGGGAGCTTCGCACCAAGGCCTCCGTCCACACATTTCCGAGTGTCATGTGCTGGGCCGCCTGCGACCGTCTGGCAAAGATCGGCAAGATGCTGAAGCGGGAGGATCGGGCCGCCTACTGGCGGGAGCAGGCCGACCGCATACATGCGGTCATCGAGGTGCGCGCCTACAGCCCCCAAAGGGGAACTTTCGTTTCGAGTTTCGATGGACAGGATCTCGACGCCACCCTGCTTCTTCTCGCGGAATTGAATTTCGTGAAACCCACGGATCCGCGGTTCGTGGCGACCGTCGAGGCCATCGGCAAGACCCTTCGGCGTGGCGATCTCTTTCTGCGCTATGATACCGAGGACGACTTTGGGCTCATGCACACGGCCTTCATGATCTGCGCTTTCTGGTATGTGGATGCCCTCAATGCCATTGGCCGCAAGGACGAGGCGCGGGATCTGTTCGAGAAAATTCTGGCCTTACGGAATTCCTTCGGTCTCTTTTCTGAGGATGCGGACTTCACGACAGGGGAATTATGGGGCAATTTCCCGCAGACCTATTCCATGGTCGGTCTTATCAATTCTGCCGTACGCCTGAGCCGGAGCTGGGAGGATGCATTCTGACCGGCAATGGCGAGAAAGAGCAGACAAGGTGCATAAGGTTTGATGTTCGCGTTTCCTGTTCTGCTCGGTGATATCGGGGGCACCAACGCCCGTTTCGCGGTACTGCCCGCCCCCGGAGAGCCCATCCATTTCCTGCCCCGCACGCTCACGGCCCAGACACCCGACCCCGTGGCGGCGATCAAGGTCGCGCTGAAAGGCTATGCGGGGGACGCCCCGAAATCGGCGATCATCGCGGTCGCAACACGGGTCGACCGGTCGGTCATCCGACTCACCAACGCCCATTGGACCATCGACGCGAAAGCCATCGGGACGACGCTCGGCCTCGAACGCGTGACCCTCGTCAATGACTACACGCCGGTTGCGGCCTCGGTGACGGTACTCGATGCCGCCAGAGGTGACATCGCACCCCTCGGCAATGGCGGGGCCCCCGGAGCAGGCGCGCGTCTCGTGCTCGGGCCTGGAACGGGCTTCGGCGCCGCAGCTCTCGTGCCGGTGGAGGATCGGTTCGCGATTCTGGCGACGGAGGCGGGCCATGTGGAGTTCGGCCCGACCACCGACGAGGAAATGGCTCTGTGGCCTCACCTCGAGCGGGTCGGCGGACGCATCACGGCGGAAGTCGTTCTTTCCGGGCCTGGACTTTTTCGGCTGTCCCGGGCGCTTGGCATCCATCGCGCCGTGGATTTTACCTTCAAGGTCCCGAATGACATTCTCGCCGCGGCGCGGGAAAACGATGCTTTGGCAACCGAGACTCTCGATTTCTTCGGGCGCTGGCTCGGGCGCTTCGCCGGGGATCTCGCTTTGACCTTCGAGGCGAGCGGTGGGGTTTTCATCGGCGGAGGCATTGCGCCCCGCATGGTCGACATTCTGCAAAAAGGCGGCTTTCGCGGTGCCTTCGATCGCAAGGCCCCTCACGAGAACTGGGCGCGCAACGTCCCGGCTTTCGTCATCACGAATCCAGAGCCGGCCCTTGAGGGGCTGTCGGCGCTCGTGACCCATCCGCAGCGTTTCATTTATCACGCGCAGGGTTGGCAAGCGGCTTGAGGTTGTTCAAGGCTTCCAGCGATTGGTAGGGCGGCTGGAGCACGATGAGACACTGGCCCCTGCCGCGTTCCACACATTCCGTCAGTTGGTCATGAAAACAGAACAGATTTCCCTTTCGCCTCTCGCTCCCGGCGCGAACCTTGCTCTGACCGTGCATCGCTTCGGCGAATTGGGGGCGCGGCCGCGCGTCTACATCCAGGCCGCGCTCCATGCCGACGAGATTCCCGGCATGATCGCAGCCCACCACGTGCGTGAGCGGCTTCTGGCGCTCGAAGCGGAAGGCAAGATCAAGGGCGAGATCGTCCTCGTGCCGTCGGCCAATCCAATCGGTCTGACACAGCGCATGCTCGGCACGCCGGTTGGCCGCTTTGATTTTTCGAACGGCGTTAATTTCAACCGGGGCTATCCCTATCTCGTCCCGAAGGTGGCCGAGCGTGTGGCGGACCGGCTGACGGATGACGGTGAGGCGAATGTCCGGACGATCCGCGCGACGCTTCTGTCCGAACTCGACGCGTGGCCTGCGAACACGCCCGCCGAGGTCTTGAAGAAGACTTTGCTGCGCCTCGCTATCGATGCCGATGTGGTGCTCGATCTGCACTGCGATTCCGAGGCGGTGATGCACCTTTATACGCATACTCGCTCGGCGGATGAGTTCGCGCCGCTTTGCGCGCTCCTCGACATGAAGGTGGTTCTGCTGGCGGAAGAATCCGGCGACGATCCGTTCGACGAGGCTTGTAGCCGTCCGTGGGGCGAGTTGGCGGATCGCTTCCCCGACCGCCCGATTCCGTTCTCATGCCATTCGACCACGGTGGAATTCCGTGGCGAGGCCGACGTGAACCACGAATACGCCAAGGCCGATGCGAAGGCCTTGATCGACTACATGATTTTGCGCGGCGTGATTGCGGGCGAGGCTCCGAAGGTGCCGGCGGCTTCCTGCAAGCCGACGCCGCTCGCCGCATCCGAGCCTGTCGCCGCACCGGCCTCCGGCATCGTCGTATTCCGGGTGCAGCCAGGCGCGCAGGTGAAGGCGGGAGATGTGATCGCCGATATCGTCGATCCCCTGACCGGCACCGTGACGCCGGCCAAGACCGGTTCGGACGGGATCATGTTCGCGCGCATTCTCGCCCGCTTCGCGGGAGCGGGGCAGCGCCTCGCCAAAGTTGCGGGGACAACCGTTCAGCGAACAGGGAAATTGCTTGGCGCCTGACGGCGACACGCTCGAGATAAGAAAGGCCGCCTTCGAGGCGGCTTTTTTTATGCGGAACGGCGTGGGAGGAAGACAACCTTTGCCGTGGAACGGCTCGCGCTTATGTTTATGGTGTTTCGCGACGTTTCGGGAACGCAGCCGCTCTCTGAAACGGAGACCTGTCATGATCGTCAGCCTAGCGACCTACACCTTCATCCACACGGCTCTGAGCCTTATCGCGCTTTTCGTGGGGTTCGTGATCATCGCCGATCTGTTCGCGGGGCGCATTCGACCCGTTCGGACGGGAGTATTCCTCATCACCGCGATCGCCACCAGCGTCACGGGTTTCGGCTTTCCCTTCACTGGCGTACTGCCCTCGCATGTGGTCGGCGTGATTGCCCTCGTCATCCTCGCGGCGGTGCTTTTCGCGCGCTACGGCGGGTATCTCGCCGGTTCATGGCGGTGGATTTATGCCGGCGGGATCGTTGCGAGCGTGTATCTTCTTGCCTTTGTCGCCATCGCCCAGGCTTTCACGAAGATCCCGCTTCTCAAAAGCGCAGCCCCGACGCAGGCGGAATTGCCGTTCGTCCTGTCCCAGGGCGTCGCACTGGTGGTGTTCGTCCTTCTCGGAATCGTTGCGTCTCGGACATTTCAGGGCAGGGTGGCGCAAGGAATTCGGCTTAGAGCATGATCAGAACAAGTGGAAACCGGGTTGTTCGCCCGGATCATGCGAAATCAAAGAGCTAGACCCTCTTAATAAAACACGCCGGAGACGAATCGCCCCCGGCGTGGCCTTAAGCATTATCTCGCCGTGCGGTACGCCATGGGCGTTTCCACGGAGCCAAAGCTAAATCAATGACTTAGCGGATGCCCACGGCGAGGCGACGACAGTGACAATGAGACACTGGATCACCTCCTTTTCGTTGTTGACGGATACCCCCACTATGGTGTGTGAGGCCAAATGACGTAAAGAGGGTTGCGCTGCGGCGTCTTGCCCCCGCCTCGTGATCTTGAGTAGAACCTGGACACTATGACCGATCTTCCGGCTCCCGTGAGACGCCGTCGCACGTTTGCGATCATCTCCCACCCCGACGCGGGTAAGACCACGCTCACCGAAAAGCTGCTGCTTTTCGGCGGCGCGATTCAGCTCGCCGGTGAGGTGAAGGCCAAAAAGAACCGGGTTTCGACCCGCTCCGACTGGATGGGCATCGAAAAGGAACGCGGCATCTCCGTCGTCACCTCCGTGATGACCTTCGAATACGGCGATTGCGTCTTCAACCTGCTCGACACGCCGGGCCACGAGGACTTCTCGGAAGATACCTATCGCACGCTTACCGCCGTCGATTCCGCGATCATGGTGATCGACGCCGCGAAGGGTATCGAGGCGCGCACGCGCAAGCTTTTCGAAGTCTGCCGCATGCGCGACATTCCGATCGTCACCTTCGTCAACAAGATGGACCGCGAGACGCGCAATCCCTTCGACCTTCTGGACGAGATCGAAAAGACGCTCGCCCTCGACACGACGCCCGTCACCTGGCCCATCGGGCAGGGCCGCAGTTTCGCGGGCACTTACGATCTCCAGCGCAACCTCGTGCGCCGCATCGACACCGATGACGAGCCGCAGAGCGTTTCCGGACCGTATGATCCGCTGATCGACAGCCTGTTGCCCGCGCATGAGATCGAGGCGTGGCGGGAGGAAGTCAGCCTTGCGAAGGAGGCCTGCAAGCCGTTCGATCTTCAGTCCTTCCGCGAAGGGCACCTGACGCCTGTGTTCTTCGGCAGCGCGTTGCGCAATTTCGGCGTGCGCGATCTCATCGACGCCATGGCCGCCTATGCCCCTCCGCCACGTGGGCAGGACGCGGACAAGCGCCAGGTCGAGGCGGGCGAGCCGAAGATGACCGGCTTCGTGTTCAAGATCCAGGCCAACATGGATCCGAATCATCGCGACCGCATCGCCTTCATGCGCATCTGCTCGGGCAAGCTCGCGCGCGGCATGAAGGCGAAGCTCGTTCGCACCGGCAAGCCCATGAGCCTGAATGCTCCGCAATTCTTCTTCGCGCAGGATCGTGCGATCGCGGACGAGGCTTGGGCGGGTGATGTGGTCGGCATTCCGAACCACGGCACCTTGCGCATCGGCGATACGCTGACCGAGGGCGAGGACATCGTGTTTCGCGGCGTGCCGAGCTTCGCACCGGAAATCCTGCGCCGCATCAAGTTGCAGGATGCGATGAAGGCGAAGAAGCTGCGCGAGGCCTTGCAGCAGATGGCGGAAGAGGGCGTGGTTCAGCTCTTCATCCCGCAGGATGGATCGGGCGCCATCGTCGGCGTGGTCGGCGCGCTGCAGCTCGATGTGCTGAAAGAGCGCCTGCTTGCCGAATATGGCCTGCCCATCGATTACGAGCCCACGCGGTTTACGATCTGCCGCTGGATCACGGCGGCCGATCGCATCGAACTCGACCGCTTTGTAGATAGCCATCTCTCGTCGATGGCTCATGACCTCGATGGCGCGCCGGTCTTCATGGCGGCGAACAATTTCAATCTTCAATACGAGGTTGATCGCGCCAAGGGCATCACGTTCTCGGACGTGAAGGACTATCAGAAGAAGGCGGCTTAAAAAGTTGCGTCGCAGCGGGCGGAAGCTGTGAAAGCTCTCCCCGCTGCGACTACGGATGCGGCTCGGGAAAGCCGTGGCGCAGGCTCAACGCGCGCAGGATCGCGTCCTTGTCCGAAATGAAACGCCGTCCATTGTAGGATTGTGCGGCCAATTCCGTTGGTGCGTCATCCGCGAGAACAAGAAGCGGCAAGGACTGGTTTTCTTCACCGACCATGTCGATCACGCGCGCACGTGGGCGCGACCACGCCACGCGCTCCACATCGAGCTTTGAAACGAGGTCCGGAAAAGAGACGAGAACGCCCTCTATCAACGCGCAATGCCAGCAATAGAAGCGCTTGCCTGGATAAGCGGGATCCTCGAAATCGGGCTTGAGGATAAACAGCTTGTCGCGTTTCATTGCGATCCGTTTTCTGATTGCGATGCTTCACGCGGCG
The DNA here is from genome assembly GCF_052115485.1 of Microvirga sp. 2MCAF38. Classification (NCBI taxonomy): domain Bacteria; kingdom Pseudomonadati; phylum Pseudomonadota; class Alphaproteobacteria; order Hyphomicrobiales; family Methylobacteriaceae; genus Microvirga; species Microvirga sp. 2MCAF38. The sequence continues at coordinate 190,399 of NZ_JBFRGU010000006.1, read as the reverse complement.
AGCTTGCGCTCTGCAAATTTCGTCTGCGTCGCCGTGATGTCGGACAGCATCGGCAGGCTCGCCTCGTTGCCGAGATGTTGAATGGCGTAGCCCGAGGCCGCGCGGGCGAAGGTGAAGTGTTCGCGCCAGGGCATTTCCGGCCGAGCCATGGCGGAATAGACGTAAGCGCCGTGGAAAATATCGCCTGCGCCATTGGTGTCGACCACATCCTCCGGCGGCACGGCAAGTGCCGGCAGAACGCTTTCCGTGCCCGTCTCGTCATACCAGACGAGGCCGCGCTCGCCCAAGGTAACGCCACCGACCTTGCAGCCACGTCCCTTGAGGTAGGTGAGCATTTCCTTTGGCGTCAGATTCATCTGCTCGCACAAGCGCTCGGCCACGATGGCGACATCGATGAATTCGAGGAGTTCGTGCGTATTGGAACGCAGCCCTCCACCGTCGAGCGAGGTGAGAATACCGGCCTCACGGCAGGTCTTCGCGTAGTGCATGGCTGCATCCGCCTGGTGACCGTCGAGATGCAGCGCCCGACAGCCCTTCAAGTTCAGGGGCGGGACGGGGTGCAGATAGTGGTCGTCGCGGCAGCGGACGATAGCGCGCTTGCCGCCATGAGGCATGATGAAGGAGAGGGACGATTCCGTGACCTTTCGATGGTGGACGGAAATGCCGTATTTCGCGGCCATGTCGATGAACATGCGCCCGAGCCAGTCATCGGCGATCGAGGTGAGCAGATCGGGCACGATGCCGAGCTTGGCGCAGGCAAAGGCGGCGGTGACCGCATTGCCGCCGAACGAGATCGCATAATCGCGTGCAACGGTCTTCTCGTCTCCGGTCGGAATTTCATCCGCCAGGAATGTCACATCGATGTAGGTCTGACCAACGAAGAGAGCTTGCATGTAAATACACTATCGTGAGGGTGGGGAATGCGATTCGGCGCCAAGCTTTGGCCGGGCGCCCACGATTGTGCAAGTTATCTCGGCCAAGCTCAAGGCTTCGACGGCTCTGTCATGGTCGTCAAAGCCTCTACAAGGGGTTCTGCCGAAAACCGCAAGACTCCGTCGAAGGGCCGTTCGCGAATAGCGACGAGGCCGAGTGCGGCTACGGCTGCGGCTGTGAATATCGACAAAGCCGCCGCTTGTGCGCGCGGACGCTCCAGGTGGACGACAGCGATAGCGATCTGGGTGATGACCGCAAGGACAAGCACCGTCTCCCATTTTGTGCGGTCCGTGCTGTCTCCGCTCAGCGCCAGCCGCTCGGAGCGGGCCTTTCGAAGAGCAAGGACCGTATCCAGCAGGGCGCCTTGCGTAGCTTGCCCCGCCTCGATCCCGATTTTCGGGGCGGAGACATGGGCGAGTAGTGCGAGGATGGCTCTCTCGGCCTGGGGAGAGCTCTCCTGGTCCATCATGAGCGGCCATTCCTCGTCGATGAGAATACGAACATAGTGCCGGATTGCATCACGAACCTCCTCCATGTCGGAAACATTGGTGACGGTCATGGCATTCAGGGCCAGAAGCCCGTCCCGTTCGTCAAAGACAACCCGGGCGGCCTGACGATTGCGATCCCAGACCTCGTTCGCGAGAAAGCCCATGAGCAGGGCGAAGAGAATGGCGACCGAGCCGAAGAACGGCGCAACCACTCCTCCGAAGCTCGACGCTATCCGCCGGCAGCGTTTTCCGAAGCAGAGCCAATAAACAAGCAAGCCCGAGGCCGCGAGGAGAACGGCCAGGCTTGCAAAGACTCCCCACACCGGCAGACCGAGCCACGTATCGAAAACCACCGGATTTCCTCTATCGATCTCAGGTCATCGAGAATATAGGACGGTCTGGCCGCTTGTCGCCTCGTGCGCATTGGAGAAATTAGACGCGTCGAAGGTGATTGTCCCAGATCCAACGGTCGAGTTCGGTTCCACCAAGACGGCTCAATTCCTGGGATGCAACGGGGGCGAGCTTCACACCGGCGTTGCCCGATGTCGCAAGAAAGACGCCGTTCATAGGGGCCGCTGCTACGCCGCAGACATCCGACATGCGGCGTCGGTCGAGATAGCGTCCGCTCGTCAAATCCCAGAACGCGATGGTGTTGCCGCGCGGGCTCGTCGCCGCCGCAATGGTGCCGGAAGCATCGAGCGTGACCGAACCGACATAGTTCTTGAGAGCGTCGAGATCGTCTTCCGGCATTTCCAGCAAACGGGTTTTGCCGTCCGGCGTCAGGGTGCCGACGAGAGACGGCATCTCGTTCGGATCGCCCTCGAACTGACAACCGAAAACTGCCTCACCTGTCGCGGTCACGGCGAGGTGCCGGATGCTCAGGCCCTTGAGCGCCGCGCCCAGATCGGTCTTGACGAGAACTGTACCGCTTTGAGGATCGACGAGGGCGAGGCTTGGCTCCATCTCGTCCTTGTTGAGAATTTCGCGGCCCGTGCCGGGGTGCGTTTTGATGCCGCCATTCGCCACCACGATGTGGCGGTGGCCGGGAAGAAACGCGAGATCGTGTGGGCCGATGCCGAAGCTCGGCATTTCGCCGACGCGCCGATAACCGGCTTTTGCATCATAGATGCCAAGCAGCCCGTCACCTGTCGTCATCGCGTTCTCGGTGGCATAGAGCAGGCCGCCATCGGCTGAGAAGACACCGTGGCCGTAGAAATGGCGACCGGGCGGAGACGTGATCACTTTCGCGACGATGCCCGTATTGCGGTCGATGATCGCCGCCCAGTTGCCGGGCCGCCGCGCAAAGACCACAAGGTCGTCCGAGGATGGCCGCATGGCGATGTCATGCCCGCGATCCGGCAGGCGCGTGTTGAAAAGCATATGCCCGTCGAGCGAGAACACGGCAACGGAAGCGGCATCCGACGCGTCGAAACAGGCGGAAACGAAAAGCGGTTCGGGCGTACCGGCGAGCGCGAGACGCGAGCCTAAAGGCGCGGCAATCGCCGCGCTCAAGGCCGCAAGGAAAGAGCGCCGATCAATCCCCGTCACGACTGCTGAATCCTATGGTCACGCCAAGGGCGGACGGCACCGTGTTGCCGGCCACTTCGCGCAGTGAATGAATAGCATCACGCAGAAGAACGATTTGCGCGCGAGTCTTGGGGTCGGCGGCTATCTTGCCGATATCGATCTGCCCGAGTGTTGCCGCCATCGTGCGTGGCGTGCGTAGTGCGTAGAGGAGCGATGCGCCTTCATCGGTGTTCGGGTCGACAAGAAGCTTGCCCATTGCTTCCCCCGCTTCCAGATTGACGGCGATGGCGCGCATGGAGCGATTGCTGCGCCATCCCTCGGCCAGCATCGGGCGCGCGTCGTCTGGCTTTTTGCCCATGGGCACGCCAAGTTTCTGATCGTCGATGATGTCGAAGAGACCGGAATAATCCGTGGCGAAGCGCGTTGCCGCATCTTCGATGACACCGGCATCGCCATTCTCGATTTTGGCGAGCGCTCCATCCGGGCGGCGCCATTCATCGAGCACTTGAGCGCTTGTGGTTGCGAGCCCGCGTGCGATGGCGCTGCCGACCGCGCAGCGGCGCTTGGCTGTGTCCGAACCATCTGTGAAAGCTTTCGCCGCATCCTTTTCGAAGAGAAGCCGCTCAACAGCGGTCAGTCCCTGCGCGGCGGCGCTCGCTTGCGAAAACCGTTCCGGGCTCAGATCGTCGGTGCCGGAGCGCGACAAGAGGTTGGCGAGCGCGCGGTTGACCGTGTTCTGGCGCTCGGGCCAATGCGCCATGCGCTCGAAACGAAAATCGATTGAGATTGGGCCGTAGAGAACGAACTCAATGCCGGCCCACGCGTCCGCGGCCTTTTGATAGGCCTCTTGCAAGGACGCGACAGCTTCCGCCTTCGGCGTGCCGCAAAAAGCTTCCCAGGCGGTTTGCTGCACCTTCGCCGCCTGAGCCAGGGTTTCATAACGCGGGATGATGAAGTCTCGCGAGACTTTCACCAACGTATCGCGGGGCGTCTCGGCTTGCGCCGGAAAGATCAAAGCGCAAAGTGTCAGCAGGGTGGCGATGGGCAAACGGAACATGCTCGTCCTCACAGCGACTTCAGGAACTCGACCAGTTTTAGTCGCTCCAGCCTCGTTAAAGACTCGAATCGTGTCCGGGATCGGGCAGCCTCGCCACCGTGAAGGCGGATAGCGTCCTCAAGAGTTCCGGCGCGCCCGTCATGCATGAGGCCCGATCCGTTCGCAAGAGTGTGCGAAAGTCCCCAGAGTGGCGCGGTGCGCCATTCGCTTGCGCGAATGCCGGGTTCGGTCGCGCCGCCATCGAGTTGCGGGCCCATTTCGTGGAGAAGCAAATCGGTAAAGGCCGGCACGGGGCCGTCCTTTCCGGGGAGCGTCGGGCGATGGCAGATAGCGCAGCCGATTGTCGCGAAAAGACGTGCGCCGTCGCTCTTCGTTGCTGCGATCGCTGGCGGTTCGATTGAGACGAGATAAGTGACGATGCGAGAGGTGATCTCGCTGGAAATCTCAGGTGCGCTGGCATCGCCCCCATGAGGCGCGGAGAGGCACGCTCCCTGCGCTGCCGAGCAATCGCCCGCAAGGGCAGGGCGACCCACCGTGGACAGACCGAGATCGAGATGGAAGGCGTGTTCCACCTGCTCCGATAAGGAAGCGATCGAGGCTTTCCATCCGAAGCGTCCAACGCGCCTTTGACCGTTGCTGTCGGTGACCCAATTTACGCGTCCGCTCACGCCATCGGCCTTTGCTTCCTGCGCTATGGCGATGATGGAATCATCCGGTACGGACTCGATCAGGCCGAGACCGCGCAAGCCTGGCGCGAGCAAAGCGCCTGTGCGGGTGTCGGGATGAAGCGAGCCGTAAGCGAGCGCATCGGGCTTGTAGAGCACGCGCTCCTTGACGATGCGGCCTTCGGGCTCGACGCCGGGCACGGCTGATGTTTGCAATTGGCGTCCGTAGACGGGATCCGGCTCGCCGAGAGCGTTGCTGAACCGCAAGGCGAGATTGTCGCTGGTGACGACGCCTTTATCGTTCGTCTCGACCTTCGAACGGTCGAGCGTTGCATGACAGGCGGCGCAGGAGCGGGCGTTGAAGAGCGGGCCCAATCCGTCGTTGGCGAGGGTCGACGAGGGGGCAGGCACCCAGGCGCGACGAAACAGGGCGCGTCCGATGGCTTCATCGAGGGCGTGGCTTTGCGTTGGGAGGAGCGCAAGTCCGAGAAAAGCCGCGATGGCGAGGCGTTTCATCACGCGACTCGCAGGTAGCCCATCATGCCGTATTCGAGATGTTCGAGCAGATGGCAATGAAACATCCAGTCGCCCTCTCGCGCCACGAATGCGATCTCGATCCGCTCCTTCGGTTGCAGCAGCACCGTATCGGCGAAGTGCTTGGGCCGTGCGAGGCGCGAAGTGCTGAGCACTTCGAAGGTGTGTCCGTGAAGATGAATCGGATGGTGGTGCGGCGTCGCGTTCATAAGTTCGAACACGTATGACTTGCCGACTTGCAGCACGCCGAGAGGCGCGGGCAACTGACGGTGATCGCTTGTCGGCCACGACGCCTTGTTGATCGCCCAGAAGGTTTTGTCGCGCACGCATAGGCCGTCGAGCAAAATCTTTGAAAGGGGATCGTTCGGTTCGAGCTTCGTCGCCATGTCGGCGGCGGAGCCGGATGAGGCGGAGAACGTGAAGCTCATGCGCTCTGCTTCAGCCAAATTGGCGCGTGGAAGATCGGTTGCGTAGAGGATGGCGGGATCGAACGCACGCGCCTTTTGCGCGGACGCGATGGAACGGTAAGTGCCGAGCGTCCACGGCTCGGAGGAATAGTAGTCGATCACCTTGAAGCTTTGTCCGGCCTTCGGCGCGCGCACCAGAAGGTCGAGCCGCATGGCGGATCCCATGCGCCATGTCTCAAGCGGAAAAGGCGCGACCGCATTGCCGTCGATGGCGATGACGAAAGCCTCCGCACCATCGACGCCGATTTCGAGAACGCGGCTGCCGTCGAGATTGAGGACGCGTAGGCGAATATCGCCGCCAGCCGGAACATCGCCGCTGGCTGAACCTATACCGTTGACTGCGCGCACGGTGCCGAAAGTGCCTGCACGGCTTGCGCCCTCCGTCGTCTCGAACGGAAGCCAGCTTCCGTCCTCCGCGAGCCGCCAGTCCTTGTAGGCGAGTACGAGATCGGCATCGGGCTCACGGCGCTCGTCGCCTTCCACGATCAGCACGCCGGTCATGCCACGGCCCGTCTGGCCGGATTCGTTGCAATGCGGATGAATGAAGAAAGTGCCGGGGTCGGGCAGGGTGAATTCGTAGGTGAAGCTCTCGCCCTTTTTCACGGGGCTTTGCGTCAGAAAAGGAACGCCGTCCATGGCGTTCGGCACGCGAATGCCGTGCCAGTGGATCGCCGTATGCTCAGTGAGATCATTGTCGAGCCGTGCGCGAATGGTGTCGCCGACGTGGGCGCGCAACACCGGCATGAGATCATCGGTGTAGGTCCACACACGTGTCCCGGGGCCGCTCGGCCCGAGAAGACGCGCGGAACGTTCCCTCGCCGTGAAATGCCAGTCGAGAACGCGCCCACCCTTGAGAGGTGGGCGCGCGATGAGCGGTGCAATTTTGGCCGGTCGCGCGCGAAGTCCCGAGGCGCCGGTCGCGGAGGCGAGAGCCGTCGCGCCGATGCCTTTGAGAATGCCTCTGCGACCGATCATGACGTCAGCTTTTACCCACGGATTTGGGATCGTCCAGGCTCTTGGAACCTTCCATCTTGATGGTCAGGCCGAGCTTCTTCACCAGGGCCTCGACGGCGCGGGCCTGCGCGACAAGGGCATCGACACCCTCCTGCACGACCTTGTTTCCTTCCGCGTTGCCCTCGGCGATCATCTGGTCATAGGCTTCCTTGCCGGAATCGGCGCGATCCTTGATGGCGCGCAGTTTCGCGGTGGCGTTCGCCATGGCGGCCTCGAGCTTCGCAGCTTCTTCCGGAGCCTTGGCCTTTGCATAATCGGCAAAGCCCGCGCCCTGCACCACCTGCCCGTCGGGGCGCGTGTACTTGCCCTGATAGATCGAGACCATGCCGATCTGGTCGTTGTAGTGCGAGTTGTGCGTGTTGTCGGAGAAGCAATCGTGCTCCTCTTCCGGATCGTGCAGGATGAGGCCGAGCTTCATGCGCTCGCCCGCAAGCTCGCCGTAAGAAAGGCTGCCGATGCCGGTGAGGATGGTGGCAAGGCCGCTATTGGCATCCTTCTTCAACACGTCCTGGCGTGCCTTGCCCTTGGCATCCCACAGCTTCGTCATGTCGGAAAGGTCGTCCACGAGAAGGTCCGTCGCGGCCTTCAGGTAATCGCGACGGCGGTCGCAATTGCCGTTGGTGCAATTCTGCAGCGAGTAGTCGCTTGCGGCGCGCGCGCCCGCGCCAGCGTTCGTGCCGTTGAGATCCTGACCCCAGAGCAGGAATTCAATGGCGTGGTACCCCGTCGCCACGTTCGCTTCGACACCGCCGGCTTCATGCAGGCTCTCGAGCACTTTTTTGGTGATCTTTGACGCATCGATCTGTTTCTTGCCGACGCGGATCTTCTTGTTGGCAATGATGTTGGCGCGATAGAGCGGATTGCTGTCGGAAGCCTCGCCGTAGCTCTTGGCATCGACGTAATCGATCAAGCCCTCATCGAGCGGCCAGGAATTGACCTTGCCTTCCCATTGATCGACGAGCTTGTTGCCGAAGCGAAAACCTTCCGTCTGCTGATAGGGGACACGCGCTTTGGTCCACGCAGCGCGCGCCGCCTTCAAGGTCTCGTCGGTCGGGTTGGCGAGAAGCGCATCGACTGCTTTGGACAAATCCTTCGCCGCATTCAGCGCATCGCTGTACGTGGCATACGCGATGGTCGCGTAGTTCTCGACGATGGCTTTGGGTTGCGGCGCATCCGCGCGTGCCATCGTTCCGATGGACGTTCCGGCCATCAAGACCGCCATCGCGATCAATTTCAGTTTCATTTTATGAGCTCCCGTTGCTGGCATCGGCAGCGGGGCGCAAATCGGCCTCCATGCCGTCTGATGCCATGCCTAGGCCTACGCAAAACGAGATGCAATAGACATGCAAAAGAATAGAACTCTTCCAAAGAGACAGTTTAGAAGTATTGAAAACTATTATGCTTCAAATCCCTTGACGTCATTCTGGCCCGAAACGTGATCGTCGAGTCGTGATCTGGTGATTTCTACCGAGGTTCGCGTTTTCTATTCGACTGTCGCGGCAAGGCGAGCGGCCGTCATCGCCGCATCGACGTCGTTGGTCACGACTTCGACCGGTGGCGAGAGCTTGGCGCGGAACGTATCCGCGACAATCGGATGCAAGCGCGAGCCGCCACCGACGAGGGCGACGGGGCGTGGCCCGACACGTTTGATCAAACTGTTGGCGAGGCGCGCCAACTCTTCGCCCGCGTCGCGCAGAATAACGAGCGAGACTTTGTCGCCGAGTTGTCCGGCTTCCGCCACCGCGCGGGCAAGCGTGCCGATCTTGCCGCGATCCCCGCCATAGACATAGGTGCGCACCGCGTTCCAATCGGTGCCGCCGAGCGCTTTCGCAAGAGCCTGCCCGAGCGGCGTTGCCCAGCCTTCGCCGGGGCTCTCTTCTTCCTCCCGCAAAACGGTCTTCAGAGCTTCGCGCGCGATCCAGAAGCCGGAGCCTGCATCGTCGATCAGATTGCCGCGCCCACCGACGCGAAGCACGGTCTTGTCCTCGGTCAGATAATAGCCGATGGAGCCGGTGCCGCTATAGACGAGGATGCCTTCACCGAGTGCGAAATAGGACAGGTAGGCGATCCACATATCCTCGGCGACGAAGATCTTTTCGCCCGGCACCTCGAAGGCGTCCGCCAGCATGTCGCGCACCAGGATTTCGGCAGGCGTTTCACGGGTGAGACCCGTAATGCCTGCGACGATCCCAACGGGCTTGCCGCTGAGCGCAACGGCCTTGGCGATTTCGGCGATGACGCCGCGTGCGCGCTCTTCGGCCGCGGCGGAAAAGAGATGGCCGGAAAGAGGGTCGGCAGCGCCTTGCGCGATGCATTCGCCCTTCTCGTCAGCCAATCGCCAGCGCGTGGCGGTGCCGCCCGCGTCGATGCCCAACCCCAGCGCCATCTCGCCTTGCTTTCTTCCGTCCCGGCTTATTGCGGCCAGAGGCTACTTCGAGAGATTGGAAAGCGCTACTCGCAAGTTGTCGTTGCTCGTCTCCAAGCGCTCCTTGGCTTCCGTGAGGCCGATGCCGAGCGCAACGAGGACAGCGGTCTTCACGTCGCCATCGGCTTCCGCCAAAGCCTTTGCGGCCGTGTCTTCGTCGCAGCCGGTGATCTGGATGACCATGACCGCGCTGCGGCGGCGCAATTTCGCGTTCGTGGCGCGCATATGCACCATCAAGCCGCGATAGACGCGGCCGAGGCGGATCATCACGAGCGTGGAGAAAAGATTGAGAATGATCTTCTGCGCGGTGCCCGCCTTCATGCGGGTCGAGCCTGCCACGACCTCTTCGCCCGTATCGGCGAGAATCGGATGGGAGCAGGCCGAGAGTATCTTCGCGCCGGGATTGTTCGAGATGCCGATGGTCTGCGCGCCACGGGCCTTCGCTTCTGTCAGCGCGGCGATCGTGAATGGCGTATTGCCACTGGCGGCGACGCCGATCACGATATCGTTCGGGCCGACATTGGCGCTCCGAATGCCGGCAACGCCTTCCTCGACCGAATCCTCTGCGTTTTCGACCGCATGCATCAAAGCGCCGTGGCCGCCTGCCATGAGATAGACCAGCTTATCGTCCGGCCAGTTGAAGGTCGGCGGAAGCTCCGTGCCATCCTGCACGCCGATGCGGCCCGAGGTTCCGGCGCCCGCGTAAACCAGACGCCCGCCGCGCTCCAGCCGCTTCACAGCCTCTTCGGCGGCGGCCTCGATGGCCGGCAACGCCTCACGCACGGCGGCGACGGAGGCGAGCTGGCCTTCATAAAGAGCCGAGAGAATTTCACTGCTGGGCCAGGAATCGAGATCCTGGAAGCGGGCGCTGAATTGTTCGGTTGACATGATGCCTCTTTCTTGCAGACCAATATAGGTCCACTTTGAAGCCTGAGCAATGGGAGAGACGCGCCGCAACTGAAAATTCGCGCGCCTACAAGATGGATACGATCAGGCGCTCGCGGCGTCGAAAAGAGCGATCACCTTGTCGCCTGTCACGCGGCGCAGCGGGATGATTCCGCTGTCCTTGTGACGGGTTGGATGCACGCGATTGGTCAGAAGCGACCATGCGACCCCGCGCTCGAAATCGATCCACAGGCCCGTGCCGGTGAAACCTGTGTGACCAATGGTGGAATCCGAGCAGGCATCGCCGCCGGACCACCCGTCATAGCGGCCTTCCCAGCCGATGGTGCGCTTCTCCGATTGCCGCTCGCGGATGACGGCTAGGCTCTCCGGCGAAAGGGCGGTGCCGTCGAGAAGCGAGCGTGCGAAATCGAGCACGCCGTCAATGGTGCCGAACAATCCCGCATGACCCGATGCACCGCCGAAAGCATAGGCATTTTCGTCATGCACCTCGCCGCGCATGACGCGCCCGCGCCAGGTGCATTTTTCGGTCGCTGCGCATTGTTGTGGAGCGGGCTTGAACGTCAGGCCCGGCGCGAGCGGCTGCTCCATCAGCGGCTTGCCGGTCATGCGCTCGAGGGCGATGCCGAGCATCATGAAATTGTTGTCGGAATAGACCGCAGGGCCTGGCTGCCAGACGCGCTGGAGAATGAAGGCGCGAAGCGTCTGCGGGTCCTGCCCATAGGTATAAAGTGGCTCGACCGCCGGCAGGTGGGTGTTGTGGGCGAGGCATTGCCGGAATGTCAGACGTCGCTCGGCCGCGTTCATATCGTATTGGCGCAAATCCGGAATGACTTTGACGAGGGGATCGTCAAGGGCGATCCGACCCGTCTCGACCAGCCGAAGAATCGCCGTCGTCGTGAAGATTACCTTGGTGAGGGAGGCGAGATCGAACCACGTCTCGCGGACAAGCTGCTCCCGCGTCGGCTCGATCTGCGCGGAGCCGGCGAGGAGAACCGCGCGTGAGCCCACTTTCGTGATGACGCCGAGGGTTGCGCCGGGGATAGAGCCGTTCTCGACGGAGGCGCGCGCGGGGGCGAAGGCTGGGGCGACCAGATTTTTCAGGGACAATGTTCCGTCGTCGACACCGATCGTTCTGATCACAGGCTGCTCCGCCATGACGTCCTTCCCAGAGGCGCTTTCCACGGACCATACTTTAGATCCTGCCGCGTGGTCCAGAGTGGTATGTTATTGGACCATGACAGGCACACCGCGATCCCCTATAATTCGGCCACTGCCAGAGAGGGAGATAAGGCATCATGCTCAAGATAAAGCTGCGCGGGATCATCGGCGCGGGATTGATGATGGCGGCAACGTCCGCATCGGCTCAGGTTCTCGAAATCGGATTGGATCAGAACCCGACGGGTCTCGATCCGCACCTCATCACCGCCTTCCCGAGCTTCATGGTCGTGAACGGCAATATTTATGAAGGCCTCACAGCCGTCGACAAGGACCTGAAGGTCAACCCCAGCCTCGCGGAATCCTGGACGGTTTCGCCGGACGGCAAGACCTATACCTTCAAGCTGCGTCCGAACGTGAAATTCCACGATGGCTCGGCCATGGAGGCCAAGGACGTGGTCTCCACGATCAGGCGCGTGCAGAGCACCGCCATCGCCTCGCCTTTGGCAAGCCGCCTGTCCGCCATCGAGACGGCGACCGCCGTCGATCCGATGACGGTTGAATTCAAGCTGAAGGAGCCCTCGGCTCCGCTCCTGACGTCGCTTGCGACGATCGCCGTCGTTCCGGCCTCGGTCGAAGCCGACAAGGACATCCTCCAGAAGGCACCGGACGGCACCGGCCCGTTCAAGTTCAAGGAATGGCAGCCGAACGGTTTCATTCTTCTGTCCAAGCATGACGGCTATTGGCAATCCGGCCTGCCGAAGCTCTCCGGCTTGAAGTTCAACCTCGTGCCGGAATCGGCGACCCGTCAGGTCGGCCTCGTGAACGGGCAATACGCGCTCCTGCCGAACATCGACGCGGCGACAGCCCTTCAGGTCAAGGGCAAGCCGGGCGTGAAGCTCGGCGAAACGCTGGATCTCGCCTACACCCTCATCGGCATGAACGTGTCGAAGCCGCCCTTCGATAATCCGAAGGTGCGCGAGGCAGTGAACTACGCCATCAACCGCCAGGAAATCGTCGATGCGGCGCTCTTCGGCGCTGGTGTCCCCGGCGGCCCGCTGTCGCCGGCCCTGAAGTCCTGGGCTGTCGATGTGAAGGACTACGCCTGCTACAAGCCCGATCCGGCGAAGGCCCAGGCGCTTCTGAAGGAAGCGGGCGTCGCGACGCCGCTTGCAGTGACCATGAATGTTCTGCCCCGTCAGGACATCAAGGACATTGCGCAGGTGGTGCAGGAGCAGCTCAACAAGGCGGGCTTCAAGGTCGAGTTGAAGAACCAGGAGCAGGGCCAGTTCATTCAGGATTGGCGCAACAGCAACTTCGAACTGTTCGCCTCCATCAACTCGGGCAGCCCCGATCCGGATGACTACTTCTACCGCACCTTCCGCACGGGCGGTTCGACCAACGTGTTCAAGTACTCGGACGCGAGCGTCGACCAGTTGCTCGACAGCGCTCGCAGCACGCAGGACCAAGCCGCGCGCAAGAAGGCCTATGACGACGTGCAGAAGAAGCTTGCTTGCGCGGGCCCTGTCGCGCACCTGACTTACGGCACGCTCTTCTCGGCCATGCGCGACAAGCTGCAAGGCTACGATGTGATGCCGAACCGTTCGCTCTCCACCCTGCGCAGCACTTCGCTTCAGCCCTGATACAAACGCGGCGTCGCTCTCCGGGGCGGCGCCGCTTTATAATGAAGTTTTCTTATGAGCCGTGTCCTCGCCACGCGTATCCTCGATCTGATCCTCGTGCTTGTCGGGGTTTCGATCATCGTCTTTCTCATGATCCGCCTCATCCCGGGCGATGCGGTCGCGATCATGCTCGGCGCCAATACCGAGATCACGCCCGAGCGCATGGCGGAGCTGAAAAGCCGCGTCGGGCTCGACCGTCCGATGATCGAGCAATATTTCGTCTGGGCGTCTGCGGCGCTACGCGGCGATTTCGGAACGTCTCTCTGGACCGGACGGCCGGTGGCGCAGGAGATTGCGATCCATCTCTGGCCGACCCTCGAACTGACCTTGCTCGCCCTGATCGTCGGCGCGGGCCTTGCGGTGCCTGTCGGCTGCCTGATGGCGCGCACGCGTGGCGGCGCGGCGGACGTCGCCATGCGCATCGGCGCGATTGCAGGCCTCACCATTCCATCCTTCTGGCTCGGAATCGTTCTCATTCTACTTCTTGCGCAATTCGCACCGAGCTTCGCTTCGCTCGGCTATGTCCCGTTCTCGGAAGATCCGCTCGGCAATCTCGAGCGCCTGCTCTTGCCAGCTTTTGCACTGGCTCTGCCGATTCTCGCCAATCTCTCCCGCCTCGTGCGCTCGGCCATGCTCGACGCTTTGGGGCAGGATTACATCCGCACGGCGCGCGCTAAGGGCGTGAGCGAGCGCTCCGTGGTCTACAAGCATGCGCTTCGCAATGCGCTGATCCCGTTCATCACCAGCGTCGGCATCATGACGGGCTATCTTCTGGGAGGCGCTATCGTGGTGGAGCAGGTTTTCGCGATTCCGGGTCTTGGACGGCTCATTCTCGGGGCCATTGCCGAGCGCAATTATCCGTTGATCCAAGCCACCATCCTGGTGGTCACAGCGGGCTTTGTCTTTGTGAACTTTCTTGTCGATTTTCTCTACATTATCATCGATCCGCGCGTGAGGGCCTGAAAGTATCATGTCGCGGTTTTTCAAGAACAAGCTGCTCGCCTTCGCGACCATCTTCGTCGCGATCCAGATTTTCCTCGCATTGTTCGCGCCGCTGATCGCGCCTTACGATCCTATGGCGCAAAGCGTCGTCGCGCGCCTCAAGGGCCCGAGTGTCGCCCATTGGCTCGGCACGGATCAATTGGGGCGCGATGTTTTCGCGCGCATCCTCTACGGCTATCGCACGTCGTTGATGGCCTGCCTCGTGGCGGTCGGCATCGCGCTGGTTCTCGGCGGTACGCTCGGCCTCATGGCCGCCTATTATCGCGGCTGGCTCGACCGCATCATCATGCGCGTCATGGATATCCTGTTCGCCTTTCCCGTCATGCTGCTCGCCATCGGCGTGATCGCGGTTCTTGGGCCGCAGACTTATAGCGCGGCGATTGCCATTGCCGTGGTCTATACGCCGATCTTCGCGCGCCTCCTGCGCGGACCGGCGCTCGTTTTGTGCGAAAGTGAATATGTGGCGGGCGCGAAGGCCATCGGCGCGTCGGATCCGCGCATCATCTTCCTGCACATCCTGCCCAATCTCGCCTCCGTCATCCTGGTGCAGACGAGCCTTCTTTTGTCCGCCGCCATTTTGGTCGAAGCATCGCTCTCTTTCCTCGGCCTCGGCACGCAGCCGCCGACGCCTTCGCTCGGCTTGATGTTGTCGGAAGGCCGCAACTTCCTGCTGCTCTCGCCGTGGAACGCGGTCTTCGCAGGCTTTGCGATCCTGTTCCTGTCCTTCGGCTTCAACCTTCTGGGCGATGCCTTGCGCGATACGCTCGATCCTCGCCTGCGAGGACAATCGTGAAATCGCGCCGCGCGACACGGGATGATATCGCGGCACTCGCCGTCATCGCCGAACGATCCTATCGCGCCGCTTTCGCGACGATCCTCGAAGAGGACGTGTTGGCAACCCGTGACGCAGCGTTCTTCGCGACGCGCTTTACCGAAACCTGGGAGCGCATGACGGTTGCGGAATCAGAAGGAAAGCTTCTCGGCTTTCTCCTCCTGACCGATGGCCATATCGATATGCTCTTCATGGATCCGAACGCGGCTGGTAAGGGCGCGGGCACCTTACTCTTGCGAGACGCCGAGGCGGCGGGCGCCACAACCCTCGAATGCTTCCGAGACAATCACGCCGCGCGCGGCTTCTATGAACGCAACGGATGGGTACTGTCGCGCGCTTACGAGCGCGATTTCGCGGGCAAGAGCCGGGGCTTCGTGTTCTACGAGAAGGCCTGAACTAGCCTTCTCCACCGATCCAGGTTTGCCGAACGTTCAACGCGTCGTCGAGAAGAACGAGATCGGCGCGATAGCCGATGGCGATACGGCCTAGTTCGTGATCGAGCCCGAGGAAGGTTGCCGGATTGAGCGAGGCCATGCGCAGGGCCTGCGGCAACGACAAGCCGAGACGCTCCACGATGTTTCGCACGCCGCTCGCCATGTCGAGATCGGAACCCGCAAGCGTGCCGTCGGCCGTCGAAAGCTTGCCGTTCTCACGATAGACGGTCTTGCCGAGAAGCTCGAACGTGGTGAGATCGGACCCGACCGAGGACATGGCGTCGGTGACGAGCATCATGTTGTCGAGGCCCTTGGCGGCGATGGCAGCGCGCAGGGATGCATCGCTCACATGAAGGCCGTCGACGATGAGACCGCACCACGTGCCGCTGGAATCGAGCGCTGCGCCGACCGGCCCCGGATCGCGCCCCGCAAGCGGCGGCATGGCGTTGAAGAGATGTGTGAAGCCGCGCAGGCCGTGACGGATCGCTTCCATGATCGTGGCGTAGTCGCCCGCCGTATGTCCCGCGCTCACAAGGATGCCCGCCTGCGTGAGGCGCGCGATGTCGGCGAGGTTGTTCTTTTCCGGCGCGACGGTCACCATGTTGCGCCCGGCCTTCAGCGAGGTGAGGATCGCGACATCTTCGTCATCGAGCGGGCGCATATAGGCCGGGTTGTGCACGCCCTTGCGTTCCGGATTGATGAACGGGCCTTCCACATGGAAGCCGAGCATGCCGGGAACACGTTGATCCAGCGCTTGTCCGGCAGCCTTCACGGCTTCCGCCATGCGCTCGCGCGTGTCGGTGATGAAGGTCGGCAGGAGGCCCGTGGTGCCGTAGGCTCGATGCGCTTCACAGATGGCGCGAATGCCTTCGACGTTGCGCTCGTCGTTGAAGAGAACGCCGCCACCGCCATTGACCTGGGTATCGATGAAACCGGGCGCGAGCAGGCCCTCGATACGCTGTGTCCTGATGCCGGGACCGAGATCCTTCTCATGAGGCAGGCCGACGATGCGATCATTTTCGATCACGACCGCCCGGCCTTCCAACATATGGTCGCCGTCGAAGATGCGCGCGCCGACGAGTGCGGTTACCATCAGACCGTCTCCGTCACCTTGCGCAGACGCGGCGGCGCGTCGGGATTGCGGCCGCGCGCCTGTGCGACGGCGTTGACGAGCGGGTAGAAGCTTTGAATCAGTGCGATGGGTGCGATGAAGGGATGGATGCCGTCGACGAAAGGCAGCATGGCGCGGGCCGGGCCGTCTGCAGCACCCGCGACGATTACGGGAACGTTCTGTTCGTTCAAGCGCGTCACGAGATCATTGACGCCGGCCAGAGTTTCATCGCGCTGGCTCATGACGAGGATCGGGAAATGCTCGCCTGCGAGCGTCCAGGGGCCGTGCATCAATTCAGCTGCGCTCATCGCCTCCGCGTGAATGCCGGAGGTTTCCTTTAGCTTCAATGCAGCTTCCTGCGCGACAGCAAAGCCAAGGCCGCGCCCGACGACGAAGAGATTGTCGGATTGGGCCAGGAGCGGAAGCGCTGCCGACCAATCCTTCTGCGAGGCCTGATGCAGGATTTCCGGCAGCTTTTCGAGCGCCGCGAGAAGAACCTCGTCCGCCGACCAATGGGCGACGAGCTGCAATCCGGCGGCGAGCGCGGCGATGAAGGATTTCGTCGCCGCCACGCTGTGTTCTTTGCCCGCATGAAGCGGCAGAACCACTTCGCAAGTGGAGGCGAGAGGAGAGGTCGTGTCGTTGACGAGTGCCACGGTCAGTGCGCCGTCGTCTCGGCCAGCCTTCGCGAGATCGAGAATGTCCGGGCTGCGGCCTGATTGCGAGACGGCGAGAAACAGCGCATTACGCATGCGCGGGCGCGCCGCATAAACGGATGTCACGGACGGGCCGACGGAAGCCGTGACGAGCCCTGAATGAATTTCCAATAGATATTTCGCGAAGGTCGCCGCGTTGTCCGAACTGCCGCGCGCGCAGGTCACCGCGAAGGGCGGCGGCGAAGCGCGAAGGCGCGAACCGAGATCGCGACAGAGCGCAGCGTTGCTGGAGAGAAGACGCGCGACGACCTCCGGCGCTTCCTGCGCCTCCCGCAGCATGGCGGTCGAGGAGGATATCTGCGGGTCATTCGTCATCGTTCTGATTCCGTTCGGGTTGATTGATGGTCAGTTCGGCGACGAAGTCATAAGCGTCGCCCCGGTAATAGGACGAGGTGAATTCGACGACTTCGCCGGCATTGGTGAAGGAGCGACGCTCGATATAAAGCGCCGGACTTGCGGGAGGAACCTGCAATAAAGCTGCTTGTTCCGCGGAAAGAAGCACTGCGTGCAGGCGTTGCAATGCGCGGTTCGGCAGATAGCCCTGCTCATGCAGAACGGCATAAAGCGACTGCTTCACTGCGGACGGATCCGGCAGGAAACGGCTCGGGACGACCGCGTGTTCGATGGCAAGCGGAATGCCGTCGGCGAGGCGCAGGCGATTGACACGGCTGACCAGATCGCCCGGGGAAAGACCGAGCGCCATGAGTTCATCGGGCGAGGCCGGACCGATGGAACGGCTGAGCAGGACGGCGGAGGATGACAATCCCCGCGCGGACATATCATCGGTGAAACTCGATAAGCGCGACAGCGGCTGCTCCAACCGCATCTGATGCGCAACGAAAGTGCCCGAGCCCCAGCGCTGCACAAGAACGCCGCGCTTCACGAGCCCGGTGATTGCTTTGCGAACAGTGACTCGCGAAATACCGAGTTGCTTTGCCAGATCACGCTCGCCGGGAAGCGCCGCATCAGGCTTGAGGCTCCCTTTCCGCACGGCTTCCTCGATGCTCTGCTGAAGCTGCAGATAGAGTGGTGTCGGATTTGACTCATCCAACATGCCGAGAGGAAGCTGTTCTGCGGTCTGATCTTGCATCTCTCACTTCCGCGGCTCGGCTTGGCGCACCAAAAGAATGGCTCCGTCCAAAGCATCCGATAGGGGCGGCACGATGGTGTGTTGGAGGGGAGGCGGAAGCCATGGCCGGAGTGGTTCCGCCAAGCCGCCGAACAGGCAGAGCGTCGGCGCGCCGAGATCGAGCAGGCGACCCGCGATGCGCGCTATGCCGATCGAGGCATGCTCGACGAGCGCGATGCCCAGCGGATCGCGGTTCGCCGCGTGTTTCAGAACGATGGGCGCGTACTGGGCATAGTCACTCGGCCGCGCTTGCCCGACCCAATCGATCATGGCTTGAGGGCTGTTTCCAAACGCGGCGAGAATTTCTGTGGAGAGCGGGCTTGGAGGAGCGAGGCCATCGTGTACCCACAGAGCTCGCCTCAGCGCTTCGCGGCCCATGGCGGCACCACTGCCTTCATCCGAAATTTCAAAGCCCCAACCGCTAACCTGAACGCGCTGCCCGTGAATGACGCCATATCCGCAGGAGCCGGTGCCGACGATGACGATGGCACCGTCACCCCCGCCGAAGGCTCCGAGCCAGGCGGCATGGGCATCTGTGTCGATAGCGATCGCCGTGAAGGGATGGGGGCGTGACAAAAGACGGTCGACTGCGCTTTTCTGGCCTGCACCCGCCATGCCGAGGCCGACACGGGTTCGCTTGAGATCGTCCTCGACAAGGCCAGCGCCGGACAGCGCCTCCCGGCAGGCTGTCAGAATCGAATTCCATACCAGTTCCGGATCGAGGCGAATATTGGCAGAGCCTCCGACTCCCTCGCCCAAAAGATGCCCCTGCCCATCGCGCAGCCTCGCCCGGCAAGAAGTGCCGCCGCCGTCAATACCGATGTAGAGGAGCTCATTCATGTGCTGCAGGTTGCCGGCCACTCAATCGAGAATTGTGGTCTTGAAGACCAGTCCACCATGCCACTTAATGTCCAGTTCGTGAAGAGGCGCTCGTTGCGAAAACGGTGGTCCCTTCGTTTATCGAAGGGAAGAAGGCCCTCTCGCGACCCATTCTCAAGGGAGCCATCGGCGGGATGGAAGGCTGGCGCGTGGGTCGATACCAGTATGAGGTCACTTGCTCGGAATACGAGCGTGCTCGGGGATGCTGCGGCATTAGGCGATTCTGCGTTTGTCTCTGGCCAGGAATGCACCCACTTCGGAGGCGGGCATCGGATGTGCGTAAAGGTTGCCCTGCACGTAGATGCATCCCCGATCGCGCAGGAATCTTGCCTGGCCCTCGGTCTCGACGCCTTCCGCGATCACTTCCATTTCCAGGCTTCTCCCCAGATCGAGCACAGCGTTTACGATGGCCGCACTTTCCGTATTGTGTTCGACGTCCTTGATGAAGCTTTGGTCGATTTTGATATCGTCCACGGGAAATTGCTTGAGATGGATGAGGGAGGCGTAGCCCGTGCCGAAATCGTCCAGGGCGATCCTGACACCGCTGTCGTGAAATTGCTGCAGGACGGTCGCCACATGAAGTGAAGAGCGGCCCAGGAATACGGTTTCGGTGATCTCGATTTCAAGGTGCCTGGGCTCGACCCCCGCGCGCCGAATAATTTCGAGGAAGCGCTTCGCAAGACCTACCCAGTTGAATTGCGCCGTGGAGAGATTGACGGCGACGCGCCCGCAAGCGACGCCTTTGGCGTGCCAGTTCCGAATGTCCTCTGCGACCCGGCGGATCATATGTTCGCCGACAAGGATCGAGAGTTCCGCATCCTCGAAAGCCGTCGCGAAAAGCGTTGGCGTCATCAAGCCTTGCGTCGGGTGTACCCAACGGGCGAGGGCTTCGAAACCGATGGTCTCGCCCGTGATCAGGTTCACCTTGGGCTGGTAATACGGAACGATCTGGTTTTGCGCGACGGCTTCCTGAATTTCCCGGGCCAGGGTGTCCCGCCGTTCCATTCTGTCACGCATTTCGGGCGCATAAACCACAGCGCGATTTCGGCCTTGAGCCTTTGCGCTATAGAGGGCGAGGTCGGCGTCTTTCAGCAAGTCCGAAGGCTTCGTATCGTGGTCCGGGTAAATGGCGATGCCGATGCTGGCGCGACCGGAAATGTTCTCACCTTTGTAGACGAACGGGCGTTGCAATTCATCGATAACCTGTTTGACGAACGACACGGTGTTTTCGTGAGTTGTCTGTGATTCGAGAATGACGACGAACTCGTCGCCTCCGAGCCGCGCCACGGTATCGCCGATGCGGACCAGGCCGCGCAAGCGTCGCGCCATCTCTTGCAGAAACGTATCGCCTGCATCATGCCCGAGTGCATCGTTGATCGATTTGAAATCATCGAGGTCTATCAGAAGGAGGCTGACCGCATGGCCCTTGTGCTCGGCCTCCGCGAGCGCCTGCTCGAAGCGGCTTTGGAACAGTGCCCTGTTGGGCAGGTCGGTGAGGGGGTCGTGACTGGCGGCGCGCCAGACGCGCTCCTCCGCCGCCTTGCGCTCCGTGATGTCGACAAGCGCGGAAATGATGTACGAGGAGCCTCCGAGTTCCAGGCGCGTTCCGGCGAGGAGTACATTGCGAATCGATCCGTCCGCGACGCGCATCGTCGTCTCGAAGTCGGATGTCCGTCCCTCTCTCCGCAGGACTTCAAGATAGGCATCCCTGTCTTCCGGATTGGCGTAGATCTCCAGGATGGATTGAATTCCGAGTACTTCGCGGGACGCGCCGAAAAAGGCGACCGCCGCATTGTTGAAGTTGACGATACTGCCATCCACTTTCACCACGACCAGTGGCAGCGGGACGGTGCGAAACAACGTCTCGAACATCGTCCTGCTCTCGGCCAGCTGTTCCTTCGCGCGGCGCTCGGCGAGCAAGGCAAGCCATTCCAGGCGGCGGAGGCGGTTAGACCGGGCGACAACGAGAATGAGTGCTACGTTGAGCATGACCATCGCAAGGATCAGGCCGATCAGATTCGAACGGAGATCCTCCGGTGACATATACCCGACGAGCATGATGAGGCTGCATCCGACACCCGATGCGACCGACCACCGGAACGATGTCGGTACGACGAGATAGTAGATCGACGGCAGCATGATCACGACGAACAGCGCGAGATCGCTGTGGGAGCTGACGAGGAAGCCCACGGCGAGGGCGTTGATCCATTCCCAGGTCAGCATCACCCGTTCGGCATACCGGAAACCGGCGACGCGCTGGGTGGCGAAGTAACAGCCGAGAGCGATGGCGATGACGACCAGGCGCGCGGGGACCGCTATGTAGAAATGAGATGTGCCTTCAAACCGCCAGTCACTGACAAGAAAAAGAGTGTTGAGGAATGCAGACAGGAGGAAGAGCAGACGGAGATGTCGAAACTTCTCCGGCAGCCGCTCGCTCTGAAAAGAAGCTTCGCGCTCTGGGTTGATGAACTCGCCGCCGATGGCCGAAAGAGGCTGGGTGGAGGTATCTGACATGATCTGCAAAAAATAAAATAAATGCTCTCGGACAGCTTTCCGGGAGGAGGCTATAGGAATTCCCATCCGTAAGGTTCCGCGAAACGGAGCTTCGGACAAGTTGAAAACAGGTCGTCGAAGCCTTCGCAGGCCTGTTTTCCCATGGTTTTAACGCCAATGCCGCGATTTTCGGGAAAATTGGCCTCTCGGGCTACCGGAGAGCTGTCAGAAACTCGTCGTGAAGCGTCGGAGTGGCCGCAGCCACCACCCGCCCATCGCTCTTCACGGGCGACAAGTGGTTACCGTGCGTGCGAGCCTGTGGCTTCTGAAGCGCAAGAGCTGATATCAGCCGCCGAAGGCGGCGATGCGTGGGTCGGGATGGTCGCGCAAAACGGCCTTCGGTGAACCCGATGCGATCACTTCGCCATTGGCGACGAAGGCCATTTGGTCCGCCACGTTCATCACTTCCTCTGGCGTATGGATGGTCATGATCACCGTCACGCGACGCTTGCGGCGCAAGGCATCCACGAGTTCGATCATGTCCCGCCGCAAGCCTGGATCGAGATTGCTGAACGGCTCGTCGAGGAGGATCAGCGGCCGACCCGAGACGAGGGCGCGGGCGAGCGCAACGCGTTGCCGCTGGCCGCCGGACATTTCGCCGGGGCGACGCTTTTCGAGCCCCTTGAGGCCGACCGCGTCGAGCGCCTCGGAGACCGCAAGCCATTCGCCGGAGGAAAGTCTGAGCGATGGGCGCAGGCCCAGGGCGACATTCTGAGCGGCGCTCAGGTGCGGAAAGAGATTGTGGTCCTGAAACACCAGCGCGACAGGGCGCTCGGCGGGCTGCAATGGAAGAAGGTCGCGCCCATCGAGAGAAAGGCGGCCGCTCTCCGGCTTCTCGAAACCGGCGATCATGTGGAGCAGCGTGGTCTTGCCGCCGCCGGAGGGGCCGACGATGGCGCAGAGGTATCCCGTCTCGACTGCGAGCGAGTAATCGGCCCTGAAGTCCGGCCAGGAGAGGCGGCAATGGTCAATCAGCAGCATCGGACAAACGACCGGAAATATGAGCGAGGAGAAAGGATATCAGAACGATCAGAAGGCCGATGGAGGATGCCTCCTCGAGTCGGTAGACGCCCAGCCGCTCATAGAGAAGATAGGGCAGGGTGCGCAGATCCGGGCCACCGAACAGAGCGATGATGCCGAAATCGCCGAAAGAGAGCGCCATTGCGATGGCAAAGCCCGCTCCGAGGGGGCGCCTCAGCACCGGCCAGTCCATGATCTTCAATTTCCAGAAGCCGCGTAGCCCGAGCGAAGCCGAGAGGCGGCCATAGCGTTCACCGGCCGTCATGAGCTTGGGGCCGATGAAGCGATAGACGAAAGGCACGGCGGCGAGGCCGTTCATGAGGGGAAGTAGGATCAGCCCGGCAACGGTCGGTTCGACGATCGGGCGAAGGATCAGGAAAAGCCCCGCCGTCAGGGCAAAAGGCGGAATTGCGAGAAGCATATTCGGGAACAAATCGTAGACCGCCGCGAATTGCGGTGCGCGCGACCAAAGCCGCGCCTGCCGCGCTGCCGCGCCCAATACGAGCGAGATGAAGCAAGAGAAGGCAGCGGCGAGTGCGGCGATGACCATGCTTGTGAGGAACGCCTCCGCAAAGTCGGTATCGAGCACCGCGCCCAAATGACTCAATCCCGCCAGTAGGCTCAGGAACGGCGGAGCGAGGAAAAGCAGTCCCACGCTCAACGCGATGCAATCGAGGACATAAAGGCCGCGATGGGCTGCGTCGGGGCGAGCGATGACGGCTCGTACAGTGTGACTGACCGGCGGGCGGACCCAGAGCCAGTTCATGGCAAGCGTCAACACGAGGCAGATCGCGACCTGGATGAGCGCGAGCCAGGCCGCGCGTCCGAAATCGAGCTCCACATGTAGCGCTTCATAGATTGCGACTTCGAGAGTCGCACGCGCGGGGCCGCCTCCCAGCGCCAGGACGATGGCGAAGCTCTTGAAGCAGACGAGAAACACGAGAACGGCCGCACCCGGCAATTCGGCGCGCAGCACCGGCCAATCGAGATGGCGGAAGATATGACGCGGCGAGAAGCCGAGCGCCTGCGCGAGCCGCCATTGTTCGGCAGGCACAGTGTCCAGCGCGTCGAGAGTGAGGCGCGCGATAAAGGGCGCATTGAGAAACACATGCGCGATCAGGATGCCGGGATATCCGAAAATCGAGATATCGCCGCTGAAGCCCATGGCTTTCAGAAAAGCGGCGAACCAGCCGTTGCGGCCATAGATGGCAAGCACGGCGAAGACCGTGACGATGGTCGGCATCACCATGGTCGCGCCGAGCGCGGACAAGGCGAAGTCGCGCCCGAAAAATCGCCGACGCGCGAGCGCGAAGGCGAGCGGAACGCCGAGAAGAAGCGAAAGAAGCGTCGAGAGCGCAGCCTGCGTCGTCGAGAAGATCAGCACGCGGGTGAGATAAGGCCCGATGGCGAGAAGAGAGGGTCTTTCGCCATCGACCATGATCAAGGCGCTGAAGCCGCCGACCACGAGAGCCGCGATGGCCAAGGCCACGAGACTCCCGGGATGAGGCAGCGTCAGGCGCATGATGCTCGCTTTAGCGCGACGTGGCGTTGAGCCAGCCGTCGATGAAAGCGCGACGGTTCTGCAGCACTTCCTCCGGCGTGAAGAGAAGCGACTTCGCCGGCTGGATCACGTCCTTGAATACGGCGGGCGGACCCGAGGGCGGGTTCTTCGCCGGCATCATCCAGTTGGTTTCGGGAATGGCCGACTGGAAGGGTTCCGTCAGCACGAAGGCCATGAATTGCTTCGCGAGGTCCGGTTGCTTCGTCGTGTTCGTCATGCCGACAAGTTCCACGTGAAGGTAATGCCCTTCCTCGAAGGGCGCGGCCTTGTAGTTCGTCTTCTTCTCGATGGTCTCGTGATAAGCGGGCGAGGTGGTGTAGGACATCACCATGTCCGCCTCACCCTTGAGAAACAGGCCATAGGCTTCCGACCAGCCTTTGGTGAAGGTGACGATGCGCGGCTTCAGTTGTGCCCAGGCATCGTCCGCCTTGTCGCCATAGACTTTGCGCATCCAGAGCAGCAGGCCGAGGCCCGGCGCGCTGGTGCGGGGATCCTGCAGCATCACCTTCGGGCCGTTGGGGTTCTCCACCAGTTCCTTCAGGCTTTTCGGCGGATTGGGTAGTTTGTTGGAATCGTAGATGAAGGCGTAGTAGCCCCAATCGAACGGAACGAAGGTGTCGTCGGCCCACTGGATCGGCAGGGAAAGCCCCTTCGCGTCGGTGCTGTATGGCGCGAAAAGCTTCAGGCTCTTGGCTTCGGCGGATTGGTTCATGTCGAGGCCGACCACCACATCGGCCTTGGTGCTTGTTCCTTCAAGGCGTAGACGACCGACGAGGCTGCCCGAATCCTCCGCTGTCACCCAGTTGATCTCGCAATTGCAGACCGCCTCGAAGCGCTCCTTGATTGTCTTGGCCGGACCGTATTTTCCGGCAAAGGAACTGTAGGTGTAGATGGTGAGAACCGGCTTCGTCTGCGCATGGGCAAAGCCCATGGCCAGCCAAAGCGAGGCGAGTGTCAGCAGCAATCGTTTGAACATCAGGAGCGCTCCCATGCGTGAGACAAGCCGGGATGGCGGCACAACTCGCACGGGGTGCAGATCGATCTGCGATATCGCATGCTCATTCCCTCCGCCGGCATAACCCGGATCAGGTTCGACGGGTCGATGGCGATGCCACCTCTCAGCCCGGAATGGGCCCCCCGTGAGACGAGGTTCTTCTAGGATAGATTAGGGCCGGAAACAAGAAGGCCCATGGCATGACGAAAGAATCCCGCTGCCGAGGTTCAGCACGAGGGGATTTGGATTTATAGGCCCAGGCCGTTTTCCTGCGGCGATCGTCTGGCGCGCTATTTTTTCTTCCCGCCTCCGGCCACCCCTGCGCGACGGAGCGCGTCGGCGAGGGCTCCGCCAGCCGCAGGTTGCGCGTCGCGGGATACGCTCTTCGAAAAATCGCGGCTGCGTTGAGCAGGGCCGCTGTCCCGCACGGGTTTCGCCACCGGGCGATCCGTCGGATCCTCAAGGCGCATCGTGAGGGCGATACGCTTGCGCGGTTTGTCGACCTCGAGCACTTTGACGCGCACGATGTCGCCCGGCTTCACCACATCGCGTGGGTCTTTCACGAAGGTGTTGGCGAGCGCGGAGATGTGGACGAGGCCGTCCTGATGCACGCCGATATCGACGAAGGCGCCAAAGGCCGCTACGTTGGTCACGACACCTTCCAACTGCATGCCGGGACGCAGATCGTTGATCGTCTCGACACCTTCCTTGAAGGTCGCCGTCTTGAATTCGGGGCGTGGATCGCGGCCGGGCTTTTCCAATTCGCTCAGAATGTCCTTCACCGTTGGAACGCCGAAGGTTTCGTCGGTGAATTCCTCTGGGCGTAGTTTCTTCAACACGCCACCGTTGCCGACGAGAGCTTTGATTTCGGTCCCGGTTTTATCGAGAATGCGCCGCACGACAGGATAGGCTTCCGGGTGAACGCCAGACGCATCGAGCGGATCATCACCGTTCTGGATGCGCAGAAAGCCCGCCGCCTGTTCGAAAGTCTTGGGGCCAAGGCCCATCACGCTCTGCAACGCTTTGCGGGTACGGAACGAGCCGTTGGCGTCCCGGTGCGCGACGATGTTCTGCGCGACCCATTCACCGAGACCCGACACGCGCGAAAGTAAGGGGGCCGAAGCTGTGTTTACATCGACGCCGACGGCATTCACGCAATCCTCGACTACCGCGTCGAGGGAGCGGGAGAGTTTGAATTCCGCAAGGTCGTGCTGATACTGCCCGACGCCGATGGATTTCGGGTCGATCTTCACGAGTTCCGCGAGAGGATCCTGCAAACGCCGGGCGATCGAGACCGCGCCGCGTAAAGAGACGTCGAGGCCCGGCAATTCCTGGCTCGCATACGCGGAGGCCGAATAGACCGACGCCCCTGCTTCCGACACCATGATCTTCGTGAGCTTCAGATCGGGGTATTTGGAAACCAGTTCGGCCGCGAGCTTGTCGGTTTCGCGCGAGGCGGTGCCGTTGCCGATAGCGATGAGTTCAACATGATGAACGCGGCAGAGCCGGCCGAGGATGGCGAGGGATTCATCCCATTGCCGCTTCGGCTCGTGCGGATAGATCGTGTCGGTGGCGAGCACCTTACCGGTGGAATCGACCACGGCGACTTTGACGCCCGTGCGAAAGCCGGGATCGAGACCAAGTGTCGCACGCGTGCCTGCCGGAGCAGCGAGCAGAAGATCGCGTAGGTTTGCGGCGAACACCTTCACCGCCTCGTCTTCAGCCTGCTGCCACAAGCGCATTTTCATATCGAGTTCGATGGAGAAGCGCAGCTTCGTGCGCCAGGCCCACCGCACCGTGTCAAGAAGCCAGCGGTCGCCGGCGCGACCCTGATCGGCAATGCCGAAGGTGACGGCCGTGCGGCCTTCATAGGGGCTGATATAATGCGACTCGGCGCTGTCCTTGTCCTCTTCCATCTTGAGGTCGAGGATTTCTTCCTTCTCGCCGCGAAACAGCGCGAGGATGCGGTGGGACGGCAGCTTCGTCAGCGGTTCGGAGAAATCGAAATAGTCGGAAAACTTTGCGCCGTCAGTCTGCTTGCCGTCGCGCACCGTCGAGCGCAGGGTCCCGCGCTGCCAGTAGATGTCGCGCAGATTTCCCACCAGCTCCGCGTTTTCCGCGAAACGCTCGACGAGGATCGAGCGGGCGCCTTCAAGGGCGGCTTCGGCAGTGGCGACCTCCTTCTCCGCATTGACGAAACCGGCGGCCGATTCCTTCGGATCGCGGGTGGGGGCGCTCAGGAGCAGATCCGCCAGGGGCTCAAGGCCCGCTTCCTTGGCGATCTGGGCCTTGGTGCGGCGCTTGGGCTTATAAGGCAGATAGAGATCTTCGAGGCGGGCCTTGGTCTCGGCGCCGTTGATCTGGGCCGCGAGTTCGTCGGTCAGCTTGTCCTGTTCGCGAATGCTGTCGAGAATCGCTTTGCGGCGGTCGTCCATCTCACGAAGGTAACGCAGGCGCTCTTCCAGGGTGCGCAGTTGGGCATCATCGAGTGTGCCGGTGACCTCCTTGCGGTAGCGCGCGATGAAGGGCACCGTCGATCCGGCGTCGAGAAGGTCGATGGCGGCCTTGACCTGCCATTCCTGGGCATTCAGTTCGCTCGCGATGCGCTGACCGATGGATAGCATGAAATGACCTCTCAAACGACCGAGGGGCGGCTTCTACGGTGGCCCCGAAAGCGGGTCAACGGGGCGCGGGGAGGCTATCCCGGCCAAAGATACCTTGACCTTTCTCGAAATTAAGGGGTTGGCGGGAAGGGCGCGGGCGGGTAGAGGAAGCGCCCCCTTTTTCCAGCCCGTCCCGAGATTGCCATGCCGACCGCGTCCGCCAACGATATCTCCATCGGCATTGATTTCGGCACCAGCAACACGGTGGTCGCCATTGCGGATGGGCAGGGGAAGGTCGAGGCCATCACCTTTGATCACCAGGGCTCCGTGCATAATGTGTATGTGACAGCCCTTTGCTTCTGGGACGAGCGCCACGGCAACGGCCTGCGCACCGAGGTCGAAGGTGGCCCCTGGGCCATCGAGCAGTTTCTCGACGGGTTGACGGCGCATCGGTTCATCCAGTCCTTCAAGACCTTCGCCGCCAGCGCGACTTTTCAGGAAACCCGGATTTTCCGAGAGCGCTACCGGTTCGAGGATCTGCTGAGCGCATTTCTGCGGACCCTGCAAAAGCACGCCGGGTCTTCCTTCGATTTGAAGGCGCGCAATGTGGCCATCGGCCGCCCGGTGCAGTTCGCGGGCTCGAATCCGAACGACCAACTGGCCATGAGCCGATACCGCTCCGCTTTCGGCAAATTGGGCGCGAAAGACGCTCACTATGTCTATGAGCCGGTGGGAGCCGCCTTTTTCTATGCGCGTCAACTCGATCATGATTCGACCGTGCTCGTGGCCGATTTCGGTGGTGGCACCTCCGATTTCTCGGTCATGCGCTTTGCGCGAAAAGGCGGCACGCTCCGGGCGGAACCCTTGAGTCACATGGGTATCGGTATCGCCGGGGATGCCTTTGACTACAGAATCGTCGACCACGTGGTCTCGCCGCGTCTCGGCAAGGGCGGAAGCTACCGCTCCATGGGGAAGGTGCTCGGCATCCCGAATCACTATTACGCGAATTTCGCCCGTTGGAATCAGCTTGCCATGATGAAGGGCAGCGGCGATCTCAAGGAATTGCGCGAACTCGCCAAGGTCGCCCTCGATCCGAGACCGCTCGAGCAATTCATCGACATCATCGAATACGATCTCGGTTTCGCTCTGTACCGGGCCGTTTCCACCGCGAAAGTGGCGCTCTCCAACGAGAGAGAAACGCTTTTCCGCTTCGAAGGCGAGGGGGTCGATATCCAGGCGAAGGTGACCCGGGACGATTTCGAGAGCTGGATCGCTCCGGACGTGGCGCGCATCGCCGAGACGGTGGACAAGGCTTTAAGCGAGGCCGGGGTTGGCCCTCACGAGATCGAACGGGTCTTCCTGACCGGCGGCACTTCCTTCGTCCCGGCGATCCGGCGCCTCTTTCTCGATAGGTTCGGGAAGGAGCGCCTGACCTCCGCGGATCAATTCGAATCGATCGCTTATGGCCTGGCCCTTATCGGCCAGACGGACGACCCGGGACGATGGGCTGTTCAATAAGAATGGTGCGGTGCAATATAGGACTTGTGGAGACGGCGTTCAGAGGCTCTATTTGTCACTCTGTAGTTCTAGATTCCTTATTGCCGCATGATCCGGGCGAACAACCGGTTTCCACTTGTTCTGATCATGCTCTAGCAAGGCCGTACCCGTGTCCGTGATCCAGACCTCCGAGATCCCCGCCAAGGATCTTCCGCTCCGTGACGATATTCGCCTGCTAGGCCGCGTTCTTGGCGATACGATCAGGAGTCAGGAGGGCGAGGCCGTGTTCGATATCGTCGAACGCATTCGCCAGACTTCGATTCGTTTTCACCGCGATGAGGATCAGACGGCGCGGCGGGAGCTTGAGACTACTCTCGACACGCTCTCCCGGGACAGCAGCAACAAGATCATCCGCGCCTTCAGCTATTTCTCGCACCTCGCCAATATCGCCGAGGATCTCCATCACGTGCGTCGCTCGCGAGCTCATGCCATGGCGGCTTCGGCCCCGCGTGAGGGAACACTCGCCCGGGCGCTCGGATTGGTGCGTGAAGCCAAGGTGTCGCAAGCGGAGCTTCAGAAATTCTTCGCCACCGCGCTTGTCAGTCCGGTTCTCACCGCCCATCCGACGGAGGTGCGCCGCAAGAGCACCATCGACCGGGAAATGGAGGTGGCGCAGATCCTCACCAAGCGCGACCGCCAGCATCTGATCCCCGAGGAGGAGGCCTCCAGCGAGGAGGCTTTGCGCCGGGCGATTCTCACGCTCTGGCAGACCAGCATTCTGCGCGGCACGCGATTGAAGGTCGTCGACGAGATCATGAACGGTCTCTCTTATTACGATTACACCTTCCTCACTCAATTGCCGCGCCTTTATGCCTCGCTCGAAGATCGATTGGCGGCGATGGATTCCGCTTGGGACGACGTGGAACTTCCCTCCTTCCTGCGGATGGGCAGCTGGATCGGCGGCGACCGGGACGGAAATCCGTTCGTAACTGCCGAAACATTGCGCCAAGCGTTATTGCTGCAAGGCCGGCGCGCCATTGGCTTCTACCTCGAAGAGCTGCATCTTCTCGGCGGCGAGCTTTCGCTCGATGGGCGCTATGTTGCCGTCTCCGAGCTGGTGCAGGACCTTGCCAAGATTTCGCCCGACACCTCGCCCCATCGACAGGACGAACCCTATCGCCGTGCGATCACAGGCATCTATGCACGGCTCGCCACCACAGCCGCAGCGCTTGGCTATGACGACGTGGTGCGTCATCCCGTCGGCGATGCTCCGGCCTATGCGACCGCGGAGGACTTCGCAGCCGATCTTGCGATCATTCACCACTCGCTCGTCGCCAACGGTTCGGCTGCTTTGGCGCGCGGGCGCTTGCGCAAGCTCAGGCGTGCGCTCGATGTGTTCGGCTTCCATCTCGCGAGCATCGATCTTCGTCAGAACTCGGATGTGCACGAGCGTGTCGTCGCGGAGATGCTCGAGAAGGCGAGTCCCGGCACGAATTACAAAGGCATGAGCGAAGACGATCGTGTCACGCTGCTTCTGGCGGAGCTGCGTACACCGCGTCTTCTGACGTCGCCCTATCTCGACTATTCGCCTGAAACCACGTCGGAACTCGCCATCGCGCGTGAGGCCGCGGAAGCGCATCGCTGCTTCGGCAAGGCGGCCGTGCCGAATTACGTGATCTCGAAGGCGAGCGATCCTTCCGATGTGCTGGAAGTGGCTCTGCTCCTGAAGGAAGCGGGTCTCTTGCGCCCGGCGGAGGGCGAGATGGATGTCAACATCATCCCGCTATTCGAGACCATCGCCGACTTGCAGAACTGTGGCGACGTGATGGAAGCCTTGTTCAGTCTGCCCGACTACATGCGCTTCCTGAAGAGCCGTGGGCAAACGCAGGAAGTCATGCTCGGCTACTCCGATAGCAACAAGGATGGCGGCTTTCTCACTTCCGGCTGGGAGCTCTACAAGGCCGAGATCGAACTCGTTGAGACCTTCGCGCGCCACGGCGTCGCGTTGCGCCTGTTCCACGGGCGCGGCGGTTCTGTCGGTCGTGGCGGCGGGCCGAGCTATCAGGCGATCCTCGCGCAACCGGGCGGAGCCGTGCAGGGGGCGATCCGCATCACCGAACAGGGCGAGGTGATCGCGGGCAAATATTCGAACCCGGATCTCGGCCGCCGTAATCTCGAAATTCTTGCGGCTGCGACCATGGAAGCATCGCTCCTTCACACCGGTCAGCCAGCGCCGCGCGCGGAATATCTGGAGGCGATGGAGGAACTGTCCGCCAGCGCCTATCGCACCTATCGCGATCTCGTTTACGGAACAGAGGGTTTCGAGCGCTATTTCTGGGAATCGACGGTCAGCGGCGAAATCGCCAATCTCAATATCGGCAGCCGCCCGGCCTCGCGCACCAATTCACGGCGCATCGAGGATTTGCGCGCCATTCCGTGGGTGTTCGGCTGGGCGCAATGCCGCCTGATGCTGCCGGGTTGGTTCGGCTTCGGCGCTGCGGTGAAATCCTATCTCGCGGCTCATCCCGAAACCGGCATGGCTTTGCTGCAGGAAATGAATCGCGAATGGCCTTTCTTCCAATCGCTTCTGTCCAACATGGATATGGTGCTCGCCAAGAGCAACATCGCGATTGCTTCGCGCTATGCCATGCTGGTCGAGGACGAGGCGCTGCGCGATGCGATCTTCCCGCGCCTGCGCAAGGAATGGGAAGAAACGATCGGGCAACTGCTCGCAATCACCGAACAGACGGCGCTGCTCGACCGTAACCCGCTTCTGGCGCGCTCGATCCGCAATCGCTTCCCTTATCTTGATCCGCTAAACCATCTGCAAATCGAACTCCTGAAGCGCCATCGCGGTGGCGATACGGACGAGCGGGTCGTGCAAGGCATTCACCTGACGATCAACGGCGTGGCGGCGGGCTTGCGCAACAGCGGCTGAAATCCGTCGGAACTGGTTTGCTTCCTGTCGGTTGAGCCTCCAACCTTTGCGAACGGGAGCATATCCATGCCACGTGGTGACAAGTCGAATTATACGGACAAGCAGAAGCGCCAAGCCGAGCATATCGAAGAATCTTATGAGGATAAGGGCGTCTCGGACAAGGAAGCCGAGCGCCGGGCCTGGGCGACCGTCAACAAAGAGACGGGTGGAGGCAAGAAAGGTGGCTCGGGCCGGTCCAAATAGCCTGCCATTTTAGCTTGTCCTTTTCCGCCCGCCAGCGACCGGCTATACCAAAGCCAGGATCGTAAGAGGATCGGCAAGAACAGAATTGTCGATCAGGGCGGAAAACGGCAAATGGATCATCTTTCTTCGCAGGTGCGACTGTCGGCCGCCCTTCCGTCCGACGGTGCCACCGGCACCCTTGCGGGACGGGTCTGGCGCCCCGGAATCGGCCCCTCCGTCGTGGCGATCCGCGCGAACGGGGTTTTCGACATTTCGGCAAGCGCCGCCACCATGAGCATTCTTGCAGCGCGCGAGGATCGTGTTTCGGTCGTGAGGACGGCCGAAGGGGAGGATCTCGGGTCCCTCGACGCCATTTTGGCGAATACCGACCCGGACAAGCGCGATCCTTTGAGGCCATGGCTGCTTGCGCCCATCGATCTTCAGGTCATCAAAGCCGCCGGCGTCACCTTCGCAGTCTCCATGCTGGAGCGAGTGATCGAGGAGCGAGCGCGGGGCGATGCCACGGCAGCGGCTGAGATCCGCGCCGAAGTGACAAGGCTCGTGGGCGACGATCTGAGCCGCCTCAAGCCCGGCTCGCCCGAAGCGATGCATCTGAAGCAGGTGCTCATGGCGCAAGGTGCCTGGAGCCAGTATCTTGAAGTCGGAATCGGTCCCGATGCGGAGGTTTTCACCAAAGCTCCTACACTCTCAGCAGTCGGTGCTTTCATGGATGCCGGGTTTCACCCCAAATCCACCTGGAACAACCCGGAGCCGGAAGTGGTCGTCGTGGTGACCGGCTCCGGCGAGATTGTCGGCGCGGCGCTCGGCAACGATGTGAATCTGCGCGATTTCGAGGGACGCTCGGCGCTTCTGTTGTCGAAGGCCAAGGACAACAACGCCTCATGTTCCATCGGCCCTTTCATCCGCTTCTTCGATGAGACATTCTCGCTGGACGATGTGCGCCAGACCCATGTGACGTTGACGGTGGAAGGTGAAGACGGCTTTGCCCTCGAGGGCTCCTCGTCGATCACCAAGATCAGCCGCGATCCTCAGGATCTGGTCAGCCAGACCATTGACGACAACCATCAATATCCGGACGGGTTCGTGCTGTTTCTTGGCACCATGTTCGCGCCGACGAAAGACCGCGACGAGCCGGGAATGGGCTTTACGCATAAAGTCGGCGATATCGTCACCATCGCGGCTCCCCATCTCGGAGCGCTGGTGAACCGGATGCGGATGAGTTCCGACTGCGAGCGCTGGACCTTCGGGCTCGGCGCATTCATGTCTAACCTTGCGGGGCGCGGTCTCCTCAAGAATGCGAAGGGCACGATATGACCAAGAACTACATTGCGGGCGAATGGGTTGCGGGCGCATCGGGCGCGGCGGACATCAACCCGTCGAACACGAACGACGTGGTGGGAGAGTTCGCGCGGGCGAGCGCGGCTGAAGCCGAGGCTGCCATCGACGCCGCTTATGCGGCTTTTCCCGCCTGGTCGCGTTCCGGCATTCAGCAACGCCACGACATCCTCAAGAAGATCGGCGACGAGATCATCGCGCGTAAGGACGAACTCGGTCACCTGCTCTCCCGCGAGGAGGGCAAGACCCTGCCGGAGGGTATCGGCGAGGTCATGCGCGCCGGGCAGATCTTCCAGTTCTTCGCTGGCGAAACCCTGCGCATGGCTGGCGACAAGCTCGCTTCCGTGCGCCCGAACGTGGATGTGGAGATCACGCGGGAGCCCATCGGCGTGATTGGGCTGATCACCCCGTGGAACTTCCCGATCGCGATCCCGGCCTGGAAGATCGCGCCGGCGCTGGCTTACGGCAATTGCGTGGTATTCAAGCCGGCCGAACTGGTGCCGGGTTCGGCGCATGCCTTGTCGGAGATCATCACGCGCGCAGGCGTCCCGGCGGGGGTGTTCAACCTCGTCATGGGGCGAGGCTCGGTGGTCGGCGAAGCGCTTTTGAAGAGCCCGAAGATTGCGGCGATCTCGTTTACCGGCTCGGTCGCCACAGGCCGCAAGGTCGCGCAGGCCTGCATCGAATCGAACCCGATGAAGAAGATGCAGCTCGAGATGGGTGGCAAGAACCCAATGGTCGTGCTCGACGATGCCGATTTGAAGGTCGCGGTGGAATGCGCGGTCAATGGTGCGTTCTTCTCCACCGGCCAGCGCTGCACCGCCTCCTCGCGCCTTGTCGTGACCGAGGGAATCCATGACCGCTTCGTCGATGCGGTGACCGAGCGGCTGAAGAGTTTGGTGGTGGACGACGCTTTGAAGCCTGGCACGCAGATCGGCCCGGTGGTCGACCAGAATCAGCTCGATCAGGACCTGTCCTATATCCGCCTCGGCCGCGACGAGGGGGCAAAGCTCGCCTTCGGCGGCGAACTTCTCAACCGCGACACGCCCGGCTTCTATCTGTCGCCGGCCTTGTTCACGGATGTTGCCAACACGATGCGGATCGCGCGAGAGGAAATCTTCGGTCCGGTCGCGACCGTGACGCGGGTCAAGAGCTATGACGAGGCTCTGGCGGTGGCCAACGACACACCGTTCGGCCTGTCGTCGGGCATTTGCACCACGAGCCTGAAATACGCCTCGCACTTCAAGCGCAATGCGGAAGCGGGCATGGTGATGGTCAACCTGCCGACGGCGGGTGTCGACTACCACGTGCCGTTCGGCGGCCGCAAAGGCTCCTCCTACGGTCCCCGCGAGCAGGGACGTTACGCCGCCGAGTTCTACACCACCGTCAAGACCGCTTACTCCTTCGACGGAGTATAACGGCTCAAGACCGCAAGGCCGGGAGAATCGCGTCACGCGAGGCTTTCGTCGGCAATGGGGCGTCATGCAACGAATCGCGATTTTCGGGGCGACATCGGGCATCGCGGCCGCGACTGCCCGTCTCTGGGCGGAGCGGGGCGAACGGCTTGTGCTCGTGGCGCGGGATGCCGAGGCTCTGGCATCCCTGGCGGTCGAATTTTCTGCTCTCGGCGGCGATGTGGAGACAATTCAGGCCGACTTTGCGGATCTCTCCGCTCTCGGCACCGTTGCGGACAAGGCTTGGAACGCCTTCGGCGGATTGGATGTCGCCTTTATCGCCTATGGCTTCCTGCCCCGGCAGGACCTTACCGAGACGGATCCGACCGCTCTCCAGGAGTCCATTCTTCTCAATTTCACCAGTCCGGCGGTGCTGACGAACAGTCTCGCGCCCCTCTTCGAGGCCCAAAAGGCCGGTCTGATTGCGGTCATCACATCGGTTGCGGGCGACCGGGGGCGGCGCAGCAATTACGCTTATGGGGCGGCCAAGGGTGGCCTGCAGCGCTTTCTCGAAGGGGTGCGGCACCGGCTGCATCGTTCGAAAGTACGGGTGCTCGATATCCGGCCGGGTTTCGTCGCCACCAAGATGACGGCCCATTTGCCGCAGGGTGGCGCTCTGTGGGTAACCGCTGAAAAAATCGCCCCCAGCATCGTCTCCGCCATCGATGGAAAGCGGGAAGTTCTTTATGTGCCGGGTTTCTGGCGGCTCATTCTGCTCCTTGCCAGGGTCCTCCCAAACGTCATTTTCCACAGAACTCCGTGGTGAGTAACGCCGCGCGGCCTGTATACCATTGCAAGGCAACCGTTTATTAAGGAAAGGTTAATTCTCGAGGTACGAGAATTTTCAACGGAATTATCGGGAGCCAGCATGAACGTTTTGGTCTTCGCTTCGCGTAAGGGTGGCTCGGGCAAGAGCACGCTCACCGCGCATCTCGCGGCTCATGCGGCCAAATCTAAGGCTCCGACGCTCCTGATCGACGCGGATCCACAGGGGTCGCTGACGCTCTGGCACCAGATCCGTGGGGAAGAGAACCCGGCCATCAAACGGGGCGTCCGGGGTATCGCCGAGGCGGTCAAGGCCGCCAAGCGCGAGGGTTACGAGTGGGTTTTCATCGATACGCCACCGACCAAATCGTCCGCGATCATCGAGGCCATCAGCACCGCGACCCTGGTCGTCATCCCCAGCCGCCCCAGCGTTTTCGACATCGCGGCCGTGCAGGACACGATTGGGATCTCCCGCGAGCAGCGCAAGCCCTATGCGGTGATTCTCAACGCCGCTCCTGCCAAGCGCAACGACGCGGAGGCCGCCATGGTCACAGACGCCCGTGGCGCCCTGAGCCAACTCCGCGTTCCGGTCTGGGGTGGCCAGATCACCAA
Organism: Microvirga sp. 2MCAF38; assembly: GCF_052115485.1. Classification (NCBI taxonomy): domain Bacteria; kingdom Pseudomonadati; phylum Pseudomonadota; class Alphaproteobacteria; order Hyphomicrobiales; family Methylobacteriaceae; genus Microvirga; species Microvirga sp. 2MCAF38. The sequence goes on along the minus strand of NZ_JBFRGU010000006.1, from coordinate 153,868 downwards.
TAGGGCGGACCTCTCGTTGGCGCTCGCCTATGGCGAAGCGGCGAGCGAGTTCGATGCCGACTCGGCCGGAGCCGAGGAAATCAAGAACCTCTGGAACGCCATCGAGCGCTCCGTGAAGGCGATTAACGGCGCCTACAAGAACGCTCGCGGCGGACGCGCAGCGGCCTGACAAAGTCACGCTTCCCGCGCCTCGGTCCAGTAGCGCAGGTTGCGCGGATTGATCGGGGCGCCGGCCATTTCGTGGCGCGCCATGATGAAGGCGTGAAAATCGCTCGCCGCCTTGGAGTCGGCCAAAAGCCCCAGACTCTTCAGGATTCGCGTGATTCTAAGGTGGTTGTGATCGTTGAAGGTCAGCCACCCGTTCGTTCGCCCGTAGAATTGGCGCATGCGGTCGGTCGCCCTGCCGAGATTGATGAGCGCTCTTCCATCGGCCTTGATCGCGGCGATCTCTTCTGACGTTAGGACAGGCGCGTCCGGCTGCGCCATGCTTCGGGTCGGGAGCGGAAAAAGCCATTGAATGTAATCGTGGATGTATTCGAGATCGTCGTCCGAAAAGGCCAAAACCTCTTCGATGTCGCGGCCACAACCATCCGGTCCGATACCGGAAAGATAGGCGTGTAAGGGGCAGGTCCGGGCCTGTTCCACCATGATCTCCGGCCTTTCTCGCCAAGAATCCAGGTTTGCGCGCGGCTCATAAAAGGCGCGTGTTCCGCCCGATCGAGCAACACGTAATCGTGACCTTTCCGACGGCGCGAGATAGCCTAGAACCTCTGACGGGCGGAGAATCGCGCGTGCGTCGGGACTATCGAGACAAGTCGAGCGGCGGTGACCGGGTTGCAGTCACGCATGTGGGTGTCTTCTGATGCCGATGGTTCGTCCTCAACCCTCTACGGAAGCTGAAAGCGGTGTCCGCTCTCGCGAAGTCCGATTGGTTACGGGCCTCATCCTGGGCCTTTTCCTCCTCACTCATTTTTCAAACCACGCACTCGGGCTGGTTTCCATCGAAGCCATGGAAGAGGGGCGTCGGTGGTTCAACCTTCTGTGGCGCAACCCTATCGGAACGGTCTTTCTTTACGGATCGCTGACCCTGCACTTCGCGCTCGCATTGCAGGCGCTCTTTCGGCGGCGCACCTTGCGCATGCCGTTCAGAGAAGCGGCGCAATTGATCCTTGGCCTCTCGCTACCGTTTCTGCTGATCCCGCATGTGGTGGGAACCCGCGTCGAGTTTGCGCTGACCGGCCGAGCCGTTGGCTATCCCGATGTGGTGCGCGGATTGTGGATGATCGCGCCCGAGAATGGGGTCAGGCAGATCGTCGCTCTCGTGGTCGCGTGGCTTCATGGATGCTTCGGAATCTATTTCTGGCTTCGCGCCAAACGCTGGTTTCCCGATGCGGCGCTAGCGCTTTTCGCGGGAGCCCTTCTCATTCCTGTGCTCGCGCTGCTCGGCTTTGCGGAAGCGGGCAAGGAGATTTCGGCAGATCCGGAGCGCTTCACTTATACGAGCGCGTCGCCGCTTAGCGAAGATCTTCTGCCGGATATTCGCACCTGGCTTTACCTGACTTTCGCCGGATTGATCGGAGCCGTTCTCGTGGCGCGAGGCATCCGCTCGTACAAGATGTTCGCCACGCGCGTTCGCGTCACTTATCCGAGTGGACAGGTTGTGACGGTGCCGCAAGGCTTCAGCGTTCTGGAAGCGAGCCGCATCGCGGGCATTCCGCATCTTTCCGCCTGCGGCGGACGGGGGCGGTGCTCGACCTGCCGCGTTCGGGTGATCGAGGGACTCGACGGGCAGCCGGATGCGACCCAACAGGAGCGGGTGACGCTTGCGAGGATCAAGGCCGGGCCGGATGTGAGGCTCGCTTGCCAACTGAGACCGGTCAAGGATCTCATGGTGGTGCCGATCCTGTCCGCAACCCGGTCCGGTATCGTGATCCCGGCGGGCGGAAACCGCTCTGCCGCCCGGGGCCGCGAGCGCGAACTCGCGGTTCTGTTTTGCGATCTGCGCGGTTTTACGCGTATGACAGAGCGGCGACTTCCGTTCGATACGGTCTTCATTCTCAACCGCTATTTCGAATCCATCGGTCACGCCATTGAGGATGCCGGGGGGCATATCGACAAGTTCATCGGCGACGGCGCGCTTGCGCTCTTCGGTCTCAACGCCAAACCCGAAGAAGCCGCGCGGCAGGCTTATGCCGCGGCCTTGCGTATCATCGAGGCCGTCACGCGCCTCAGCGAAGCTTATGAGAGCGAACTCGATCAGCCGCTTCAAGTGGTTGTCAGCATCCATGCCGGTCCCGCCATCGTTGGCGAGATGGGATATGGCCAAGCGATGGGCCTGACTGCGGTGGGTGACACGATCAATGCGGCCAGCCGCCTCGAGGGGCTCGCGAAAGAACACGGTGCGGAACTGGTGATATCGTCCGAGTTGGCGAAGCGCGCGGGTCTCGATCTTTCCGGTTACGAGCGGCAGACCGTGACGGTCAGAGGCCGTTCCGCGCCGATCGATGCCTGGATCATCAAGGACGCGCGCACGTTGGGACGCGACATCCCTGCCGTGCCGAATGGCGGTGCCCGCCCTACATCCTAGGTGGAAACCGGTCGGCCTTCGAGTCGATCCACCTGGAGAAACGCTCGTGCTTCCCTCCGCAAAATTAATTTCCGTCGCGACGGCCGTGCCGGGGTATGTGTTGCTGCAACGTGATGTGGCTCCGGCGGCGAATGCGATCTTTTCGAATCGCTATAGCGATTATGCGCGCATCGCGCGGGTTTTCGAGACGACCGGGATTCAAAAGCGTCATGCGGTTCGCCCGCTTGAATGGTTTTTCGAGCCGCATGGCTGGCCGGAGCGAACGGCGGCCTATCTGGAAGGTGCTCTCGATCTGTTCGTCAAAGCTGCGAAAAGTGCGCTCGATGATGCCGCACTGGATGCCCGCGACATCGACACCATCGTCACCGTCTCATCGACGGGGATCGCCACACCGAGTCTCGAAGCGCGGGCTTTCGGAGCGATGGGCTTTCGCGAGAACGTGCATCGCGTGCCGGTCTTCGGGTTGGGCTGCGCGGGAGGTGTCACCGGCCTCGCGATTGCCGCGAAACTCGCACAGGCCCGGCCGGGCACGAACGTCCTCGTCGTTGCGGTCGAACTCTGCACGCTGTCCTTCCGCCTCGATGAGTTGACGAAGGCCAATATTGTCGCGACGGCTCTCTTCGGCGATGGCGCCGCCGCCTGCATCCTGCGCGTGACGGATGAGGGGATCGCGGAGGTCGAAGCGTCGGGCGAGCACACCTGGCCGGATACGCTCGACATCATGGGCTGGAATGTGGATCCGCAGGGGTTCGGCGTCGTTTTTGCCCGCGCCATCCCGCCTTTCGCGGAGGCGCATATGGGGCCTGCCATCGAGGGCATTCTGGCAAGCGCGGGCTTGAGCCTTTCCGATGTTGATCGCTTCATCTGCCATCCGGGAGGCAAGAAGGTCATCGTGGCATTGGAACGAGCGCTGTCGCTCGATCAGGGATCGCTCGATCACGAGCGGCATGTTCTCGCCGAATACGGAAATATGTCCGCGCCAACCGTGCTGTTTGTGCTCGCGCGTGCCATCGAGGCGGGATTGCCCCGCCGCTCCCTGCTCAGCGCCTTGGGTCCCGGTTTCACGGCAAGCTGTGTGTCGCTGAAGAAGGCCGCATGATGCTCTCGGTCGCGATCCTCGCCTTTGTGACAGTCGAGCGGTTGGGAGAGCTCTGGTTCGCACGCCGCAACACGCAGGGGCTTCTGGCGAGAGGGGCCTACGAGTTCGCACCGGAGCATTATCCGCTGATTGTGGCCCTTCATGCGGCCTGGCTTGGCGGACTTTGGTTCATCAGCTGGGACCGGCCGGTCAATCTTGTCTGGCTCTTGGTCTTCGTGCTCTTGCAGGTTCTTCGCGCCTGGGTGCTTTTGACCCTTCGCGAGCGCTGGACCACGCGCATCATCATCGTGCCGAACGAGAAGCTGGTGCGGGAAGGCCCCTATCGCTGGATTTCGCACCCGAACTACGTGGTGGTCGCGGGCGAAATCGCGGTTCTGCCGCTGGTTTTCGGGCTGCCGCTCTATGCACTCGTTTTTTCAATACTCAACGGGTGCGTTCTGGCCATTCGCATAAGGGCGGAGAACGCCGCGCTTGCCAGGGGAAGCCTCAAGGGATCAATATCCGCGCCATAACTTAGAGCGCATCGTGACCGGTGCGACGAGCGATTCGATTTTCAAAGGCGCCAAGCAAGATGCGCCTGAAATCGGATCGGCTCCTGGAGGATGACATATGGCCGATTCCCGCCTGGCTTATCTGGCTGCTCTCGAGCGCAAGATTCTCTGGCTCTCGAGCTGGACGATCCATAATGCGAACCATCTTCGCGCCCATGAGGATGGCTTGAAGATCGGCGGTCATCAGGCATCCTCGGCCTCGCTGTCAACCATCATGACGGCGCTCTATCTCGCGGTGCTGAAGCCTGAGGATCGGGTGGCGGTGAAACCCCATGCGAGCCCGGTTTTCCACGCCATCCAATATCTGCTGGGCCACCAGACCCGCGAGAAGCTTGAGAATTTCCGGGGCTACAAGGGCGCGCAATCCTATCCTTCCCGTACCAAGGACGTGGACGATGTGGATTTCTCCACCGGTTCGGTGGGATTGGGCGTGGCGCAGACCCTCTTCGCGAGTCTCGTTCAGGATTATGTGAAAGCCCACGATTGGGCGAAGGATCACCGCGAGGGCCGCATGATCGCCCTCGTGGGCGATGCCGAGATGGACGAGGGCAATATCTTCGAGGCGTTGCTGGAGGGCTGGAAGCAAGGCCTGCGCAACACGTGGTGGATCATCGACTACAACCGCCAAAGTCTCGACGCGGTCGTGCGCGAGGGACTCTATTCCCGCTTTGAGGCTTTGTTTCGCTCCTTCGGGTGGGACGTGGTGGTGCTCAAGCACGGCTCGCTCATGGAAGCGGCTTTCCGCGAGCCGGGGGGCGACAAGCTGCGCACGTGGATCGACACCTGCCCGAACCAGCTCTATTCCGCGCTGACGTTCCAGGGCGGCGCGGCATGGCGCAAGCGCCTGCTCGACGATCTCGGCGATCAGGGCGCCGTGACGCGCCTGATCGAGAAGCGCTCCGATGAGGAACTGGCGCGGCTCATGAGCAATCTCGGCGGACACGATCTGCCGAACCTGCTCAAGGCCTTCGAATCCATCGACCACGACCGGCCGACGGTTTTCATCGCCTATACGATCAAGGGCTTCGGCCTGCCTCTCGCGGGCCACAAGGATAACCACGCGGGCCTTTTGACGCCGACGCAGATGGAGGGTTTCCGCAAAGCCTCCAAAGTGCGGGCCGGTCATGAATGGGACAAGTTCGAAGGTCTGGAAATCCCCGCGCCGGATGTTGAGCGCTTCCTCGCTTCCGTGCCCTTCAACGTCAGGGGGACTCGTCGCCATCAGGCCGCGCGCGTTCCGGTTCCCGAGACCTTGGTGACGCCGCAGCAGCCGTCCATGTCGACGCAGCAGGGCTTCGGACTCATTCTTCACGAACTGGCGCGGTCGGACACGGCGCTCGCGGATCGTATCGTTACCACCGCGCCGGATGTGACTGTCTCGACCAATCTCGGTGCATGGGTCAATCGGCGTGGGCTGTTCGCGCGAAACGAGATGAAGGATCTCTTCAAATCGGAGCGCATCCCTTCCACCTTCACCTGGGATTTCGGACCGAAGGGACAGCATATCGAACTCGGCATCGCCGAGATGAATCTGTTCATTCTGCTCTCGGCACTCGGCCTTTCGCATTCGCTGTTCGGCGAGCGCATTCTGCCCATCGGCACGCTTTACGATCCATTCATCGCACGCGGTCTCGATGCGCTGAACTATGCTTGCTATCAGGATGCGCGTTTCATCGTCGCGGCGACACCTTCGGGCGTCACGCTCGCCCCGGAGGGTGGCGCACATCAATCCATCGGAACGCCATTGATCGGTTTGGCACAGGACGGTCTTGCGAGCTTCGAGCCGGCTTTCGTCGATGAATTATCGGTGATCCTCCGGTGGGCATTCGACTACATGCAGCGCGATGGGGAAGGGGAGGCGAGCGAGCGTTCGTGGCTGCGCGACGAGACCGGCGGCTCAGTCTACTTACGCCTGTCCACGCTTGCGCTGGATCAGCCGCAACGAAACCTGACTCCTGAACTCACGGAAGAGATCGTGGACGGTGCGTATTGGATGCGCAAACCCGGCCCGAATGCGCAAGTCATCATTGCTTATACGGGCGTCGTCGCACCGGAAGCGATTAAGGCGGTTGGGCTTATGGCGGAGGATCGCCGCGATGTCGGGCTGCTCGCCATCACTTCCGCCGACAGGCTCAATGCGGGCTGGACGGCAGCTCAGCGCGCCCGTGAGCGCGGGCTCGTGCATGCGCGCTCCCATATCGAGAGGCTTCTTGCCGACGTTCCGCCTCATTGCGGTCTCGTGACCGTCATCGACGGGCATCCGGCAACGCTTGCGTGGCTCGGCTCCGTCATGGGCCATCGCACACGCTCTCTGGGAGTCGAGCATTTCGGGCAGACCGGAACCGTGCAGGATCTCTACCGCCATTTCGGCATTGACGCGCAAGGCATCATCGCGGCGGCCGAGATGATCGCGCCGGGGCGGCCCATTCGCTATCTGAAGGCGCTCGGCTAAAAAGCTTTCGAAGCAGTCCTTTCCCTTCCTGTAGCATGATCCGACAACAGGAGTAGACGCGAAGATGCACTTCAACGAGGGAGGCACGTGGGCGCTTCTGTATCTCGCGTCGGAATGGATCATCCGGCTGGTGATGGTCATCGTCGTTCCGGTGCGGCGCTCGCCTGATGCGGCGAAGGGGTGGCTGCTTCTGGCCTTCTTCCTGCCCTGGCCTGCGCTCGTTCTCTACATTCTGATCGGCCGCCCATCCTATCCGAGCTGGCGCATCGAGCGCGTGCTCCAACTTCCCGGCCTTTTGCGCGGCGCTCTTGCGCGCACAGCCCCTTTCTCGTTGCCTGTTGCAGGGTCATCGGTTGTCGTTGAAACACGGGAGCTTGTCGAGAAGCTCGGTCGCTTTCCTGCTTTGTCCGGCAATCAGGTGGAATTGCTGCCCGATTACGACAAGTCGATTAATGCGCTGATTGCGGATATCGATAGGGCCGAGAAGCACGTCCATCTTCTCTACTTCATCTTCTCCGATGACCGCATCGGGCAGAAAGTGATGGAGGCATTGGCGCGCGCTGTCACGCGCGGCGTTACCTGCCGTGTGTTGATCGACGCGGTCGGTTCGCGCCCGTGGGGGCGCAATGTGATTGCACAACTGACAGCTTCCGGCGTTTCGGCGCATGTGGTGTTGCCGATCAAGCTACGGTGGCATCCGGCGCGGGTCGATTTGCGCAACCACCGCAAGATTGCGGTCATCGACGGTCGCGTCGGTTATACCGGCTCGCAGAATATCGTCGCTTCCGACTTCAAACCCGGCATTGTCAATCGGGAACTCGTCGCGCGGACGCAAGGGCCGGTTACGACACAATTGCAGGCCGTCTTCGCTGCCGACTGGTTTCTGGAGACGCAGGAGACGCTTCTCATCGAAGACATCACGCCGGAGCAGGTGTCCGCAGGCCCTGTGCAGGCTCAGGTGTTGCCGAGCGGCCCGGATTATCCGGGCTCGGAAATCGAAAGCCTCATCGTCACGCTCATCTATGGCGCATACAAGCGCGTGGTGATGACGACGCCGTATTTCATTCCCGACGCCTCGCTCTTGAAAGCTCTCGAGACCGCCGCCTTGCGCGGCGTCGATGTTCATATCGTCGTGTCGCGCGTGGCCGATCATCGGCTCGTCAATCTGGCGCAACGCTCCTATTATGACGAGTTGCTCGACGCCGGTGTGAAGATTCATCTGTTCGGGGAAGGGTTGTTGCATGCCAAGAGCTTCACCTTCGACGGCGGAATCGGCATCGTCGGGTCAAGCAATGTCGATATCCGTTCGTTCATTTTGAACTCGGAAGTGAGCCTCATCGTCTATGATCAGGAGACGACCGCTCGTCTCTATGCGGAGCAGGAAAGCTGCTTTGCATCGAGCGAACTCCTTGATCTCTCAGTGTGGCGCGTGCGCCCGGCAGTGGTGAAGCTCTGCGAGAACCTCGCACGCCTGATTAGTCCATTGCTCTAGAGCACGATCTATACCGTCTTCTATTCTGATCGACTGACCGTTCCACCACGTGATACAGGGGCGATAATATCCGTGGCACTTCCGGTTGAACGATATGACAAAACTCGCTCGCGATTTCGGTTTATCCTTCGGCAATCTGCCGCCCGGAACACAAAACGCGATTACCGATGTTCCGGGCGTCCAGGTCGGGCATGTGACTATTGTGGACGGGGATCTGCGGACGGGCGTGACGGCGATCTTGCCGCATTCCGGCAATATGTATCGCGAGAAAGTGCGCGCCGCTGCCGATGTCATCAACGGCTTCGGGAAGAGCGCCGGTCTGATCCAGGTGGACGAACTCGGCACGATTGAGACGCCGATCCTGCTCACCAACACATTCGGTGTCGGGGCCTGCGCGAACGCGTTGATCCGCCGCGCTGTCGCCGACAATGCCGATATCGGGCGCACGACCGCGACGGTGAATCCGGTGGTCTGCGAATGCAACGACGGCTGGCTCAGCGACATTCAGGCCATGGCCGTGACGGAGGAGACGGCTTTCGCCGCGCTCGATGCGGCAAAGGACGGCGCAGTCACCCAAGGTGCGGTAGGTGCGGGCACCGGAATGAGCTGCTTCGGGTTTAAAGGCGGCATCGGTACCGCCTCTCGTCGCTTGTCCCTCGACGGATCGGATTATCATCTGGGCGTGCTGGTTCTGGCGAATTTCGGTCGCGTCGGGGATCTTATCCTGCCCGATGGCCGCAGGCCTGTTCCCGATGCTCTCCCTCAGGCCGAGCGCGGTTCGATCATTGCCGTTCTCGCCACCGACATCCCGCTGGAACACCGTCAATTGCGACGCGTCTCACGGCGCTGCGGAGCGGGCTTCGCGCGGCTCGGAGCGTTCTGGGGGCACGGAAGCGGCGACATCGCGCTGGGTTTCTCGACCGCCTCGCGCGTTCACCACGACGAGCGCCGGGATCTCATCGGGATGCGTGTTCTGAATGAAGACCGCATCGACGATCTGTTCCGCGCCACGACGGACGCGACACAGGAGGCTGTTCTCAATGCCATGTGCTGCGCGCCAGAAATGACCGGACGCGCCGGCCATCATCGCCCTTCACTCGGCGACTGGCTCGCCGCAAATGATCACAAATGAGCCCTATTCGGCTCGCGGATCAAAGGCATCCTGCAAGCCATCGCCGATGAAATTGACCGAGACGACGGTGATGAAGATGAGGAGGCCGGGATAAATCGCCAAAGCGGGCGCTGTCGTCACCAGCTCCTGCGCGTTGTTCAGCATGTTGCCCCAGCTTGGCGTCGGCGGCACGATTCCGAAGCCGAGGAAGCTCAGGACCGCCTCGAACAGGATGACGGTGCCGAACACCTGGCTCGATGCAACGATGATCGGGGCGGTGACATTGGGCAACACATGTCGCCAAAGGACGCGAACCGCGCTTGCCCCGGAAACGCGGGCGGCCGATACAAATTCCCGCTCGCGGATGCTCAATGTCGAGGCCCTGACGAGCCGCGCGATTTGTGTCCATTCGATCAACGCGATGATCAGAACGATGCGATAGAAACTCGCCGCGCCCGAGCGCGCGAAATCGGTCGAGAAGCCGAGCTTCGTGAGATCGATGGCCGCGAGCACGATGAGAAGCGGCAGAAGTGGAAGCGCGATGACGCCGTCTGTAATGCGCATCAGCGCCGCATCGATGCGGCCTCCAAAGTACCCGGCGCCGAGACCGACCGCGATCCCGAGTATGGCGCTGAGCAAGGTGGCGGAAAATCCCACCGCGAGCGAGACCTGTCCGCCATACATCAGGCGGATCAGAACGTCGCGGCCCAGCTCATCGTTACCGAGCCAGTGCTTGGTCGAAGGGGGATCGAAGCGAGAGAGAAGATCGGCATTGGTGGCGTCGATCTCCAGAAAATTCTCGAGAGGTGTCGCCGCAAACGAGAACACAATCAGCGCGACGAGCACCAGAAGCGAGAAGAGGGCCGCCCTGTTGCGTCGAAAGCGCCGCCAACGCCGTTGCCACGGCGACGCGTGTGGTTGAGCGATGGCTACGGTCATGTCGCCGAGATCCTTGGGTCGAGCCACGCATAGGTCAGATCCGCCAGCAGGTTGCCGACTAACGTCGCGAAGGTGGCGAACAGCAATGCGACCAGCGCGAGATTGAAATCGTTGCCGAGAATGGCGTCATAGATGGTCTTGCCCAACCCACGTTGCGCGAACATCGTCTCTGTGATGAGCGCGCCGGAGAACAGCGCGCCGAACCGAAGGCCGATCACGGTGACGACCGGCGTCAGCGCGTTTGGCAAAGCGTGGCGGAAAACGACGCGTCGCTCCTTCGCTCCCTTGGCTCGCGCCGTGCGAATGAAATCCATCCGTAACGTTTCGATCATGGAGGAGCGCGCATATCGTGTGATTCCGCCGACCTGCGCGATCACGAGGGTGGTGACCGGTAGAACGAGATATTGAAGGGCTGCCCATATTCCCGTGGCGTCGGACGGGCCCATGCCGCTCGCGGGCAACCAGCCGAGCCAGACGGCAAAAACGAGAATGAGAAGCAAAGCCAACCAGAAGGTCGGCATCGAGATTCCGGCAAAGGCCAGGAAGCTGAGCACCGTGTCGAAGCGGCCACCCGGGCGAATGGCTGCGCGCACGCCGAGCGCGATCGACAGGACGCTGCTGATGACGAGTGTCAGAGTGACGAGCTTTGTCGTTTGCCACAGGGCGGGGCCGATGATTTCGAGAGTTGGGCGTGCAAAGACGCGCGAAAAGCCGAAATCGCCGTGGAGCGCCGCAGTCAACCAGTGCCAATAGCGTGTGACGAGCGGCTGATCGAGCCCGTGAAGCGCACGCAAGCGATCCGCATCCGCTGCCGTCATGCCCGGATTCGACATGACCATGAGATCGATGGGGTCACCCGGCATCAATCCGATCAAGCCGTAGATGACGAATGACATCACGAAGAGAACAGCGACCATTCCGAGAAGACGACGCAGGAGATAGGTGCTCATGCGACGTTCTCCTTCACCTCGGCAAAGTGGCAGGCGACTGTTTGTCCCGGATTCGTCGATAGCGGGCTCAAGGCCGGCCTCTCGACGCGACAAATATCCTTGGCGAGAGGGCAGCGCGGATGGAAGGCGCAGCCTGTCGGAAGAGCGAGAGGGCTCGGCAGATCACCTGCGATCAAGGTGCGTTTTCGTCGCCCTTGCCCGATGCGCGGAACCGCTGCCAGCAGCCCTTGTGTATAAGGATGACGGGGGGACGCGAACAACGTGTCGCGATCGGCCACCTCGACCAGGCGGCCGAGATACATGACGGCGACGCGGTCCGCCAGATGGTGGACGGCGGCGAGATCGTGGCTGATGAACAGGTAGCTCAACCCGCGCTGACGCTTGAGGGTTTGAAGCAGATTGAGAGTCTGGCTCTGGATCGAAACGTCGAGGGCTGAGAGCGGTTCGTCAGCCACAATCAATTCTGGATCGGGTGCGAGCGCCCGCGCGATGGCGATGCGCTGTCGTTGACCGCCGGAGAACTCGTGCGGATAACGCGCGAGTGCATCGGGCGGCAGTCCGACCTGAATCATCAGGTCGGCAACCCGGTTCGTCCGCTCTTCTGCGGTTCCGATCCCGTTGATATCCAGCGGCTCCAACAGGATCTGGCGAACATTCATGCGCGGATCGAGGGAGGAGAAGGGATCTTGAAATACCATCTGGATCGCGCGCCGCGCGATGTGCCGCTCGCTGCGTGGGCGATGAAAGGGATCCCGTCCATGCAGGCGTACCACGTCCTTCTGGACTTTGGTCAGGCCTGCAACGGCGCGCCCGACGGTGGTCTTGCCGCAGCCGCTTTCGCCGACAAGCGCCAGCGTTTCGCCGACAGCGATGTCGAAGGTGATGTCCTGGGCAGCATGGACGACACGGCGTCGACCGGAAAACAGCCGGTGGCCATCAAGAGGAAAGCTGATGTTCAGTCGTTCAACCGAAAGCAGGACGGACATCAGGAGACCTTGTGGCAGGCGACGTCATGGCCCAGTCCGACCGGGCGCAGAACCGGAGCGATCGAGCGGCACGTGGCATCGGCTTTCGGGCAGCGCCCAGCGAACCGGCAACCCGCGATGCCGTGATAATGACTCGGAACCGTGCCGGTGATGACCGGCAGGACGTCCTGGCGATGGCCGATCTCCGGCAAGGTCTCGATCAAGCCTTGCGTGTAGGGATGCAGAGGTTGCGAGAAAAGCACCTGCGCGCTCGCCCGCTCCACGATCTGCCCGGCATACATGACGATGACATCGTCGGCGATTTCGGAAACGACGGCGAGATTGTGGCTGATGAATTGCACAGCCATGCCAATTTCGTCCTGCAATTGCTGCATCAATTCGAGTATCTGGGCCTGGATCGTCACGTCGAGCGCTGTCGTCGGCTCGTCGGCGACGAGAACGTCGGGGCGGCAGGCAAGCGCCATCGCGATCACGGCGCGCTGGCGCATGCCGCCGGAGAGCTGATGCGGATAGGCCTTTGCGCGCTCCGCTGCGGAGGGAATGCCCACGAGACGAAGCTGTTCGATAGCGCGCTCGCGTGCTTCCGCTTTCTTCAGACCTTCGTGAATGATCAGCACTTCGGCGATCTGGTCGCCGATCCGCATGGCGGGATTGAGCGCCGTCATCGGCTCCTGAAAAACCATCGCGACACGCTGTCCGCGTATCTCGGGCCATTCGGTCGACGAGAGGTTGGACAGATCACGCCCGTTGAGGACAATGCGCCCGTCTGTGCGTCCCGGTGCCGGCACGAGGCCCAGCACGGCGAGAGCCGTCATCGACTTGCCGCAGCCGCTTTCGCCGACAACGCCGAGCGTGCGGCCGCGCGCAATCGAATAGCTCACGCCATCGACGACACGCTTGCCGCCCTCTGGCGACGGGAAGTCGACAGACAGGTTCTCGACTTCAAGTGCCAGAGGTGTCGAGAGCCCGGGCGAAATGTGCCCGGGCTCGATATCAAGGCGATCAGATCGCATACCACTCCTCAGCCCAATGGGAGCTGACACCGCTGCCCGTCGGTTTTACACCCTTGAGCCATTTCGGCAGTGCGAACGGTTGGACGCGGAAGAAGAGCGGAAGCACCGGCAGTTCCTCAACGTAGATGCGCTGCAAATCGGCCCAGGCTTTTTTGCGGACTTCAGGATTCAGATCGACGAGGATCTTGTCGACCCCGGCGTCGAATTCGGGGTTCGAGAAGGCAGCCATGTTATTGCCGCCCCAATTGTTCCCCTCGACCGGAATCGCAGAGGTATGGAGGATGCGGGACGGCGCTTCGTCCGGGTCGCTCGTCCATGCGTAGAGAGCAAGGCCGCCATAGGCGCGCTTGCGCATCGTCTCACCGAAGAAGGTACGCGCCGGTTCGTTCTTGATGACGACTTCCACGCCGACATCGCGCCATTGGCTCTGCAGCACCTGCTGCACCAGCTCACGCACCTTGTTGCCGGCAGTCGTGCCGAAGTCGAGTGACAGGCGCTGACCTTGCGCATTGACTCGGATCTTGTCTGCGCCCGGCTTCCAGCCTGCCTCGTCAAGCAGAGCCGCCGCCTTCTTCGGATCGAAAGCGAATGTCGGCGCGTCCTTGTTGAACAAGGGGCTGATCGGAGCAAGGAAGTTATCGGCGACAGGCTCTTTGCCGTCGAATAGCTTCTCGACGAGTGCCTTGCGGTTGAGAGCGTAGAGCAAGGCTTGTCTGACGCGCTTGTCTTGGAAGATCGGGTTGTTCTTCTGAAGGTCGATATGTTCGTAAGTGTAGCTCGGCTTGTAGATGAAGTCGAACTTGGCCTTGTTGGATTTCTCGAGCTCGATCACCTGGTCTGTCGTCAGGCCAATGCCGTCGCCGGCCGCGAAATCAACATCGCCTGACAACACATTGGCTTGCAGGGCCGCCGAGTTTTCGATGATGCGGATCGTGACGCGTTTGAAGTGAGGTGTCTTGCCATACCAATAAGGATTGGGCTCGAGAACGATGGCCGACCCGGACTGGATTTCCTTGATGAGGTAGGGGCCGTTATACAAACCCGGATTCGTCGAGGCACGATTGTAGGCGGTGTTCTTCGGGTATTCCGCGACGCCCACGCTTTTTACAATGGGGTCTTCGATATGTTCCGGCAGAATGCGGAAGCGAGCGAGTTCGTTGTAATCGCTGCGCACCGTCTTGGTATGCAGAACGACGGTCTTGTCGTCGACGACGTCGATCTTGTCGAAGCGATCGTAAGCGTCGAGGCTGAGGAAGCCGGCTTCCTTCTGGCGTCCGAGATTCCAGGTGAACAGCACATCTTTCGCCGTCACCGGAACGCCGTCGCCCCAGGTCGCCTTGGGATTGATCTTGAAGGTGATCGCAATCCCCTTCGTCCCATCGGCGCGGGTTTCGATCTTGGCGAGGCCGTTCTCGATGGTCGGGAGTTCTGTGCAGATCAGGCAGTTGTTCTTGCCGTCGCCGTCGAAGGCCGTGCCCCAGCGAAAGACGAAACCGAGAACGTAGTCCTTCGAGGTGATCGCCTCGTGGTTCGGATTGAGGTTCGACGGATATTGCGTGATGCCGACCGTCAACTGATCCTTGGCGGCAAGAGCGCTGCCGGCGGAGCCCATGAGCGCCAGCAAGGCCAGCGATCCGAGCATGGCTTTTCGAAGCCGTGGCGAAGAAAACACCATTAATTACCCCCAGTATGTTAAAAAGGACAATTAACATGACACGCAAGTTTATAAATTCAAAACACAGATTTTATCGTTATTTATAGACGCCCTTCAGCACTGAATATCAAGAGTTTTGCGCAAACGTTCGCGAGTGTCGCCCCTCTAAACGCACAGAATCGATGGCGTCATTAGAAGGAGAGTGTGAACTGCGAGCTCGTGCTCACTGCAGATTCGTGAGCCAGAAGCCACCGCTTGCGCATCATGCCGCCGCCGTAGCCCGTGAGAGAGCCGTTCGTTCCGACGACGCGATGGCAGGGAACCACAATCCCGATTGGGTTTGCGCCGTTGGCCAGCCCGACAGCACGTACGGCCTTAGGATTGTCGATCCGGCGAGCAAGCTCCGCATACGATATGGTTTCGCCACAGGGGATGCCTCGCAGAGCGGCCCAAACGGCGCGCTGGAAGGGGGTTCCATTGGTCGCCGTCGGCAATTCGTCGATGACGGCGGTGTCGCCCTCGAAATAAGCGTTCATTGTTTCTGTAAGGCCGCCCGGGTTTTTCGCGGGCTCGAGGGTGAACCCGTCCGCGCCATAATGCAGACGCAAGAAGCGGCGGAACCGGTCTTCATGATCCGTCCAATCGAGCATCCGCAAGCGGCCTTGTTCGTCGGCGATGACAACGAGTTCGCCGATGGGAGTCGGGGTGCGGTCTATCAGGAACCGAAGTGCTTCAGCCATGCGACGCATCCTTCGTCGGTATCGTCATTGCAGGATCGGCGGCCCAAAGATGTTGTGCTGCATAAGATCGCCATGGACGCCAGATTTCCGCACGTTGCAAGAGGGCTGCGGGCGTCGGCCGTTCACCGGCTTCGAGGGCGGCTCCCCGCAGGAGGCCGATATCGCTGGCCGGAAAGGCATCCGTCTCCCGAAGAGCGCGCAAGGCAATGTATTGCGCGGTCCACTCGCCGATGCCGCGAATGCCGCGCAAGCGGGCGATAGCGTCTTCGATTGTCCCGAACGGGCGAAACAGATGCCGATCCGCAAGCGCGGCCAGGGCAAGTGCACGAAGGGTTTCGCGTCTCGCGCCGGGCATGCCGAGGGTGCTGAGGTCGGCGGCCGCAACCCGCTCCGGCGAGGGGAAGGCATGAGACAAATGCGGTTGCGCGGTGACAGCCGGCGGCATCGATTCTCCGCACAAGGCTACCAATTGTCCGGCGAGGCGACGCGCGGCGCCAACCGTGACCTGCTGCCCAAGAACGGCGCGGATGGCGAGTTCGAACCCATCCCACCCTCCCGGCGCGCGCAACCCCGGCCGTTGCGCCACAAGCTGCGCGAGAAACGGATCACGGGATAAATGTGCGCCTATGGTTTCGATGTCGGCGCCCAGATCGAAGACGCGACGGACACGCGCGAGGATCGCAGGATAGGCGCGGACATTGGGAAAGCGAATCGTAACGCCGAGACTTTCCTGCACGGGGACATGACGAACTTCGACAGTCCCGAGGGCGCCATCCTGCATAACGGTTCGACGGTAGACGCCGTCCGCCACCTCTTCGACGCCTTCGATTGCGCGTGCCTGGAGGAAGGCGAGCATGGCGGGCCAGTCATAGGGGGGCTTGTAGCGCAGGCGAAGTGTGAGCCCGGTATCCACCGCGGAAGTCTCTGGAAGTTGCGCCGAGGCTTTGCGCCTCAGGGCGCTCGGTGGACGTTGAAACAGGTCGTGGAAAGTCTCATTGAATCGTCTGACGCTGCCGAAGCCCGAGGCCAGGGCCACCTCGGCCAGCGGCATGTGCGTCTCCTGGATGAGTTGCTTGGCGAAGAGAACGCGCCGCGTCTGGGCGACGGCAATAGGCGATGCGCCCAGGTGCTCCTTGAAAAGACGGCGTAACTGTCTCTCGCCGAGCCCGAGCCGTTCCGCGAGTTCGCTGACGCCGGTCTCTTCATTGTCCAAAGCGCCTTCCGCTATGAGGGCGAGCGCGCGAGAAACCGTGTTCGACGTGCCGCGCCAGGAGGCAAAATCAGGCGCGGTCTCGGGGCGGCAGCGCAGGCACGGGCGAAGTCCCGTCTCCTGGGCGGCGGCAGCCGAGGCGAAGAAGTGGCAATTCTCAAATTTCGGCGTTCGGGCGGGGCAGACCGGACGGCAATAGATGCCTGTCGAGAGCACGCCGACGAAGAGGCGCCCGTCGAAACGGGAGTCGCGGGTCTGGAGGGCGCGATAGCAGGCGTCACGGTCGAGCTGGTTCATGTCGATAAGGTTCATGTCCCGACTCTGGCACATGCCGGCGCCGCGCGCTCGCGGTTTTCGGACGTCGCCATCCTGTCAACGCCGGCTCCGAACCGCGAAAGTCGAAAGGACGTAGTGAGCAGCGGAGTATTTTATTTTTTAGATTTGTCTGAATGTAGAAAATTACAATCTAAATTTCAAAGAAGTGAATATAAATATCACAAAATGAAGCTGAAGCACGACTTGTTTTGAGATCAATATTTAATCGAGTTGAAAAATCACTTATTCTCGCGCCTGAATTTGCCGCAGCGAGACCACAAGATGCATTCTTCGTCTCTTCGATATGGAAAGATCTTCGCCATCGCAGCCTTCTGGCTGATCGTCTGCGGTATCGTTGCAAGTCGCGTGGCGTTTTTTGACGGCATCGTCGCGTCTGTCGCGGCCAAAAGCGCCGGCACAGCGAGTGCTTCGCAGGGCACTAACGAGCCAGTGGCGAGACCGTAGCGGCACGGCAGCTTTCTCAATTCAGGTTGGTCGGAGTGGGCGTGTGTCGCCGCTTAGTTTGCGGTGATTCCCGCGTTTCAGGTTGTGACATCCGCAAGATCGCGTTGATGGCGTGACCTGTTCGTCGCTCTGCTTCTCAAAAGTGGTGCGGCAACTTCCTTGAGCGATGCACCGAACATGATGATGAGAGGCCCGTCTTCCGGCAAGAACGAGCCATTCGCGACCGCACCGATGGTGGTGCTGACGGCCTGTTGCGAGTCCCGTGACACATCGCTCATGGCGATCAAGGGCGTGTCGTCCGGCAATCCTGCATCGCGCAGTCGGGTCGCGAGCTTCTCCACCGTTCGACGTCCCATATAGACCACGGTTGTCGCGCGTGAATCTGCCAGCGCCGCGATATTCAGATCGGATGGAAGCTGTCCATGGCGATCATGGCCAGTGATGAACTGGACCCGCTGGGCGTGATCGCGGTGAGTGAGGGAGCGACCAAGCGCTGCCGCGGCCGCACTTGCCGTGGTGATGCCGGGAACGACGCGAACGCTCACGCCCGCTTCATGACAGGCTTCCGCCTCCTCGCCCGTTCGCGCGAAGATTGCCGGGTCGCCTCCCTTCAGGCGCACGACACGCTTACCCTCGAGAGCAAGATCGACGATCAGCGCATTGATGTCTTCCTGGCGGCAGGCCGCGCCATGACCTTCCTTGCCTACATGGATGCGTCGCGCCTCTCGTCGCGCCAGTTCGAGAATGGCGGGCGTGACCAGACGGTCGTAGACGATCACGTCGGCCGCCTGAAGTTCACGCATGGCCTTCAGAGTCAGCAGCTCAGGGTCACCTGGCCCCGCGCCGACAATGACGACTTCGCCAATGCCAGGGCTTCTTGTGGTGTCGTGCGCGACCTTGCGGGCGATTTGTTCAAGCGTCTCGGTGCTCAGGCGTTCATGCGTCGATGAATCGAAGGCGGCGTCGACAAACTTCTCCCAGAATTGGCGCCGGTCCGTCTTCGAGAGGAGCAGGCTTCTCAGCCGCTCGCGAAAGGCTTTCGCGGCAATCGCCCAGGCTCCGAGCGACATCGGCAGGACAGCCTCGATCCGCCGACGAATGGATTGCCCGAGAATTGGCGCTGCACCATCCGTGGAGATAGCGACCACAACGGGGCCGCGATTGACGAGAGTGCCGAACTGAAAATCGCAAGCCTCCGGCCTGTCGATCACATTGACGAGAATGCCGCGCGCCCGTGCTGCTTGCGCAAAACGAGACGCCTCTTCCGTATCCTCCGCATCAGCGATGGCGAGCGAGGCGTTGTCGAGGTCCTGCTCCTGCCACGAGCGATGAACGAGTTTGATGCGATTACCACTCGCCTCAGCGAGCATGCGCAACTCCGGTTCTGGCTCGGCCACGTAAATCGTCACCGATGCGCCAGCTGCCGCCAATAACTCCGCCTTCCATACGACAGGCTCCCCGTCCCCGGCAATAACGACATGCTTGCCTTGGAGGTCGAGAAAGATAGGCAGTTTGGCCAGCGTCGCGAGGCGTTTCGAGCGCGTCTCGATGGGCGGAATGGCGTCGGTCACGACGCGACCTCATGAGGGACCCTGCTCAACTGCAACGGACCCGTATTCGCATGGAAGTCACGTCCGTTCTCGGTCGCTGCGACGCGCTTTGTTCTCACAAGGAAGGCGCTGAAGCGCTCCGTGGAGTGGCGCTCTTTCGCATAGGCGCCGAAGAGCGGATCGAGGGTCGAGACAATGCCGTCGTGTTCGAGGTCTTCAGCGTAGAGTTTGGAAAGGCGCGACCCATCGAACGCGCCGCCGAGATAGAGGTTGTATCGACCGGGCCCTTTTCCCACGAGACCGATCTCGGCGATATAGGGGCGCGCGCACCCGTTGGGGCAGCCGGTCATGCGAATCGTGATCTCGTCTTCCGCCAGACCATGCGATGCAAGACGCTCTTCGAGCGCGGTTACGAGCGAAGGCAGATAGCGCTCGCTTTCGGCGAGAGCGAGGCCGCAAGTCGGCAAAGCCACGCAGGCCATGGCATTGCGGCGCAAAGCGGTCGCTTCGCTCGTCAGGCCGTGCTCGGAAACCAAGGCCTCGATGGCAGCGCGCTCTTCCGCCCGCACATTGGCGATGATGACGTTCTGGTTCGCGGTCAACCGAAATTCGCCGTCATGGATTTCGGCGATACGGCGCAAGCCTGTCATCAACGAGGGGCCGCCAGGAATATCGCGCAGCCGGCCGTTCTCGATGAAGAGAGTCAAGTGAGAACGGCCATCTTCGCCATCGACCCAACCGTAACGATCGCCGTTCGAATCAAATGTGAAGGGCTTAGGATCTTCGAGCGGTTTTCCGATACGCCGCTCGACCTCGGCGCGGAAGGCTGCAAGGCCGCGATCCTCGATCGTGTATTTGAGGCGGGCATGCTTGCGGTTCGTGCGATCACCCCAATCCCGCTGCACGGTCACGACCGCTTCGGCAACGGTCAGCGCATCTTCCTGTTTGCAGAATGCCATGACGTCGGCGGTGCGCGGATAGGTATCCGGCTCGCCGTGCGTCATCCCCATACCGCCGCCGACAGTGACATTCCAGCCCTTGAGATTTCCCTTCTTGTCGAGAATGGCGATGAAGCCGAGATCGTGGGCGAAGATATCGACATCGTTGTCGGGAGGAACCGCAACCACGGTCTTGAACTTGCGCGGCAGATAGGTGCGGCCATAGACAGGCTCGACCACTTCCTCTTCCCCACCCGCGATCTTCTCTCCGTCGAGCCAGATCTCGCGATAGGCGGGTGTCTGCGGCAGCAGGCGCTCGGAAATGGCTTTCGCCAGTTCGTGCGCTGCATGATGAGCCCGCGACTGGTGCGGATTGGAGGAGGCGAGCACATTGCGGTTCACGTCGCCGCAAGCCGCGAGCGTGTCGAGAAGAGCTGCATCGATGGCCTTCATCGTCGTCTTCAGATTCGACTTGATCACCCCGTGGAACTGAAATGTCTGACGGGTCGTCAGGCGCAGCGTTCCGTTGGCGTATTCACGCGCGATGCGGTCCAATTGCAGCCATTGCGCCGGAGTGCAGATGCCGCCGGGAATCCGCAGTCGGATCATGAAGGAGAAAGCCTTCTCCAGCTTCTTCTTTGTCCGTTCGGCGCGCAGGTCTCGGTCGTCCTGCAGGTACATGCCGTGAAATTTGACGAGCTGCTGATCGTCCTCGCTGATCGCGCCGGTCGCGACCTCCGTCAGCCCCTCGGCCAACGTGCCGCGCAGGTAGGCGCTGACTTCCTTGATGCGCTCATTGCGGGCGAGGTCATTCGTCATTTTAGTACACATCCTGCAAGTAGCGGCGCTCTCGTTCGAGCGTTGCGACGGTTCCTTCCGCTGTTTCCGAAGCAATTGCTTTCACATCGGCGAAGAGGCGAACGAGCGTCTTGCGCACATCCTTCGCCATGGCGGAGGCGTCTCCGCAGACGTAGAAGCACGCGCCGTTTTCCAACCAATCGACCACGTCGCGCCGCTGCTGCCAAAGACGATCCTGGACATAGACCTTCTCCGGAGCGTCACGCGAGAAGGCCACGTCGACGCGGTTCAGCGAGCCATCGGCGAGGGCGTCCTGCCATTCGAGCTGATAGAGAAAATCGTGCGTGTAGCGGCGATCCCCGAAGAAGAGCCACGAGCGACCTGTGGCGCCAATCGCACGCCGCTCCTGCACAAAGGAGCGGAAGGGAGCGACGCCCGTGCCCGGCCCGATCATGATGATGTCCGTCGAGGGATCGGGAAGGCGGAAATACTTGTTCGGCTTAATGCGAGCCTTCAGTGTTTGCCCGACCTTGAGGCGGTCGGCGATGAGGCCCGAGGCGACACCGGTACGGGATCGTCCATGAGTTTCATAACGCACCGCGGAGACTAGAAGGTGGACTTCGTCTCCCACTTCACGAAGCGAGGAGGCGATGGAATAGGCGCGCGGCGGGAGAGGGCGAGTCAGGGAGAGTAACTGCTCTGCGGTCAACGGCGCGCGATGCTCTTCGAGCAGATCGATGAGCTGACGCCCCTGAACCCATGTCTTCGCGTGCCCCTCCTCAAGGATGCGCTTTGCTCCCGCATGCCCGGTCACATTCGCGAATTTCTCCGCGGTAACGGTCGAAAGGGTTGTGATGTCACGCTCCGTCTCCAGCGTCGTCCGAAGGGAAGTGTCCGACGAGAGTCCGGTTGCGGCAAGAACGGAATCGACAAGGGACGGATCATTCAATGGAAAGACTTCCAGAGAATCGCCTGGTTCGTAAGGCCGCGTCGCGCCGTTGAAAGCGAGGGCCAGGTGAATCGTTTCCTTGTCCGAGCGCGACGAATTGAGATTGATATGCTCCGTAATCTCAAGTTTGAATGGCCCGCCATCGGCGATTTCCGCCTCTCGTGCCGAGAAATTGACCGCGACGACATTGTTGGCGGGTTCCGATACGGGGGCCAGCGTCTCGATAGTCTTTGCAATCCATGCCGAGGCGGGCGACTTGAAATCGAGATCGCAATCGACGCGGTCGACGACGCGTGTCGCGCCGAGTTCCGCAAGGCGCTCATCAATCGCTTTTCCAACGGCACAGAATTCGGCATACGCCGTGTCGCCGAGCGCCAGTACACCGTACGATACGCCTTCGAGGCGTGGGGCTGTGGGGCCGAACAGGTCAGCATACGATCGCGCGGCCCGCGCGGGCGGTTCGCCTTCACCCCAGGTGGCCGCAATCACAATGAGGCGCTGCTCCTTCGAGAGATCCGCGACGTTGAGATCGGCAAAATCGATGACCTTCGGTTTGAACCCGCTCTTGCGTGCCAGCTTCGCGGTTTCCTGGGCAAGGTGTTCCGAATTGCCGGATTCACTGGCGAAGATGATCGTCAATGGCTCGACCGCCTTGGGCGGAGCGAAGGATTGCGGCGAGAGATCCGCTCCCGCGGTTTGCGCATCGAACCCGGCCAGGAACCCCGCAAGCCACGCGCGCTGAAGGGCGGTCGCTCCGCTCAATGCGTTGTTGAGTTGCACAATCGCATCATTGGCGAAGGGAGCGGTTTTGGGGATGAAAGCGCTGCTGGCCATGGCTTCGCGTCAGCTCCTGTCAGAGGTCGACAGGGTCTGGCGCACGGGCCTCGAAGTCAAGAAAATTGTTCTTTTTTAAGAACGACACTTTTTGGCATAAAAATCTCTGTATGGCCTTCAGCGAAGAAAATTTTGTCGCGAGCGTGCATTTCAACCCGAGATGTCTCACAAAGATAAGCTTTTGAGGCGCTCGGCATTTTCTTAGCAGCAGTAATTACATGGAAAATACTCTTCTCTTGCAGGTGTGAACGCTAGACAATCAAATCTGGCAATCAATGAGTTCAGAAAAGGAATTTCTAGAGGATACATTTTCTGATGAGACTAGCTTTTAGTGCGCTCGATGAACTTGACATCGTTCTATAAAACGAACAGTCTTGAGCAACGATGATAGCCATCGGATGTTGGACATGACCTTTTCCGCAACGATCGCAGACGACCTCGCGTCCGCACTGAAATCGGCCTCGCTGCCACAGCGTCTCAGAGCGGCGAGGGCGCGACTTGAAGGAAGGCTTGTCTTCACGACGAGTTTCGGACTCGAAGATCAGGCGGTTGCGCACGCGATCTTCTCCAACGATCTCGATATCTCCGTCGTGACGCTCGACACAGGGCGGCTTTTTCCCGAGACCTATGACGTGTGGGCTGAGACCGAGGCATTCTTCGGGCGTCGGATCGGTGTGCTTTCACCGGATCGCGCTGCTCTCGAGGCGCTGGTCGCGGATCAGGGTATCAATGGCCTTCGGCATTCGGTCGAGGCGCGAAAGGCATGCTGCCATGTTCGTAAGGTCGAGCCGCTGACGCGCGCCCTCGCCGGTGCTTCCGGCTGGGTCACAGGGCTGCGGGCCGGCCAGTCGGCCAACCGCACGGAGACGCCACTGGCGGAGATCGACGCGACCTATGATCTTATCAAGATCAATCCGATTGCCGACTGGAACGCCAGCCAAGTCGCGCAATATGTGAACGATAATCGCGTGCCCTACAACGTTCTGCATGATCGTGGATTCCCGTCGATCGGTTGTGCTCCGTGCACCCGTGCCGTTCGAGTCGGCGAGCCTGAGCGCGCTGGGCGCTGGTGGTGGGAGGCCGATGCGAAGAAGGAATGTGGATTGCATCTGCGGCCTTCGCCCGCCCCGGCATCGCAAAACGGCAATCGTTCTCTGGAGGTTTCGTCATGAGTCTCGCGCATCAATTCTTCGACACTTCATCGGAACATGATGTCGTTGCCGAGCGCCTGACGCATCTCGACAGGCTCGAGGCGGAGAGCATCCACATCCTGCGCGAGGTCGTGGCGGAGAGCGAGAACCCGGTTCTGCTTTATTCTATCGGAAAGGACTCATCCGTCCTCCTGCACCTCGCTCTGAAGGCGTTCTACCCGGCAAAGCCGCCATTGCCGCTTCTGCATGTGGATACGACCTGGAAATTCAAGGAGATGATCCGCTTTCGCAACGAGCGTGTCCGCGAGCTGGATCTGCAATTGATCGTGCATATCAATGAAAACGGGCTCGCACGCGGCATCGGCCCGATCTCGCATGGGTCGGAGGTCCACACGGACGTCATGAAAACCCAGGCGCTCCGGCAGGCGCTCGATCATCATCGTTTCGACGCGGCCATCGGCGGCGCGCGCCGCGACGAGGAAAAGTCGCGGGCGAAGGAGCGCGTCTTCTCGCTTCGCAGTGAGCAACATCGGTGGGATCCCAAGCGCCAGAGGCCCGAGCCTTGGCGACTTTACAATACGCGCAAGCGCAAGGGTGATAGCTTCCGTGTCTTCCCGCTGTCCAATTGGACCGAGCTGGACATATGGCTCTATATTCATCGGGAGAATATCCCGATTGTGCCCCTCTATTTCGCTGCGGAGCGGCCCGTTGTGGAGCGCGACGGAGCGCTGATCGCGGTCGATGACGAGCGTCTGCCGTTGCTGCCCGGCGAAGTGCCGCAACTTCGCTCGGTTCGATTTCGAACGCTCGGTTGCTACCCGCTCTCGGGGGCCATCGAAAGTGATGCAACGACGCTCGTGGACATCATCGGCGAGACGCTGCGGGCGCAGACGTCCGAACGCCAGGGGCGGCTGATCGATCAGGATGGCGCCGCTTCAATGGAGCGCAAGAAGCAAGAGGGTTATTTCTGATGACCGTTCATGTCCTCAAGCCATCTGTCGATCTCGCGCCGATATTGAAGGCCCAACGCCGGAAGGATGTGTTGCGTTTTCTCACTTGCGGTTCGGTGGATGATGGAAAATCGACCCTGATCGGCCGGCTTCTGCACGATGCCAAGCAGCTTTTCGATGATCAGCTCGCGAGCTTGCAGCGGGACTCCCGGCGGCATGGAACGCAAGGGGACAAGATCGATTACGCCTTGCTCGTCGACGGCCTTTCCGCGGAGCGCGAACAGGGCATCACGATCGACATCGCCTATCGCTTTTTCTCAACCGAGACGCGCAGCTTCATCGTGGCGGATACGCCGGGACACGAGCAATATACGCGCAATATGGCGACGGGCGCATCCACCGCTGATCTGGCGATCCTGCTTGTCGATTCGCGCAAGGGCCTGTCGTTGCAGACACGCCGACACAGTCTCCTTCTTTCGATGCTCGGCATTCGCCATGTGGCGCTTGCCATCAACAAGATGGATCTCGTCGGGTGGTCGCAGGCCGTGTTCGACCGCATCATCGCCGATTATCGGTCATTCTCCGCCGATCTTGGATTCATCGACGTCACGGGCATCCCACTCTCGGCTCTCAACGGTGACAATGTCGTTCAGCCGGCTGTCGCGGCCTCTTGGTATAGTGGCCCCACATTGCTGCAACACCTTGATACGATCCAGATCGAGGACGCTGATCGCGATGCGCCGTTCCGGTTTCCGGTGCAATGGGTCAACCGCCGAGTCGCCGATTTTCGTGGCTATGCCGGTTCAATTGCGGGCGGCACGATCAGAGTAGGGGACCGCATCCGCGTTCTACCCTCTGACCGTGAAACGAGCGTGGCGCGGATCGTGACGTTCGACGGCGATATCGAACAGGCCGTCGCTGGGCAATCCGTCACGCTGACGTTGACGGATGAAATCGACATTTCGCGCGGCGACGTGCTGACGGGGATCGTCGCACCTGCTCAAGTTTCGGACCGGTTGCGGGCGCGGTTATTTTGGGCCGGCGATCGACCGGTCGTGCCTGGTGATGCCTTCCTGCTTAAACTCGGGACCGCGACAGTCCGCGCCACCGTCGAGGGGATTCATCATCGCATCGATCCTGACACGGCGCAGACCGAGCCGCGCAATACACTCGATCCAAACGACATTGGCGAATTGGAACTGGTTCTCGATCGCCCGCTGACTTTCGACCCTTACTTGCATAATCGCGAAACAGGAGGTTTCATCCTCATTGATCGCGAGAGTTTCGACACCCTTGGCATCGGGCTTGTCCTGACGGCCGATCTCAACGCGAAGGAGAATTCTATGTCGCACGATGCTTCCGAAACGACATCGCTTAAGAAACGCGGCGCCTTTGGACAGGCTTGGCGTCGATTCTTTCTGTCTTTTGCGGCTGCGGCGACAATCATGACCGGGGCGGACGCCGCTTTCGCACAGACCCAGCTCCTCAACGTTTCATATGATCCGACGCGTGAGCTCTATCGCGAGATCAACCAGGCCTTTACCGATGAATGGAAGAAGCAGACGGGTGAGGCCATCACCATACGCGCGTCGCATGGCGGCTCGGGTGCCCAGGCCCGGACCGTCATCGACGGTATCGATGCGGATGTGGTCACGCTCGGCATTCCGTCCGACATCGATGCCATTGCCAAGTTGACCAACAAGATTCCGGCTGATTGGCGCGGCAAACTACCGAATAATTCACTGCCCTACACATCGACCGTGGTGTTCCTCGTCCGCAAGGGTAACCCGAAGGGTATCAAGGATTGGAGTGACTTGGCGCGGTCCGATGTTCAGGTGATCACACCGAATCCAAAAACCTCGGCGGGGGGCCGCTGGAACTTCCTTGCCGCTTGGGGCTATGCCCAGAACAAGGACGGCAGCGCCGACAAGGCGCGGGAATTCGTCACGCAGATCTACAAGAACGTCCCCGTGCTCGACACCGGCGCGCGCGGTTCGACGGTCACCTTCGCGCAGCGCGGCTTAGGCGATGTTCTTCCCGCCTGGGAAAACGAGGCCTTCCTGGTCCTCGATGAGTTCGGCAAGGACAAGTTCGACATCGTCGTGCCCAGCATCTCCATCCTCGCGGAGCCGCCGGTGGCGCTGGTAGCAGGAAACGTGGACAAGAAAGGAACACGCAAGGCGGCCGAGGCCTATCTGCAGTTTCTGTATAGTGACAAGGCGCAAGCGATCTTCGCGAAGCATCATTACCGGCCGATCAAGCCGGAGGTGGCGTCGAAGGACGATCTGGCACTCCTGCCGAATATCAAATTGTTCACTATCGAGTCGCTGCAAGGCAACTGGGATGACATCCAGAAAAATAACTTCGACAATGGCGGCGTGTTCGATCAGATCAGCAAGCGATAAAGCATGAGCTTGGTTCTACCGGCCAATATCCGCTTCAAGCGGGCGAGCGTGATCCCGGGTTTCGGGATCACGTTCGGCTACACGCTTCTCTATCTCGGCCTGATTGTTCTTCTGCCACTGGCAGCACTCATCCTAAAGGCTTCGAGCGTCGGGCTCGACGGAATATTAGCTGCAGCGCTCGAACCGCGTGTCCTTGCGGCGCTGAGGGTCAGCTTCGGTATCTCGCTTGTCGCCGCTTTCGTGGCTTCCCTGTTTGGTCTGCTCGTCGCCTGGGTTCTCACACGCTATGACTTTCCCGGACGGGCCTTTATCGATGCCATGGTCGATCTTCCCTTCGCCTTGCCAACGGCGGTCGCCGGCATTGCGCTGGTGGCGCTTTACGCTCCGAACGGCTGGATCGGATCTTTGATCGAGCCTTTGGGCATCAAGGTCGCATATACACCGCTCGGCATTTTCGTGGCGTTGGTTTTCATCGGCCTGCCTTTCACCGTGCGAACGGTGCAGCCCCTGATCGTCGATATCGATCGCGAACTGGAGGAGGCCTCGGCGACTCTCGGCGCCTCGCGGGTACGGACGCTCTGGAGCGTTCTCCTTCCGCCTCTCCTGCCGGCTATTTTGACAGGCTTTGCGCTGGCCTTTGCGCGCGCGGTCGGAGAATACGGATCGGTGATCTTTATCGCCGGAAACCTCCCTTATATCTCCGAGATCGCACCGCTTCTCATCGTCATCAAACTCGCGGAGTTCGATTACACCGGTGCTACCGTGATCGCGACGATTATGCTGGCAATATCGTTCTCGACATTGTTTGCGATCAATCTCATTCAAGCCTGGAGCCGACGGAGGTTCGGCCATGTCTGATGTCGTTCCCGTTCCCGCTCGAAATGACGCCCGTTGGACGAATGTGGTGACGGAAGGTGCGCTCACGCGGAGGATCGCCATTGCAATTGCGATTGCTTTCCTCACTCTCTTTCTCGTCTTGCCTTTAGCCGTCGTGTTCGCGCAGGCCTTCAGCAAAGGCCTCGGCGCCTATCTTGCGGCTTTTCAGGAGCCGGATGCGCAGGCCGCGATCAGGCTCACCTTGCTGGTTGCGGCGATTTCCGTGCCGCTGAATGTGGTGTTCGGTCTCACGGCCGCGTGGTCGATCGCGAAATTCGACTTCAAGGGCAAAAGCCTTTTGATGACGCTGATCGATCTACCGTTTTCAGTCTCACCGGTTGTCTCCGGCCTGATCTATGTACTGCTCTTCGGAGCGCAGGGGCTCTTGGGACCGTGGCTCATGGAGCACGGTATCAAGATCGCCTTTGCCTTGCCGGGTATCGTTCTCGCGACGATCTTCGTCACCTTCCCCTTCGTGGCGCGAGAGTTGATCCCCCTCATGCAGGAGCAGGGAACGGCAGAGGAAGAGGCGGCTCTGACCCTCGGGGCTTCGGGGTGGCGCACCTTTTTGACCGTGACCCTGCCGAACATACGCTGGGGACTGCTCTACGGCGTTCTGCTTTGCAATGCCCGCGCCATGGGCGAGTTCGGCGCGGTCTCCGTGATTTCCGGCCATATTCGCGGCCTCACCAACACCATGCCGCTCCACGTGGAGATTCTCTACAATGAGTACAATTTCGTTGCCGCCTTCGCGGTCGCATCGCTCCTCGCCTGCCTTGCCCTCGTCACCCTCGCAGCTAAATCATTCCTGGAATGGCAAGCGGGTGATACCCTCTCCGGACGTCCCGCACATTGAACG
The DNA here is from genome assembly GCF_052115485.1 of Microvirga sp. 2MCAF38. Taxonomy (NCBI): domain Bacteria; kingdom Pseudomonadati; phylum Pseudomonadota; class Alphaproteobacteria; order Hyphomicrobiales; family Methylobacteriaceae; genus Microvirga; species Microvirga sp. 2MCAF38. The sequence goes on along the minus strand of NZ_JBFRGU010000006.1, from coordinate 124,994 downwards.
GAGCACGGGTTTGGAGGTCAGGGTCGCGAACGTCGCCAAGGAGTTCGGCGAGACCGCCGCTTTGCGCGATGTCAGTCTCACCGTGCATCCGGGCGAGCTTCTGGCGCTGCTCGGCCCTTCAGGATCTGGAAAAACGACGCTTCTGCGGGTGATTGCCGGTCTCGAAGCGCCGGAGCGGGGGCAGGTCTTCTTCGGCGGGCAGGACGCGACGAGCCTTGCCGTTCAGAAGCGTCAGGTCGGATTCGTGTTCCAGCACTACGCTCTCTTCAAGCATCTCAATGTGGGCGACAACATCGCCTATGGCTTGCGTGTTCGTGAGCGAGCGCGCCGCCCTTCCAAGGCCGACATTGCGCAGCGGGTTTCCGACCTCCTCGAGCTTGTGCAGCTTTCCGGCTACGAGGCGCGCTTTCCGGCGCAGCTTTCTGGTGGTCAGCGGCAGCGCGTGGCGTTGGCCCGCGCTTTGGCCGTAGAGCCACGCGTCCTCCTCCTCGACGAGCCGTTCGGTGCGCTCGATGCCAAGGTCCGGAAGGACCTGCGCCGCTGGCTGCGCGACATCCACGAACGCACGGGCCAGACGACGATTTTTGTGACCCACGATCAGGACGAAGCCCTCGAACTCGCCGACCGGGTCGCGGTTCTCAACAACGGGCGCCTGGAGCAGATCGGTACGCCGGATGAGGTGCAAGATCGACCGCAAACGCCGTTTGTGCTCGGCTTTCTCGGCGACGCCGCGCGGTTCGATGCCCGGATCGTTGGCCGACAGGTGTTGATCGGCGGCAAGGCCGTTCCTGTCGATATCCATGGGCGGGGGGACGGTGAGGCGGCGCTCTATAGCCGTCCCTGGCAGTTGCGAATCGCATCGCCCGCCGAGGCCCATGTGAGAGGTGTGGTGACCGGTATCCGCCGGGTCGGCGGTTCGCGGCGGATCGAGATCCAGGGAGCCGCGAAGGCGAAGGTCGAGGTCGAAACCGCGCTTTCCGTGGAGCCCGCCATTGGCGAAGAGGTCGGGTTGGAGATCCTCAACGGTTACGTTTTCGCGACTGATTAGGTTCGGATCATGGCGCGTCGCGGTTCGTCAGGTTGATATGGCAGCAGCCGGAACCGTGCCCGGGTGACCAGGTGACATTGTCGAAGCGAATTCCGGTCGCTTCGAAAAGCCCGCGATCGAAAGCACCCGCGATCCGGCAAAGACTGGTGAGTTTGTCCTCTCCGACGCCGGCCTCGACCCACGCGTCTTTCAGTGGGCAACGTTTCACCTTGAAGCTGATACCATCCTCGCGACGCTCCACATCCGTCGGATACATGCGGCCTTCATCGGGACTGACGGATAGAAAAGCTTCTCCGATCTCAAGCGCCTGATCGGGTCGATAGGTCGCGAAGGCGGTTGTCGCGACTTCCTGGCCCCGTTTTTCGATGGCGCGGATCATGATGGCCTCCGCCTCTTCGGCACCAAGCTCCAGTGTCAGCTCGTCATACATGAGGCGATAGAGGTCGGCCCGATTGCGAAAGGCGCTTTCCAGCTCCTGCGCGAGCTTATCGGCGCGTTTGTCGGTTGAGACAGTCATGGGGCAATGTCCTTCGAACGAGGGCGATGAAGCTTAGGCACAGCGGCAACGAGCGCCGAACCGATGGCGGAAATAGGATTGGCGATAACGTCGCGCACGAGCCCGGTTTCGACGATACGCCCGGTCTCCATGATTGCCACACGATGGGCGATGGCGCGAACGACGCCGAGATCGTGGGAAATGAACAGGAAGGCAATGCGTTCCTCCTGCTGAAGATCCATCAGAAGATTGAGGATTTGCGCGCGCACCGACACATCGAGCGCAGAGACGGCTTCATCGAGAACGATCAGGGACGGCTTCGTGGCGAGCGCGCGGGCAATAGCGACACGCTGGCGTTGGCCGCCGGAAATGTCGTGAATGGCCCGCTCTGCGATCCTGGGGGCAAGGCCGACACGGTCAAGAAGGCCCGCGATTGCGCGCGGGCGCTCGACACGTGGGACGATGCCGTGGATGCGCAACGGATCGTCCAGCACGCCGGACACTGTCGCACGAGGGTTGAACGCAGCCAGCGGATCCTGAAACACCATCTGCAATTTGGCGCGGGCCGCTCGAAGCTTAGCGCCGTCGAGTGAGAGAATGTCTTCGCCTCCAAAATGAATAGCGCCACGGTCCGGCTCCATGAGACGCATGACGATCCGGGCAAGAGTCGATTTACCGCTGCCGGAGGGGCCGACGAGGGCGAGTGTCTCGCCGGAGGAAAGCGTCAGGTTGACGTCGATGAGTGCCGGGACCGGTTCTCCGGCGCGCCGGAAATTTTTCGAGAGATCGCGAATGTCGAGAAGAGGCGCACTCATGCGGCAAGATCCTTCTCATCGAGAAGAACGCACGCCGCTCCATCGCCGATTGCCCCTCGCCAGAAGGGATCGATATCACATCGTGCATTCGCAAACCTGCAACGTTGCGCGAAGCGACATCCGCTTGGTGGATGCGTCAGGTCTGGCGGATTGCCCGGAATGACCGGCAAGCGTCGGTGCGGGTCCTGTCCGAGATCGATGTGAGCATCGATCAGCGCCTGCGTGTATGGATGGCGTGGAGCGGAAAGAAGATCGGCTGCATCACCCGCCTCCACGAGGCGCGCCGCGTAGAAAACGGCGAGACGCTCGGCCAGCTGCGATGCGAGAGCGATGTCATGCGTGATGAAGACGAGCGACATGCCGTCTTCCCGCGTCAGCCTATCGAGCAGCGCCACGATCTCGGCTTGGACAATCGTGTCGAGTGCGCTTGTCGCCTCATCCGCGATCAAGATCCTGGGGCGCGCGGCGATGGCGGCGGCGATGGCGACACGCTGCCTTTGGCCGCCTGAGAGCTGGTGCGGAAATGCATGCAATGTTGCGTGCGGATCGGGGATATGCACGCGTGCGAGGAGATCGAGCGCGAGACGATAGGATTGCCGCCATGTGAGGCCGAGATGCGCGCGCGCCACTTCGGCGATCTGTTCGCCGATGGTGAGGACCGGATCGAGGCTCGCGGACGGATCCTGAAACACGAAACCGATATCGCGGCCGGGCTTGGGAAAATGCCCAAGCGAGGGCCACGCAATAACGCCCTCCATCATTGCGCTCGACGGCAGCAGACCGGCAAGGGCCAGCGCGAAGGTACTCTTGCCCGATCCGCTTTCGCCGATGATCGCAAGACGCTCGCCTTGGTCGATGTCGAGGTTGGCGCCGGCCAAAGCCTCCACATTCTTCACCGCGTCACGATAGTGAACGCTGATGTTTCTGATCGAGACGAGCGCGGTCATGCCTGGCTCCGTTTCGTCGTCATGGCCTCGATGACGCCCTCACCAAGAAGGTATACGCCGAGGACGGAAATCACGAGCGCAATGCCTGGAACGATGGAGAGGAACGGCGCAGACCGCAGAACGTTGCGACCCTCCGCGATCATGCCGCCCCACGTGACGCGGTTGGGATCGCCGAGGCCGAGGAACGAGAGTGCCGCCTCTGTGAGGATCGCTCCTGCCACGATGACGGAAGCGAGGGTGAGAACAGGCGGCAGGGCGTTCGGCAGCACTTCCTTGAACGCGACCTCGAACGGATGCATCCCGATGACGCGCGCGGAGGCGACGTAGTCCCGCTCGCGGATGGACAACACCTCCGCGCGGGCGATGCGCGCGGGGCCTGTCCAGGCGGCAAGAGCGATGGCGAGAGCCACGACCAAAAGAGATGGCCCGACCACGCTGACGAAAGCGAGAGCGAGAAGAAAGCCCGGCACGGTCTGAAACGCGTCGGTGATACGCATCAGGATCTCATCGACGAGGCCTCCAGAGAATCCTGCGATCGTTCCGACAACCGCGCCGATGCTGACCGCAGCGAAGGCGGCAGCGAGGCCTACAGTGAGCGAGGTACGCGCTCCATGGACAAGACCTGCCAGAACGTCCCGGCCCAGCCTGTCCGTCCCGAGGATTGTGGCGCTATCCTGAAAGGGGCTGGTCAAGGGAGCCCCGACGATGGCGAGCGGGTCACCGGGAAAAAGCAGGGGAGCCAGCAATGCTGTCACCACGAGCACGAGAATGATCGCCGCACCCGTCATGCCCTCCGGGGAGCGGAAAAACCGAGCGACGTACGTCACGAGCTTGCCTCCGTCGCGCCGACACGTGGATCGAGCGCCGCATAGGCGATGTCGACGAGGAGGTTGATGACAATGACAACGACGGTGCTCACCAGAATGATACCGAGAAGAAGTGGCGTGTCGCGCCCGGCCACCGCCTCTTGTGCGAGACGGCCGAGGCCGGGAATCGAGAATACGCTCTCGATGACGACGCTGCCGCCGAGCATGGTGGCTGATTGCAGGCCAAGCATGGTGACGAGCGGGAGCAGCGCATTCCTTGCCACATGACGCAGAACGATTCGTCGTCGGCTCAAGCCCTTGGCGCGTGCGGCACGAATGAAATCCATGCGCCAGATCTCGGCCATGCCGGTGCGCATCATGCGCAGGTAAAGGGCGAGGTAGATGAAGCCGAGCGCGCCGACCGGCAGCACGAGGTGGCGCGCGACATCGAGTATGCGCTCGAACCCATGCTTGCCCGAAGCGATGGTCTCGATGCCGCTCGAAGGAAACCACCTCAACTGAACGGAGAACACGACCGTCAGGACGAGCCCTAACCAGAAGCCGGGGATCGCGTAGAGTGTCAGCGAGCCGATCGAGAGGAACCTATCGCGAAGGCCGCCCGGCCGCGAGCCGGCGAGAATGCCGAGAAGCGAGCCTAACCCGAAGGACAGGGCGGTGGCACTGCCCATCAAGAGCAGGGTGTTCGGCAGCCGCTCGAGTATCACTGACAGAATGGGCCGTGAGAAGATCACCGACCGACCGAGATCGAGATGGAGCAGGGACCAGAGATAGATCGCAAGGCGCGTCGCGGGCGATTGATCGAGACCCCAGCTTCGGCGCAACTGCTCGATCATGCCGGCATCGCCGCCGGTCGACACGGCATAAGCGTCGACAGCGTCTCCGGGAGCCGCTTCAAGCAACAGAAAGGTTCCAACGATGACGATCAGCAGCACCGGGATGCTGCCGATCAGTCTCCGCCGGAGGAGCATCAACGCACGTTTCACGCCACTCGTCCGGACATCAAAAGCCTTGTTCGAATCCTATGATGTCACGTTTCGATCCAGGTGTCCGCCCAGTTCGAAACCGCCCAGCGCGGATTGCTGGAGACGTTGTGAACGGTTTTGCGGGCGACGGTGATGAAGCCCCACTCGGCCACGTTGATCAGGGGGAGATCCGCCGCCGCCAGCCGTTGCAGGTCCTTGTAGAGGTCCGTCCGCGCCTTCTCGCCTATGGTCTCGGCGGCCTTGGCGATAAGGCCATCGAGCTCGGGTTTGGCGTAGCCGCCCTGGTTGGAGAACGGCACGCCATCGGGCACACCGCTCTGGACCAGAATGGTGGTCGAAATCGCCGGATCGCCGCGATAGACCGTCGGCGCGATGGCGAGGTCGAAGGCGTGATCCGTATACACCGCCTTCTGGTGAGCGGCGGAATCGTTGTTCACGATCACCGCGTCGATACCGATCTTCGCCAGTGCCTGCCGCAGATAATCTCCGAACTGCTTCGTTTCGTTGAAGTAAGGTGCGGGCAACAGCTTCAGGCTGAACCGCACACCATTCGCGCCGCGCGCATAACCCGCCTCGTCGAGGAGAGCGTTGGCCTTGGTCGCGTCGAAGGCGTAAGTCGGGACATCCGGCGTATAGAACTGGGTGTCGTAGCGCGGCACCAGGCCTGTCGACGTTTTGGCGTAACCGAGGAAGATGGTCTTGACGACGAAATCCTTGTCGATGGCGTGGGCAATGGCTTGACGCACCTTGAGGTCGGCGAGTTCCTTGCGGCGGTGATTGATCTCGACCACGAGCTGATAGGTGAGCGCCTCGTAGCCCTTCGAGATCACTTCGATGCCGGGCACTTTCGAGATGCGTTCGAGATCCGCCAAGGGTACGGCGGAAAAGGCGGCGAGGTGGATTTCCTCCGCTTCGAGAGCGCTAGCCGCCGCTGCGCGGTCCGGCAGAACGCGATAGACGATTTCGTCGAGGTAAGGCTCGCCCTTGCCCCAGTAATTCGTGTTGCGCGCAAGGCGATAATATTGGCCCGGCTTGTGTTCGGCGAATTTGAACGGCCCGGTTCCGATCAAGGCGACATTCGCTGGATTGGTCGCGATGTCGCCATTCTCGAAGACGTGCTTCGGCACCACGCTTGTCAAGGCCGGCAGGGCGTTGCGGATGAGCTGGAAGGGGACGGGCTTCCCGAAACGGAAGATCGCCGTATGGGCATCGGGCGTGTCGACCGCCACGAGATCCTTGAAAACGGTGCGACCGAGATTTTGCAAAGGCTTCCAAATCTGAAGCGCGGAGAAGGCCACATCTGCCGATGTGAACGGCTTGCCGTCGTGCCAGGTAACACCCTCGCGCAGTTTGAAGGTGACCGAAAGGCCATCCTTCGATCCCTCCCAGGCGGTCGCAAGGCGCGGCTCAAGACCGTCCTTCCCTTCGAAGGACGCTTCCGCCAGAGGCTCGATCACTTTGTTCGCGACGAAGAAGACGCCGTTCGACGCGACGATGGCAGGGTTGAGGTTTCGCGGCTCCGAATCCGCTGCCACGACGAGACGGCCGCCGCCTTTCGGCGTCTGAGCCGCTGCGATACGGGTCAGGGCCGTCGAGGCGAGAAGGAGAGTGGAGCCGGCGAGAATTCCGCGCCGGGAAATGTGAAAATCTGTCATGGCTGCATTCCGTTGTACCAATCATCATAGGCGCGGAGGACTTCGTTCTCAATGTGGTTTCAGCGCGGGCCCGCCTTCGGCCGGATATGTCGAAACGCCTTCTTTCCAAGGCTTTTCTCGAACGAACGGAAAAGGTCGTTATCCAAATGCCTCCAACTATGGAGAAGCATCCTCTTTTCCGTCGTAACTTTGGATGAAAAATTCGAGTGGCGGCTTAGCGGCAGATGAGGCGTGGTGGATTGCCATGAGTGCGAACGACAACACCTCTTATGGCGTCGCGGGCGGACACCCAACGACTGTTTGCTGCAATGCGGTGACGAATGCTGCGTTGCACATAGGATCCTTGGCAGGCGCGTTGCTCTTGTGTGGATGTGGTTCAATCCCGGGAGGAACAGATGAACAAGCCGGATTTTCTCAGCACCAATCTGAAGGCACCTTTCAAGACGCGCTATGGCAACTATATCGGGGGCGAATGGCGGGAGCCGGTGAACGGCCGTTATTTCGAGAATACATCGCCCGTGACCGGCAAGACTGTCTGCGAGATCGCTCGTTCCGATAAGGATGATATCGAGGCGGCGCTTGATGCCGCCCACGCCGCCAAGGACGCCTGGGGCAAGACCTCGCCTGCTGAGCGCGCGGTGATTCTCAATGAAATCGCCAACCGCATGGAGCAGAATCTCGATAAGCTGGCTCTTGCCGAGACATGGGACAATGGCAAGCCGATCCGCGAGACGACCGCTGCCGACCTTCCGCTGGCCATCGATCATTTCCGCTATTTCGCGGGATGTATCAGGGCACAGGAGGGAGGGATTTCCGAGATCGACCACGACACGATCGCCTACCATTTCCATGAACCGCTCGGCGTGGTCGGGCAGATCATCCCCTGGAATTTCCCGATTCTCATGGCGACCTGGAAGCTCGCGCCCGCTCTTGCGGCCGGCAATTGCGTGGTGATCAAACCCGCCGAGCAGACCCCGGCTTCGATCCTCGTCTGGGCCGAAATCGTCGGGGATCTCCTGCCGCCGGGCGTGCTCAACATCGTCAACGGCTTCGGACTCGAGGCTGGAAAGCCGCTGGCGTCGAGTTCGCGCATCGCGAAGATCGCGTTTACGGGTGAGACCACGACCGGGCGTCTGATCATGCAATATGCCAGTCAGAACCTGATCCCGGTGACTTTGGAACTCGGTGGAAAATCGCCGAACATTTTCTTCTCCGATGTAACAGCGGAGGACGACGATTTCTTCGACAAGGCGATCGAGGGATTCGTGATGTTCGCCCTGAACCAGGGTGAGGTCTGTACCTGCCCGAGCCGCGCGCTGATTCAGGAATCGATCTACGATAAGTTCATGGATCGGGCGCTCGATCGAGTTGCCGCGATCAAGCAGGGAAGCCCCCTCGACCTGACGACGATGATCGGCGCTCAGGCTTCCAGCGAGCAATTGGAGAAGATCCTGAGCTATATCGATATCGGCAAGCAGGAAGGCGCCGAGATCCTCACAGGTGGCGAACGCAGCATCCTCTCCGGCGATCTCGAAGGCGGCTTTTATGTGAAGCCGACAGTCTTCCGTGGGAACAACCGCATGCGGATCTTCCAGGAGGAAATTTTCGGTCCTGTCGTGTCGGTGACGACGTTCAAGGATGAAGCGGAGGCACTGTCGCTCGCCAACGATACGCTCTATGGTCTTGGAGCGGGCGTGTGGACACGCAACGGAAACCGCGCCTATCGCTTCGGGCGCGCGATCCAGGCGGGCCGTGTTTGGACCAACTGCTACCACGCCTATCCCGCGCATGCGGCCTTCGGTGGCTACAAGCAATCCGGCATCGGGCGTGAGAACCACAGCATGATGCTCGATCATTATCAGCAGACCAAGAATCTGCTGGTGAGCTACAGCAGCAAGGCGCTCGGCTTCTTCTAGAGCATGATCAGAACAAGTGGAAATCGGTTGTTCGCTCGGATCATGCGGCATCAAAGTAGAGTTTGATCACGTTTCAATCTGAAACGATTAAACTCTAGAGCATGATCATTTCCTGCCGGGGGGCCCGTCTTGGGCGCTCCGGCAGGAAATTGGAAGAGGGGAAACATGAGCGAGATTTTGCGTGTTACCGCAACGCCGCGTGCTCTCGAATTGATTGCAATCCTGCAGCGCGAGCATGGGCCGGTTCTTTTCCATCAATCGGGCGGTTGCTGCGACGGCTCGTCCCCCATGTGCTATCCGCAGGGCGAGTATCTCGTCGGAGAGAACGACGTGCTGATGGGGATGATCGGTGGCGCACCGTTCTATATGAGCGAGTCCCAGTTTGCGTATTGGAAGCATACGCAACTCATCATCGACGTCATTCCCGGACGAGGCGGCATGTTCTCCCTGGACAACGGCCGTGACGTTCGGTTTCTGACCCGCTCAAGGCTGTTTACGGATGCGGAATCGGAAAGTCTCCAGAGTCAGGAGAAGCGCCTTAAGGAAGGCACTTCCTGAATTCACGCAGCGTTCGATGTCTCGGTCTCCGTGATCGCTTGAACCGCATGACGCGATTGATCTGTACGGGTGAGATTGGAGGTCGTGCGGCTTGCTCCCATCGTCGGAGCTTTCGCGTTTGTCGCGTTCAGGTCGGTTTGGATGCTGGAGAGAAGACTGACCAACCAACTCTGTCCTCCTTGAAGTCCCTCACGGAGAGCTGACTTTGCGACATCAATCTTCGCCGAGACCTCGGTTACATTGCGAGCCGGAAGAGATACGAAATCCTGCTCGATTGTAGAGAGTTCCCGCACGAGCTCGTCACGCAAAGGCTTTTGATCATCAACCATGATGAGAGGTGAGGAGAGCATGCCTCGCAGGGCTGCCCATCTCAGTCCGAGGGCGCTCACTGATTGAGTTGCTTCAATGCCAGTCGAATGTTTTGTGTCGGCCACGGCCTTATCCTTTTACGAAAGAATCAGGCGTGCAGCTAAGGTTATTGTTGTGGCGTTAATCGGGCAGCGATGAGTTTTAAAAGCGCTTAGTGTGCGAAGTGCCAAGCAGATGAAACGTTATCTAGCGCCGAATTCGGTTACGATCACCCTGAATTGGCGTCACTTCTTTTTATTGTAGACATCCAGGAAGACAGCGGCGAGGAGCACGAGGCCTTTGATGACTTGCTGATAGTCGATGCCGATGCCGAGGATCGACATGCCGTTGTTCATCACGCCCATGACGAAGGCGCCGATGACCGCGCCCGTGACCTTGCCCACGCCGCCGGAGGCCGAGGCTCCCCCGATGAAGCACGCGGCGATCACGTCGAGTTCGAAGGAAAGGCCTGCCTTTGGCGTTGCCGTGTTCAGGCGCGCGGCGAAGATCAAACCCGCAAGCGCCGCGAGTACGCCCATATTGACGAAAGTCAGGAAGGTCAGGCGCTCGGTTTTGATGCCGGAGAGCTTTGCGGCTTTCTCATTGCCGCCCAGCGCATAAATGCGCCGACCGATGGTCGTGCGGTTGGTTACAAAGGCATAAAGCGCGATGAGAGCCGACATGATGATGAGAACATTCGGCAGGCCCTTGTAGGTCGCAAGCAGGTAGCTGAAATAGATGACGATCGTGCACAAGATCGCATTCTTGAGCACGAACAATCCGAATGGAGCCGTCTCGACGGCGTGCGCTTGCTGTTTTGCGCGGTTGCGCGTGCTGAAATAAACGATTGCAATGGCCGTCACGACGCCGATCAGGAGCGATGTGATCCGCAAGCTCTCACCATCGAAGAAGTCGGGGATGAAACCGGAGCTCAATTTCTGGAAGGCCGGTGGAAACGGTCCCACGGACTGGCCGCCGAGCAGAGCAAGCGTCAAGCCCTTGAAGACAAGCATGCCCGCCAGGGTGACAATGAAGGAGGGGATCCTGAAAAAGGCGACGAAATAGCCCTGTGAAGCCCCAATCGCAGCGCCTGCAAGCAGACATACGATGGTCGTCGGGATGAAATGAATGCCGAAATGCACCATCATCACCGCCGCGAGTGCCCCAATGAAGCCGACGACGGAACCGACCGACAGGTCTATATGCCCGGCGACGATGACGAGCAACATTCCGAGCGCCATGATGACAATGTAGCTGTTCTGCAGAACGAGATTGGTCAGATTGAGCGGCTTCAGGAGGGTGCCACCGGTGAGGACCTGAAACAGCAGCATGATGGCAATCAAGGAGACCAGCATGCCGTAATCGCGAAAGTTGTTTTTCAGAAAGCTCGCATATGATGTCTGCTTGGCGTTTTGAAGATCTGCAGAAATCCCGGTATCCATCTCAACGTTTCCCCGCCTGCATGATTGCACGCATGATTTTTTCCTGGGAGGCCTCCGCAGCCTCGAATTCGGCGATGAAGGCGCCCTCGTTCATCACGTAAATGCGATCGCACATGCCGAGCAGTTCCGGCATTTCGGACGAGATCATGAGGACGCCCTTGCCCGCATCGGCAAGCCCGTTGATGATCGTGTAAATCTCATACTTGGCGCCCACATCGATGCCGCGCGTCGGCTCATCCAGAATCAGCACCTCCGGATCGGCGAAGAGCCACTTGCTCAACACCACCTTCTGCTGGTTGCCGCCGGAAAGATTGATCGTCTCTTGAAAGATATTCGGACAGCGTATCTTCATCTTGCCGCGAAAATCGCTGGCGACAGCCTGCTCACGGATTTCGTCTATGACACCGCCTTCGGAGACGCCGGCGAGATTGGCAAGGCTGATGTTCTTTCTGATGTCTTCCTCGAGGATCAGGCCATAGGTCTTGCGATCCTCGGTGACATAGGCGATGCCGCTTTCCACAGCTCGGTCGACCGTGCTCACATCGATTTCATTGCCGCGAAGACGGGCACGGCCGCTGATGTTGCGGCCGTAGGTTCTGCCGAAGAGACTCATGGCAAATTCGGTTCGTCCTGCCCCCATTAGCCCTGCAATACCGACGATCTCGCCGCGCTTGATGTGAAGGTCGACGTTTCTGACGGTCTGCACATTTGGATGGATAGGGTGATAGGCGGACCAGTTCTCCACTTCGAACAGGGTCTCGCCGATGTGAGATTCACGCTTGGGGTAGCGATCGGCCATTTCGCGGCCGACCATTGCACGAATGATGCGATCCTCGCTGACTTCGTCCTGCCGACAATTCAGGGTCTCGACGGTACTCCCGTCCCGCAGCACTGTAATGGAGTCGGCGACTTTCGAGATTTCGTTGAGCTTGTGCGAAATCAGGATCGAGGAGATGCCTTGCGCCTTGAACTGCAGAAGCAGAGCCAGAAGCGCATCGCTGTCGCTTTCATTCAGGCTGGCGGTCGGCTCATCCAGAATGAGCAGCTTGACCCTTTTCGAGAGCGCCTTGGCGATCTCGACAAGCTGCTGCTTGCCGACACCCAGATTCGTGACGAGGGTTTGGGGAGCCTCCTGGAGGCCGACCTTGGCGAGAAGCACTTTTGTACGGGACGACACCGCGGCCCAGTCGATGATGCCGAATGTCGCCTGCTCGTTGCCGAGATAGATATTCTCGGCGATGGACAGGAGCGGAACAAGCGCCAGCTCCTGATGAATGATGATGATGCCAAGCTTTTCGCTGTCGGAAATGCCCTTGAAGCGCCGCTCCTCGCCTTCGAAATGGATCTCACCGGAATAGGAGCCGTGGGGATAGACGCCGCTCAGCACTTTCATCAGGGTGGATTTGCCCGCGCCGTTCTCGCCGACGACGGCATGAATTTCGCCGGCCCTCACCACGAGATTGACGTCGTCCAGAGCGTGGACGCCGGGGAAGGTTTTTGTGATTCCTCGCATTTCAAGGATCGCATTCATCAAGGAACCTCGGATCCGCGACAGCTCTCGTGCCGATCGTAAAACGAATGAGGAACCCAGCGCGAAGAGAGCGCGGGGTTCCCATTTTGAGGCGGCTGTTACTTGACCTGGTTCTCGTTGTAATAACCGCTGCCGATGAGAATTTCCTTCCAATTGGAAGCATCGACGCTCACCGGCTTCAAGAGATAGGATGGCACGGTTTTCACGCCGTTCTCGTAGGTTTTCGTGTCGTTGACTTCGACGGGCTTGCCGGAGAGCTGCGCATCGACCATGCTGGCAACGACCTTGGCGAGTTGGCGCGTGTCCTTGAACACCGTCGAGGTCTGCTCCTTGGCGAGGATCGACTTGATGGACGGAACCTCCGCGTCCTGTCCCGTGACAACGGGCATCGGTAGTTTCGGCGTGCCGTAGCCGACGCCCTTGAGCGATGACAGAATGCCGATGCTCAGACCGTCATAGGGCGAGAGAACCGCATCGACACGCTTGTCGGCATAATAGGCGCTGAGCAGGTTATCCATGCGCGCTTGCGCGACGGCGCCGTCCCAACGCAGGGTCGAGACCTTGTCCATGCCGGTCTGGCCGCTGCGGACGACGAGCTTGCCGCTGCGGATGTAAGGATCAAGCACCGACATGGCGCCGTTGTAAAAGAAGAAAGCATTGTTGTCGTCTGGCGAGCCGCCGAACAGCTCGATGTTGAAGGGGCCCTTGCCTTCCTTGAGACCCAGTGCGCTCTCGATGTAGCTGGCTTGCAGCACGCCGACCTGGAAATTGTCGAAGGTGGCGTAGTAGTCCACGTTCTTTGAATTGCGGATCAGGCGGTCGTAGGCGATGACTTTGATGCCCTTGTCTGCTGCCTGCTGGAGCGCATTCGACAGCGTCGTGCCGTCGATGGCGGCAATGACGAGAACCTTGACGCCCTTGGTCATCATGTTCTCGACCTGGGCGAGTTGGTTAGGGATGTCGTCTTCCGCGTATTGCAGGTCGACGGTATAGCCTTTTTCCTTCAGGGATTTCACCATGTTGTCCCCGTCAGCGATCCACCGGGCGGAGGACTTGGTCGGCATCGACACGCCGACAAGCCCTTTGTCCTGAGCGTTCGCGGGTTGAGCCAGTGCCAACGCGCCCAATGCCAGGGCGGCCAAAATCGATTTCATTGTCTTCAAGGTCGTTCTCCCTCGTTTAAGCCGTGACGTCGGTTGCGGCGACCGGCCTGCTCTTTGGCGTCTTCACAGCGTTCCGCCGTTCACGATGCCGGTGCGCTTTGCTGCACACGCGATCATGATGAAGGCCCGGGGACGCGGCCATTCTTGAGAAGTCTTGAGACCTTATTGTAGCACTCATGGCTTCGAAAGGCGCTCGAACTCTCAAATTCATAATACTATAATACTATTAATTAGACAGCCCGTCTTTCGACTGAGAAGGTGTCGCTCGGTATCTATGGCTGCGACGAGGCGCGGCTAGAGGCATCATGCCAAAGTGACCGATCGACCAAACGGCCGGCACGTCCGACAGACAGATCGATCTGAAGGCTCAGACTTTTGTGAAAGCCTGAAGCTGTATGGTGGAGACCGGGTTCCCGGACTTCTTGACTTTGACGCGCTCTGCCGCTTGCAAGATCAGCTCCGACATGGCGGCACTTGCCGCCGACGGATCACGCTGCTCGATGGCGTCGAATACCGCCTGGTGTTGCTTCATCACACGCTGGAAGCGCTCGTTGCTTGAAACCGGCGAACTGATGTTGAAGGCTGTCGCCAGAGCTGCCGCGATGAGCGAGCCGATCGATTGAAGAAACGGGTTGCAGGACGCCTCGAGAATTGCCTGATGGAAGGCGAGATCGGCCTTGGTGAAACCCTGCCGGTTCTTTTCGCACTGATACATGGCCATCAGAGCGTGCTTCATCTTGGCGAGCTGATTGTCGGTGCGGCGTAAGGCGGCCGTCACGCAGGCCAGAGGCTCGAGGGCCTGTCTGATCTCGAAAAGCCAACCCAGGAATTGCGCGTCGACGCCGAGCTGAAGATGCCAGGAGATGATATCGGCGTCGAACATGTTCCAGCTGTCGCGGCTGAGAACGCGTGTCCCGACCTTGGTCTTCGATTCGATGAGCCCCTTGGCGGCGAGCGTCTTCATGGCCTCGCGCAAGGCCGTGCGGGAAACACCGAAGAGCTCCATGAGGTCGGCATCACCCGGCAGGGTGCTGCCGACCGCGTAGTGGCCTTCCATGATACCCCGACCAATGCCCTGAGTGACAAGATCGTGCGCGGAGCGCGCCTTCGAGGGTGTTTTGAAGTCCATCACGGGAAGGGTATTTCCTCATCGTCGGATCACAATGTGAGCACGCGCTCATAGCCGTCAAGCTACGTGGCCGCGTATCCGAAGTGCCTCCTATCGCAATTTCACCTCATCAGGAAATCGAGGCGGTCGCTCAGAACACGTTTTGCCCTCGACGGCTCTGGAATTCGCCGGCCTTCGACTTTCGCAGGCTTCCGTTATCTTTATTTATAATATTATATGCTCAATTAATATCCATTGAACGATAGTCGCGGGTTATTGAGCGTGGCGTCTCAGGGGCCTCCGACCAAGCTGACCGGGCGGAGCATCAAGAACATGAGCGAAAGCCAAAAAAGCAACCTACGCAGCCAAGCCTGGTTCGGGCGACAGGACAAGATGGGCTTTTACTACCGCTCATTTTTGAAAAACAGCGGCTTCCCGCAAGACCAGTTCGAAGGAAAACCCGTTATCGGCATTTGCAACACGTGGTCGGAACTGACGCCGTGTAATTCCCATTTCCGCACCATCGCGGAGCACGTGCGTTACGGTGTAATCGAGGCGGGCGGCTTCCCGCTGGAGTTTCCCGTCTCCTCGCTGGGCGAAGTGACGATGCGCCCGACGGCTATGCTCTTTCGCAACCTCGCCGCGATGGATGTGGAGGAGGCGATTCGCGCGCATCCGCTCGATGGTGTCGTGCTGCTGATGGGTTGCGACAAGACCACTCCCGCCCTTTTGATGGGAGCGGCCTCCGCGGACCTTCCGACCATAGGGATCTCCGGCGGGCCGCAATTGCGGGGTGTCTATCGCGGACAATATATCGGATCCGGCACGAACATCATCTCGATGAGCGAACAACTTCGCGCGGGCGAAGTGACGCTTCAGGAATTTCACGAGGCCGAAGGCGGCATGAATCGCTCGCACGGTTCGTGCATGACCATGGGCACGGCCTCCACCATGGCATCCATGGTGGAGGCTCTTGGTGCCAGTCTACCTGAGAACGCTGCGATCCCGGCAGCCGATGCGCGTCGCAATCATCTCGCCCGCATGTCCGGACGGCGAATCGTCGAGATGGTCAAGGAAGAGCTTGTTCTGTCGAGGATCCTGACGCGTGAGGCCTTCGAGAATGCCATTCGCACGCTTGCCGCCATTGGCGGATCGACCAATGCGGTTGTGCATCTTCTCGCCATTGCCGGGCGCCTCGGTATCGATCTTTCACTCGACGATTTCGACAGGCTCGGGCGCGATGTTCCCTGTCTGGTGGACCTGATGCCTTCCGGGCGATTCCTTATGGAAGATTTTTATTATGCGGGCGGGTTGCCAGTCGTCTTGCGATCTCTCGGCGAGTGCGAGTTGCTTCACAAAAGTGCATTGACCGTCAACGGGCACACCGTCTGGGATAACGTCAAGGACGTGTCGTGCTGGAACCGCGACGTGATCACCGCGTTCGACGAACCGTTCAAAGTCGATGCGGGGATTGCGGTTCTTCGGGGAAACCTTGCTCCGAATGGCGCAGTCATCAAGCCTTCGGCCGCGACCGCCGCGTTGATGAATCATACAGGGCGGGCTGTTGTTTTCGAAACGATCGAGGATTTGCACGAACGCATTGACGACGAGAATCTCGACATCGACGAAACCTGCATCATGGTGCTGAAAAACTGCGGTCCCAAAGGCTATCCGGGCATGGCAGAGGTCGGCAACATGCCACTCCCTTCAAAGCTCCTGAAGAAAGGTGTGCGCGATATGGTTCGCATCTCGGATGCACGCATGTCGGGCACGGCCTACGGAACCGTCGTTCTCCACGTGGCTCCGGAAGCGGCGGCCGGAGGACCGTTGGCGTTGGTACGGAATGGCGATTCTATCACGCTCGATGTAGCGGGGCGGAGTCTTCACCTCCATGTCGCGGATGATGAACTCGCGCGCCGCCGCGCAGCATGGACGCCGCCCGAGTCATCCGCCTCGCGCGGTTACGTCAAGCTCTATGTGGACCACGTGCTTCAGGCTGATAGAGGCGCCGATTTCGACTTTCTTGTCGGTCGCACAGGGTCTCCCGTTCCGCGCGACAATCACTAAGCACGGTAGAAACCAGGGGAGACGAGAAGACATGGCTTTCAAACGCCCATACCGCGGAGTGTTTCCCGTCGTTCCGACGATTTTCGATGAAAGCGGTCGGCTCGATCTCGAGGGCCAGCGTCGCGCCGTCGACTTCATGATCGATGCGGGCTCGGACGGCCTCTGTATTCTGGCGAATTTCTCGGAGCAATTCGTTCTCTCCGATGACGAGCGCGAAATCGTCATGAAAGTTGTGCTCGATCATGTGGCGGGCCGCGTCCCCGTCATCGTCACCACGACACATTTCTCATCATATATTTGCGCTGAACGCAGTCGTCGCGCGCAGGATGCGGGAGCTGCCATGGTGATGGTCATGCCCCCCTATCACGGCGCGACGATTCGCGTTTCGGAAGGCGGCATCTACGACTTCTTCCGAACGGTTTCGGATGCGATCGAGATCCCAATCATGATTCAGGACGCCCCGGTCGCAGGTACTTCTCTTCCCGTTGCCCTTCTCGCCCGAATGGCCCGTGAGATCGCCAACGTTGCCTATTTCAAGATCGAGGTTCCCGGAGCCGCCGGTAAGTTGCGCGATCTTCTGGCATTGGGGGGTGACTCGATTGAAGGTCCCTGGGACGGTGAGGAGGCGATCACCCTCATGGCGGATCTGGACGCCGGCGCCACCGGAGCGATGACGGGCGGAGCCTATCCCGATGGCATTCGCCGGATCATCGATCCTTACCTAGCCGGCCGTCGCGAGGAGGCGGCCCTTGCCTATGAACGCTGGCTGCCGCTCATCAACTACGAAAACAGGCAGTGCGGTCTTCTCGCTTGCAAGTCCTTGATGAAGGAGGGCGGAGTGATCCGTACCGAAGTCGTGCGCCATCCCCTGCAACCTCTGCACCCGCAGACGCGCCAGGGTCTGATAAAGATTGCGCGGCGGCTCGATCCTCTCGTGCTCAGCTGGGGCCGATAGGTCGGCTTAAGGGCTCGATCCCGGATTTTCGTCCACGCTGGGTTGCATAGGCTGTGGAATCGCAAGCGAGAAGCTTGACCTGACCGGAAAATTAGATCTTTTGCTAAAGAACCAAGCTAACTGCGGGTCTACCATGAACAAGAACGATCTTATTGAATTCCTTGCTGAGGAATATGAACTGACGAAAACCTTCACGAAGGAACTCGTCGAAAGCGTTTTCACGAAGATCTCCGAGACGGCCAGCAAGGGCCATGAAGTCTCGATCTTCGGCTTCGGCACCTTCAAGCTCGTCGAGCGCAAGCCCCGCAAGGGCCGCAACCCGCGCACGGGCGAGCCGGTCAAGATCGCTGCTTCCAAGAGCTTGAAGTTCAAGCCTTCGAAGGCGGTCAAGGAAGCCGTCAACGCGAAGAAGCGCGCTCCGCGCAAGAAGTAATCACTTCGAAAAAAGGGCCGCTTCGGGCGGCCCTTTTTATTTGGGCCGCCTCAAGCCGCGATCCGAGGGCCGGGAGAGCCCGCATTCACGGGGCTTCCGAATTTGGACAAGGACCAGTTCTGCCCTTCGGACATGCGATCTCCTTGAAGGACATGTTCCAGAAACACGAGGATGTGACCGGGGCGTGCATCCTCAACGGCGCGATACACGTGCGTCCATGTCTCGTTTTCCCGATGCACGACGACATAAACGGACGAAGCCCGGGCGCGGCTCGAATGGTTGCCCCCTAGAAAGTCACCAACGAACATGACCGTGTCATTCGGTCCGGCGCTCAAAGGGTGATCGGGCGGAGCATTGTCACGCATCAGGCAATTCCTTCGATATGAGGAGAGCCGACGCAGTGGCGTTGTACCGTTTGGTTGCCGGTTCTGGCCACATCCTCCCTTTCGGGAGCGCCACCTTGCTCGGTCAGCAGGTTGGCGTTGAGCGTCAGCCCAACTCTTGATGTTGAAAAATTCTTAGCATCGGCTATCAACACATTCAAGGCCCTTGAGCCGAAAGCAGCAGGTGGAACGGCGCTCCACCGGAGATAGAGGTGCAGGGCTGCGTTAACGCTTGATGGCCTGCGCGAAGACGCCGGACACGTCGAGAATGCTGAGGCGATCCCTCAGAGCCGCCATAACGTCCTCAGATTGAGGGATCGTGTTGGTCAGGATGATCCTGTCGATGGCAGAGTACCGGAGATTGTCGATCAACGCCGGGCCGCCGACCCCATGAGTCGCGACGATGAAGACGCCTTTCGCTCCATGCGTGCGGCATTGTGCGGCGACACGGGCCATCGTCGCGCCGGTGCTGATGAGATCGTCCACGATCACAGCCATGCGCCCCGAAACGTCACCGACAAAGAGATCGCCCGATATCTCGCCCATGCTGCGTTGCTTGTCGGCAATTCCCTTCATGACGGGTTGCCCAAGTTTCGATTCTAGTTGCTCGCGAAGGAGTTCAGCTCGTTTCGCGCCCCCGATATCCGGAGAGACGACCGCTATCGCTTCGCGCCCGATCTCGGATGCAATGTGGTCGCAGAAGATCGCGCTTGCTTCCAAGTGCTCCGTGTCGCATCGGAAGGCATTCTGAAATGCCGGAATGTTGTGAACGTCCATCGTGACGAGGCGATCCGTACCGACCGCCTCGAAGAGTTGCGCAACATAGCGGGTGGTCACAGGATCATGTGGCTTTGTCTGCCTATCCTTGCGCGCATAGCAAAGATAGGGAGCAATCACGATCACGCGCGCGGCCCCTGCCTCTTTCAGGGCGCCGATGAAAAACAGAACTTTACACAGGCGATCGTTGACACTTTCGCCATCGCTGCCGTTCAAGGCGACGATCAGATGGACATCACGATCTCGCACATCCATGAGAGATCGCGTTTTGTGCTCACCATCTTCAAAATCCCGCTCCTCGGGCATTTGAAGGGCGACATCGAGATGATGTGCGATGCGCTCTGCGAAATCCCGACTCGACCGCAGGGCGAAGAGAAGAGGGTCGCGCGCGATGCCTTTCATCGCAGGAATCTTATATCGCCGGATTGGCTTGTTCGCGCATGCGACGCGTCCAGATAGGCGATGACCTCGCTGTCGCTGAGTTGATGAAAGTCACGGTAATATTCGCCTATGCCGAAGAAGCTGTCGGGCGTGAGAAGGCACACCACGTGATCTACCAACGCACTCAACGATCGAACGCGATCTGCTGGCGCGACTGGAACGGCAAGAACGAGCCGCATGGGACGTCGCCGTGCGAGTGCCTTCAAAGCGGCCTGCATAGTGGTTCCAGTGGCGATACCATCGTCGACGACGATAACCGTGTGTCCAGAGGTCGATACAGACTCGCGGTTCGACAGATAGATTTCCCGACGACGTTCGATTTCCTCCAGCTCACGGCTCGCGAAGGGTTCAAGTGCTTCGCGGGTCAGCCCGACCAAAGACATCACTTCATCGTTGAATACGATATCCGCACGCTCCCCGTCGACCACAGCGGCCGCAGCGAGTTCGGGTTGCGATGGAACGCCGACTTTACGAACCAGAAGCAGATCGAGGGGAGCATTGAGAGCCTGAGCGATCTCGAAACCGACAGGAACGCCGCCGCGTGGAAGCGCTAGAACCACCGGGTCGGGCAAATTCAGACGAGCAAGCTTTGCCGCAAGAAGGCGCCCGGCGCTCGAACGATCTTCGAACTCGTCCATCCAGAACCACCTCCCGGATTTTTGCCGGTCCTTTAGCGAAGCCACAAAAATAAACAGCACACCACTCAAGATATTGACGATGATCAAGGAGAGCCGTCCGCTTGGGCATTTTTATGTCTCATGAGGTGTCGTGTCGTGCCCGGTTCGGAACAGTTGCCGCGTCCTCAAGACGATGCCGCGGTGCCGCTTGAAGACAAGGTTCGCTTTCTGAGTAATCCATCGGCTTACCCGGATGCGCCGGATGTTGTGACGGTCAAGGAAACCCACATGTCTTGGGTGTTCATGGCCAAGGATCGAGTCTTCAAACTCAAGAAGCCGGTGCATTACCCTTATCTCGATTTTTCGACATTGGGGGCAAGAGAGCTCTATTGCCGTGAAGAGGTCCGTTTGAACCGTCGCTTGGCGGAGGGAGTTTATCTCGGCGTTGCACCTCTGCTTCTGTCTCCAGCGGGCGATCTGACGCTCGATGGACCTGGGCAGATCGTCGACTGGCTCGTGGTGATGCGAAGGCTTCCGTCAGAGCGCATGCTTGACGTGATGTTGAGAAGAGGATCGCTTTCCGGCTCGGAAAGCCTCAGGCTCGCCGATGTCTTGTCGACGTTTTACCGTCAGGCCGAGCATCCTCCCGTTGTTCACGATGTGCCGGTCGACCGCTTTACGAACGAAATGACCACTAATCGACTCGTATTGACGCGGCAGGATCTTTTCAGCGATCAGAGCGCGGTAAAAATATTACTGTCTCGCCTCGACGCGGCTCTTACGCGAGTGCGCCCCTCACTTATCGAGCGCGCGCGAGCCGGGCACATCGTCGAGGGTCATGGGGATTTGCGGCCGGAGCATATCTGCCTGACGGATCCGATTGTCATCTTTGACTGTCTCGAGTTCGATCGCGAGCTCAGACTTGTCGACCCTTTTGACGAAATGGCGTCTCTGAGCATGGAATGCGCCTATCTTGGCGATCCGCATTTTGGAGCCGAACTGATAGAGCATGTTGCCCGGCTCTCCGGAGAGACGATCCCCCACGATCTCATTCCACTGTATGTTGCTCTCCACGCCACCCTGCGGGCGCGGCTCTCGCTGGCGCATCTGCTCGACGCGGCTCCGCGCGAACCCACGAAATGGATTCCTCAGACAAGGCGATACTTAGCGCTCGCCTCGCAGGCGCTTGGATGATGTCCTGGAGGGCACGAACTCGACGGCCGGACAGCTCAGGTGGGCACTTCCTGCGGTCCAGGGCCCGGGATGCCGCCCGGCTCCCCGGAAGGACCCTCAGGAGGGGAAGACGGCGGAATACCGAGAGGTTCCCCTGTTCCCGGAATGCCGGGCGGCGGTCCCTCAGGTGGACTCACTGGCTCGGGCAGGGGGCTCGGAACCTCGGGGCGCGGCTCGGTAGGAGAACGAGGCTCGGCCATGGGCGCACCTTCATTTTTACAACGAGAGGCTCAGATCGGAATCGTACGGTCTCAGCGTCATCGTAAGACCGAGAATATTGCTGCAAGTGGGATGCAGCATTGATTTCGCTCAATATTAGAACTGAACTGCCTCGCTTGGCGCATGCCGCTCTCCGCGAACCTGCAATCCTGCCAGCGCGACACAAATCATCGATGTTCGGACGCTTGTCTCTTCGGCGTAAAATTTAAGTTCTTGACATGACGCGGCTAAAAATGACTTGACGGAAAATTGTGAAATAGGAAAAGAATGGGACATCAACTATATTTGAGAGCTCTTTGTCGCGAGATCCGGGGATTCTATTCTAAATTCCCAAGCTGTAGTGTGTTTTAAAATGATTGCCCAGATCGATGGAATATTTGAGTTCTGCGAGCTTCTTATTGCGCAGATCCGTATTGAAACTCACTCCGATGCCAGATTGCCTGATCGGATAGATGTTGTTCAGGGGAACATCAGCCTTTCCACGCAGGCGGCGAATTGGTTACCCGTCTCCATGATTGCGGGCAGGGCCGTGAAAGGTCCGCGGCCCTCGCGAAGGCCGTCAATTGGGATTGAAGTCATTCAAGAGCGCGCCTCGCCAAGTGGCGCAACCACATATCTTGCAGTCTTTGCGGATGAGCCGGCGAGGAGCCAGTTCAACCTGGATCAACCTTTTTACGCCCAGCTGTACAGTGACAAGACAGAGGTCTTTGGCAGGGAGCTTTCCGTAACGAGGTTCGACCCGCGCCAACTCGGGAACTCAAATTTCGCCAATGCTCTGGGGCTTGCTTGCCGACACGCGGGCCGCGAGGAGCTCGCCGCGTTTCTTCTCGCTACAATCAGCATCAAACCCGCTGAGGCATTTGGCGAGTTTCATATCCGCAATGCCGCCGTTGCGGGAAGAGGCGTTGTTCTTGAAGGCTGGATCGCAAATCTGGCCGACCGGAACATCCATCTGATGCTGGGCGATTTCAGGTCGTGCGTCCTGTCGTCGTTTCTCGGCCGTCTGGCTCGCCCGGACATTCACGACTATCTTCGAAGCGACGGAAGCCTGACTTCGGTCTCGAACGAGCATGGTTTTGTTGCCATCGCACCTGTCTCCGAGGAGGCCGCCGCTGGCGAGTTGTTCTTCGTCGAGCATGTTCCTGCTCAGAACAAGACGACATTGTACGGTCCCGTTGCGACCCATGCGATCAAGGACGAAGAGACAGCGCTGAATATAGCCACGCAGACCATCGGTGACATTCAATCGCTTTCCAAGGAAGCGATCGACCGGTTCTATCGGCCGCTTCTCTCTCTTCCGAAGGGCGATGCCCAAGCCAGGAAGTTTCACTTCGGGCCGGCGGTTGCGCAACAACCCCTCGCCTCGATCATCATTCCGTTTTACGGCGATGCATTCTTCCTTAATTGCGTCCATCATCTGCAGCGCGTTCTGGACCCCACTTTCGAACTGGTTCTTGTCGTCGATGATCCGAGGATCTGGCCGCAGATCTATTCGGGATTGAATAGCAGAAGCAGCGCTATTTCCGTTCCAACGACGCTACTCCAGAATTTTCGTAATTACGGTTATGGGCGCGCCAACAATCTGGGCTTTCTCGCGGCATCGAGCGATATCATTTTTTTGATGAACTCGGATGTCATGGTGATGGACGGTGCTCCATTGGCGGAGGCGGCCGAGGCCATACGTTCTAGAGCAGCGAAGGGTGAACCGGAATTGGTGGTGGGCTTTTCCTTGCTCTACGAGGACAACACCATTCAGCATGTTGGAATGGAGTTCCCGCGATCGCCGCTCGTGGGAGGTATGCATCTGGCGGATCATCCTATGAAGGGGCTGCCATTTTCTCTCTATCGGGGGGAACGGGTGCGGCGCGTTCCAGCGGTAACGGCAGCGCTGATGGGATTGTCGTCAAACCTCTTCGGGCAACTCGGAGGGTTCGATACGATTTACGAACGTGGCGACTTCGAGGACGCGGATCTTTGCCTGCGCGCAGAGCAACTGGGCGCGGAGGTCGAGCTCCACGTCCATCCGGGTCTCTACCACCTGGAGAGACAATCCATACCGAATATGGGGCATCAGGACTTGCGCAGCATGGTGACCTATATGAATTGTGTCGAATTCAATGAGCGATGGGCGAAGCGCCTGTCTGAGGCATCGTCTCCCCAAGCACCGAAAAGAGTTCTTCGCATTCGGCCCCGAAAGCAGATCGTGGGTTCCGCATGAGCCAAAAGACCCATCGGCTCAATGCACTGCAGAACGTCAACTAGGACCCCATTGATGCGAGTCATCGTTCTTTCGCATGGACATCCCGAACTGGGCGCTGGTGGCGCCGAGCGCGCTGCTTATTCGTTGTTTCAGCGGATGAAGAAGTCGTCGGGTGTGGAGCGTGCTTTTTTTGTTGCTCGCGCCGAAGCCGGGGCAATCGGACATAGCGCTTATTTCGGAAGCTTTCGCGGCCGAGAGGATGAGATTCTGGTCTCCCCTCCAGATGTCGAGGCGTTTACTTTCCAGAGCCTCGGCTATGACCTCCTGAAGCAACTCGTGACCGAGCTCATCGACGCACTCAAGCCGGATGTCGTCCACATTCACCACTTTGTCCTCTGGGGCGTCGAAATCTTCGAGTTGTTCAAGAGCGCCGGCGTACGTGTCGTTTTCACAATTCACGAGTATGCTGCGATTTGCGCCAATTTTGGCCAGATGGTGAAGACGGGCGGAGAGCTTTGTTATGCGGCCTCCCCGGCCGAATGCGCAACATGCTTCCCATCGATGTCGGCGGGCAAATTTTTCGTTCGCAGTACAATTCTAAAGTCGTTCCTTGCTCATGTTGATCAACTCATTTCCCCGAGCGAGTTTTTGAAGAAGCGCTATGTCGACTGGGGTGTTTCCGCCGACCGTATCCTGGTGGTGGAGAACCTGCTCGATGAACACGTTGTCGCCAGCGCCGGCAACGTTCTGGATCGCTCCACCCAGGAAGGCGACGAAAAGCGGCGGGTCGTGTTTGGCTATTTCGGTCAGATCAACCCCTTCAAGGGGATCGACATCCTGTTGGAGGCCACGGCCATGTTACCGGAGGAGCTTCGCCCTGCGATCGAGGTGCGAATCCACGGCGACAACAAGCATTTTCGCGACACCTCATTCGGCGAGCGCATCGAGACGCTTTTCCACGAACAGTCGGATGTCGTGCGCCGCATGGGACCTTACCGGAACGAGGACGTGATCAATCTGATGCAGGCGTGCGACGTGATCGTCGTCCCGTCTATTTGGTGGGAGAACTCGCCTGTCGTTATTCAGGAGGCCCGTATAGCAGGACGGCCTCTCATCTGTTCGGATCTGGGCGGCATGGCTGAGAAGATCGATAGAAGCGTCGACTATCTTTTTTTGGCACGCAGCCCGGGAGCGCTGTCTGAGGTGCTGGGTAAAGTCGTTGGGACCAGGACCAAGCAGGACGCCGCTCACCTTAAAAAACTGGCGAACGCTCGTTTAAAGACGAATGAGGTCTACCTGGCGCATCATTTTACAATTTATAGTAGAAAATCGAGTTAAACCGCCGCGTGGTCGCGAGCTAGTTGAATAGATAGGCTGCGCCACGCCAAGCAAAATCTTCTCGGGTCAGAATTGCGAGGGCCGCTTGGCTAGACAAGAGCGGCCTTTAACCGACTTCTGTAGAATAAGCTTAACTCTAAAATGATTGAACAATTTTCTGCTCTGCGAAGGCAGAGCGCGCAAGAAGTTTGCCTTCAACGGCGCCAATCATCCCCAGGGCTTCCGTTACGATTTTTCTCCCGCACGCGGCCCGAGATGCTCAAAAAAAGATTCGCCCAGCGAAAAATGTTTGATCGGGGGCTTGAAACTTGATTGTGTTGCATGATAGCGGTCAGCTACACTGTATCACGTGCGATGAACTGTTGGAGTCGCGAGAGGCATTGAGACCTCCGGGGGGTATGAATGGCTACTGTTGTTGGTGCGTTTTTCCAAAAGGATGGGGTGTCCTCGGACGCTTTCAGCCAAATTTTGAAGAATATTCCGGGCAGCGCTCGTAATGCGCAGCTTGTCCTGAACGATGCAAGCCTCAAGGCGAGCGCGCAGACGGTGAAGGGCACGTCCAAGTCCGACTATGTGATCCTCGGCGCCAACGACAAGCTCGCCAAAATTACGGGAGCTGCCAAGGGCTATGACATCGTTCAAGCCGAGAAGAGCATCGATATTTCCAATACGGGCTTCCGCGGCGTTGTGCTGACCGGTTCATCCAACGCCAGCGTCAAGGGAAGCGCTCTTGCCGATAATATCGTTGGCAATGCCGGCAAGAACGCGATCAAGGCCGGTCTTGGCAACGACGTCGTCTCAGGTGGCGACGGCAATGACACGATCTTCGGCGAAGCCGGCAACGACAAGCTCTTCGGTGACGCTGGCGACGACAAGATCTACGGCGGCGACGGCAATGACATCGCTTATGGCGGTGCCGGCAACGACACGATCTTCGGTGACGCCGGCAACGATCAGCTCTATGGTGATGACGGCAACGACAAGCTCTCCGGCGGCCTCGGAAACGACAAGCTGTATGGCGATGCCGGCAATGATACGCTCGACGGCATGGTCGGAAACGACAAGCTCTTCGGTGGCGCTGGCGATGATCGTCTCCTCGGCGGTGCGGGCAACGACACCCTGACGGGTGGCATCGGCTCCGACTTCCTCAAGGGTGGCGCTGGCCGTGACAAGTTCGTCATGGAGAAGGGCAATCCAGGCGATATGGACACGATCGCCGACTTCAAGCCGAAGGAAGACCTGATCGACCTGTCGGCAACGGCGGCTCATAATTCCAAGTTCTCAGGTCTTGAGCTCACGAGCGATGGCCATGGCAATACGATTGTCACGGTCAAGGATGACGGAACTCAGTTCAAGCTTGTCGGCTTTGATCCGAACGAGGTGAAAGCTTCGTTCTTCCACTTCTGAGGCGATGTCCAGTAATGGACCAACGAGGCTGTCCTCACTGCCTGCCGGCAGGGGGGCAGCCTCTCTTTTTGTGATTCCACATTCGGTCGATACTGCCTATGTGTGGTGGACGATGCCGAACATGCCGGCGATTGCCGGAATCTCCGTCGATGGTCAGTCTCTTGCTATTCTTCAACGCAAGAAGCTGATCCAGCCGGGCAGTTCTACCGAGGTCTTGCTCGTCAAAGGCCGTGAGCTCCGCGATGGTGCTTTTTGCGACATCGACAATGGTTTGAGCGGAGAAGGCGTCACTTCGGCAGTCGCGGTGAAACTGGCCGATTGGACACAGGCGAATACAGGCCGTGTCCTGAAACTGATTGCCGATCGATTCGAGCATAACGATGATCCGCCGTATGTTCTGGAGCGATTTCTCGCCTTCGTCAGCGCTTGGCAGGCTCCAGGTTTCGTGGTGGCATCTTTTCCGGACGGAATCATTCTCGACATCGGTTCCATCGTCGGGGAGAATCTTCGCGATGGATATCTCGTCTCGCAACAAGGATTGCTGAGAGTTGTTCCGAGCCCGTTGTCTGGTCGCTCGGATAGCGGCCTTTTTTGGTTTCCGGTTGTCGACCCGAAAATCCTGTATCTCGATGTCGCTGGCCAGCTCGTGCGAATAACAGTCAGCGACGATGTCGGTGCCCAATCGATTGTGCGCTCTTCCGAAGACGCGCAAGGCCTCGTCGAGGCGCTTCATGCGATAGGCATCGGCGGGTCGCGCGCGATGGCAACTTGGGCAGCGGCGCTTTGTCCGAAACAATGGAGTTCATCGCACGCGGATGCGACATACGCTGTGCGTGGAGCTGTTCGGTCGTCTTCGGACGGCGTTGTCTTCTTTGTCGAGTTAACCGGACCCGATTATCGGGATGCGGAGTTTGAGGTTCAGTCTTTTGGTGAGGCGGATCTCGCCGAGACCACTGTGACGTTTCGCGAGAAAGACACCATCGATAGCGATCGCGTTCAAACGCAGATCATCATCGAGGCGACTGGCCTTGCCCTCACTGGATGCTATCGCCTGGCGTGGGCGCACGCTGGAGAACGCTTTGCGGTGTGGATTGGTCAGGCTGCTGAGACAGATCACCTGGGTGTTGAGCTCGTGCGCGACTTCGCTCCGGTTGCCTGTGTCGATGGCGAGCTTTTCCGGCGCGTCTATCATCCGATCGTGAGCGCCTCCAATTCTCCCGAGAAGGCACATCTCATACACAAGGCAGAGTTCGGGTTGAGCCGCAGGCCATCGGCCGAAATCCTTATCTTCGCCAATGGCGACTTCGAGGCTCTGCATCGCACGATTATCGGATTGTCGCTGACGGTGTCTGGGATTCCTTGCGACATCAATGTGTGTGTTTTTGAAAGAGCCTTGATCGAGACGCTCACGGCGCAATTGCGATCATGGGCATCTCTGTATGGACTCGCCGTGCGTCTCGCCTGCTTCAGTTCGCGAACCTCGGAAGCGCAGGCGGCACGATTCAGCTTCGGTCCGCGCCTACCGCGTATCTTGCTTCGCTCGGGGCGTGTCCCTCGACAAGCCAACTGGCTCGCCTCGCTCCTTGACAAAGTTGAAGAGGGGCAGCCGGGCATTCTGATAAGCTCGGATACGGACCCGATCGCCGGAGCAAAAACAAAGACATTCTCCGGCGTTCTCGATCAGCTCCGGCCTATCGATGACAAGAGCGACGAAAGGCCTGCGGTCGCTGCGGCCTTTGTTGGAACGAATGTCGACATCTCGGTCCCATCAAGCGAGAAAGTCTTCGGCCTTGAGGCCTATATTCTGGCGCTCGGCTTGTGCGCGAGTGATTCGACCCTTGCGGCCAGCGCTCCTGAGCTCGGCTTCGCGAGGACGGAATTTAATAAGAGCTCAAGCTCGTTTCATGATCGTTTGGATTCGATCAGCCTTCAGACGCTTTATGAAACATCGCTTGTTTCTATGCCTAAGCTTGTTCGAATGCGCCGGCGTGCCGGTGGCTGATCCAAGAAAATTTTAAGCCCTCCAAATTGCAAGATTGACGATGAGCAAACAAGATCATCAAACTTATCGAGATAGCGACGTTACGGAAGCTCTGCGGGCCTGCAGACAGCATTTCGTCTTCGCGCTCCTTTTCGATTCGCTCGTCAACGTTCTTCTCTTGGCGTACCCAATCTTCCTCTACCAGATCTATGACCGCGTCATTCCCGGCCGGAGTTGGGAAACCCTCATCGCGTTGCTGATCGGTCTCGTTATTGCACTCAGTGCAAAAGCCGTCTTCCAATGGGTGAGAGGCATTCTTCTGGTTAGGGCGTCGGCAAGAATCGAGCGGCGTCTCGCAGATCGCCTGTTCCGGGTCATCGTGCGCCGTTCGGCTGCCGGGCTATCCGCCGCGAACGCGCAGCTTTTGCGTGATCTCGACAGTTATCGACAGTTTGCCACAGGCAAGGGTGCAATGGCTGCGTTGGATGTGCCTTGGGGATTCCTCTTCCTCGGCGTGATCCTTGTGGTCGATCCGGTCATTGGCGTCGTTGCCGCCATCTGTATGACGATCTCATCGGTTGCGACCATTGCCAACACCCTCATGACCAAGCGCGCGCTGCTCAAGGCCAATGTGGTTGGGAATTCGTCGCAACACTTTAGTGAAGCTGTCGCACGCGCGTCGGAGGCGGTTGTCGGTCTCGGAATGCTCGACGCCGTTATCGGACGCTGGCGCCGTGAACGGGACAAGGCGATTCAAGAGCAGCTCATCGCGAGCGGCCGAGGCGTAATCTTTTCAGCGTTTCTTGGTTCCGCGCGCATTCTGATGCAGGGCGCCATTCTGGCCACGGGCGCCGTCCAGGTCATCAACGGGCAACTCCCTGTCGGCGCTGTCTTTGCCTCGATTCTCATTTTTCAATTCGCGATGAAGCCGATCGATCAGCTCGTCGCGGCCTGGGATGATTATCCACCGATCAGAGAAGCGATGCGCCGTATCGATGCCGTGCTCAGCCGCTCTCCGGAGCAGCAGATCAATCTGCAACTCCCAAAGCCGCGCGGGATGATCACTGTCCGGGATCTGACTTATGTTCCTCCCGGTGGCGACAGAGCCGTGCTTAAGCGGATCGGATTCAATCTGGAGCCCGGTCATACGCTTGGTCTGGTGGGTTTGAACGGCTCCGGCAAAACGACCCTCGCGCGGGTTCTGACGGGAAGCCTGCCTCCGACAAATGGCTTCATACGGATCGATGGTGCGGAGCTCCAGCAGTGGAACAATGAACAACTGGGCGATTTCATCGGCTATCTTCCGCAGAACGTCAGTCTCCTGCCGGGCACTGTGGCTGACAATATCGGTCGGTTCGGCCGGTTCTCCGGAAACGAGATTGTCGATGCAGCCAGAAAGGCGCGCGTTCACGATCTCATTCTGCGACTGCCGAAGGGGTATGAGACCATGCTCGACGAGAACATGGCTTTCTCCGGCGGTCAGCGCCAGTTGATCGCACTGGCGCGAGCCATCGTGGGCCGTCCGTCCTTCGTGGTCCTCGATGAACCGAACTCAAATCTCGATGGTCCGGGCGAAGAGGCGCTTATCGCGTGCGTCCAGGCGCTGAAAGAGGACGGCTGCACCGTCATACTCATCACGCATAGGCCCAATCTCGTTCACCACCTCGATCACGCGGCTGTCCTGCGTGAGGGCGAGCTTGTCAGTTTTGGAACGACCTCGGAGGTCTTTCAGCAACTCGGCCGGCCGACCGTCGTCAAAACCGCGAGCAACGGCAATGCATAAATCCATGTCCATGACCGTCGACGGCGTGAAGCCTCTTTCAGATTCGGCGTTTGGCCCTGTCGTCGTCGGCGGCTTGACAGCCCTTGGAATGCTGCTTGCCATCACCGGATGGTCGTCCACGATGTCGGTGGCGAGCGCGGCGATCACGTCTGGCCGCGTTGTCGCCGAAGGCAACCGGAAAGTCATTCAGCATCGCGAAGGCGGGCAGATCGGAACGGTTTTCGTTCGCGAAGGTCAACTCGTTCAAAAGGGGCAGAAGTTGCTGCAACTCGATCTGGCCGATGCGAAAGCAGAGGCAGAGGTTCTGAGTTCCAGTCGTGCCGCCGCTCTGTTCAGGACGACGCGCCTCGAGGCCGAGCGCGCGGAGGCGAGCGACGTTGCAGTGCCGCATCAGCTCCTCGATCGCCTGAACGAGCCACAGATTCAGATAATGATCCAGCAAGAGCGGGCGTTGCTCAATGCCCGCCGTGCGGCTTATCTCGGACAGATCAGCCTTCTCAAGCAACAGATCGAGGGTAGCCACCGCCAAATCACGGGTCTCCAGGGGCGTGTGAAGGCCGCGCATACGCAGCTCGAAAGCGTCGAGGATGAACTTGTATCCCTTCGCCCGCTGCAGGAGAAAGGTTTGATCGCGCGCCCGCGAACACTGACGCTGGAGCGCACGGCTGCGGCACTGCATGGTGACGTCGAAGCGTTGACAGGGCTCGTCTCTGCGGAAGACGACAAGATTCGCGCGGCAGAAATTCAGATCGCACAACTGACGAAAGAGCGGCTCGAGGGCATTGCAAAAGAAGGTGCGGAAAACGATGCGCGCCTTTCAGAGATCGAGCCACGCTTGATCTGGGCGATGAAGCGTCTTGAGCAGAGTGTGATCAGCGCGCCAGAGGCCGGCTATGTCTATGGTTTGTCGGTATTCGGCCCAGGAGCCGCGCTTGTGCCTGGCCAGACGGCGCTGGAAATCGTCCCCGCGGATGACGAGCTGGTCGTGTCGGTCGACATCGAGCCGACGGATATCAAACGCGTTCATCCCGGTCAGACCACCAGCATTCACTTTCTCCCATATCGCCAGCGCTATCAGAAGGCGATTTCTGGAACCCTCGAGAAGGTTTCTGCCGATCTTTTCGAGGACAAGAGCAGCAACAAGACCTTCTACAAGGGCGTGGTCAGGGTTGCCCAAAAAGATCTGGATGCCGGCCACATCGTGCTAACGCCCGGCATGCCTGCTCAAGTCACAATCGAGACGGGGAAGCGGACTATTCTTGCTTATTTCCTCGATCCCATTCTCAAGATTTACGATTTCGCTCTCAAGGAAGAATAGGAGACATTCATGACGAACGGACGCTCAGGACAAACAAGCGAAGGCAGCCGGACTGTCAATCTCGAAGGCGATAGCCCGGAACTCGTCGCATTCGCATTGCTGCGCAACGTCGTTCAAGTCGAGCAGGCGCACGCCAACCAGACAGGCGTCGTTTTCGACCGCGATTGGCTGCTCGATGCTTATGCCGATTGCTTGGAGGCTGTGAGGGGTGGCCGCGTGAAAGCCGCTGCCCATACCGCGCCGAAGGCAGATAAAAGTCGCGCCGCGAAGCGTTAATACCTACCCTTCGCAAAGGGCCGGAACCGATCTTCGCAAAACACTCTGCTGCTACCGGGGCGCTTTAGCGCCCCCTTTTTCTTACTGTATTAATTCGCTTATCAGTTTTTCGTAGGCGGGCAGGGCGACTGTCTTGAAGTCGAAGCGCTTCACAGCGGTTTTCCGCGCGCTCGAAGACAGTGCTCGGCGCAATTCCTCGTCCTCGACGATTGAGGTGATTTTTTCAGCGAGCATCCGATGATCGAAGAAGTCGGTCAGCAACCCGTTCTTGCCATCGCTAATCACTTCCTCGACGGGTTCTGTCGCTGACGCGACAATCGCGCAACCACACGCCATCGCATCGATCAACGACCACGACAGAACGAATGGATAAGTCAGATAGACATGAACCGTCGAGAGTCGGAAGAGATTGAGCAGATCCGGATAGGTTAACGTACCGAGGAAGTGGACCCGGTCGAAATCGATTTTGCTGCCGACCTCTTCGAGCATGACTTGTTTCCACGTCCCCCCTTGTTGCGGACTTCTCCCATAGCTCGGCGGTTCCTGCCCGACGATTGCGATGTGGGCATCCGGCAGCATTTCGAGAATCCGGGGAACCGAGCGCATGAAGGTGTGAAAGCCGCGGTATGGCTCGAGCGATCTTGCGACATAGGTGACAAGAGGGCGCTCGGACGACAAGACAGTGTCTGAGGACGGTATCCTGAACGGAATGGGATTCGCCGGCTTTGCAATTGTCATGTCGATACCTTCATGGATGATCCGGATCTGACTCGAAAGTGCGGAAGGAAAGGTACTCGCCTGCCATTTCGTCGGCGAGATAAGAGCGTCTGACAGGGCCGCCGCTTGCAGTGTCGGAAGATTGCGGAGAGAGACATATTGCAGGTCGGTCGGAGATGACCGGAATTCCCCGTCGAACTCAAGTTCGCTTCCGCTATTGCGGTAGCCATATTCGAGATAGGAAATCAATTTCGTATTGGGAAAGACGTCGCGCAAGAACATGGCCTCGCCCCATCCCGGGTGCACGAAGCAAATGTCCGGCGTGAAGCCGCTCTTCTTCAGTTCCTTGAATTGCCAGCGCGCGGCATCCCCACGCCTGACCTGTTCGGAAAAGAAGGTGACGGGTGGAAACAGATCGGCGCTGAGATCCGGCTGGGAGCTGTACCCGATGTAATGGACCCTGCCGAGCTCGAAACCAAAAGGCTTGTTTTGCCCCAGAGCGACAACCCTGAAGTCATCGCGCAGGCTGAGTTCCTCGGCGAGCAACTTGTACTGGCCGGGGAAGTTTTGATGCACAAAAAGAACGTTCGTGACCACAGTAGCACCGACGAAAACAACAGGCGCCGACTATGCTTCAATCACCTCGAATGAGCCAGTGAAACTTGATAGAGTTGCCAAGCGCCCTTGATGCCCTTCGCCCTTACCCCGGATGTCTGTGACGAAGCAGACACATCGCGCGATAGCCTTTCGCGCCGCGGCGCCTCGGGTTCTTGCCTGTTGCGGATTTTGAGACGCTGAAAGCCCAACTGCCTGAGATCCGTTGGGTCGATGGATCAGATGTCATTCGTCGCTTACGCGCCATTAAGTCGCCTGCGGAAATAACCCGACTGCGCCAAGCGTCGATGCTGGCCGAGGCCGGATTGCGCCGCATGGCGAGCGAGGTGAGGATCGGCTCTTCGGTCGCGGCTCTCTCTCAAGCCTGGCGCGATGGCGTGAAGGAAGCGGCGGACGCGTCTGAGATCCGTAACCTCACCGGATCGTGGGATTTCATCGCAATCGGCTCCGACCCTTGGAGTGCATCCGGTGTTGTCGAGAACGGCGCCATCATCAAGGCCGATGTGGGATGCCTGATTGGCGGATATTCGTCAGATGGCGCGCGCACCTTCTCCTTCGGGATGCCTTCCACCGTCGCGAAAGACATATTCGCTGCACTCAGTGTTGCGTTCGAGGCTGGAATTTCGATGGTGCGTCCCGGTGTGACATTCGGTGCAGTCTATGGCGCGATCCTGAAGGAAATGCGGGCGGCGGGCTTTACTGAATACAATCGGGGCCATTTCGGACATGGCGTTGGTGCAAGTGTCGGCAGCGAGGAGTGGCCCTTCATTTCGGCCAGAAATTCTGAACTCATTGAGCCCGGTATGGTCCTCGCACTCGAGACGCCATTCTATGCCAAGGGGGTCGGTGCGTTGATGATCGAGGACCAACTGCTCGTCACGGAAAACGGAATTGACGTGATGAATGCTTTGCCCAGGGATCTGGTGGATTTGTCAGGCGGGATTGCGAACTGATGGGCTGACCGAGGAGAGGCCCAGATTGTCCTCCGTTCGCTGTGGCCTACAGTCTTACTCTTCACCAGGTCTCCCTGCTCGTGTATTGCCAGTGATTACAGGGGAGAAAGCAGAGCTATGAGTGAGTTCTTGCAAGATCGGGCGTGGGTCGAACATGCGGTGCAAACGATCGAGGCCGACTTCAATCGATCGGCCGATACGCATCTCTTGCAAGTCCCGGTTCCCGGCGCTCCCGGCATCACTCTCTACTTAAAGGACGAATCCACCCATCCGTCAGGGAGTCTGAAGCACCGTCTTGCACGCTCATTGTTCCTCTACGGGCTTTGCAACGGCTGGATCGGCCCGCGGACGACCATCATCGAAGCTTCCAGTGGATCGACGGCCGTATCCGAGGCCTATTTTGCGCGAATGCTGGGGCTTCGCTTCATCGCTGTGATGCCACGCTCGACATCTCCCGAGAAAATCGAACAGATCGCTTTCTATGGGGGCGAAAGCCACTTCGTGGACAGCGCTGTGGAGATGTATTCCGAAAGCGCTCGCCTCGCCGCCGATCTCGGCGGGCATTACATGGATCAGTTCACCTATGCCGAGCGGGCGACCGATTGGCGGGGCAACAACAACATCGCGGAATCCATCTTCAGCCAGATGGCGCGTGAGAAGCACCCCGTTCCGTCCTGGATTGTCGTTGGAGCGGGAACAGGCGGCACGTCTGCCACGCTCGGCCGTTTCATCCGTTATCGGCGTCTTCCGACGCGGCTTTGCCTTGCGGACCCGGAGGCTTCGGTCTTCCATCGCCATCTGGCGGATCGAGCGATAACGACGGTGGAATGCAAGCCTTCATTGGTCGAGGGAATCGGACGACCGCGCTGCGAGCCCTCCTTCATTCCCGACCTCATCGACAAATCCTATTCGGTCATGGACGCCGCAAGCATTGCAGCGGCGCGCGTTCTCTCCCGGAGCATCGGGCGGTCCTGCGGTGGTTCGACCGGGACAAATTTGTGGGCCGTCGCGCAGATCGTATCCGACATGGTGGCGAAGGGCGAGGAAGGTTCGGTCGTCACGCTTCTCTGCGATTCAGGCGAGCGTTACCGCAGTACTCATCTCAATGATTCATGGCTTGCTGAGCGCGGAATCGATATTCGCCCTTATGAAAATGTGATGGAGCGTTTTCTCGCGACAGGACGATTTTCGACCTCGAATTAGAGGGGTGAGTCTCCTTCCGTTGCCCCGCTGCAACGACTGCCACGTCCGTTGCTTGCGGCGTGTGTCGTTGGTTCTTAAACGGCGCTCGGGGGAGTTTGCTGAAGACCTTCTCTCAATGTGGTCGAAGCAGTTGAAAGATCTCCCACAGGTCGGATGGTCGTCTTAAATCGACGAAGCCGTAAGGCATTGCCGAGAACGAAGACACTGGAGAGGGCCATGGCGCCAGCGGCCACCATCGGCGACAGCAGCGTCTCATCGAGCGGGTAGAGAACGCCGGCAGCAACTGGAATCAGCAAGGCATTATAGACGAAGGCCCAGAACAGATTCTGCTTGATGTTGCGGATCGTCGCCTTCGACAGAGCGATGGCATTCGCAACGCCGCGCAGGTCGCCGGACATGAGCACCACATTCGCGCTCTCGATGGCGATATCCGTGCCTGTGCCGATGGCAAGTCCGATATCGGCCTCTGCCAGAGCCGGTGCATCGTTGATACCGTCGCCGACGAACGCGATCTTTTGACCGTTCTCGCGCAGGCGTTTGATCGCTGCGACTTTTCCGTCGGGCAGAACTTCCGCGATCACTTCATCGATGCCGATCTGACGTGCAATGGCTTCAGCCGTGCGGCGGTTGTCGCCGGTGATCATCGCGACTTTCAGCCCCAGGGCGTGAAGCGCCTTGATGGCGTTAGGCGTCGACGATTTGATCGGATCGGCCACCGCGACGACGGCGGCGATCTTGCCGTCGATCGCTGCATATAAGGGGCTCTTTCCTTCGGCGCCCAGACGCGTTGCGACGGAAGTGAATTCGGATACCGGATAACCGAGTTGCTCCATGAAACGATCAGCGCCGATTTCAACCTTGCGATCGTCGGTTCTCGCGGACACGCCGAAGCCGGGCAGAGCATCGAAATCGCGGACAGTCGCGAGCGACAATCCTTTGCGCTGGGCCGCTTCGACAATCGCTTCCGCGATCGGATGCTCGGAGAGTGCCTCGACGGATGCGACGAGCCTGAGAGTGTCGGCTTCATCGAAGCCGTGAGACACGACGAAATCGGTCAGATCCGGGCGTCCGACGGTCAGCGTGCCTGTCTTGTCGAGAGCGACGATGCTGACTTCCTTCAGGCTCTGCAAAGCCTCGCCCTGTCGAAACAGGACGCCGAGTTCGGCGGCACGGCCGGTGCCGACCATGATCGAGGTCGGCGTCGCAAGACCCATGGCACACGGGCAAGCGATAATGAGGACCGCGACCGCATTGACGAGGGCGAAGCTGAGAGCCGGATCTGGACCGAATGCCAGCCAGATCGCGAAAGTCAGCGCTGCGGCCGCCATGACGGCCGGCACGAACCATGTGGTCACCTTGTCGACGAGGGCCTGGATCGGGAGCTTGGACCCTTGCGCCTGCTCGACCATGCGAATGATCTGCGCCAGCACCGTATCGGCACCGACTTTCGTGGCGCGGAAGGTGAAGCTGCCGGTTTTGTTGATGGTTCCCCCGACGACTTCTACCCCTTGGGTCTTCTGCACGGGAATGGGTTCCCCGGTGATCATGGATTCATCCACATAGGACGAGCCGTCGGTGACGTCGCCATCCACCGGCACTTTCTCACCAGGACGAACCTGGACGATCTCACCGACCAGCACCTGATCGAGAGCGATCTCCAGCGACTCGCCATTGCGTATCACGCGAGCCGTCTTCGCCTGCAGCCCCATGAGCCGCTTGATCGCCTCCGAAGTACGCCCTTTGGCTTTCGCTTCGAGATAGCGGCCCATGAGAATGAGCGTCACGATGACGGCGGCTGCCTCGTAATAGACATTGGCGGTGCCAAGCGGCAGGAGACTCGGCAAGAATGTCGCAACGAGCGAATAACCATAAGCCGCGCTGGTGCCCAGAACGACGAGCGAGTTCATGTCCGGCGCGAAGCGCAGGAGAGCCGGAATACCTTTCTTGAAAAAACGCAGGCCGGGACCGAAGAGCACAAGCGTGGTCAGCGCGAATTGCAGGTACGAGCTTTGACGATGACCAATGGTCTCCATCACCCAATCGTGCATACTAGGAATGAGATGCGAGCCCATTTCCAGGACGAAGACGGGCAGCGTCAAAACCGCAGCGATGAGAAGCGACCGTTTTAGGTTCGCAATCTCCGTGTCGCGCGCTGCATGCTCCTGGTCTGCCGGGGCGTCGCTCGCAAGGATCGCTTTTGCTTCGTACCCGGTATCGGCAATTGCCGACGTCAGTTTGCCAACCATCTCAGTGCCACCGAAGAAGCGCACGAAGGCGCGCTCCGTCGCAAGGTTAACGGTCGCATCGACCACGCCCGGGACGTGCTTCAAGGCCTTTTCAACGCGGCCCACGCAGGACGCGCAGGTCATCCCTTCGACCTTAAGCTCGACCTTCGTCTCCGCCGGTTCGTAACCCGCCTTCCGAATGGCTTCAGCCACTGTTGCGGGATCGAAGGCGGATGATGAGAGCGTGACGCGGGCGCGTTCCGTCGCCAGATTGACCTGCGCGGCGGAGACGCCGCTGACCGCTCCGATGGCCTTCTCGACACGACCCACACAGGACGCGCAGCTCATCCCTTGGATAGGGATATCGAAGGTCAAGTCGTGTTCAGGCGCCGCGGCCATGGGAATCTCTCCAGATTCAAAGTCGTTGCCAATGTTGTGGCCCTTCCAATGGTTGGAAGGTCAAGCCCTTTTAAAGGGGCCCGCAATTTCACTCTGAGATCATTGAAAACGTCGCTCCGCCTTTTCGACGAGAGTTAGCAAGCTTGACGCTACCAACGGGATATTTCATTACCTGTAAGCGCGTAAAAGTTGAGCGCATCGGTCAAGATAAGCGTGTCGCCCAACAATGGCCTTTTCGCTTCGCCAGGTACGCTATTTCGTCGCCATCGCCGAAATCGGCTCGGTCTCCGGCGCCGCGCGCCAACTTTCCATTTCTCAATCGACGATTACCGAGGCGATACAAGAGCTTGAAAGCGACCTTGGGCTCAAGCTGGTCGAGCGTTCCGCGCACGGCATGAGCCTGACCCTCAAGGGGTATCAATTTCTGCGGCACGCCGAAAAGATCCTCGGCGAGGTATCGAGCGCCCGGCGGGCACTTCATGAGAACGGTGCGCCGACCGAAGGGCGGCTTCAATTGGGCGTCACGCCTCTGGTCGCGGGCTACGTGCTGGCGGATCTGTTGGCGCGGTTCCGGCGGGCTTTCCCGTTCCTCGAGGTGTCGGTGGTGGAGGACAATCGCGACTACCTCGAACATCTCTTGATCGGCGGTGAACTCGACATCGCGGTCATGGTGCTTCCGCCAAGCCTTTCCTTGGTCTCCCTTGAGGCTGAACTGGTCGAGGCCTCCCGCTACCGCCTCTGGCTTCCACTGGGCCATCCCTTGGCGCAGGCCGGAGGTGTGAGCTTGCGGGATCTTGCCAGTGAGCCGCAAATTCTGCTGGCCATCGATGAAATCGATGAAGCGCCCAAGCTTGTCTGGCAGCAGATGGGCATCCGCCCGCCGATCGCCTTTCGCACCCGTTCCGTCGAGGCGGTGAGAAGTCTGGTGGCGACAGGGGCAGGGCTCGCCGTGTTGCCGGACCTCACTTTTCGGCAATGGTCGCTCGAAGGAGACAAGATCGAAGCTCGTCGCATTCAGGAAGAGTTGCCCGCCGTCTCAGTTGGAGTGGTCTGGCGGCGTGGATACCGGCTCTCCCCGACCGCCTCTCAATTTCTCTCCGTCGTCCAGAATTATCGGACGATCCGGCAGCGAGGCTGACATATCGGAATTTCCGATGCGCGAATTCTCCCGAATGAATTGGCGTGGCCTCTGGATTTGGAACACTCTTCTAAAAAACAGGGAACAGGCTCGGCTTCATTGGCTCTCCGAGGGTGCCATCCACGGAGACATTTGGGAGATCGCATCCATGCATCGCAGCATAACAAGTACCGCCTCAATCTGCCTCGTGGCATCGCTCGGGGCCGCGCCAGCGCCAGCCTTTGCGCAGGTCAAGTCCATTGGCAAATCCGAAGGTTTCGTCGATATCATCGCTTGGCCGGGCTACATCGAACGCGGTGAAACTGACAAGAGTTACGACTGGGTGACCGGCTTCGAAAAGAAGACAGGTTGCAAGGTTCGGGTGAAAGCCGCGGGCACCTCCGACGAAATGGTCGCCCTCATGAACGAAGGCGGTTTCGATCTGGTGACCGCCTCGGGCGATGCGAGCCTCAGGCTCATCTCCGGCAAGCGCGTCCAGCCGATCAACATCAGCCTCATTCCGAGTTGGAAGAGTGTCGACGAGCGTCTGCAAAAGGCGCCATGGCACACGGTCGACAATGTTCATTACGGAGTGCCCTATCAATGGGGCTCGAACGTTCTGATGTACAACACGAATGTCTTTAAGGAAGCGCCGACGAGCTGGAAGGTCGTCTTCGAGGAGGGGAACCTGCCGGACGGCAAGTCCAACAAGGGACGCGTGCAAGCTTTCGATGGGCCGATCTATATCGCCGATGCGGCGCTCTATCTCATGAAACACCAGCCGCAACTCGGCATCAAGGATCCGTACGAGTTGACCGAGGCGCAATACAAGGCGGCGCTCGACCTCTTGCGCAAGCAACGCGGCAATGTCCAGAGATACTGGCACGATGCCATGGTGCAGGTCGACGACTTCACGAATGAAGGCGTTGTCGCCTCTTCGTCCTGGCCATTCCAGGTCAATCTCCTGAAGAGCCAGAACAAGCCCGTCGCCAGCACCATTCCGGAGGAGGGTGCGACCGGTTGGGCCGATACCACCATGATGCATGTGAATGCTCCGCATCCGAACTGCGCCTATCAATGGCTCGAGCATTCGCTGAGCCCGAAGGTACAAGGTGATCTTGCATCCTGGTTCGGTTCCGTGCCGACGGTTCTCGCTGCATGTAAGGGCAACGAACTCCTCGGCGAACAAGGCTGCCAGACAAATGGTTTGGGGAATTTCGAGAAGATCCGGTTCTGGCGCACGCCAGTCGCGAAATGTTCTACGCAGGCTGAAGGCTGCGTCCCCTATTATCGCTGGGTGACCGATTACATCGCGATCCTCGGCGGTCGCTGAGACCTATGGAGGCGCTCGCTCGCTGCGAGCGTCTCCCCAAACGTTGGCGCATGAGCTGGAAAAGCGGAATCCGAGTTTCCGAGAGGGTCATGCAACATCAAGAGAGCAGAAATCTGATCGTGCTTCGACGGAGCATGGTTAGATTCTAGGAGGCAACGGATGCCCTCCGGAGCGCCAACCATGTCCGTTCATACGCGACCGCAAGCCGCGATTGCGGCCGATCCTGGTGTGTCTGAGAGCACATCCGCTGTTCGCTTCTCAGGCGTGACCCGCCATTTCGGCTCTGTGCGGGCGGTGGACGGAGTCGATCTCGACATTCGCGCCGGTGAATTCTTCGCTATGCTCGGTCCATCGGGATCGGGAAAAACCACGTGCCTGCGTCTTGTTGCCGGTTTCGAACAGCCCGATGCGGGAGAGATTGGCATTTTTAGCGAACCCGTCGCCGGAATTCCGCCCTATCGGCGCGCCGTCAACACGGTGTTTCAGGATTACGCACTCTTTCCGCATATGAACATCCTCGACAACGTCGCTTACGGTTTGCGCATTCGCGGCATGAACCGCACCGAGCGCGAGACGCTGGCGCGCGAGGCGCTGGGGCTCGTCAAGCTCGTCGGTTTCGAGACGCGTCGCCCCTCGCAACTTTCCGGCGGCCAAAGGCAACGCGTGGCACTCGCCCGTGCGCTGGTCAACCGCCCCAAAGTTCTGCTTCTCGACGAGCCGCTGGGTGCGCTCGATTTGAAACTGCGCGAGGAAATGCAAGTGGAGTTGAAAGCGCTGCAGCGGGCGCTCGGGCTCACCTTCATTTTCGTGACGCACGATCAGGGCGAAGCGCTTTCCATGAGCGATCGCGTCGCTGTCTTCAATGCCGGTCGCATCGTTCAGGTGGGAACGCCGGAAGAGATCTACGAGCGCCCACGTAATCGTTTCGTCGCGCAGTTCGTCGGCGGATCGAATGTTCTGGAACCATCTGTTGCCGCTCGTCTCGGAGGTCCGGAACGACTGGTGAGTTTGCGGCCGGAAGCCATTGCCGTCCATGCGGCTGGGAGCAAGCTGGAAGCGGGACGTATTTGCGTGGACGCTATTTGCATCGAGGTTCAGTACCAAGGTGCTGTTCGGCGCGTCATCGCCGATTGTGGGGAGTTGCGCCTGGCAGCGACCGTGCCCGCGACCGAGGTGCGTGGCCTTGAACCCGGCGCTCCCATCCGTCTTTCCTGGCTGCCGATGGCATTGCATGTCATGGAGGACGACCGGTGAGCGCCACCGTTCTCGATCTTCCCCTGCCGCGAGAAGGTCTCTCGCGCCGCTTTTCCGATGCGCTGTTCAAGCGGCGGGGCTTGCTGCTGACGCTTCTGCTCGTTCCGCCGCTCCTGTGGCTTGGCGTGATCTATGTGGGAAGCCTCACCGCCCTGCTGCTTCAGAGCTTCTTCTCTATCGATGAGTTCTCGGGAACTATTGTCCGTGAGCTCACCCTCAAGACCTATGCGGAGCTGCTGCAACCCGCCAATCTCGATGTCATCATTCGAACCGTGGTGATTGCGGCTGTCGTGACGTTGGCCTCGGCGCTGCTTGCTTTTCCTGTCGCCTATTATGCCGCGCGCTATGCGCGGGGACGCATGAAGGCGGCGTTTTATCTCGCGATCATGATGCCGCTTTGGTCGAGCTATCTCGTCAAAGTCTATGCCTGGAAGCTTCTTCTCGCGCGAGAGGGCGCCGTTGCGTGGATAGCGGACAGGGTCGGGGCGACACCCGCCATAGACGCTCTCCTCGGCTTACCTCTCGTCGGTGGGCCGTCGCTCTCCGTGAGCTATCTTGGGCAGGTACTTGTCTTCATCTACCTCTGGCTACCCTTCATGATCCTGCCGGTTCAGGCCGCGCTGGAGCGCGTGCCGGGAAGCCTCATTGAGGCATCATCCGATCTTGGCGCAGTGCCGGGGCAGACTTTTCGGACGATTATTCTGCCCCTGGCCTTGCCCGGCGTCGTTGCGGGTTCGATCTTCACCTTCTCGCTGACGCTCGGCGATTACATCCTGCCGCAGATCATCGGGCCATCGACGCTACTCCTTGGGCAGACTGTCTACGTGCTCCAAGGTACCGC
The DNA here is from genome assembly GCF_052115485.1 of Microvirga sp. 2MCAF38. Classification (NCBI taxonomy): domain Bacteria; kingdom Pseudomonadati; phylum Pseudomonadota; class Alphaproteobacteria; order Hyphomicrobiales; family Methylobacteriaceae; genus Microvirga; species Microvirga sp. 2MCAF38. The sequence goes on along the minus strand of NZ_JBFRGU010000006.1, from coordinate 82,072 downwards.
TGGAAACATCCCGCTCGCGGCAGCCTTTGCCGTCGTGCCGATCATCGTCATGGGGCTATATCTTCTCGTGGCAAAGCGACTGGGAGCGTTCGATGCGTTCTAAGGCTTCCCTTGGATTGAAACTGAGCACGGGTCTCGGGCTGCTTTTTCTCCACGCACCGCTTGCCTTCGTCATTCTCTACGCCTTCACGACGGAGGAGCGCAGTTATCAGTTCCCGCCACCAGGGCTGACCCTGAAATGGTTCGGCGTGACCTTCTCACGGCCGGATGTCTGGAACGCACTCACTCTGTCGCTCCAGGTTGCAACTGTCGCCACGATCCTCGCCATGGTGCTCGGCACGCTCGCAGCCGGCGCGCTCGCGCGAACCCGCTTCTTCGGGCGCGAAGTGATCTCGCTTCTCATCATTCTTCCCATTGCCCTTCCAGGCATCATCACCGGCATCGCGCTGCGCTCGGCGTTCAGCCTGATGGATATTCCCTTCTCGTTCTGGACCATTGTCGTCGGACACGCGACGTTTTGCGTCGTCGTAGTCCACAACAATGCCGTTGCGCGCTTGCGCCGCCTGTCGCCCTCAATCGTGGAGGCATCCTACGATCTCGGAGCCGATAGTTTTCAGACGTTCCGCTATGTGATTCTACCCAATCTTGGAACCGCGTTGCTTGCAGGCGCAATGCTCGCTTTCGCCCTGTCGTTCGACGAGGTGATCGTCACCACGTTCACGGCGGGGCAACAATCCACCTTGCCCATCTGGATGCTCAACGAGCTCATCCGGCCTCGCCAACGGCCTGTCACCAATGTGGTGGCCGTCATCGTCATCGCTCTCACCTTCTTGCCCATTCTCGCAGCCTATTACCTCACCCGTGAGGAAGGGCCGGTAGCGGGCCGTCATTAAACTATTTCAGACCATCGGAGGAACATCATGGATACCGGCTCCCTCTCCAGACCGTCCGACCTCGAGATGCTGATCGGCTCCCGCTTCGAAGCTGGAACCGAGGAACCGGAAGTGGTCATCAATCCCCGGACCGGCGAAACGATCATGAAGCTGCCGGAGGCTTCGCCGGAGCAGATCGATGCCGCCGTCTCCGCGGCAAGCCTCGCCTTCAAGAGCTGGTCGCGCACGGTGCCTGGTGCGCGTTCGGCGCTCCTTTTAAAACTCGCCGATCGCATTGAGGCGGAGGCCGAGGCTTTCGCTGGCCTCGAAGCTCTCAATTGTGGAAAGCCAAGGCATCTCGTTCTACGGGACGAGATCCCCGCCATTGTCGATTGTTTCCGGTTTTTCGCGGGCGCGGTGCGTTCCATGCAAGGGGCACTCGCGGGTGAATATCTTCCGGGACATACGTCCATGATCCGACGTGACCCCATCGGTGTCGTCGCCTCGATTGCTCCCTGGAATTATCCGCTGATGATGGCCGCATGGAAGCTCGCCCCCGCGCTCGCGGGCGGCAATACAGTCGTCATCAAACCATCCGAACAGACACCGCTCTCGACCTTGAAACTTGCCAAGGTGATGGCGGAAATTTTCCCTGAAGGGGTCGTAAACGTCATTGTCGGTCGTGGCGAAACAGTCGGGCAATCGCTGATTTCTCACCCGAAAGTGGCGATGATTTCGCTCACCGGGGATATCGCCACCGGAAAGAAGGTTTTGAATGCCGCCGCGAAATCGGTGAAGCGCACGCATCTCGAACTCGGCGGTAAGGCTCCTGTCATCGTGTTTGACGATGCGGATCTCACAGAGGTCATCGAGGGCATCAAAGTTTTCGGCTATTACAACGCGGGCCAGGATTGCACGGCGGCGTGCCGCATCTATGCCGGTGCGAAGATCTATGATCGCTTTGTCGCCGATCTGTCATCGGCCGTCTCCCAGCTCCAGTTCGGTCGAGACAACGATGACGAGAACGACCTCGGCCCGTTGATTTCACCTCGTCAACGCTCGCGGGTCGCCTCCTTCGTCGAGCGTGCTGCGGATTTGAAGCACGTCCAGATTACGACGGGCGGCAAGGAGGGCAGCGGCAGCGGCTTCTTTTATGAACCGACGGTGATCGCAGGAGCCCTGCAAGACGACGAGATCGTCCGGCGCGAGGTGTTCGGCCCGGTGGTGTCGGTGACACGCTTCGATGATGTGGAGCAGGCGGTGAGTTGGGCCAACGATTCAGATTATGGCCTCGCATCCTCCGTATGGTCGAAGGACATCGCGAAGGCCATGGGGACGGCGGCGCAGCTGCAATATGGCTGCACCTGGGTGAATTGCCATTTCATGCTGGTCAACGAAATGCCGCATGGTGGCCTCAAGCAATCCGGCTACGGCAAGGATCTGAGCATGTATGCTCTGGAGGATTACACAGCGGTTCGGCATGTCATGGTGCGTACCGAATGAAGGCATGTCAGCATCTTTGAAAATGGCGGAGCATTCTGAAAGTCACCGCATATTGCCTGTGTGACCGAGCGAGTAACGGCCAGGCTGTGGCCAAACCGTAAGGCCATGCGGCATCTTTCCGACTGGAATTGTTATTACAGAGCCGGTCGTGGTGTCGATTGCATAGACGACATCATCGAAGCGTCCCGAAAGCCAAAGCTGTTTGCCGTCGGCACTCACGTTGCCCATATCGGGACTTCCGCCGCCTGGAATGGGCCAGGTGACTTCGACTTTCTGGGTCGCAAAATCAATCACTGAAATACTGCCCTTGCCGCGTCGCGGGCCATCGATGTTATGGGAGCCGCGGTTGGAAACATAGAGTTTGGTCCCGTCCCGACTGGGGTAAAGTCCATGTGCCCCAATTCCTGTTTCAATGAAGCCTGTTTCCTCCAATCTCTCGCCGTCAACAAGAAAGACTCCGTCAGCCATCATGTCGGCGACGTAAAAGATCTTGCCATTTGGAGCGATCCGAATGTCTTGAGGCATTCCCCCCTTCGAGAGTTTCAGAGATCCGGCAACGGTCCCTTGGAGGAGATCGATCTTGATCAAGCTGCCCAGAAACTCACAGGTGAAGATCGCGTATCGTCCATCTATGGAAAAGTCGGCGTGATTGATGCCGGCGCATTGCGGAGTCGCTAGGGAATGCCGAAGCATCATCGACTCTGGATCTCTGAACTCCAGCTGCTTGCGCGCCTCGGCGACAACGATCGCTTCGGTACCATCGGGTTTGAAGTACATATTGTAGGCGTCGGCAACCGCAATGGCGCGGCCGGGCATTCCCGTGGCGGGATCAATGGGCAGAAGACCGCCACCCGCGTGGTGCCGTCGCGTATTCATAGCGCTGCTCGCTACCCACAATGTCTTTAGATCCCACGACGGAACGATATGCTGTGGGTTTCCGCCAACAACGAACCGATCAACCACCTTGAGGCTTTCGGGATCGATGACATAGACATCGCCTGACTCCACGTTCGGAACATAGACTCGTGACAATGCGTCGGCGACAGCAGGGCTCATTCGGCCTGCGGATGCCTCGCTGTAGAGATTGGCGGCATCCAAAACTCGAGGCATGCCTGGCACCGTATCGACAGTGGCCTGAGAGGGAGGCGCAGATTGAGTATGAAGGATTTGTGCAGGCCAACAAAAAACGATGCCGACGCAGATCACCAAACAGCGATGAAAACGCATGGAATTGGCCATGTGATCTATCGTTTCGAGTCTGGGCACCACCCTAGTGGTGGAGTTGGGCTTTCTGCTTCCAGGCCTTCGCACGAGTCCGTTGTTTGAGCGGGCCTCGCGTTCGAAAACGCGCGGTTCGAAAGATAGTTGCTCTATTCCCTGCGATGCGAATGCATCAGGGTCGCAACTACTCATGAAAGCTCCCCATGAAGGTTCACGGCGGAAGCCATAATCCTATCGAGCGCAGGCGCTTTCGAACACCTCTTTTGCCGCCCTATTGACCACCGTCGCTAATTTCGCGCTATGATATAACCAGAGAATATAACCCATAAATATGGGGGGTATCGCCAAAGTGGCGACAATTCGGAACCCGTGGATTGCGACAGGAAACGGATTGTCTTGCTGTTGGGGGCCACTATTTGGCTACCCAACGCAACTGAGCAGTTTCAGGAGATTTCGACGTGCCGCATCGCGGAGAACCTAGAATTCGCGTAGGGATTGGTGGGTGGACCTATGAGCCCTGGCGGAGCGTATTTTATCCCAAAGGTCTCCCCCAGAAGCGTGAACTGGAATATGCGAGCCGCAACTTGACCTCTCTGGAGATCAACGGGACTTATTATGGATCGCAGAAGCCCGAGAGCTTTGCCAAATGGCATGCCGAGACGCCGGATGATTTCGTGTTCGCTCTCAAGGCGCCGCGCTTTGCCACCAATCGGCGTGCGCTGTCCGAAGCGGGGGAATCCATCGAGCGCTTCTTCACCAGCGGTGTGATGGAATTGAAGGACAAACTTGGTCCAATCAATTGGCAGTTCATGCCGACCAAGAAGTTCGAGCCTGATGATTTCGAAGGTTTCCTGAAGCTATTGCCAAAGACCGTCGGTGGGAGATCCATCCGTCATGCTGTCGAGGTGAGGCACGACAGTTTCCGGACCCCGGACTTCATAGCGCTGGTGCGGGAATATGGCGTGGCGATCATCATTGCCGCCGATAGCCACTATCCGCAAATTGCGGACATCACTGCCCCCTTCGTCTATGTGCGCGCCATGGGCACGACCGAAGCGGAAGACGCCGGGTATTCCGAGAAAGCTCTTGATACGTGGGTGGATAGAGCGCGCCAATGGGCATCTGGCAGTATGCCGGACGGTCTTGAAGTGGTCATGCCGAAACAACATGCGCAGGTTAGCTCGCGCGATGTCTTCCTCTATGTCATCAGCGGTTTCAAGGTGCGCAATCCGACAGCGGCGATGGCGATGATCGAGCGCCTTGGTTAGTGAAGACTTCTGCCGATATCGATAGTTGGATCCCCTGGTTACGTGCCGGATCGGGATGGTCTGTGCCTTTGGTTCCCGGTCCAATCGGAGCCGTTCGCGCTCGCGACCTTGGCCGCTCGCAGGGCATTGCTGTGTTGCCGAGGGAAACGTGTTCTGTCGGGAAACGCAACATATTCCGCCTCGCAACCTGCGCTGACGGAACACCAGGATCTCGTCGCCGATGCCATTTCCCTCGTTCACCCGAAAAGCGCTTCGAAACGAGAGGCTTGGGCGACCTCTCGGTCTGAGCTGATAGCAGCGAGGTGCGTTTGAATTAGCACGAGGCCCCATGAGCATAACGCGACGGCCTACCTGCGCACCCTCTAGGTCTGCCGTGGGCCGAGCTTCCCGATTGACGTGATTGCCGGTCGTGGACGAGGCAACTTTGCTCATGGTCCTTGTAAAGGGCCGCGCGGCTCTCTATATGGGAAGCCATCGACCTTTGGCCGGACAATCGGGCTGTTTCGTCTCGGCATTGCCGGGCGCACGTTCAGGCACTCTTCCCAAATATCGACGAACCGAGCTGTGGTGATGCTTTCGCGCGCCTCGGCTTTCGTGCTCCCATGTCAGTGAAAGGACATCCGATGATTACGGGCACCGTAAAATTCTACAACGATCAAAAGGGCTTCGGCTTCATTCAGCCGGATGACGGCAGCAAGGACGTCTTCGTCCACGCAACGGCTCTTGAACGCTCCGGCGTGCGCGGCCTTGCTGAAGGCATGAAGGTTTCCTTCGATACTGAAGAAGACCGTCGCTCAGGCAAGATCGCTGTGGGCACAATCAAGCTCGTGTAAGTGAATAAGCCGGCTCTGGCAAACCAGGCCGTATTGTCGAAGCCGCCCCGACGGGGCGGCTTTCTGCTTCGCGCTTCGGGGCCTTGAGGTGTGAGCCGGTCTCGAAACCGCCGATATTGAAGGCGTCATGTACACTTTTAGAAAGACCATTCTCACGAAATCCGTGATGTTTGCGGTCAGCTACGACGATGGCCGTACCGCATATCTCGTCGTCGAAAACCACGGCAAGGCCAGCGAAGATTACGTCGTGGGCGAGATTGCGCGAGAGCGGCAGGAACAAGGCACTCTTCCAGAGGGCACAATCCTCAGCATCAAGCGTGTGCGCTGAGTCCGGCCATAGCAACATATAGAATCGAAAAGAAATGAGCGGTTACACGAACAAGAATTTCAGCGAACGCCTCAACGCCGCCGCGCTTGCCAAAAAAGCAGCGATGGACAAGTTTCGTGCCAGGCCGGCGGCGGACGATCCGGCTGTTGTCGAGCGGCAAGCTGCTCGAAAAGCAATCAGCGACGCTCGCGAGGTCCGCATTGCCGAGCGGAACGCGACCCGGATCGCAACTGCGGAACGCGAGGCTGCTGAACGGAGTGCTCGTGAAACCGCCGCGCGGGAACGACAGTTGCGTGAAGTTACCGAGGCAACCGAGCGCGAAGCTGCTCTGGAGGCGGAGCGTAAGGCTGCGCGTGACGCGCGCTACGCGGCCCGCAAGGCCCGTAAATAGTCCTGGCCATTCAAATCTATTCGCGCCGCAGAATGATCGGGAAAGCGATCATGGGCGGCAGTTTTTTCAAGGAGACTGCACTTGGCCCGTTCTCCCCGGACTAAGAAGCTTGCGCAAATCACAGTTACCCGCGTCGGGGGCGAATACCAGCTCGAGCTTGAAGATGATGCCGGCAAAACAGTTCGTCTCGGCGCGACTTCGAATCAGGCCCTCAAGCTGGCCGACAAATTGGACGATCTCCTCGCCGACGAAGAGATCGAGCAGACGGCTCAAGCTTAAGCGTCTGAAGCCGTCTCGCTGCCCCGACTGTGATGCTGACGCGACCTTCCGCATTGTTTTTTGTGGAACGCTCGGGACCACGCGGGATTTCGTTTTGATAACCAAGGAGATTATTCGTGGCGAAAGAAGAACTGATTACCTTCGAAGGTGAGGTCACCGAGATCCTACCCGACGCTCGCTTCCGCGTCAGGTTGGAAAGCGGACACGAGATCGTCGCCTACACTGCCGGCAAGATGAAGAAAAACCGCATCAAGACCCTTGCAGGCGACCGCGTCACCGTCGAGATGTCGCCGTATGACCTTGACAAGGGTCGCCTCATTTTCCGCCATAAGGACAGTGGAGCGGGAGGGCCGCGCCCTGCTGCTGCGCGGCGACCGCAATTTCGTCGCCGGTAACGTTTCACGGCTGAACGAAATTCAAGATGCGGAGGGTTACATGGCCGCGAAGACTCTGTCCGAAACGTTCGTGTGGTCGGGGAAAACTTGGGCGTTCGAAGCTGGCGATCTGGTTCCCGAATGGCTGATGCGACAGGTAAACTGCGTTCTCAGGTTTGACCGAGATGCGTTGGTCGTGGAAAGCGAGGCCGGATTTGAGCTTTATCCAATGAGTTCCATGCAGGCTGACGACACCCTGATCCTGGCCGAGATCGTCGATATCCGCATGGACTCGGAGGTTGAGCACGTCTTGCCGATCACGACCCACATTACACCGAGAAAGATCTCGCTCAACTGACAGGTTGAACGCGCACCCAATCGGGTGAGATTGCGCATGAAAAAAGGCAGGGAAGCGGCATTGCGCTTCCCTGCCTTTGTTTTTTACGCGACTGACCGGTTAGCCGATCATGTCGATGATGATTTGTCGAACCTCTTCCCGGGTCAGGCCCGTGGGTTGCGGCGTGGATGTCTTACGAGCGGGTTGCACGGTCGGGGCCGTATCCTTCTCGGCGCGAGGCGACAAAATTTCCTTCGCTTGAAGTGTGGATATGATTTGCATGTTCTTTTATTGACCGCATCGACGAAACGTCGCGCAGTGTTCCTCTTTAAAATCATCGTGTGCAGAGCAAAACGATTGGCGGGCAGCGCGGTTCCCCGCGCAGCACTCAACTGATAAATTTGTACGGAGAGCAGGCTCGGCGCTCATTCACGAGCTGCGGAGAGCAGGCCGAACTATTCGGGTTGATAATGAGTATATAGCCGCTCGGGCTCACTTTTGCAAGGAAGAGTCTTTCTCCGCAAACTCACGCGTCAAACCCCTCTCGCATCTTTATAGGGGACGTACTCGATGCTCTCCCCTCTCCGGAAAAGTCGAGCTCGGCCGATAGCTCATCGATAACCCGCAAGATTGGCGGCACGCCAATTCCAGGCGGTTTTAACGATATCGTCCAACATGGGGTATTTCGGTGTCCATCCGGTATCTTGGCGCAGGCGGGCATGCGATGCGACGAGAACGGGTGGATCGCCGGCACGCGGTGGCCCGATCCGGTAAGGGACTTTGCGCCCCGAAATACGTTCGACAGCTTCGATCACCTGCAGAACGGAATAGCCCGTGCCGTTGCCGACATTGTAACGGCCACTCAACCCGGCCTCGAGACGATCAAGAATACGCAGATGAGCATCTGCCAGATCGGTTACATGAACGTAGTCGCGAACCGCGGTGCCATCGATCGTATCGTAGGTGTTGCCGAACACGGTCAGCTCCGGTCCCAAGCCAAGAGCTGCGTTAATCGTCAATGGGACCAAATGGGTTTCAGGATCATGATCTTCTCCAAGGCGCCCTTCCGGATCAGCGCCCGCGGCATTGAAGTAGCGAAGAGCTGCCCAGTTCAGGCCGTGAATTTGTCGAGCCCATTCAAGCCCGCGCTCCGCCATGAGTTTCGACTCGCCGTAAGGCGACATGGGCGCAAGCTTCGCGTCTTCATCGATCGGGATGCGATCCGGTGTACCAAACAGAGCGGCGGTCGAGGAAAGAACGAAGCGGTTGCATCCGGACTTGATGGCCGCCTCCGCGACGCGCAGCGTATTGTTTACATTCTCCGCGATATAGAGAAGAGGTTCACGCATGCTTTCTCCCACGAGGGAGCGCGCAGCAAAGTGAACGACACCGTCGAACCGCCAAGACGCGAAGATCTCCTGAAGACGCTGGCGATTGGCGATGTCCTCGACAATCAGTTCAACGCCCGAGGGAATTGCCGCACGATGCCCTTGTGACAGGTCATCGAGAACGACGACTTCATCGCCGCGTTCGACGAGCGCAAGGACCGTGTGGCTGCCGACATATCCGGCACCACCGGTAACGAGAAATCTGGCCATATTCTGTACTCTTGAACGGATACCGCTCCAAAGGAGCGCACGGCTATAGAGGCACGTTTGTTAAGCGTGAGGACGACATGACGGCAGAAAGCCCCTGGGAAACTTCACTTAGGCGATCTGTGCGTCTCCATACCGTAATGCGTTCGTCCAGACATGTTCGAGGCGGCGGAGGGTCTTGAAAGCGATCTCGAGTTCGCGCTTCTCTTCCGCGTTACGCACGACCAGGCGATGATAAGAATCGTCCATCTTCCGGACCGCATCACAAAGCGCCCGCCCTTTCTCCGACAAACGAATGCGCGCGGAGCGCCGGTCCCGTTCGGATGCGTTGCGGTCGATATAGCCTGTTTCAAGGAGTCGCTTGAGATTGTAGGAAGCGTTCGATCCCAAGTAGTAACCGCGATCGATAAGATCGCGAACCGTCAGTTCGTCAGTGCCGATGGTGAACAGCATCATGACCTGAGAAGGGCTGAGATCGTTAACGCCGAGCCGTCCTAGGTCGAGTCGGAACAGGTCGAGATAGCGTCGATGAACGCGCTCGACGACCCGCACCAGATCGAGATGCGAAACGGCGGACGAGTCATCAGCTGAGGTGACAGACGCTGTCGGGACGGAGGGCGTCAAGGAGGAAGATAACGGGAGGAGGTGGGAGCGACCATTATATGGCACTTCCCGATAGCACTCCATCTCTTTGCTTAATTTGTGTTCCATGCTTTTCTTGCCGCGGTTCTAGTGGTTGTTTCGAATTTCGAACTATTTCCGAGGCGATTCCCCTAAATCTGTAAGTTGTATTACATTGTTTTATTTAAGCGGAATGCAGTATTCTAGGTGACATTCCGTAAACTTAGCATATGATAGTGTGGTGATTTGTCGAGAGGCAAGGAAACTGGAAATATTCCCATGCTCGTCGTAATCGATTACTCTCCTGATTTCACTTTTTCTCGGAAAATAATACCACAGGAACGGCTTGCATGAGCAACGCAACCGTTTCCGGAAATGCAGCGGATCTCATTCATCGCGGCCGTAAGGCATTCATCCTTGGTCTTGTATATGCGGGCCTCCTGAGCGCCTTCATCAATGTCCTGCAACTCACCGTGCCTCTATTTATGTTGCAGGTGCATGACCGCGTCGTGAACAGCCAGAGTCTCGACACGCTTGTCATGCTGATTGTCATTGCGACAGTCGGCCTCGTGCTTTTCGGCATTCTCGATTACGTGCGAGCGCTCACTTTTCAGGTCATGGGAAGTATTCTTCTGCGCAAGTTGAATCTCCCGGTCTTGCAGGCTGCGGTTTCAGCTTCCGTGAACCATGGCGCTGTGCGGGCAGGTCAAGCGATCCGAGATCTGAACGACATCCGATCCTTCATTACCGGAAGTGCGATCAGTGTCCCGCTTGAGGCAATGTGGTGCCCAATTTTTCTCGCCGTTCTGTTTGCGCTGCATCCTCTTTATGGGCTTGTCGCGTTGGTTTCGGCGACGCTCCTTGTGGTGCTGAGCCTGGTTTCCGATCTGCTCACGCGACGGGCGCTGAAGCGCGCGAACGAAGCCACTATCAGCGGAATCGGTGACATCAGTGGCAGTATGCGCCACGCGGAAGCCATCGAAGCCATGGGCATGCTGCCGGCTCTGGCGCGGCGGTGGCGCGGCGCCCAAATGCGCTCGCTCGATCTTCTGGATGCCGCGACAAGGCGCGGGCGTGCCTTGTCGTCCCTGACGCGCACTTGCCGTTACATGATGCAGATCGTTGTTCTGTCGGTCGGTGCAACACTTGTCATCAAACAAGAGGTGAGCCCGGGTTCCATGGTTGCTTCCGGCATCATCATGGGGCGTCTGCTTCTGCCTTTCGACTCGATGGTGGACGGTTGGCGGCAATGGGTCTTCGCCCTGGCCGCCTGGAGGCGCGTGCGTGATCTTCTTGAAAACGAAGCGGCCACGCGTGACACGCAACCGACGCCGCGCACAACGGGGGACCTGACAGTCGACCGCCTTGTCTACGCGCCTCCGGGTTCGGATGTGCCAGTTTTGAAGGGAATTTCATTTTCTCTTTCGCCGGGCGAGGTGCTCGGGATCGTCGGACCGTCGGCCGCTGGAAAATCGACGCTCGCACGTCTTCTCGTCGGCGTGTTGAAGCCGACGACCGGTGGCATTTACCTTGACGGGCATAACGTCTTCTTGTGGGAGCGCGAGTCGTTCGGTGACGTGGTGGGTTATCTGCCGCAAACGATATCGCTTCTCGACGGGTCGATTCGCGAGAACATCGCGCGCATGCAGCATGCGGATCCGCGGTTGGTGCTGGAGGCATCACGCCTCGCCGATGTGCACAATATGATTGGACGTTTTCCCTTAGGCTACGATACACGCCTCGGTGACAGCAGCTTTTTGTTGTCGGGTGGTCAGCGGCAGCGGATAGCCCTCGCCAGAGCTCTCTATGGCAAACCTCGGCTCATCGTGCTGGATGAGCCGAATGCGAACCTGGATACGGAAGGCGAAAGAGCTCTCATCCGCGCTATCGATGCGGCCCGTGCGGATGGCGCGATTGTCATCCTCATTGCCCACCGCCCATCGATCATGCAGGTCGTCGACAAGCTTCTGGTTTTGCAGGAAGGGCGCATAGCGCAGTTCGGTCCGCGTGCATCTGTTGTCGATATCAATGATCGTAGCGAGAAAATTGCCAAGGCTGTTGCCACTAGCGCAATACCTACGGCTCAGGGAGAGGGCCGTCGTGGGAAGCACTGAAATTCTTGTTCAACAGCGAAAGTTGCATGTCGCCGAGATTCCGGACAACCAGAGAAATTGGGTCGAGCGCTTTGAACGCGAGGAGCAGGGCGGGCCCTCTTTTCGTGTTCCGGCTATCGCCGGGGCCATCGCTATCGTTGTCGGTGTCGGTGGGTTTGTCGGTTGGGCCTTTGCCGCTCATCTGGACAGCGCCGCCGTGGCGAACGCAACGGTCATCGTCGATTCAAAGCGCAAAACCGTCAGTCACTTGGAGGGCGGAATCCTAAAAACTCTGCTCGCCCAGGAGGGTGATCTGGTCCAGGCGGGACAACCTCTGCTGCGTCTGGACGATACGCGGGCAAAGGCAGAGATCGAACAACTGCGCGCAAGGCGCGTCGGTCTTGAAGCACGGCTTGTGCGATTGCGTGCAGAGCAGTCTCACATTGAGGATCTAAAGTTTCCTGACGAGGTGATGGCTTCGCCAAGCCCGATCGCCGCAGAGGTGATTAATGCGGAGAGGAAAGTTTTTTTCTCGCGCCGCGAGATGTTCAACAGGAGAGTCGAGATTCAACGGAAAGCCGTCGAACAGCAAGACGCTGAACTCGTCGCGATCCGCGCCCAGATGGAGGCCAATACCCGCCAGTTGGAATTACTCGGCCGCGAATTGAATGCGATCGCTGGTCTGGTCGAAAAGGGTTATGCTCCCCGCCCGCGTCTGACAGAGTTGCAAAGCCGCGAAAGTGAGTTGACTGGGCGTGCAGCCGAACTCGTCGCGCGCAAGGCGAAAGCCGAGCAGGCCAAGGCCGCCGCTGAACTGGAGATCGTATCGCTCGAGAATGATCTTCAACAGCAAGTTGCCGCTGATCTCCAAGCGGCGCAGCTGGAATTGGCTGATACGATGGAGCGTATGAATGCTTCGAGCGATGTCTTGCGTCGCGTCGATGTGGTCTCGCCGCAAAGTGGTATTGTCACCAACATCCGTGCACGGACGCCGGGTGGTGTGATTGCGCCGGGGCAGCCAATTCTCGATATCGTACCGGAACAAGAGCCTTTGGTTGTCGAAGCAAAAGTGGGCTTGCGCGACATCGATTCCGTACATGTCGGGGCACCCGTGCAAGTGCGACTGACCGCTTACAACAATCGCAGCACGGCACCGCTTTCCGGAAAGCTGACCTATCTCTCCGCTGACCAGCAGATCGACGAGCGCAGTGATGCTGCATTTTATATCGTGCGCGCGTCGATTCTTCCGGAGAGCCTGGCCACCAATCCCACGATCAAGCTCTATCCGGGAATGCCGGCCGAAGTGTTGATCATCAACAAACCGCGCCGCGCCATCGATTACCTTCTCGCACCCATTACCGAGAGCTTTAATCGGGCCTTCCGAGAGGAATAGCGGTCGGCAATCCGATTGCGACCGGGACGGCGCAAGCAAGTGCTATCTCGGTCGCCCGCTCAATGGGTTCTGTATGTCTTGAGCGTCTGATAGCAAGACAGATTTTCGGCAAGTGATCGTCGCTACGCGCGCGTGCAGAAAGCATGGGCTTTCGTAACCGTTCTGATGGGAATGGGACGCCGCGGGGCTGTGGAATCCCTGGCATTACGCATGTTTGTGCTTACGAGCTAAAATTGGTTTTAAATTAAAAACAATAATTATCTAAAATAAGACTAAAGTAATTGCGTATCTAATTTAAATTAAATTAGAGATCTTGCTGATTTATAAGCTTATTTTTATTTAAGATTGGGCTTTACAATTTCTTGAGTCATCATCAATGTTGCGGTGCGGCGAATAACGAATACGAATTAAACGGTCAAAAATCGTTGAAGTCTCTCGTTATGTGTTCGTTTGCTCTGATCGACCGATGCGATCCGGCGGGCAGGCTCCCTCCGGCGTAAACATCAAGGAGATAGATATGGCGACTCTAGAGGGTGGTGCCTTCCACGATACCCTGTTCGGCACCCACTCCCCTGACGTGATCTTCGGACACGGGGGAGATGACTTGATTTTCGGCGGGGGCGGCAGCGACGCGCTTTTCGGCGATGACGGCAATGACATTCTCTTCGGCGGCGCCGGCAGCGACGCGCTGTTCGGAGGTGCCGGAAACGACATTATGTTCGGTGGCGCAGGCAACGATCTTCTGCAGGGTGGCGCCGGCGACGACGTTCTCTTCGGCGGCAACGACGACGATATCCTTCAGGGCGGTGCCGGAGACGATTATCTACGCGGCGGCAACGGCAACGATATTCTGCAGGGCGGTGCCGGAAACGACATGCTTGATGGTGGATCGGGTAATGATCTGCTGCAGGGTGGAGATGGCGACGACGTTCTCGACGGCGGATCGGGCAACGACATTCTGCAGGGCGGCGCCGGAGATGATGTGCTCAGGGGTGGCTCTGGCAATGACATCCTCGAGGGTGGTGCCGGTGACGACGTTCTGCTGGGTGGCGCAGGACGCGACGTGTTTGTTTTCTCTGGCGGTGGTGGCAACGACGTCGTCATGGACTTTAAAGTCGGCGAAGACTTGTTGCAGATCTCCAAGGGGATCAACGGAACCGACATTGGGAGCGCAGGCGATCTCGCAAGTCGCGTATATCAGATCGGCAGCAACACTCTTGTCGATCTCGGCAATGGCGACACGATCACGCTCGTCAATGTCAATTCCGAGCACGTGCAGAGCCATCCGGGCGACTACTTCACCGTCCATTAGTGCGAACCGGCACCGCAGCTTAGCGCTGCGGTGCCGATCTCTTAAAGGCTTGTGAGACGCATGGCGCTTCTAGACATATCCGTACCGACACCGTCGTCGAGCCGAGCCGATCAGCCAGAGCTCGCTCTTCTTGCTCGTGATTTGATCCTGCTCGTATGGGATGTTCCTGAGACGGTTCGCGCGCCTGTGCCGCTGTCTGTTGCCGAGGCAAATTCGATTGCTCCGACGGCGTCTATGCGCCTCGCCCGTATCGATGGCGGCACTCGTTTGCTATGGGTTTTGCGGCGGCCCGAGCGGGAACAAATACACATCACGTTGTCGACTGGTCTACCCGGATCAAAAGCCGGCCTCACCGTGCAGTCGGACACGGCCATTCCATTCGTCGATCCCGAAGGTCTATTCGACGGCCTTGACGAGCAGGCACGTGTGACTCTCGTTTCGACTTTATTGAATGTGTGGAGCGGTCTGTTTCGTCTCCAGCGCAATGGTACTTTCATCAAAATTCTTCGCGGGTTGATGCTACAACTTCGATCCGCTTCGCTTCCCGCCAATGTCGTTGCGCGCGCCGTAGGCGACATGGTTCTCTTGCAAACGTCGCTGTCTGCGGGGTTTGGCAAAATCGATGCAGTCCATTGCATCGGACAGAATGGAATTCGTCGCCTCAAAGGGCGACCGCATCGCTCGTCCCTGGGGAAGGGAGGAGAGGCGGTTCATCTTCTCGCGACGGGTAAGGAGCTTGTTACACATGAAGCCTATATTGTCCTTGCCGGACCGGATGGGCTCGAAGCTCGAACGCTCACGAGAACCGAGAAACAGCTACCCTCGTTGACGCAATGGTTTCGCGAACAAGCGAAGCGCGCGAGGGGCTTGCGCGAACATCTCCTCATCGATCTCTCCGAGCAGACGCCATCAGGTCGAGCTGCGGCGCTCGAGATTCAGCTCGGCGCGCCATTGGATCCGCAGCGAGTGGGAGTTGGCAGTTCGGGGTTGTCTGCTGAGATTACGTGCGCCATCTCAACCTCATCGGGAACGCTTCTCGCCGGTTGGTTCCGCGATCCTATGAATCTCATTGCGGGTGTTGCCGCGATTGGCACCGATGGAACGGTTCGCGATCTGACGAACACACTCCATCGCTTTCCTGTGGTCATCGAGGGGACTGGCAGCGCCGGGCGGTTGAATAGTACGGGATTTGCCGCTCTCGCTCCTTCCGTGGGCGGTGTTGTTCCTATTCTCCAGCCGCGTTTTCGGTTGCAGTTGAAGTCCGGCGCATACCATCCTCTTATCCCGGCATTGCAGCCGATAGACCCGGCCGAAGCCCGAGCCACAGCTTTGCGCGCGGTTCCGCCGCAGCATGTGGACGAGGCGTTTCTTACCGGCGTTCTTGCTCCAGTGATTGCCGATCTCCACGCTCAGACTCGGGCGCACATGAACCAGCCTCAGATTCGCACAATCGGGACGCCGCTCGCACACCCGAAAGTCTCTGTTGTCATTCCTCTCTACAAGGTTCTCGATTTCATCCGTTTCCAGATTGCCGCGTTTGCTACGGACCCTTGGTTCCGAAAGCATGTCGAACTCATCTACGTTCTCGACTCGCCGGAACAGGTCGCCGATGTGGAGCATCTTCTGGGCGGACTTCATCTGGTCTATGGGCTGCCGATCAATCTCGTGATCATGGATCGCAACAGCGGCTATGCTCGTGCGTGCAATGCCGGAGCCGCCGTCACGCGCGGAAAGATTCTGGCATTGGTCAACTCTGACGTCATTCCGAGCGCCCCTGGATGGATCGAGAATCTTGCGGCACGGCTTGATAGCCGCCGACGGATCGGTGCGGTTGGCCCGAAGCTTCTTTTTGAAGACGGCTCGCTTCAGCATGCGGGATTGTATTTTCAGCGCGACCATCGCGGGCGTTGGCTCAACCATCATTACTTCAAGGGTATGCCGCGATACTATGCTCCTGCCACGGAGCAGCGCCTCGTGCCGGCAGTGACGGGAGCCTGTCTGATCACGACGCGTGCACTTTTCGAGAAGGTGGGCGGCTTTTGTGACGACTATGTCATCGGTGATTACGAGGACAGCGATCTTTGCCTGAAAATCACGGCGGAAAATCGGAAGATTTTATATGTGCCGGATGTCGAGCTTTATCATCTCGAGCGTAAGTCGATGTCGCTCAACGCCGAGTACATGAAAGGGATCGCCTGGCAGTACAACTGCGCTCTGCACACGTCTCGTTGGGAGGATACGATCAAGCGCCTCATGAATGCCCACACTCGCCTCGGAAAACCAAGGAGTAAAGCCGCATGAACGCTCAGATCGGTAGCAAAATTCCCGCCTTTGAAGCGTTGCTCTCGCCTGCGGAAGAAAACAGACTTTCATGGATGATGGAAATCATCGAACGTAATCGTTTCCTCCCAGCCCCCGCTCCCGAGAACGTCTTTGTCGGGGATGGAGATTACAGGGCTATCGGGGTCGAGTATTTGGGTCACCTCGTGCGTATCGGCGGTCTCAAGCCCTCCGATCGCGTGCTCGATATCGGTTGCGGAATCGGTCGCATGGCGGTGCCGCTGACTCAATTCCTCGATGAATCGACGGGATGTTACGAGGGCGTCGACCCCGTGAAAGAGGGAATCACGTGGTGTACGCAGAACATCACTCCCGTCTATCCTCGGTTCCGGTTCTGCCAGATCGATCTGGCTCACGAACTCTACAATCGCGGTGGCTCGCTCGCCGGTCATGAAGTCGTTCTGCCCTTCTCGGATGCGAGTTTCGACTTCATTTTCATGGTGTCGGTTGCGACGCATCTTCCTGCCGATGAGATTGAAGCCTATAGCCGCGAGGCTATGCGCCTGCTCGCTCCGGGCGGGCGTCTTTTCATGACAGCGTTTTTGATCCTGGATGGAGATCTGGAACGGGACGGAGCGCGGCCGAAATTTATCGCCGGACGTGAATCCGGGACCTGGTATGGGGATCCGTCCGCGCCTCTTGCTGCAATCGGCTTCGAGCGGAACCTGATCGAGCAGGCAATTCATGGAGAAGGATTGCGCATTCAGCGAGTGAGTCTTGGTCATTGGCGCGGCACCGATAGCACACATTATCAAGACATCATCGTCGCGACGAAGCCCGGGAAGGCAACTTGATCATGCGCGTTCTCGTCGTCGCTCACAATCATCCCGATCTTCACCCCGGCGGTACCGAAATCTTTGCTCACGGCCTCTTTAAGGAGCTTGGTTCACGTCCGGAGATCAATGCGCTCTTCCTCGCTGCGACGAACCGTATCCATCGTGAGCCACGCCCAGGTACGAGCTTCCAGACGGTGACGGATGCTCCTGACGAAGTCGTTCTCTGGAGCGGGCATTTCGATCACTTTTACCTCAGTCAGATCGATACCTACGGCGTTGTCCCGCATCTCGTGGATCTGTTGCAAGAATTCCGCCCCGACGTGGTGCATATTCACCACGTCCTGCTCCTCGGAGTTGAGTTTATAGCCATCGTGCGGCGCGTCCTCCCTGATGCCCGCATCGTCATGACCTTGCACGATTACTACGCCATCTGTGCCCATGATGGTCTGATGATGCGCACGCGGGGCCGGGAGCGTTGCAACCAGGCCTCGCCCAATCGATGCAACACATGCTTCCCCGACATCTCGGCGGATCGATTTCTGCTGCGTGAACGCTATCTCAAGACCCTGTTCACCCAGGTCGATCGTTTCATTGCGCCGAGCCGCTTCATCAGAGACCGTTACATCGCCTGGGGGCTCCCCGCGACAAGCATCGATGTCGTACCGAACGGGCAACCTGCCGCCCCGGTAGCACCTCACCGTTCATCCGCTGACGGACGACGTTCGGTGTTCGGATATTTCGGCAATCTCAATCCTTGGAAGGGCGCATCGACCCTTCTGAAAGCAAGTCGACGCCTCATCGACCAAGGAGCGGAGAGGTTCGAGCTGCGCCTTCATGGTGGGGCGCTATTCCAGGCGCAAAATTTTGTCGAGGAAATCGACACGCTGGTTCGTGAAACAGAACCGCATGTCGTCCGTCTCGGGCCTTACCGACGTGATAATATTCCCGCCTTGATGGCAGCTGTTGATTGGGTCGTCGTTCCTTCAATCTGGTGGGAAAATGCGCCGCTCGTCATCCAGGAGGCTTTTCACCACAGGCGGCCGGTCATCGTGAGCGACATCGGCGGCATGGCCGAGGCGGTACAGGACGGGGTGAACGGGATACATGTTCGCCCCGATGATCCTGCCGCACTCGCCAACATCATGAAGCTGGCGATGGAAACCCCCGACCTTTGGGAGAGTCTGGTGGAAGGGATCAAGCCGCCTCCCAGCATCACAGAGGTCGCCGCTCGGCACCTCGATCTGTATCGCAGCATCGATGCAACACGCAGGCCACCTGACGGGGGAGCAATCGCAGCATGAGCATCGCGGAAGTCAAAGCATCGCCACCCGCCGACAATGTCTCCAATGGGCAGATTCAGGGGCGATTGGATGCCATCGAGAGCCGCCGACTTTACGGCTGGGTTTGGGATCGCGGCCACCCGGCGGAGCGTCTTCTTGTCCGCGTTCTCTCTCGGGGACGTATGGTCGCCTCCACGACGGCCGATCGTCCACGCATCGATCTGAGGCGAAACGGCATCGGCGATGGCGCCTATGCTTTCGAAGTCGAATTGCCAGAGGCGATCGGGCACGAGCAGGACGGTCTTGAAGTCGTCGCTGTCTCGCGCTCAACCGGCGAGGAGGTCGTTCTCCCCGCGCCGAGCCAGGATGAACGCGCGGCGGAGGCTGTCATCAGTGCTCCACTCAACCGTGTTCTCGCTCAGCTCGAAGTGCTTATCGCTGCCCAGCATCGATCCCAGATCATTCTGCGAGAAGCGGCGCAGGCGACGCGCGGGACCGCCGATCAGGTCGAGCAAATGTCCTCGAAGGAGGATGGCATCGGTGCTGCTCTTGAAGTCGTGCGTTCCAATCAGGGTGATCTCGCTCTGCGCATCGCGGATATAGAAATCTTCTTGATGCGGTTCGACAAGATGATTGCGGGCTTCGACGAGCGCATCAAAGATCTTGCCAACGCCGCCGACCGACCGATGCGTCGCGCCGTTGCTATCCTCCTCATGCTGACCGGCATCTCGGCTATCAGCGCATTCATTACCCTCGCAATCGTTCTTCGCTAGAGAATCCTATGACGATAGCTGCACGTCACATGACACCAAGCGATCTTACTCACTCCACCAGAGGGGAACCCCGGGCGGGAACGGTGCTTTTGAGTGACCAGTTCGGCCTCCCGACCGACGGCGAGACTGTGCTGGCGGCGTCAATCGGCGAGAATCTTTTGCTTGTCAGTGGGGTGACGGATACCATGCCGGGTGTCGTGCCGGCTTTGCTCAACGGCGATCCGGCCATGTCCATGACGGCGACCGTGTTCACCTGGAATCGGAAAGATGCGTCGCCGGAGGCAAGTATCGGCTTTGTCGCCATTGTCCCTGTCAGGGTTGCGGGTCGAGTTCGAATTCGTTCGATCGTGATGCGCCGCAAAGGGCAGCCGGCCCGCTATACGCTTATCCGGCGCGCTTTGCCGGTACCGCATCTCATGAACATCGTCTCGGCCGATGCGGGAGCCGAGTTTTCCCAGGTCTCGGACAGCGTCTCACAGGCATTGTTGAGCGGGCGCGCCGATCCGAAGCGTGTCGCCGCTGCCCTGTCAATATTGACGGATACGGCGCGCAACGACGGTTTCGTCGAGGTCATGGGCGTCGTCGATACGGGCCAGATATTTCTACAGGGATGGGCGAGCGAACTTCCAACCGATCAAACGTGTCTCATCGTATCGCACGATGGTCTCGCCGTCGGAGAATTCCGAGGCGCGAAACTCCAGCGGGACGACCTGGGAGAACGCGGATACGGCTTCCTTGGCATCCTGGATATGGGCAAGACGGCGGCCATTAATCTCCCGGATTTGCAGCGGTTGTTTTTTCGAAGTGGTCAGGGTTGGCGGACACTCGATATTTATGACCGTCGTGTTCTTCTATCCTCAACCGACGTGCCGGCCCACATTCGGGACGTTCTTCCTAGGGCGAGTGCCAATTCCGAAACACTGAAAACGTTGCGAAAGGCGGGCGAGCGCTTTGATGGACGCGATACTGTCTCCACTCTCAAGGAGCCAGTTCGTATCGGCATGGATATGGTTCTCGAAATGCCGACTGGCGGTATGCTCGTCAGCGGTTGGATGCTCGATCCCGAGCGTCTAGTGGAATCCGTTACCATTCACGCCGGCAAGGATTCCGTTGCCATCCACGAGACCTGGACACGGCTTTCTCGTCAGGACGTGACGACGGCTTTCCAGCAGGACAGTGCCTTTTTTCAAACCATGGCCCCGTTTCGCCATGATCACGGTTTTCTCGCGTTCGTTCCCGGCCTTTCTTCTACTCAGGATCCGGTTTACTTCGAGCTGTCGTTAGGAAGCGAGAGTGCAGCCTTCTATCCCTTGAAGCCCGTACGCACATCATCGCGGCGAGCCCTGGATCGAATCATGTCGATCCTTGATCCTCACTCAGCGGCCGCGACTATGGCGATCGAGGCCCATATCGGTCCGATGATTCAGGTGCTCGATCACCAAAAGCCCCGTGCCATCGAGTTCCGGGATTTCGGTTATGACGAGAGTGCCGCTGCCACGGGCCTTGCCCTCGGTGGAAGCTTCGACGCGGAAGAGATCCTCATCACGTTGTCTCTTTTGGCCCTAGATCCCGACACACGCGACATCCCGATCGTCGTCTCGGTTCCGGCGGAGCTCTTCGGCAAGATCGCAGCAGAAGTTCGACGGATCGCCAGTTTCTACGGACTTGGTGTGCGCCTCGTCGCGGCCGAAGGGGTCCAGGATCCTTGCGACGCTTTGGAAGCGGCCGTGCAGGTCATGAATCTTGAGACGTGCGTTTTTCTGACAGCGAGTGTGCTCCCTCGTCGACAAGGTTGGCTGTCTCTGATGGAGCGTGCTTACCGAATGCGCGACGGCAAAGTCTTGGTGAGTCCGACAGTGGTTTTCGAGGACAACTCGATTTGCTTTGCGGGCACCTCGCTCGATCATCGAGAACGACGCTTGGTCGACAACTTTCTCGGCTATCCGTCCGATGTGATCTGCCACGCCGAACCGACCGAAGTGATGGCCGGATCGATTGCCTGCTGCATCCTGTCGAGATCGGCGTTTCAGGATATCGGAGGTTTCAGCCAGTCTTATCTGAGCACGAAAGACAAGGGACGTGACTTCTGCCTGAAGCTGAAACTGGCGGGCACGCCGTCCCTTTGGCTGCCGGAAGTCGAGATGATCGCCGCGGATGGCGCTCCTGGCGACGCTAGCCTTCCGTGGCAACGGCTGGTGCAGCATGTCGATCGTTGGAGTTTCGACCGGCGTTGGTCTCATCTCGTTGCGAATATGCGAGGGTAGAATGGCTTCTCATCCGTTACGCGTCCTCGTCATTTCTCACGGTCACCCGAGTTTCTCCTTGGGAGGTGCCGAAGTCGCCTCCTATAATCTTCACAAGGGATTGAACGCCATCGAGGGGCTGAGTTCCCGGTTTATCGCCCGTGTCGGGCGTCCTGTCGTGAGGCACGGTGGAACCGCGCTTCTCAGTCTGCGCCAGAAGGAAGGGGAAATCCTCTATCACGCGGATGACTACGATCATTTCTTCCTCTCCAATCACAACACGGAGGAGATCGAGCGAGATTTTCTTCGCGTCGTGCAGGAGATCAAGCCGGACGTCATTCATCTCCATCACTTCATCGGTCTTGGCCTCGAATGCCTCTATGCCGTTCGCCGTGCTTTGCCGGACACCATCATCGTCGTGACGTTCCACGAGTTTCTTTCGATCTGCCATCACCATGGGCAAATGGTGAAAGCCAAGGGCTCGAACCTCTGCCGCCAATCGTCCCCGGCCGATTGCAACGCATGCTTCCCGGATATATCGCCAGCACGGTTTCTCCGCCGTGAGCAATTCGTGCGCGGTCTTCTCCAGATCGCCGATCATTTCGTATCGCCGAGCCAGTTTCTGGTGGATCGCTATGTCGAGTGGGGGCTTGATCGATCGAAGTTCACGGTGATTGAAAATGGTCTGGATATTTCCGATCAGGCCGTTCCGCGGCCCCTGACATCCGGGGGGCGGCGAGCGCGGTTCGCCTATTTCGGACAGATTACCGCGTTCAAGGGTGTGGACATTTTGCTCGACGCTGTGGCGCGTGTTCCGGAGGCCATCTGGGGTGATGACGCGCAGCTGATGATTTTCGGAGGTAATCTTGAACGCCAGCCGAAGCCGTTCCAGGAAAAAATAGAAAAGCTTGTCGAGCAGGCCGGTTCGCGCGCGAGATTCTACGGTGCTTATCAGAATAGCGAGATGCCGCGCCTGATGAAGTCCATCGACTGGACGATCATTCCGTCGATCTGGTGGGAGAATTCACCGATCGTCATTCAGGAATCGTTCTTCCATGGGCGGCCAATGATCTGCAGCAATATCGGCGGCATGGCTGAGAAGATTACCGATGGTGTCGATGGGCTCCATTTCCGTGTCGGCTCGTCGGAGGATCTGGCCGACCGCATGGTCGAGGCCCTGACCGATCCAACTCTATGGGACCAGATGCGCGCCGGTATCAAGCGGCCGATCAGTTTCCGTGAGTGCGCGCAGCAGCATGTCGACCTTTACTACGAAATCGCCGCAAACCTTGAGTCGACACACGTCGCACGGCTTGCGCGATCTGCATGAAAACCCACCCACCGGAACATTAATAAAAAGGAGACGAAAAGTGGCACGCGTTCTAGTTATGATCCCGTCCGGCGAAGTTTACGACCACGATAACGTCCGTTGGTATCGATACAAAGACATCCAGAACCACATCAATCATTACCATAACATTGGCGACGCCTTCGTTTTCGACTCGTCCCTGAAGTTGTTGAATTTCGATAAACTCGGCGTTCTGCCTATCGCCAACCCCAATCTCGACGATATCGACAGGCTCAATGAAGAATACGATTATGTCTTCCTGCGCGGTTCGAATTATGTTCACAAGGACATGCGCTGGAGCCAGACGATCGATGTTCTGAAGCGTCTCAAGATTCCGGTCATCGCCTACGGCATCGGCGCTCAAGCGCCCGTCAAAGGAAAGATCGAGCTTTCCGACGAGACCAAGACGGTCCTTCGCATGATGGCGGATTCGACGACATCCATCGGTGTGCGTGGCACGTACTCGGCTCAGGTTCTGTGGGACATCGGCATCCGAAACGTGCGGATCGTCGGCTGCCCGACGGCATTTCGGCGCAACAATCCCAACATGAAGATCCAGCTGCCCGCGCTCGACAAGGTGCGTTACGCAGGCATCACCATGCGCCGCGAGGTTTCCCCTGCCTACGCCCAGGACATCAAGCGTTACCTTACTTTCCATCGTGATCTCGTCAAATCCCTGGCACAGCGCTTCGATGTGGTTCTCATGGCTCAGGGCGAGGTGGAGGAAAAGAAGATCGTCTTCGGAACGCAGGAGCAAAAGGAAGAAGCTTTTGCGGCGTTGCGTGCCAACAAATGGGTTTCCGAATGGTACATGGACGAGACAATGGAAAAGCTGCATCGTGAGCGACTCTTCTATTCTGATGTCGTGGCCGATTACGAGGATTTGGTTCAGCAGAAGGATCTCGTGCTGGGATATCGCCTGCACGGCAACCTGATGGCTCTCTCGAATGGGACGCCGTCCATCTACTTCACCTATGACAGCCGAACGGTGGAGTTCGCTGAAACGTTTCAGATTCCGAGCTTCGATGTCTTCTCCGGCAAGGATTTCAATATCGAGGAGTACTGGGACCAGTCCCTGTTCGATAAGTTCAACAGGGCTTATCATCACACCTATCGTGAGATGCAGCAATTCCTCGTCGAGAATGGCGTCGACTCGAAAATGGTCGACGTCATGCAGAAGGTCCAGGAACCCGCCCAGAAAGTGGCTTAGTGACTGGCGCGATGCAAGGAATACGCAGGCTTCTCTCAGCGCTCCTTCTTGTGGGGAGCTGCCTGGAAGCTAGCGCTCGCGTCGAAGAGAGCGAGCGCGAAGCCCTTATGGTGATTCCCGCTGGGCCTGTCGAGACGGTATTCGACTGGTCCCGCGACGCCTGCGCGAAAAGCCATGTTCCGGATGCTCCGGCGCGGGCTTTTCGCAATGCGGCTCGTGAGGTGAACCTGATTATCAGTCACAACGATAATCGGGCCCTCGTTGGACCCACTATCAATGAGGTACGACCACGCTGCTCAGTGATTTATCGGGGAACGCGGTCAGCTCGGTTGGCCGACTTCGATGACCTGAGTTGGATCGGCGGTGTGTATACCCGCGATGGCCAAACGGTTTATGCGCTTGCTCACACGGAGTTACGGGGCGAACGCATACACGGACAATGCCCGGCAGGCCGCTATAGCGCGTGTCTGCTCAATACGGTGACCGGCCTGGTGTCTCGCGACGGCGGGCGTAGCTTCCAGCCTGCGGGAACGGGGAGGCCGCCTGTGGTAGCAACGCTTCCCTATGGATTCCCGACGGATCGGACTGCCCGGGTCGGTTATGCCAATCCATCCAACATCATCGAGCGCGATGGCTGGTTTTATGCATTCGTCTTTGCCGATGGCTACAAGGATCAGCGCCGCGGAAATTGCCTCATTAGGACCAAGGATATCGAGGACCCATTCTCATGGCGCGCCTGGAACGGAACGGACTTCTCGGCGCAATTTATTGATCCTTTTCGAGAGCCTGGAAAAGATCCAAAGCTCCATGTCTGCGCGCCCGTTGCTTCGAACGTCATCGGTCGCATGATTGGTGGAATTGTCACGTACCGTGATAGCGGATCCGTGATAGCGGTCTTCGGCGACAAGAGGCAGGACGCCAACGGGCGCTGGATCGAGGGGATCTTCTCATCAACGTCATCTGACCTCCTCACCTGGACACGACCTTCCCTCATCATGGAAGCGCAGGTGCTCTGGGACAAATCCTGCGAAGAGCCGCACGCCTATTTCTACCCGACCCTCATCGATCCCGATGCGCGGACCTTTTCGTTCGAGGATGTCGGCACAAGCGGCTTTCTCTATCTGACCCGATATCAACTCGATAAGTGTCAAGTGACCTGGGACCGAGATCTCGTGCGTGTCCCGGTAACGATTCAAAAGATGCGGTAGTTCGCGGATTATTGCCGTCTTACTTAAAAGCTAAAAGCATCGTGGTGCATTACATGTGGTAGTCTGCCGCTGCAGTCTGATCGGTGCCACGGGTCGCACGAAACGGATTCAGAGCCAGGGTAAGAACGATTGACACTGCGAAGTTCAGACCCAGCGCATAGAGAGCCGCGTAGCCGGGGATGGTGAGGCCATCGAGCGAGAGGGGCACCACGGCCGATTGGAAGCCTTGTGAGGCTGCCATCCAGGTTCCCGTCACGATGCCGACAGCCCAGCCGATCAGAAGCGCCCAAGGGTTCAACCAGGCGGTATAGAGGCTGACAATCACCGCGGGAATTGTCTGACTGATCCAGATGCCGCCGAGAAGCTGGAGCTGAATGGCATATTGCAGCGGAAGAAAGATGATGAAGATGAGGGCCCCGAATTTTACGATCAGCGAAACGATCTTGGCATTCTGCGCCTCTTGTTTCGGGGTTCGATCCGGCCGGATGAAGGGGACGTAGATGTTTCGTGTGAAGAGGTTCGAGGCTGCGATCGACATGATGGCCGCAGGCACTAACCCCCCGATGGCGATGGCCGCGAAGGCGACGCCTGCGAACCAATCCGGGAAGGAATGGAGGATCAGCGCGGGTACTGCGAAGTTCGACCCGTAGCGGGCGAATTGCGGGGCGAATTCCGGGAGTTTGTCGACACTGACCGCCAGCGCCATGAAGCCGGTGAGCGCGAGAAGTCCGAGCAGAAACGAATAGGCGGGGAGATAGGCGGCATTGCGGCGGATCACCTCGCGACCGCTCGAACTAAAGATCGCCGTCATTGTGTGCGGATAGAGAAAAAGGGCGAAAGCCGAGCCCAGTGCGAGCGTCGCATAGGCGGAGTATTGACCAAGATTACCATTCTTCGGCGAGGTGAGGAGGAGCTTCGCTTCGGGTACGGACGCGAACAGCTTTGTGTAGCCACCGATCTCGATGGGAATAACGACCACCATGGCGATCACAGTGATATAGATCAGCGTATCCTTGACGACCGCAATCATCGCCGGAGCACGCAACCCACTCGTATAGGTGAAAGCTGCCAGGATCACGAAGGCGATAATGAGCGGCAGATCGCCGAGAAAACCCGCAGCTTGTACGCCCATCGCGCCGATCACCACTTCGATGCCGAGCAACTGCAGCGCGATATAAGGCATGGTCGCCATGATGCCGGTTATCGCGACGGCGAGCGCAAGCCATCGGTTTCCGTGACGCCCTTCAACGAAATCTGCGGCAGTGATGTAGTTGTGTTTGTGCGCCACCGCCCACATGCGGGGCAGGATGAGAAAGACGAGCGGGTAGACGATGATTGTGTAGGGCAGTGCGAAGAAACCAATGGCGCCTGCGCCGAAGACGAGGGCAGGGACAGCGATGAAAGTGTAGGCTGTATAGACATCGCCGCCGAGCAGAAACCAGATGACCACCGTGCCGAGCCGGCGCCCCGCGAGACCCCATTCATGCAATTGATCGAGATCGCCGCGTCGCCAGTTGGCGGCGACAAATCCGAGCACCGTGATGAATCCGAAGAGTAGGATGAAGATGATCAGCGCGGTCCAATTCATGTCCGTCTCCTCGGGACAAGCGACTCGCGACTGTCGCGGCGCTAGCCGATCTTGCGGTGCACCAGAACGATCAGGCCCGAGGTGATGAACACCCAGGCGAATTGATACCAATAGAAGAACGGGATGCCCCAAAGCTGCGGCTCGATGGCGTTGTAGAACGGAACCCAGAGCAGAGCGATGAAAGGGATCAACAGCAACAGGTTCCAGGCACGGTGGCCGCGCGGCCGGGTATCAAGGGGGTCGGGCATTTCAACGCCTCCCTTGGTTCAGAGCCTTACCAGCCTGTCACGGCACGGCCGGCTTGAAATCTAACTAAAGAAGCGCAACGGTTCGCGTTGGTTCCATGGATGATTTCATATTCAAGAGCATCCGTAATCTGGAAACGATGATGACCTTTCAGAAACCGTTTCTTCTCAAAGCTGCTCGATGGAAGAGAGGAAAAGGTCTCGCCAGCTGGGTTCTCGCCCACGACCAATGTCTTGTCATTCGTGTAGTGATGCGGCGGAACCGCTAGATTGTAGGGAGCGGGTACCCCGCGAGAAACCCGTCCGGCCAGATCATATTTAGACCCATGGCAGGGGCAAAAGTATCCACCTGGCCAAGCCGCATCGACGTTGGGGTCGCCTGGGTCAGGTTTGACGTAGGGAATACAGCCCAAGTGAGTACAGATGGCGACGAGGACGAGGAATTCGGGCTTGCTCGACCGGCTCCAGTTTCTTGCGTAGCTTGGCTGCTGATGAACGGACGATTCTGGATCGCTGAGGCGTGAGATTACACTCTCGCTTTTCAAACTCGCTTGTTCCGTGCGATGCAAAACGAAGATTGGTTTCCCTTGCCAGAAGAACGAAATTTGTTGTCCCGCTGAAATGGTGATGTGGGTTCTCCCGCCGCCAAAACATCTGCCGATGGCTTCATCGATGCAAAGAGCGGCCAAATTGTAGCGGCGGTGCCTACCGTGGCGAATGCACCTGCCGTCAGAAACATAAAGTCTCGTCTATTAACCGTCTCATCCGCTTTGAGGCTGTGCTGATCGGCCATGTGTCACCATCGATTTGTAGGCGCGCCGATGTCGCTTCACGATGAATAGTTTCCCGATAATCTCACCGGCATTGTGCGATACAACGGAAATTCAAGATTACGCGCCTACAGCTCGACACTCAGGTATTCCTTACTTTGTATCGTTGTCGCCAGTCTGGTTCGCCGGCCTCTCGTTCCTGCGATTTAGAGCACTATCAAGGTAAGATAAAAGATCTATCGGTAGTGGGAAGACCACGGTTGAGGAGCGTTCTCCTGCGATATCGTGGAGGGCTCCGAAATAGCGGAGCTGCATTGCGCATGGTTCTCTGGCAAGCGATCGACCAGCTTCGACGAGCTTGTCCGCAGCTTGCTGCTCGCCCTCTGCGTTGATCACCTTGGCGCGCCGTAACCGCTCGGCCTCAGCCTGCTTGGCAATGGCGCGAACCATGGTCTCGTTGAGGTCGATATCCTTGATCTCGACGTTGGTCACCTTGATACCCCACGCATCGGTCTGCTGGTCGACAATCTGCTGAATGTCCGCGTTGAGCTGATCGCGTTCGGCGAGCATCTCGTCGAGTTCATGTTTTCCCAGAACGGAGCGAAGAGTTGTTTGGGCAAGCTGGTTCGTTGCTATCGCAAAGTTCTCCACCATAATGATCGCGCGCTCAGGATCGACGATGCGGAAATAGAGAACGGCATTGACCTTAACCGAGACGTTGTCGCGGGAAATGACGTCTTGTGGTGGAACATCCTGGACAATGATTCTCAGGTCGACTCTCACCAGTTGCTGCACGAAAGGGATTAAGATGATCAAGCCAGGCCCTTTTACGCCTGTGAACCGACCGAGTGTAAAGACAACCCCCCGTTCATATTCCCTGAGGATGCGAATTGCAGAAGCCAGGAAGACAACGGCGATCAGGATGAGGATCAAATATACAACATACCCGACTATCATGGTTTCCCTCCTTGGCTCGTTGCGACCTTCGGAGCGCTCTTCACGACAAGCGTGAGTCCATCGACTTCTGTCACCTCGACGCGGTCACCGTTGATAAAAGAATTCGCGGCTCGGGCACTCCATCGCTCTCCGAGGGCGAACACATGACCCGTCTCACCGGACCAATCGAGTACTTCGGCGGACTGCCCCAGCATTGTCGAAACACCTGTGCGGGCAGGTTGACGTCGTAAGCGCCAGACATAGCCGAGCGTGAGTGTAAACAAGCCGATGCTCGCCACTGCCACGCCTCCGATCACACCCCACGACAGTCTAAACTCCGGCACATCGGTGTTGAGCAGCATTGTGGCTCCGATAACGAGAGCCACAAGACCACCGATGCCGAGCACAACGGTCGGTGTGAATGCTTCCGCAATAAGGAAAGCGATCCCGAGCAATGTAAGCGCAACGCCCGTATAGTCGACCGGCAACATGTTCAAGGCGTAGAGGCCCAGAATAAGGCAAATTCCGCCAATCACGCCCGGTGCGATGGTGCCCGGATTGCTGAACTCGAAGACAAGGCCGAAAAGACCCAGGATCAAGAGAATGAAAGCGACATTGGGGTCGGTGATCACCGAAAGGAATTGATCGAGCGAGGTCGGTTCAATCGGTTCGATCCGGAGATTTCCTGTCGCGAGGCGTATTCGGCTCCCTGCGATGTCTACTTCTCGCCCATCGATGCGAGCAAGAAGGTCCATGGGATCTCGGGCGATAAGGTCGATGACGCCCTTGTCCAAAGCGGCTTGGGCCGAAAGGCTTACCGAATAGCGCACGGCTTGCTCGGCCCAATCGGCATTGCGGTGCCGCAACTCCGCCAAACTGCGAATGAATGCGACGGCGTCGTTAGTAACCTTCGCTTTCATTGTATTCTCGTCATTAGCCGGCTCCGGCTGGTCGTGAGCATCTCCCTTGCCCTTCTCTTTATTGATATCTTTTCCGGGAGGAGAAGGCTCGAACAAGCCCCCAATCTGTACGGGAGTCGCCGCTCCTATATTTGTTCCGGGTGCCATGGCCGCAATATTGGTCGCATAGAGAATGTAAGTGCCGGCGCTCGCAGCATGAGCTCCGGCAGGCGCAACGAAACCTATGACTGGGATAGGAGAGCTCAGAACGTTGGCGATAATCTCGCGCATGCTGGTGGCAAGGCCACCTGGAGTATCAAGTTGTAGAACTATGAGATCTGCCCGATGCCGAGTGGCGGAGTCAAACGCGCTTTTGACGTATCTGGCGGTCGCCGGTCCAATCGGGCCCTTGATCGCAACCGAAGCCGCAAACCGGTTTCGATTGATGTCATCTGCACATGCAATGCCCGTCCATGATGCGATCAGCACCATGAAAGAAATTGCGATCGGGGTTGATCGCCATTTGGACACGCACAAGTCCCCTTCTACGGAAGGCTGCAAGTGCTTCGATAGAGTGACTATAGCATTCTATGGTTTCGTAACCTATTGAGTTCTCGCGCTATTGCGGAACATCAGGCGGAACATAGGGTAACGTTCGCGCGAAGAACCAGAGCAGGAACAACACCAGCGCAAGGCAACATCCACTCGGCGCGCCAATCACCATCTCGCGACGGGGTTTCCGAGGCGTCGCATGGCGCTTGTACCGTACATTTCCATCCTTAAGTCGAAACGATGAACCTTTTCTCGAACGGAGACCGACCATGAGGAAAGTCCTTATCGGACTGAGCGTCTTTCTATTGAGCGCGAGCCTCATCTCAGGCGTGGCTGTTGCGCGAGGAGGAGGAGGAGGAGGAGGCGGAGGCGGTGGCGGTGGCGGTGGAGGTGGAGGTGGAGGTGGAGGTGGAGGTGGAGGTGGAGGCGGCCATGGTGGCGGTGGTTCCGGCGGCTCACACTCCGGCGGAGGTTCGTCGCGTGGTGGCCACGAGCATGAAGGGTTCTCGCGCCGGCAAAATCAATCGGAGCCCGGGGATACTCGTTGCTATATGATCTATTCAGGCTACGCGTGTAGCTATTAAGGTGTCCTAGTCGCTTGAGGTGCCGGAAGACGGCAGGATAGAATCCTACCCGAACGTGAATGCACGACGATCATCGGGTCGATATGTTCCGAAGTTTTTGAGTGCCGCGCGATACCTGCGCCGGCGAGGGCTGCGCGCGCCAAGGAACGTATCCACAACATGATCGTTGATTGTACGGCCTACCGGGAGAGAACAAGCAGCCGGCGTTCGGCGCTGTAAGAGCTGTCATGAAGGGAAACGGCATAGTTCGTTTCGGGCGGCGGTATGGCTCGTGAAATTCCACGGGAAGCGTCAGACACACAGGAGGAAGTCTCAATGAGCACCAACCTGGTATCGCTGGTCACACAATTTCTGACGCCCGACATGATCGCCAAAATCGCTTCAGCTTTCGGTTTGGACAAGTCACAAATCGGAAGAGCAATAAGCGCCGCCGTGCCGGGCATTCTCGGTAGTCTGGCAGGAACCGCATCCACCCCGGAAGGTTCGCGCAAGCTATTTAATGTGGTCAGTCAACAGCCGCCGGGTATCCTGGATACGTTGACGGGAGCGATTGGAGGCTCCGGCCAGAAAAACCTGATCGACAATGGAACCGATATGTTGTCCTCCCTATTGGGCGGTTCCTCAACTTCGGCGCTCGGAGATGCGGTTGGTAAGTTTGCTGGGATCGGAAGCTCGTCCGGTGCGTCGCTTCTCGGGCTCCTGGCGCCGGTGGTTATGGGCGTTCTTGGTAAGCAGAAAACAGCCGGAGGGCTCGATGCATCGGGTCTTTCGCAAATGCTCACTTCCCAGAAATCCGATATTGCCAGGGCGTTGCCACCTGGTTTCGCGGACTTGCTGAGCGGCACCGGTTTGCTCTCCGGCATCAGCGGTGCCGGCGCTGCGCAGACAGCGAGAGCTGCACCCCAGTCGACAACGTTGGAGACCAATCGTACGGTCCGACGGACCCAGTCTCCTATGCCTGGTTGGGCTTGGGCTCTTCCGGCCATTGCTTTGATTGCGCTGGGCTGGTGGTGGTTCGGCCGATCTGCGACGCATGTGGCGGAGACGGGAACGACAACGCAGACCGCGCAAAATCTCCCCGATCAGACCACGACGACACAGGCTCTGCCATCGGCGCAAAATCTCACTGTCGGCTCCGTCAATCTAGGGTCGACAGTTCAAACAACGGTCACCAATATGCGGCAGGCTCTGCAAGGTGTAACAGACGTTGAATCTGCGAAGGTAGCGTTGCCGAAACTCGCCGAGGGTGCGGCCCAGCTCGATCGGGTCGACAACCTGGTCAACCAGCTTCCAGCCGGTGGAAAGGTTGCACTCGCATCGCTCGTCACAACGGCTCGCCCCACCCTTGACGAACCCTTCAATCGAGTCCTTGCCATTCCCGGTGTCTCGGAGGTTGCCAAGCCCACGATTGATGCAATCAAACTCAAGCTGGATGCACTGACCAAGACTGCGGGCTGAAATCAATATCCCGATTTTGACGGACCGGCCGGACAATTATTGTCCGGCCGAGTTTGTATTGCGGTCGACGATGCTGACATCATGACGCACGTTGCCTCGCCATACGCAAAGGTGTCATCGCGCTCGGCGTGAGCGCGATGACGGGATGTGGAAGAGTGGCTACGGTTCGGATCCTTCATTGAGAGCTAACTCAGCCGGGGCCGCGAGAGGCTCATCCTCGCCGGTTGTAGAATCGGCAGTTTGGAGTTGGTTAAACGCGCCTCCTGACGAGCTGAACAGAACATCGACCCAGTAGTTCGCTGCATCGTAAGAGCTTGTCGGAAACAAGCTGGACGATCCATAGGTGTACACGCCGTTGCCGCCCGCACTCGCGCTCGACGGCGCGGTGAGGGGGCCGTTCGTGGCTGCCGCCGAGAAGTAATTCGAGGTCGCGGCGTAGTGGCCGTTGCTGTGGTAGGAGACCACATAAGTGGTTCCAGCAGCCAACGGGATCGGGCTCGGGAATGCCGCGGTCTGCCATCCGCTGGCGGTTTCGTTCGTAAAGGTGACGGTGCCGAGAAGCGTTCCGGTCGCTGTCCATAGATTTCCATGGTGCGTGCCGGTGTCGCCGGTCCCTTTATAGAACTTGATACCGTTAACGGTGCCCGCGACAGATGATTGGAACTTCATCCCGAGTTCGACCGAGTTGGTCTCCGGGTCGGACAGGATTGCCGGTATTGCCGACGGCGAGAACAGGCTGACGGAAGCGGGTGTGACGGTGATACTCACATTCGCCGAGGATGTGCCGCCGCGACCGTCGCTGATCGAATAAGTGAATCCAGCGGCCCCGGTATATCCCGCCGTTGGCGTGAACGTGATGATGTTTGTGGATGCGTTGAACGCGACCGAGCCATGAGTCGCAGCGCTGACACCCGTAATGCTCAATGGATCACTATTCGGATCAGTGTCATTGGCGAGGAGTGCTGCAGCGGTGATCGTGAGAGGTATGTCCTGGTTCGTGGAAAATCCCGTATCGTTGTTGGCTGTAGGGGGTTGGTTGGCAACGCTGCTGGAAGAGGCGAACAGCACGTCGACCCAGTAGTTCGTAGCCTGATAAGTATCGGTCGGAAACGAGCTGGACGATCCGTAGGCGTAGACGCCATTGCCTCCGGCCGATGCACTCGATGGCGCTGTCAACGGGCCGTTCGCGGTGGCCGTCGAGAAGTAGTTTGAGTTCGCCGAGTAAAAGCCGGTGTTCGTGTGGTACGAGACGACGTAAGTCGTGCCGGCAGTGATTGTCACCGGACTGGAGAATATTGCCGTCTGCCATCCGCTGGCAGTCTCGCCCGCGAATGTCACCGTTGCTAGCCGAGTGCCCGTGCTCGACCAGAGCGATCCGGTGTGAGTGCCGGTGTTTTGAGCGCTCTTGTAGAATTTGACACCTGTGACCGTGCCTGCGACGGACGCCTGGAACTTCATTCCCAACTCGACTGGAGCAGCGTCGGAAACGGAAGGGGTCGCTGGTGTCGCCGATGACGAGAACAAGCTGACGGAAGCCGGTATGACGGTGAGACTCACATTCGCCGAAGACGTGCCGCCACGTCCATCGCTGATGGAATAGCTGAAGCCTGCCTGCCCGGTATATCCCGCTGTTGGCGTGAACGTGACGGTGTTGGCGGCAGCATTGAACGCGGCTGCGCCATGGGTCGCTCCACTGACACTTGTGATGTTCAACGGATCGCCGTCCGGATCGGTGTCGTTGGCGAGAAGCGACGCAGCGGCAATCGTGAGAGGCGTATCCTGATTCACGATAAATCCGGTGTCGGTATTC
Organism: Microvirga sp. 2MCAF38; assembly: GCF_052115485.1. NCBI lineage: Bacteria > Pseudomonadati > Pseudomonadota > Alphaproteobacteria > Hyphomicrobiales > Methylobacteriaceae > Microvirga > Microvirga sp. 2MCAF38. Next base: position 47,632 of record NZ_JBFRGU010000006.1, on the reverse strand, counting down.
GCGGTGGGAGGTTGATTGACCGTACTGCTGGAGGAAGCAAACAACACATCGACCCAGTAGTTCGTGGCCTGATAGGTATCGGTTGGGAACGAGCTTGACGACCCATAGGCGTAGACGCCGTTGCCGCCGGCCGCTGCGCTTGATGGTGCGGTCAACGGGCCGTTCGTGACGGCGGTCGCGAAGTAGTTTGCGGTGCTCGAATAATGTCCCGCATTCGCGTGGTAGGAAACGATGTAGGTGGTGCCGGCGGTAACTGTCACTGGGCTGGGGAATATTGCGGTCTGCCAACCACTGACGGTCTCGCCCGTGAATGTTACCGTTGCCAGTCGCGTCCCTGTACTCGACCAGAGAGATCCGGTGTGAGTGCCGGTGTTTTCAACTCCCTTGTAGAAACGGATACCGGCGATCGCTCCCGCGATCGATGGTTGGAACTTCATTCCGACTTCGACCGCGCCATTGTCTGCAACATTGGGGTTTTCAGGCATGGCCGTGAGTGGGAACAAGGACACGAGGTCGTTACCCGAGACGGTAACTGTTCGTCCTGCAGCTGGAATCTCCAGATTGAGGCTGTCATCCACGGCTCTCGTCTTGATCGTGACGGAACCTGCCGTCAATGGAATCCAGCTGTAGGTCCAGTTTTGGCGACCAATCGCCCGGTGCCAGGTCGCGCCGGAATCCGTCGACACGTCGACTGCGGCGACGACACCACCTCCGCTGTCGGATGCCGTGCCCGTGATTGTAACAGTCTGGCCGACAGTGATGGTTGAACCGACGCTGGGAGATGTGATCGTCGAGACCGGTTTTATGGTATCGGTCGATTGTGTTGCCGGGACGAGACCAGCCTCAAGAGTGCCGGGTTGAACGCCCATATCGGCGAACAGGTTGACCATCGCCTGCTTGACATTGTCGTCTACGGGTGTCGCTTCGTTGTCATGGTTGTCATCGAGCCCCCAAGCCCAATAGACTGTTCCCGCGCCGAACACCAAGGCACCGCTCGGCGCGCGATACAGCGTCAGGTTATGGGTCGCGGTGCCGTTCCCGACCGTGTTGCCATAGTCCAGGAGATATTGAGTGACCGGGACCGTGGTCGAGGAGAGCATGATGAGCCCTGCCGGCCGGAAGCCGTTATCGGGGGACTCGTCCCATTCGTAACCGAGATAGCCCTGCGGTAAGGTCGCAGTCTGGCCCGGTTGCAGGTTGGCAATGCTCGTATTGCGCCAAAAACGCAGGTTGGCGTATTCGGAACCGATTGTGATCGAGTCGCGACGATAAGAGTCGACCTGGAAGATCGTTCCCGTGAGAGCATTTTCGGGCCGACCTCCGCCTTGCGAGGTTGGCGAGACGAAGCGCGGATCGCGAAAAGTTCCGGTCCACTCATTGCTCGGATCGATGTCGCCGTTGCCCCAGGTTTCCTTGTAGCAGATCAGAGTGCGATAGGGTTGAGCACCGGCGGTGAAACTCGGCGCCCATCTGGTTCTCCAATAAACCTCATTACCGCTCCAGAACGAGAGATGGACACCCGCATCGCGAGCCGCCTCGACGTTGGCGCGCTGCTGCCCCGACCAATACTCGTCGTGGCCCACCGACAAGAACACCTTGTGGTTCGTGAGCAGGTTTCCGAAACGGTCGGTATCCACACCGGCCATGTACGACACGTCGTAACCATTCTTTTCCAGCCATAAAAGCGCCGGATATTCGACCCCGAAAATGTAGTCCTGTGGACCGGCCAGGAGGCCGCCGCCACGTGTTGTGATCGGTCGGTTGTAACTCAGCGCGTAGGCGCGGCCGCTTCCCACAGAGCCTGTCGCAGGGCCGGTGCCCCCGTAGAAATTCGCGCCGCCCCAAGGATTGTACGCGTGCCAGGTCGTGTCGGACGTCTGGAAGATGATATCGCTCGTGCTGCTATCGTCGCGAACGATGAACGGGATATGATTTGCACCAGCCGTGCCGTCTTGCCGAACGAGCTTGGCGATGTAGATCCCTGACGTGGCATCCGGCGGAACGTTCCAGGACGCGGAGACGGCCCAGTTGCCGGCATCAACCGCACCGGTGGCGTTGTCTCGCTGCGGGTTCAGCTGGGTTTGAAGGCCCGTATGGGGGATCGTGTCGAGTTTCCTGGCGCCCATACCGCCGTAGTAGCCGAGGCGGTAGATGTCGATCCGATAGTTGGTCGAATCGGTATTGATCTTGAAGTCGATCCTCTGTCCTCGATTGATACTGATCTCGGTCGCGAACCCCTCGATGTTCGTGCTGCCCGCTCCATCGATGCCCCACTCGTTCTCAGGATTTCCGAGTTCCTGATTTTCAAGAACGATGGGGTTGGAGGCGGTAGCCGCAAACGCGGTCCGCAGGTGTGCCGCCGGACTGCTCCTGGTCACCGGACCCTGGAGGATGCCGGGCCCGATGATGACGGCATCTGCCCCGGCCTGTGGCACCTCTGGCCCCCCGCCTGGGAGCCCGTGAATTATTGCGTCAGTCTCTGTTTCGGACCGAAGGCTATCGATAAGGCTTGGCCCTTGTTGATCGGGTTTTGTAAAGTTCGTCGGGGTCTGATCTGTCTTGAAAGGTACAAGTTTCTTCAAGAACAGAAATCGATCTACTATGTTTTGGACAAATTTATAGCACGACACAAGCATTGCAGCCTCCGTTGGAAGAGGTAATAGCTAATCGTCTAGCTTTCTAACGTCTCATATCTGGAACGGTAATGGAATGTGGGGTCGACGGCTGCGACCTAACTCTGGGTAAGTCATCCACAACTAATAATGGCGAAATCGGAGATTCCAACTTGTGACGGGCGCTGGTTCAAGTGCCCATCGACCGGGCGATGCGAACCTGCCGTCCGACGGTCTCGGGAAGCGTACCCGGTCACGAGATGGAGCGACTGCACTGGCAAACACTGCGTTGCCGTGCAATTTCGGCCAGATCGCAAGAGCTGATGCCGTACTCGCCACACTCAAGTGAGGCGCCTTAAGCGGCATCTTGATACTCAGAAACAATCCAGATACTCAGGATTATGGCTACCGAAGAAAACGTCCCTATTTACGCTGAAATCCAGCGGGATGTGGAGCGCAAGATCATGTCGGGCGCTTGGCCGCCCGGACACCGCGTTCCCTCCGAAGCAGAACTCGTTGCTCAATACGGCTGTTCGCGGATGACGGCGAACAAAGCGATGTCCAATCTCGCGGCATCCGGTATGATCGTTCGTCGGCGCAGGTCGGGATCGTTCGTCGGACCACCGCGCGTGCAGGAACCGCTGTTACGGATCCAAGACATCCGGGCCGAGATTCTCGCGACGGGCCGTTCCCATCGGTTCAAGATATTGCGCCGCAACACACGCATTGCATCGACCCAGGAAGATGCCGCGCATGTCGGCGTTCCCGTCGGCACGCCGATCCTGACGCTGGAAATCATCCACTACGCAGACGACGAACATTTTGCGGTCGAAAACAGACAGATCAACTTGGCGGTTGTGCCTGAGGCTGCCGAGGAGAGTTTCAAGACGATCCCGCCAGGCACGTGGCTCTTGCAAAACGTGCCATGGACAGAGGCGGAGCACGCCATTCGCGCTCTGCCGGCGGACCGCGTGACGAGCCAACGCTTGAAGATCCCTTTCGGCGACGTTTGCCTATCGATCGCTCGCCGAACCTGGAAAGCCGATCGTCTGGTGACCTTCGTCCGCATCATCTATCCCGGCGATCGACATCGCTTTGTGGCCCGGTTTACACCTTCATCATCTTTGTGAGGCGTGGTTAGGCGACCGAGCGCGGCTATATCTCGGAAAAACAATCTTCCTGCTTTTCCGAGACATGCGCTAGCGGGCGGCTGACGCCCAACCATATCTGCGCCCCAGCCGCCACTCGATCACGTATTGGATCAGCGTCCAAGCGAGGGTCAGCAGCAGATAATAGACCGCAATGGCGAGATAGACCTCGAAAGTTCGATAGGTCGCGGCATGCAGGCTGTCTGCGAAAAGAAACAACTCAGGAACTGCGATCACGCTCAAGAGCGATGTCGTCTTGAACATCGCGTTGCATTGATTCCCGAGGGGTGGGATTATCACAGGTATCGCCTGCGGCAGGATGATGCGCCGCATCGCGAGCGCCGGCTCCATGCCCAGCGATTTCGCAGCCTCGGATTGACCCGGATCGACTGAGTCGATTCCGGCCCTTGTGATTTCACTCATGTAGGCGGCTTCGTGCAGCGCAAAAGTAATGACACCGGCAAGGATTGCGCCGCTCAAGTTGAAGATGCCCAAGATCCTGATATCAGGTGGAAACATATCCCACCCTCCGAATAGGTATGGAAGCCCGAAATAAACGAGCATGATCTGGACGAGAACGGGGGTGCCGCGAAAGAAGGCGACATAACCTCCATTCAGCATCCGCATGCTCCGTCGTCGGCTCAAGCCGGCGACGGCCAATAACGTTCCGAGTCCGATCCCTATCACCATCGAAACGATAGTCGTGGACACGGTGATGCGAAGTCCACGCAACAGATTCTCGGGTGGGTTAAACAGGATACTGAGGAAAAACGCGACATCGAAGTGCAAAGCCGTTCACTCCCGTCCAGGCGGTATTCGATTGTAGCGCGTATCAATCGCAAGCCTTGGTGCTGCCACAGAGGAAGGTTCCTTCCCCGAGCTTCCAATCGTCAAGGATCTTCTGAGCTTCCCCCGATGCGACAAGCTCCTTCCAAGTATCGCCGATAGCCTTTGTCTTGGCCGCTTGCGCTTTAGGAATGACGATGCCCATCGTGTTGGGAGGAATCGGCAAGCCACCGATTTCGAATTTATCAGTCGCGGTCGATAGAAAATAAGCGAGCGTCAGCGAACCGCTTGCGAAGGCCTCCACGCGCCCGAGCGAAAGATCCTGAAATGCGATCGCATTGTTCTGGTAGGTGGCAATTTCCATCGGCGACTTATTCGCCGAAACGATCTTTTCGTTGACTGCCTTGAGGCGGCGCTCGTTTGCGCTTCCGAGGAGAACGGCGACGCGCCGGCCCGACAGATCTTCGTAAGTGTGAAGATTGAGCGGGTTACCCTTCTTCACCAGGATGCCGGAAGCCTGTGCCCGGTAATCGACGAAATCATAGATCTGAAGCCTTTCGGGGCTCTTCGATGTCTGTGACATGACCGCGTCGCACTGACCTGAATCGAGTGCCGCAAAGATCGACGCGAATTTGAAATTCTTGAGTTCCGTCTTCACGCCGAGGCGATTGCCGATAGCCTTCATCAAATCGATCTCGAAGCCAATTGGTGTTTGTCCATCCTTGTCGAGGAACGCTGCCGGCGGATCTCCGAACTCGGTGCAGAAGACGATAGCGCCCTGTCCTTTGAATGGTCCGGAATCCGCGGCCATCGCGGCAGCGGACGATGAGCAGGCAAGAAGGGCGGCTAGGATGAGGCGTTTCATGGCAAAGTTCCCTTATTGGCATTATGGTATATACATATTCACGTCTTCTGATGATGGGCAAGCCGAAAAATGGGGCATTTGCTGCCTAAATGGTGACTTGCCAGGACGATTTAATTGTACATACAATTGAATTGTGAACTCAATTCAGGAGAGTGACATGTCCCGATTGGTGTCTGACGACGAGATCGAACGGTTCGCCAGAGATGGCGCAGTCGTGCTTCGAGGCATTTTCCCCGACCAATGGTTGAGGGTCGTCGAGGCGGGTATTGAACACAATGTTGCAGAGCCGAGCGATCACGGCGCCTACGCAGACGGTGAAGCGCGCGGTTTCTTTCAGGATAGCGACAACTGGCGCCGGATCGACGAATTTCGCGACTTTGCGATGAACTCACCGGCAAAGATTATCGCGGCGGAATTGATGCGTGCCACTAAGATCAACTTCATCCATGACCATGTTCTCGTGAAGAGAGCCGGCGCGGGGAAGCGAACACTGTGGCACCAGGACCAGCCCTACAGTCCAATCGATGGTCGTGATTTTTGCACCATGTGGCTGCCGATCGACCCGGTGTCGCGTGAGACGACACTCGAGTTCGTGGCCAAGTCGCACGTATCGGGGAAATGGTATCGGCCACAACGCTTCGCGACGGGCGAACTGCGAGAAGGAGACGATCCGCAATGGGACGTGCTGCCGGACATCGAGGCGGATCGTGAGCGTCACGAAATTCTTGGTTGGGCGATAGAGCCTGGCGATGTTCTTGTCTTCCATGGTCTGACTCTGCATGGCGCGGCTGGCAACAGCACGACGCAGGATCGACGGGTGCTGTCGACGCGATGGACGGGCGACGATGCACGCTTCCAACGCCGTCTTGGCAAGATGTCACCGCCGCCGCCCAAGATCGGTGCACCTGAAGATGGCGATCCTGTCGATTGCGACGCGTTTCCCGTGGTCTGGAGAGCTTGAAGAAAGCCTAACCTCTTGCGAGCAGCGGTCTGTCGGTAGTCCCAGCAAGACGACAGGAATCCTGCAGCGCTGAGTTCTGCTGCTCGCAACCACACATATCCTCGATTCGAACATCGAACGCCACCGCCGGATTGCTGTTTCGCTCGCGGCAACTTCGGCCCGATCGTTTGTTGCGGATCGAAGCGCTCGGATCATTTTGCGTTGTCGTGAAGATCTCTTTTCTCTTGCTCCATCTCGATGACGACAATATGTATATACTATTGAATGTGCCAAAACAGACCGTGTCCAGAGAGGGGAACTGCGAATGTCCTACGGTAGCATCCGGGATCTCACGCAAGAGATCATCGAGGCGACGAACGCCATCATGACGACGGAACCGGAGGAGATCCGCGCTTTCCGAACCGGGACACTCGATAACAAAGCGGGCAGTTACGGCCAATATTTCGGCACCTGGGACATCGCTGCCGGCATGATCCGGGACTATTCGATGTATACGCTCTATCCGCTTCTGAATGTCGTCCAGAACGAGAAGATCGGCCTCGAACAATTCCGCGCTGTTTTCCAGGCATTCGATCCTGCATACAGCAACTATCTGCGCTACAGCGGCTTTCCGGAGATGGGCCGTCGAGCTGCCGATATGCGCCGTCTCCTGGAGACGACGAAATCACGCGAGGATGTTGTCGCTGCCATCAAGGCTTTTACGGCTTACACGAACCGCCTGGCGGCTTGGTCATTTCACTACTTCCCGTGGGGCCTCGGCACGCAGTTCCAGTACAAGGATCCCGAGGTGCCGGCGCCGTCCATTACCGACCTCAATCGCCGCGTTCATATCAAGGACGGGCAGCGCATTCGCTTGACATGGCAGCCGCTCGGAATCTCTGTCGAGGCGGTGCTGGCGACGCAGGAAAATCCGGAGCTGTGCCGAGATCTGCTTGAGGCGCTGCCTTTCAGCATCATCCAGGATCACGCTGTGGTCACGGGCGAATCGATGTATGCCTGGACGCCAATCGTCAGCACCGCGCCGATCCATGTTCGCGAGCGCATCTGCGACGCTCCTCAGGGTCGTCTGCGCTTCTCGCAATCGACGGGCCAGAAGTTCATTGTTCAATATGGACCGACGACGGAAGATCTCGCGCAGCCTGTGCTCGGAGAGATCCTAGGCGAAGACGCGAAGAAATTGCCGGAGGTCGGTAAAGCGGTTTGGAGGAGCACTTTCGAAACGAAGGAGCTGATCTGGCTCACCGTTGAAAAGGTCTGACGCCTGAAAGTTGATCGCACTATGCGCGAGCGTCGCGCCGGCGCTCAGTTCTGTGCCGGTGCGAAGCTTGCGCTCAGATAATAGAGGTTTCCAGGAAAGACTTGCCGCACATGAGTGATGGACTCGCGTTCGCGCCAAGTCCGGCGTTCAACCTGGAGACAGGCAGTCTCGGGTGTGATCGAGAGGGGCGCCGCGTAGGTATTTCCCGCGTTGAGTGACATGATGCGGTGTTCGGCCTCCGTCCACGGCACATGACCGAGCAACCAAGTGCCCGGCGGTTCCCTTGAGAAGTCGACGTCGGCCGCTGTCGGAACCGCTGCGAGATTAAGTCGCCGCTCTTCGAAGGCAAACGGTTCTCGCCCGGCGAAATGGCGGCATGTCAGCATGAGGACGTCGGTTCCGGACTCCACGACGAGCAGGGCGCGGTCCTCGCGCGTGGCGCGGCGGCGGCGGCGTGAGATGAGCTCATACCGGTATTCCTGGCCGCGGCGAGAAATCTCTGCCTTGATGTCCGGGATCTCCAGGACCGCCGATTGCACTCGCGGGCGCGAGACGAACGACCCGGCGCGACGGCGCCGATCAAGAAGCCCGATCTCGGCTAGCCGCGACAGCACCTTGTTCACCGTCATGCGTGAGCAGCCGTATTCCGCCCTCAGCTCATGCTCGAAGGGGATACGATGTCCCGGTGGCCATGCACCTGAGAGGATCTTCTTCTCGATGTCCGACCGAATCCGCTGGTGCAGTGTTTCGGCTTGGTCGGGTTTCGATGAGATTGAGGGACGCGTCATTCAGCCAACAGCCTGGCAAGGGTGGCGCGGTAACGTATTTCGATAGCGGCACGGTCGACATGATACCCGTCGGCAACAACTTTCTTGCCATATCGCCATACGCAATCGATCACTTGGCGACGGGATGCAAATATCCAGGTGTCGAGCACCGTATCATCGCATCGTGAATCGATGAACGACGCGGCCTTGAGCGAAGCGATGTCGGCAGGCGCTCCCGGTGTTAGATCGCGTGAAGAAAGCGACAAGGCTCTTGCGCCTCCGGTACGGGCGGCATCGAAGAGGCTGCGCCCGGTCGAGTGGCCAGCCTCCTGCGCCATGACGTTGCGACTCCGCAATGTGAGTCTCTGTCCGTATTCCAGCATCGAGAGCTCACTCGCGGCGTCGATGAGAATATTAGAGTCAGAGCCGATGCCGTAATGCCCCCCCAGAGCCGTGAAGGTGCGTGCTTCAAATACGCCGTCGCCGAGATTGGCCTCGGTTATGGGGCAGAGCCCGACCGTCGCGCCGTTGCGTGCCAAATGCTCGATCTCGTCGGGTGTCATATGGGTGGCGTGGATGAGGCACCAGCGCGAGTCGACAGGCATGGAATCGAGAAGCCAGGCGATGGGTCGCGCTCCGCTCCACGCCAGGCAATCCTCGACTTCTTTCATTTGCTCGGCGACATGAATATGAATCGGGCCGCTTGGCGCGAGTGCCGCGACATGGGTCAGCTCATGGGGTGTCACGGCGCGCAAGCTATGGGGCGCGACGCCGATGTTGGCGTCCGGCAAAGTCACGAGGCTACGGCGGGCGTCCTCCAGCAGAGATGCGAATTGATCGAGCGATGTCACAAAGCGCCTCTGTCCCTCCAATGGCTCGAGACCGCCGAAGCCGGCATGAGCGTAGAACACGGGCAGAAGCGTGAGCCCGATACCGGTTACGTCGGCCGCAGCTGCGATCCGCTCGCTGAGTTCCCCAAGCCGCGCATAGGGAGTGCCATTACAATCGTGGTGGACGTAGTGGAACTCGCCGACGCGCGTGAAACCCGATTCCAGCATCTCGGCGTAAGCGAGAGCCGCAATGCTCTCCATGTCGTCCGGTGTCAGGCGGTCGAGGAAGCGATACATGACCTGCCGCCACGTCCAAAAACTGTCGAGGGTTTCACCTCGCACTTCGCTCAGCCCCGCCATGCCCCTCTGAAAGGCGTGGCTGTGGAGATTGGGTACCCCCGGCAGGGCGATCCCGTGTCGATCGTCCCCCGGCCTTGCCGGAACACCGGTTTCGACGGCTGCGATCAGCCCTTCCTCGATCGTGATCCGGACATCCTGACGCCAGCCATTCGGCGTCAACGCCGACGCAAACCATAGAGCCATTCCATCCCCGCGATGCACTTGCTTGACACCTCTTTATATGTCTATACAAGTTAGATGTATAGACAAGTCGATAAGGAACAACGATGGCGCAGGGCGAATCCACAGTTCCTCGCACACGCATCTGGTTCAATGCCCGCCTAGCCACCATGAAGGCGGCCCATTCCGGTCTCGGCATTGTCGAGAACGGTGTCATCGTGGCGCGCGATGGCCGCATTCTTCATGTCGGCGACGTTTCCAACATGCCCTCGATCAGTGACGCCGAACGGATCGATTGCGATGGCCGATGGATAACGCCCGGCTTGATCGACTGTCATACTCATCTCGTGCATGGAGGCGACCGCAGTCACGAGTTCGAGCTGCGTCTTGCAGGCGCGAGCTATGAGGACATTGCGCGAGCCGGTGGCGGCATCGCATCGACCGTTGCGGCGACAAGAGCTGCAAGCGAAGCCGACCTCGTTGCGAGCGCCCTTAAACGTGTTGACCGGCTGATGGCCGACGGCGTCACGACGGTCGAGATAAAGTCGGGATACGGCCTGTCGGCCGATGCCGAGATGAAGCAGCTACGCGCGGCGCGGAGACTGACCGCACTGCGCCCCATTGATGTCGTTACGACTTTCCTCGGTGCTCATGCGCTTCCGCAAGAATTCGACAGCAAGGATAGTTTCATCGATGCGCTCGTCGCGGACATGCTGCCGCGCGTTGTTTCAGAAGGGCTCGCCGACGCCGTCGATGCCTTTTGCGAGAGCATCGCATTCTCGCCCGAACAGGTGAGACGTTTCTTCGATGCCGCTAAAGCCGCAGGCTTGCCGATCAAACTTCACGCCGACCAGTTGTCGGATCTCGACGGAGCGGCGCTGGCCGCACACTATGGCGCGCTCTCGGCCGATCATCTCGAATATACCAACGAAGCCGGTGCGGCGGCCATGGCCGCGGCCGGCACGGTCGCGGTCGTTTTGCCGGGGGCGTTCTATTTTCTGCGCGAGACACGCAAACCACCCATCGATGTCTTCCGTCGATACGGAGTTCCCATAGCGGTCGCGACCGATTGCAATCCCGGCACATCGCCGCTGACCTCACTTCTCCTCGCGATGAACATGGCAGCCACGCTGATGCGGCTGACCGTCGATGAATGCCTTCTCGGCGTGACGCGGGAAGCGGCGCGTGCACTCGGTCGTCTCGACACCATCGGCACGCTGGAGCCTGGCAAGTTCTGCGATCTCGCGATCTGGGACATCGAGCGGCCGGCGGAACTCGTTTATCATATGGGGCTGAGCCCGCTCCATGCTCGCGTTTGGAGAGGACAATGACATCAACCATGATAAAGCCCGGTCAAGTGCCGCTCGACGATTGGCGTGCGATCTACCGTGGTGCGCGGGTCGCACTCGATCCGGGCGTCCGTCCAGGCATCGCCCGTTCGGCGGAAGTCGTCGAGGCGATCATCGCCAAGGGCGAGCCTGTCTATGGCATCAATACCGGCTTCGGAAAGCTTGCCAGCATTCAGATCGGCATTGAAGATCTCGAGACGCTTCAGCGCAACATCGTCCTTTCGCATGCGGCCGGCATTGGCGAGCCCATGCCGATTCCAGTGGCGCGGCTCATGATGGTGCTGAAACTCGCCAGCCTTGCCCGGGGCGCTTCCGGTGTGCGGTTGGCGACGATCGATATGTTGCTGGCGCTCCTGGAGCGCAATGTCATCCCGGTCGTGCCCGCGCAAGGCTCGGTCGGCGCCTCCGGCGATCTGGCGCCGCTGGCGCATATGACGACCGTTATGATCGGCGTCGGCGAGGCGTTCGTCGACGGCGTCCGCATGTCGGCGGCGAAGGCTCTGGAAAAGGCCGGGCTCAAACCCTTGACCCTTGGCCCCAAGGAAGGTCTTGCTCTGCTCAATGGCACTCAGTTCTCGACGGCCTATGCGCTGGCGGGTCTCTTCGAGGTCGAGACGTTATTCCAGACGGCGCTCGTCACGGGAGCCCTGTCGACTGATGCCGCGCGCGGCTCCGATGCACCCTTCGATCGACGGATCCACGATCTGCGGGGACATTCCGGTCAGAAGGAAGTGGGCACCGCTCTCCGCTCTCTTATCGCAGGCAGCGCGATCCGCCAATCGCACCTGACGGACGATGACCGTGTTCAAGATCCCTACTGCCTTCGCTGTCAGCCGCAGGTGATGGGCGCCTGTCTCGATCTGTTGAGACAAGCAGCCAATACATTGGAGACCGAGGCCAACGGCGTCTCGGACAATCCGCTGGTTTTTTCCGAGGAGGGCGAGGTCGTTTCCGGCGGTAATTTTCATGCTGAGCCCGTTGCCTTTGCCGCGGACATGATCGCGATGGCGCTGTGCGAAATCGGTTCGCTGTCCGAACGGCGCATCACACTTCTGACTGATCCTGTCTTGTCACGGCTGCCAGCCTTCCTCACACCGAAGCCGGGCCTGAACTCGGGCTTCATGATTCCTCAGGTGACAGCTGCCGCTCTCGTTTCGGAGAACAAACAGAGTGCCTTTCCGGCAAGTGTCGATTCCATACCGACATCGGCTAACCAGGAGGATCATGTCTCGATGGCGGCGCATGGTGCGCGCCGCCTGATGAGGATGGCCGATAATCTCGCCGGTGTCATCGGCATAGAGCTGCTGGCGGCTGCCCAGGGTTGTGATTTCCATGCGCCGTTGGCTTCCAGCGGAGCACTCGAAGCCGTGCGCGCTCGTCTGCGGCGTGAGGTGCCCACGCTTAGTGATGACCGCTACTTTCATTCCGACATACAGATCGCAACCGCCATGGTGAAGTTAGGCGAGTTGGTCGTTGCCTCAGGTCATCCGCTACCCGGCCTCGGTGTGGGGTGTCGATGACATGACCATTCCCTCGTGGCTGACGATCCGGCGTGGAGCGTCGCCGCTGATCGTCAGCATTCCCCATACAGGCACCGACATTCCGGCCGAGATCGAAAGTCGTCTCGCCTCGCCCTGGCTCGCGCGTAAGGATACTGATTGGTGGATCGAGCGGCTCTACGATTTTGCTCATGATCTTGACGCGACGATCATTCACACGTCGATCTCGCGCACAGTCATCGATGTGAATCGAGACCCAAGCGGCGCGTCTCTTTATCCGGGACAGGCGACGACAGAACTCTGCCCCACGACGAGTTTCGACGGGGAGAAGCTGTATCGGCCGGGGCGCGAACCGAGCCTTGATGATATCGCGGAACGCAGGAAGCTATTTTTCGAACCCTATCACGCCGCCATAGAAGTCGAGATCGGCCGTTTGAAACGTGAATATGAGCGCGTTATTCTCTACGACTGCCATTCGATCCGTTCCGTCGTACCGCGCTTGTTCGAGGGGACCCTGCCTCATCTCAATATCGGCACAAACGGTGGTACAAGTTGCGATCCGACGCTGCAACGGATCATCGCCGAGGCCTGTGTCACCAGTGGATTCTCGAGTGTTGTCAACGGTCGCTTCAAGGGCGGCTGGATCACCCGCCGTCATGGCCAGCCGGGCAACGGCATTCACGCGGTTCAGATGGAGATCGCATGCCGCGGCTACATGACGGAGCCTCGTCTCGTCGATCCAGATAATTGGCCCGGCTCCTTCGATCCGCAACAAGCCTCTCCCATGCGCGCCTTTCTTTCCGATTTACTGACGTCCGTGCTCACCTGGACACGATCATGACTGGAATGTCCCGATGAATCTCCCTTCTCGTCTCGACAACACTCGCCTCATCCGCTCACCGCGCGGCTCCGAAATCAGTGCGAAGAGCTGGCTGACTGAAGCGCCATTGCGCATGTTGATGAACAACCTCGATCCTGACGTGGCCGAGAAGCCGCATGAGCTTGTCGTCTACGGCGGCATCGGCCGCGCTGCGCGCGATTGGGACAGCTTCGACCGGATCGTCGCTGCGTTGCGCCGGTTGGAATCCGATGAGACACTCCTCGTTCAGTCCGGCAAACCTGTCGGTGTCTTCCGTACCCACGCTGACGCACCCCGGGTCTTGATCGCGAATTCCAACCTCGTACCCGGCTGGGCTACTTGGGAGCATTTCAATGCGCTCGATCGCAAGGGCTTGATGATGTACGGCCAGATGACGGCCGGCTCTTGGATCTACATCGGCACGCAAGGCATCGTCCAAGGCACTTACGAGACCTTCGCCGAGGTCGGCCGTCGTCACTACGGCGGAGACCTCTCGGGCCGGTGGATTCTAACTGGCGGCCTTGGCGGCATGGGCGGGGCTCAACCGCTCGCCGCCACCATGGCCGGAGCTTCGATGCTCGCAGTCGAGTGCTCGCCTTCGCGCATCGATATGCGGCTGCGCACGCGCTATCTCGACCTGCAAGCGACCGATCTCGACGAGGCGCTGACCATCATCGAACGCTCCTGCCGTGAGCGCAAGCCAGTCTCGGTCGGTCTTCTCGGCAATGCTGCCGAGATTTTCCCCGAACTCGTCCGCCGCGGCGTGCGGCCCGATGCCGTCACCGATCAGACCTCGGCGCATGATCCGCTCAACGGCTACCTACCAAGCGGATGGACTCTCGCTGAGTGGGAAGACCGGCGCGTGCGTGATCCTCAAGGAACCGTCGAGGCGGCAAAGCGCTCGATGGCGGTGCAAGTCGAGGCCATGCTGGCTTTCTGGCGACAAGGCGTCCCGACTCTCGATTATGGCAACAACATTCGCCAGATGGCACAGGATATGGGTCTCAAAGACGCTTTCGCGTTTCCGGGTTTCGTACCTGCCTATATCCGGCCGTTGTTCTGTCGCGGCATCGGCCCGTTCCGTTGGGTGGCGTTGTCGGGGGATCCGGAGGATATCGCGCGCACAGACGCGAAGGTGAAGGAGCTCATTCCCGATGATAAGCATCTGCATCAATGGCTTGACATGGCGCGTGAGCGTATCGCGTTTCAGGGGCTTCCGGCCCGCATATGCTGGGTCGGTCTCGGACAACGCCACAGACTCGGCCTTGCCTTCAACGAGATGGTGGCGCGAGGCGAACTGAAGGCACCGATCGTGATCGGCCGAGATCATCTCGATTCCGGCTCCGTTGCCTCGCCCAACCGCGAGACGGAGGCCATGCAGGACGGCTCGGATGCGGTATCCGACTGGCCTCTCCTCAATGCGCTTCTCAACTGCGCTTCCGGGGCAACCTGGGTTTCGTTGCACCACGGCGGTGGTGTCGGGATGGGTTATTCGCAACATTCGGGCATGGTCATCGTGTGCGATGGTACGGCCGACGCTGCGCGACGGTTGGAGCGCGTGTTGTGGAACGACCCTGCGACGGGAGTTATGCGGCACGCCGATGCCGGCTATGACATCGCCATCGATTGCGCGCGCGAATACGGCCTTGATCTGCCGTCGCTGGTAGGTCGCTGAACTTGGCGGCGATGCGAATCCTACGCGCGACCGAGCATCGCAAGATGCCCTGGAAGAACAGCGGCGGCACGACTTTCGAAATTGCGACCGGCCCGGAAGGCGCCGGCCTCGACGATTTTGATTGGCGTATCAGTATGGCGCTGGTCGCGACACCCGGGCCATTCTCGCTTTTTCCGGGATGTGATCGAACGTTGTGCGTTCTGACGGATGGACCGCTCAGCTTGCGTGTCGGAAGGAGCCCACTGTTGCTGCTCGATGAAGAAACCGAACCCTTCACTTTTCCCGCCGATGTTCCGGCTGCCGCAGAAGGGATCGGGTCACCTCTGCTCGATCTGAACGTCATGTGCCGGCGCGGTCGCGCTCGCGCCCAGGTGTCGCGTCATCGTGGAGCAGCGTTGATTCTGGAGCCGACCAGCGGAACGCTTGCCGTGCTGTCAAAAGGAGGGGACGCAGAGATTTTCGGCACGTCCGATACGCTCAACGACGGTGACGTACTTCTCATGCAGGGGTGCGAGTCGCAGATACGCATTCATCCCGATATGCGCGCGACACTCTATCGCGTTCAGATCGACGCTGTTCAGACTGCCGGCGCGTAATCAAGCTCAAGAATATCCGCTTGCCAGAGCAATATTTTTGGCTTTATGTATATACTAATAAAAAGAGGGATCGGCTATATGACCTGTGGGATAGCGCGCGCGTTCGAGCGAATGTCTGCCATGGATCGAGCGGAGTTCTCTGACGCTCATGTCTGGGCCAACTCGGATCCAGTGATTGTGATCCTACGCACCACGATTGCCTGATCGCAGGGAGGTCGTCTTGCAGTTCGACCTAAATTACTTCCTCGCGTTTGTGTTCACACCGCCGTCCTCACTGCTGATCGGCCTCGTGATCACCGTTGTCGTGACGATTGCCTCGATGGTGCTTGGTATCGTCCTGGGTCTGCTGTTGGCGATCGGGGGCCTCAGCCGTTACCACACATTGCGGGGTCTCAACCAATGCTATCTGGTGTTCTTCCGCGGCACACCGACGCTCGTGCAGCTGATGCTCGTCTATTTCGGTCTGCCTGCTCTGTTTGGCGGTGCCGATCTCTTTCCTCCGCACATACCGATCCTCGGATTTTCCTTGAACGGAGCATTGCTCGCCGGGAGCATCGCGTTCGGCTTGCACGAGGCCGCCTACATGAGCGAGATCACCCGCTCAGGAATTCTCGCTATCGACAGGGGGCAGGCTGAGGCTGCGAAAGCCCTTGGAATGACGCCCGCACTATCGATGCGGCGTATCATTCTGCCGCAAGCCGTTCGCATCATGGTGCCGCCGCTCGGCAATCAATTCAACGCGATGCTCAAGACCACGTCTCTGCTGAGCGTCATTGCCGTTCCGGAGATGTTCCATGTGGCCGAATCCGTGCAGGCGGCAACATTCAAGACCTTCGAGGTCTATCTCGGTGTCTCGCTCTACTATCTCGCGTTGACCAGCCTCTGGGGCGTGTTGCAGCGCGCGATTGAACGCCGCGTCAGACTTGGCGGCACTAAGCAGGACAAGATCGATCGCATTTCGACTGAGACGACGGTGGTGGAGACATGAGGGAGATTTCGCCGTGACTGGTTTAGGGAGCAGCACGGCCGCCCGGGCGGCAGTCGAGATGTGCGATGTAACGAAGTCGTTCGGCGCGGTGCCCGTGTTGCGCAATGTCAACCTCACCATTGCGCGAGGCGAGACGGTTGTGGTGATCGGCCCGTCGGGATCGGGCAAGACGACCTTGATCCGCTGCATCAATCATTTGGGGACGATCCAGAAGGGGCGCATCTACGTAGATGGTTCGCTCGTGGGCTACGAGCTCAAGAACGGTAAACTCGTCAGTCGGTCGGAGAAAGAGATCGCGCGAGCGCGGCGTGACATCGGTATGGTCTTTCAGCGGTTCAATTTGTTTCCACATCTGACGGCGCTTCAAAACATAACGGAAGCACCAGTTCACGTTCTGAAGAAGTCTCCCAAAGAGGCGGCTGAGACAGCACGCAAGTTGCTCGAACGTGTCGGGCTCGCGGACAAGGCCGACAGCTATCCGAGTCAGCTATCGGGTGGGCAGCAGCAACGCGTAGCCATCGCACGGGTGCTCGCTATGCAGCCTAAACTCATTCTCTTCGACGAGCCGACGAGCGCACTCGACCCGGAGATGGTCGGTGAAGTGCTCGACGTGATGAAGGACCTCGCCTCGCAGGGGATGACCATGATCGTAGTCTCGCACGAAATGGGTTTCGCACGCGAGGTCGCGGACCGCATCGTTGTCATGGATCAAGGTGAGATCATCGAAAGCGGACCGCCATCCCAGATTTTCGATTCTCCGCAGAACCCACGCACCGCACTTTTCTTATCCCGGATTCATCGCTGAACCGGGTTTCCTCGCACCCAACTTCAAGGAGACAAGAATGGGCCGCCTAATCGATATAAGCTGGCCGGATCTCGACGTGATAGTCGTGGCCGAGCTTGCTGATGAAAGCAATCCGGAAATGTGCGAGGAGTTCTGGCAGCATCTGCCGTTCCGTGTGCTTCAAGCCCATCCGGTCGTCTCTGGCGAATCGCTTTATTGTTGGACGCCGATCGTCAGTACGGCGCCGGTACGTCACAGAGAGCGGATCATCGATTGCCCGATCGGTCGCCTTCGCTACTCTCAATCGACCGGAAACAAGATGTCCGTTCAATACGGACAAGGTCTCGAACCTCTCGCCCAACCCGTGCTCGGCCAGGTTCTGCCGGAGTATTGTGATCTCCTGCCGGGCGTCGGCAAAGAAATCTGGGAGAATGTCTTCTGGCGCAAGGCCGAGATGTTCATCGAGGTCAAGCGCCACGATGGCTCTGTGGCCGCACCGCAGCCCGATAAGAACCTGCCTGAAATCGCCAAGACCTTCCTGGCGGAGGCGAGGCGTGTGCAGGAGAGCGAACCGGAAGATCTCCGCAACATTCGCCTCGGTCTCGTCGAAGACACCGGGTCATATGGTCAGTATTTCACTGCTTGGGATTACGCCAACGGCATGGTGCGCGACTACATCATGTATACGATTTACCCGTTGCTGAAGCTCGCAGATAAACTCTCGCCTGAGGATCTTGCGACGTCTCTCGATGAATTCGACGTACCGTATTCAAGCTACCTCGGTTATTCCGGCCTCGTCACTTTGGACAAGTTCGCGGGAATGATGCGCGATGCCGTTCGGCAATCGAAAGATCGCGAAGAGATCAAGATGATCCTCCGTGCGTTCCTGATGTATGGCAATCGACTTTGCGCTTGGTCTTTCCATTATTTCCCGTGGCACATCGGCCTGTTCTACAACCGTCAGATCGGTGGTCAGGAAATGCCAGGTAGGTGGATCCAAAGGCCATCGAGGCTGAACGGCTGACCCGACTTGTATCGGCGCGTCACGCGAGCCAAGAAAGAAGCAGCTTTGTAGAACGTGCCGTGCCCGTTACAGCCTTTGTGGCTTAGTGATAGGTGAGCGTTTGCCGTCTCCGGCTGCGTTTTGCAGCGTTCACCGGAGGCGGCTGACTTTCTCTCGGTAAGGGAACCAGACAGCGCGATCGCGAATAGATTGATTCGTCCGTTCGGTCTCGTTACCGCATACACTCCTTATGTGCCCTGGCGCCGCTCATTTTGCTGCGTAAGAATAAATCATTGCATCCCGCTCGCTCAGTCGGCGTTCCAACTGGATGACTTCGGATTTGATCAGGCCGATCACGATGGATTGGTGCTCCTGGTTCATCCTGGGTGTGATACTTGCTACACTGATGGAGGCGAAGGGCTGCCGGTTGCGGTCGTGAACGGCTGCGGAAAGCGTCGTCACTCCCAAACGTGGAATTTCGCGGACAACATAGCCGCGGCGACGCGCGTCGCTAACTTCACTTAGGACCTTTTCGGCCGTTTTGTCATGATCCTCATAAAGGTCCGCGTTGTTGTCGATGATGGATTGCGCCTCCACCTCCCGAAGAGATGCCAGGATGGCGAGACTTCCTGCACCCACGCCAATAGGTCGCCGTAACCCGACATCCGTTACGAAGGCTTTGATCGGAAAAGATCCTGTCGCGCGGTCGAGGCACACCATGTCCAGCCCACTGCGCTTGGAAAAAAAGACCGTGTCGCCCGTCTGTTCGGCAATACGCGCCGTGACAGGTTTGTAGAGATCTTGAAAATCGAAACGCGGCGCGGCGGTCAGGCCAAGGTCGTAGATCACAGGCCCGAGGAAATAACGCCGATTGCTCCTTTGTTGGAGAACGAGGCCCGCCTCTGCGAGGGCCTTTAGAATGCGATGTGCCGTGGAGGGCTCGAGGTCAGTCGCGGCCGCGACCTCCGACATCCCCGCCCCACTCTGATTTCGGTCCGCAAGACTCTTGAGGACCAGAACTGTTCTGCGAATGCTTTGCGTGCCACTCATAAAAATGCACCTGTAATTCCACATCGTGGAATTTGGTGCATTTTTTCATTTTGTCAATCTTGACCGTCCCCATGAATAAGGTCGTAATCCAGCGTCAAAGCAACATCAATATCCACATTGTGGATGATAGACTGAAAGATCAATCGATGCTTACAGCTGTTCCATCTCGCGTCTCCGCCGGCACTCGGTTTCGTGCGGCTCTTGCAGAGGAATCTCCGCTCCAGATCGTCGGAACGATCAATGCTTATACGGCTTTGATGGCAAAGCAGGCCGGCTATCGCGCGATCTACCTCGCTGGCGCTGGTGTCGCCAACGCGTCGCATGGTTTGCCGGATCTCGGTATCACTACAATCAACGATGTCTTGACCGATCTGCGTCGTATTTCCGATGCGTCGGACCTTCCGGTTCTGGTTGACGTCGACACCGGTTTCGGCGGGGCGTTTTCTATTGCCCGCCTTGTGCGCGGCCTGATCAAGGATGGCGCCGGCGCTATGCATATGGAGGACCAAGTTGCGTTGAAGCGCTGCGGCCATCGGCCGGGTAAAGAGATCGTCAGCAAGCACGAAATGCTGGATCGTATCAAAGCGGCGGTCGATGCGCGATACGATGAGGATTTCGTCATCGTGGCCAGAACTGATGCTTTGGCGATCGAGGGGCTCGATGGTGCGATTGAGCGCGCTGAAGCCTACATGGAGGCTGGCGCCGACATGATTTTTGCGGAGGCGTTCACCGATCTTGCTCAATATCGTCGACTTGCGGACACGCTCAAGCGGCCGCACTCTGTTCTGGCGAACATTACCGAATTCTCGAAGACGCCGAATTTCACGCTGGATGAATTGCGCGATGCAGGTGTTTCCGCTGCCCTTTATCCGCTCTCAGCCGCACGCGCCATGAATGCGGCTGCGCTAAATGTCTACAACACAATTCGTAAGGAAAAGACTCAAAAGAGCGTCCTTGAAACAATGCAGACTCGCGAGGAGCTCTATGGCTTCCTCGACTATCATGCCTACGAAAGGAAGATCGACGATCTGTTCGCCAGCAAAAAGGCCGGATAAATTTTTATGCTCGGGAGGAAAAAATGAACGCCAAAAAACTGACACGCATAGCCTGCGCAGCGTTTGCTGCGGCAACGCTCCAGGTCGGAGCTGCATGGGCCCAATCCTATCCGCAACAGCCAATCCGTTTCATCGTTCCGTTCTCGAGCGGAGGAGGCACGGATGTCGTGGCGAGGATCTATGCGGATGAGCTGACAAAGACACTGGGTCAACCGGTGCTTGTCGACAACCGGCCTGGAGCAGAGGGGATCGTGGGGACAAGCGCTGCCGCGGCGGCGGCTCCCGACGGTTACACAATCCTTCTCGTGCTTCAGGCAACGATGGCTCTCAATCCGAGTCTCTACAAAGCCACGAACTACGATCCGGCCAAGGACTTCACGCCCATCGCCAGGATCTCGGAAGCGCCTTATGTTGTCGTTGTACATCCTTCGCTCGGCGTCACGAACCTTTCCGACCTCGTCAAGAAAGCAAAGGCGGAGCCGGGTAAGATCAACTACGCCAGCGGTGCGTCTGCGGCTTTTCTTGCGTCGGAATTGATGCAGAAGACGATGGGGATCAAACTGACCCACATCCCCTACAAGGGATCTGGGCCTGCAATCACTGATCTCTTGAGCGGGCGGGTTGGATTGATGCTCAGCAGTCCCGTTTCGGTTCTGCCGCACATCAAGAGTGGAAAGCTCGTCGCTCTTGCCGTGACGGGACCGCAGCGCTCGCAATCACTACCTGATCTACCGACTGTTGCCGAACTCGGTTACCCAGGCTTCGACGTCGTCGGCTGGTATGGTGTTGCGGCCCCTCGTGGAACATCCGCGGATGTCACGAACCGCCTGGCCGAGGCTTTCAAAGCTGCGGCGAGCAAGCCTGAAGTCCGTGCACATCTCGACAGGGCCGGTGTTGAACCATCCTCAAGCACACCGCAGCAGTTCTCTTCCTACATCGAAACCGAGCTGGAGAGGTGGACTGGCATGATCAAGGAAGCTGGTATCCAGCCGCAATAGAAATTGCTCGTACTCCAGAAGCTCAGCGCGTCGCCATAGGCGACCGCTCCCCATAACGCACCAGGACAGCCCATCATGCCGCATATGTGGATCGAAAGCTCGGCCAACATCACTTCCGAACCGGAAGTCGCCTCTCTCAAACACAAGGTCTATCAGGCCGCTTTGGCGACAGGGATTTTTCCGGTTGCCGGAATTCGCGTTCGTCACACCGTCATCGATGATTATATCGTGGGCGACGATCATCCGGACAATGCCTTTGTGCACGTCGTCGTTCGTCTCGGTATCGGCCGCGATGAAGATACGAAACGCAAGGCCGCGGAGAGCATGTTCAGCGAGATCGAAAAGCATCTTTTGGCCTTGAGTGAGCGGAAACCTTTGGCCGTGGCATTCGAAATTCAGGAAATGCATCCCGAGTTGAACTTCAAGTTCAACAATCTTCGTGAGCATATTGCCAAACGTCAGAACGCCGCTTAGCGCCACGATCCAACTCTCGCTGAGGTAATTGCGCCATGAAACTGAGCAAAGATCTCGTCTCCGGCCTGTTGTTTGCGTGTATCGGATTGGGAAGTCTGACAATCGCCAGCGCTTATCCTTTTGGTTCCGCGTTGAGCATGGGGCCAGGCTACTTCCCGATGATCGTCTCCGGACTGATCTTCCTGTTCGGTTGTGCGACTTCCATTCAGGCGATGCGGGCTCAAGACACCGACCTCGTCGGGAGGCTGCATTTGCGTCCACTTGCATTCATCGTGGCATCGATTGTGAGTTTTGCGCTTCTCATTGATCGCGCAGGCCTCGTCATTGCGGTGTCGGCCCTCATCCTTCTTGGATGGTACGCCAATCCCTATCGGAATCTTCGGGACTTGCCGTTCCTTCTCGCGATTGGGATCACCGTTCCCGTTCTCGTCTTTCGTTTCGGCCTGAACATGCCGATCAAACTCTGGATGTTGTGATGCTCGACGGTCTCATTCTCGGCTTTCAGGTCGCATTTTCCTTCAGCAATCTCGCCTATTGCCTGCTCGGCGTCACTCTCGGCACCTTCATCGGTATGCTCCCGGGTGTCGGTCCTCTCGTGACCATTGCAGTTCTTCTGCCCTTCACGTACGGCCTATCGCCGGAAGGCGCGCTGATCATGCTGGCGGGCATTTACTATGGAGCGTCCTACGGCGGGTCATCGACAGCCATTCTCGTCAATCTGCCCGGTGAGTCTTCCTCCGTCGTAACCTGTCTCGATGGATACGAGATGGCAAAGCAAGGGCGTGCCGGCCCTGCGCTCGCGATTGCGGCCATAGGATCCTTCGTTGCCGGATGTATCGGGACTCTCGCGATCGCTCTCTTTGCGCCTGCGTTGGGGGATGCGGCGCTGCGGTTCGGCGCTGCGGAGTATACGTCTCTCGTGATTTTGGCACTCGTCGCCACCGCCGTTCTCGTTCACGGATCGGTGCTCAAAGGACTGACCATGGCTCTGCTTGGTCTGCTCGTCGGCTTCGTTGGGATGGATGTGAATTCGGGTCTTCCGCGCTTTACGTTCGGTCTCACGGAAATGATGGATGGCGTGGAGTTCGTCGTGGTCGCTGTCGGTATGTTCGCTTTCGCCGAGATCGTTACAAATCTCGAAGGAAGTGAGCAGGGTGATGTGACGACGACCGAAGTCGGAAGCCTGATGCCCTCGAAAGAGGATGTTCGAGCGTCCACCATGCCCATCCTTCGTGGAACCGGAATAGGTATGTTCTTCGGAATTCTGCCGGGGGCGGGAACCACGATCAGCTCCTTTGTCTCCTACATCGTCGAAAAGCGTGTTGCGAAGAATCCGTCGCGGTTCGGTAAAGGTGCCATTGAAGGAGTTGCCGGACCGGAGGCCGCCAACAATGCCGCGGCGCAGACATCGTTCATTCCGACGTTGACGCTGGGTGTTCCCGGAAGTGCGACAATGGCTCTGATGCTCGGTGCTTTGATGATCCAGGGCATTACGCCCGGTCCCAATGTCATAACCGAACGACCGACGCTGTTCTGGGGTCTCGTCGCGAGTATGTGGATTGGAAATCTGTTGCTGCTGATCCTCAATCTTCCGCTGATCAGGCTTTGGACTTCGCTTCTGAAGATTCCTTACTCGTGGCTCTATCCTCTTATCCTCGTGCTCTCCTGCTTTGGAATCTACTCGCTGAACAATAGCGCCGTCGACGTTCTTCTCGGTGCGGCGTTTGGGCTATTCGGTTACATGGCTGTCAAACTCGAGTGCGCACCGGCTCCCTTTATCCTCGGCCTCGTTCTGGGACCTATGCTTGAGGAGAACGCGCGCAGGGCCCTGCTGATTTCGCATGGCGATCCGAGCACTTTCATCACGAGCCCGATAAGCGCGACCTTCCTTATCCTCGCGGCCTTGCTTCTCGTGCTTCTGGCTATTCCCGCGGCGCGGAGACGCAAGGATTCGATTGATCTCGAAGCCGCGTAGAAATCTACCCGGCGGCGAGAGTGCGCCGCCGGTCTCAAAGCTTTACTGACCACCAAAAGGGTTGCCCAATGCGCGATGCTGGAAAAGGAAGCCGCCTTCGCGGCTCGATCCCGCCTGTCCTGACGCCGTTCAAGAATGGTCGGGTCGACTATGATGCCTACGCGAGTCTCGTCGAGGCACAGATCTCCGGTGGATCACACGGGATCCTTGTCAATGGCACGACTGCCGAACCGTCGACGCTGACACTCGAAGAGAGAAACAGACTGGTTTCGGTTGGGATCGAAGTTGCGAAAGGCCGGGTTCCGGTTGTCGCGGCGACAGGATCCCAGTCGCTCGGGGAGAGCCGCGCTCTGACAAGATCCGCTGCCGAAGCCGGAGCCGATGCCTTGCTTATCGTCACGCCATATTACATCCGCCCACCACAGCGTGGCTTGATCGCTTACTACATGGAAGTCATGCAAGGGATCGATGTTCCGTGGATGGTCTACCACATTCCAGGGCGGACGGCTGTGTCCGTAACGATCGATACTTTAGCCGAAATGAGGGACCGCTCGCCGAATTTTGTCGGCATGAAGCACGCGGTGAATGATCTTGGCTTCGTATCGGAGGCTCTTCACAGATTAGGCCACGATTTCCGGATCTTCGTCGGTCTGGAAGAATTGAGCTTTCCCATGATGGCTGTGGGCGCCTGCGGTCTCATGAACGCTGTCGGCAATCTCCAACCTCGAGTGCTCGCCGACATGTGCGAGGCCGTTTGGAAGAACGACCTCGCGACAGCCAAAGGCCTGCATGATCGCCTCCTGGAGATCAATCAGGCGGTCTTCTTCGACACGAACCCCATTCCCGTGAAATACATGGCTAAGCGGCTCGGTTTCCTTGAGCGAAATGAGCATCGCTTGCCCATGATGCCGGCAACTAAAGAACTTGAACAGCGGCTAGACCGCGTCCTGTCCGCCGCCGGCTTTCTTAACTGAGGTCTTTTCTCATGCGCTTGATAAGCTTCCACGCGGCCGGTCGGGACCGCTTCGGCATTGTGATCGGTGATGGGGTGTTCGATCTTTCAGAGCGAACGACCTTCTCAGGGGTTCGCGACGTCGTCGCCCGCAACGGGATGAACGAACTCGAGCATCTATGCCGTGGTGCAACGCCGGATTATCGGCTGGATGAGATCGTCTTCCGGATTCCCGTTCCCGATGCGGACAAAATCATCTGCGTCGGCGTCAACTATCCGGACCGCAATGCCGAGTACAAGGATGGCTCGGATCTTCCGAAATTCCCGAGCCTTTTCCTGCGCACACGTGGCTCGTTTGTGGGGCACGGGCAGCCTATCCTTTTGCCGCCGGAGTCCCCGCAACTTGATTATGAGGGCGAACTCGTCGTGGTGATCGGAAAGGGCGGGCGACGTATCCCACGCGAGAGCGCCCTCGAGCACATCTTCGGACTTTCTATCTGCAACGAAGGAAGCGTGCGCGATTGGATGCGGCACGCAAAGTTCAACGTCACGCAGGGAAAGAACTTTGACGCTTCGGGAAGCATAGGCCCCTGGATCGATGTTCTGAAAGAGCCTTCCGGCCTTGGCGATCTCCATTTGCGGACGTGGGTCAACGGCGATTTGCGCCAGGAAGATAAAATCGAACGCATGATCTTTCCCATTGATTATCTCATTCATTACATCTCGACCTTCACAACACTTCAGCCGGGCGATCTCATCGTGACGGGAACGCCGACCGGCTCCGGAGCAAGGTTCGATCCTCCGCGATTCCTGCACGACGGGGATTCTGTTCGCGTCGAGATCTCAGGCGTCGGCGTTCTTGAGAACAAGATTACGGTCGAGAAATGATGGCAGCGAAAAGGGAAAAGATCGATGTCACGCTGATCCCCGGTGACGGTATCGGGCCGGAGATCACGAGGGCAACAATCTCGGTGCTGGACGCGCTCGGCGCTCCCTTTGTCTGGGACGAGAAGCAGGCGGGACTCGCTGCCGTCGCGGATGGACACGACCCTTTGCCTGAAGAGACGTTGGCGAGTATCCGTCGTACAGGGCTTGCCTTGAAAGGACCTCTCGCAACGCCGCAAGGGGGAGGGTATCGCTCAGCCACCGTCCGACTTCGCGAAGCTTTCAAACTGTACGCAAATGTCCGACCTGCGCGAACCATGATCCCAGGGCGCTACGACAACGTAAACATCATTCTGGTAAGGGAAAATCTCGAAGGATTGTATGTCGGTCGCGAACACTACATCGAAGTTGGAGGAGATCCTCATGCAGTTGGTGTTGCAGTTGGGATCAACACGAAGGAGGGAGCCTTCCGAGTTCTGCGCCATACTTTCGATCTTGCGGTCAGGCTCGGACGAAAACGGGTTACTGTCGTTCACAAGGCCAATATCCTAAAAATCCTCACAGGGGTTTTTCGTGAAGCCGCCCTGGAGTTGGCTCCGGAGTATGAAGGACGTCTGAAGATCGACGAACGGATCGTGGATGCATGCGCGATGGAGCTCGTGCTTCACCCGGAGCGATACGACGTCATCGTGACGACCAACCTATTCGGCGACATTCTCTCCGATCTTATCGCCGGTCTTGTCGGAGGCCTTGGACTGGTACCGGGCGCCAATATCGGAAGGGACACCGCAATCTTTGAAGCGGTCCATGGAACGGCACCGGATATTGCCGGCAAAGGGATTGCAAACCCAACCGCGCTGCTGTTGGCGGCCGGAATGATGTTGGAGCATGTCGGTGAGCAAGATAAGGCAGATCAATTGCGCTCGGCGATCCTTAGCGCATACCGAAATGGGCAATGCACAGGCGATCTTGGAGGACAGCTATCCACCGATGATTTCGCGCGATCCGTTATCGCAAATTTATGATCGCATCTTCGGCGAAGAGGCCGGGCAGTTTGAACGCCGTCCGGTGGATCAATTGAGATCCCACGGCGCGGTACTCACGAGCGATGCACCCGACGGAAACCGTTGGCGTTGCGTGTCGATCTTGAGAGATAGACAGGCAAGTCGACACTAGGTCGGGAGTCGACCCTCCGGTGTGTATTGGTCGACAGCCTGCGGCAAATTTCGTGACAATCGCGCGAGGATCTCGTCGCGTGAGAGCCCAGTCTGCTGGGACAGGGTGGCGAGTACATCCGGCCCGACGGCCTGTTCAATTTGTTGAGGAGCGACGCTCTTGTTCGGGCCTGTTCCGATCCAGGATTCCGCCGTTTCGCCCTGGCCGCTCTGCTTAAACTGCTCCAACAATTGACCCAAACCGCTGCTTAGTAGGCCGCCGGCACCTGCTCCGCCAAGGCTTCCGAGCAGCCCACCCAAGCCGCCTTGTTGCTGACCACGGCTTGCGGGCGTACCGGCGTTTCCCGACACCTGCCCGCGGAGCATTTCCGCAATCTTGTCGCGATTCTGGTAACCGGCTACCGCAATAAGCCCGAGTAGGGCAGTCATGGAGGGAAATCCGCGGTCCATGTCGATGCTCCTCGTTGTCCAACAGTAACAGAGGCAATGGGGAAAGAGTTCCGTCACGCTTCAACCATCCAACGGGCTGCACTCGCGGACGCGTTGCCCGCCCATTGTGCCGCTGAACTTGGGGAGGAATCGACTCGCCATAAAAATGAGCCAGTCTGCCTACAGTAATCACGTTGCCTGCATGTGCCGCATCGCGCCTCTTGCCGGCTTAGCTTGACGGTGTGCCCTATCTTGATGTCGGTTTTCAATCTTGATCCGAAGAGCACGCCCAGAGCCTTGTGTCAGATTGAAAGAGACAGGACCTCATGCGTATTTCCCGACGCGGAGTTATGGCCGGTGTCGCATCATTCGCCATCGCTCGCAGAGCGCTCGCCACGGATGTTGATGTCCTGATCGTTGGTGCTGGTGCAGCGGGTCTCGCCGCGGCCAAGACGCTGCGCTCTGTCGGGCGAACCGTGACCGTTGTTGAAGCGCGCTCTCGGATCGGTGGGCGTGCTTATACCGACCGATCCCTTGACGCATCTTTTGACGCCGGTGCCCACTATGTTCATTGGCGCGACCGCAATCCGTGGCGGAAGATTGCGACTGAGCTTGGCGTACGTCTCGATGAGGAAGAAGAGGGCGGTGGCCTGCGCGTCTATCGCAATGGCGCTCTCTTGTCTGATGCCGAGCGCAGGAGGCGGCGTCTCGCCAATGGTCAGGTCGAGAGCTTAATCGAAGCCACCGGATCGGTCGATTCCTCGTTCGCGGACGCGGTCCGTGACAAGCCCTCAGAAATCGCCGATGCAGCGGGTGGCATCACGCTTTTCGCGCTGGGCGAAGATCCGGATCGTGTATCCCTTCAGGATTATGACCAGCTGTGGAGTGGAGACGATTATATTCCGGTTGGTGGATATGGCGCGCTGGTCGAGCGGTACGCGGCGGACATTCCCGTGCACCTCGAGACCACGGTGAAGCATCTGCGTTGGGGAGAGGGGCGTGTCGAGGCCGAGACCTCGCGCGGGTTGCTGAGGGCCCAAACCGCCATCGTGACGGTACCAATCGGTGTTCTCCAGGCTGGCACTCTGCGCTTCACACCGAGTCTTCCTTCCGACATTCAGCAGGCGTTCGATGGACTTCATATGGGGGCATTGACCAAGATTGCCCTGCGAGTCGATCGTGAGCGGTTTGGCGGAGTGGACGCAACCGATTTCATTGACATTGCTCCGGACGGTGCGGTGACGAGCTTCGAGTTCTGGCCGGATGGCCAGCCGCTCGTGGTCGCTCATATCGGCGGTGACCGCGCGCGGAACCTGTGCCAAGGCGGGGAGGGCGCGGCCATGGACTTCGCCCTAGAGCGATTGGTCTCGATGGTCGGCAGCCGCATTCGGGAGACAGTGACGGGCGGGCGCCTTGCCGGGTGGTGGACCGATCCGCATTCCCTCGGTTCGTACTCCATCGTGAAACCGGGGCACATCTCCGCCCGTGAGGCGTTGCGAATGCCGATCGGCGACCGGATTTGGCTCGCGGGAGAGGCGAGCGCAGGTGGTGGAGCGATGACGGTCGGTGGCGCAACTCTTGAGGGGGACCGTGCTGCCCGGCAAGTTCTTCAGAGGCTGCGCGCAGCCTAAGCCGCGGTTGCGGCTGACATACCTGCCCCATCATCCCTCGCGTGCGAGTGCGAACGCCGAACTGCGAACTCGTGCGCTTTCTTCGACCATTCGCTGTGGGGGCGATTGCAACAGCTATGCACGATGAAAAGTAGCTGTCTAATCTTCAGAACTTTCAGGCAAGAAAATTCGATCTCGATACGGACATAAGTGCGACGACTAGACTGCGACTTAAGGATGAGCTTACATAGCCTTGTTGAGCTGAACCGTTACTTGACCATGACCTTCCATGATTTCACGATGAGATCACAAGCAGGCTCGATTTATTCCGGCCTGGAAAACGAAGGGAAGGAAAGCCATGCGTGATCTCAAGAAGGTGCTCTTTGCTTTGAGCTGCAGCGTCCTGGCGCAATCCGCTTACGCGCAGCAGGCATCCGATGGCGTCGTCAAGATAGGCATCTTGAACGATCAGTCCGGCGTCTATGCGGATTTCGGCGGAAAATCTTCCGTTGAGGCGGCACGCATGGCGATCCAGGATTTCGGCGGCAAGGTTCTCGGCGTGCCGGTCGAGATCGTCAGCGCGGACCACCAGAATAAACCTGACGTAGCGTCGAGTATCGCCAGGCAATGGTACGATACCGACAAGGTCGACGCGATCATGGAGCTGACGACCTCTTCGGTCGCGCTGGCGGTCCAGGGCATCTCGAAAGAGAAGAAGAAGATCAACATCGTCACTGGAGCGGCGACGACGGATCTGACCGGCAAGCAATGTTCGCCTTATGGCTTCCATTGGGCCTACGATACGCACGCACTCGCCGTCGGAACCGGGGGCGCGCTGGTGGAGAACGGTGGCAATAAATGGTTCTTCCTCACCGCTGACTACGCCTTCGGCTATTCGCTCGAAGACGAAACATCGAAAGTCGTGAAGGCGAAGGGTGGGCAGGTTCTCGGTTCCGTACGTCATCCCTTGGGTGCCAACGACTTCTCCTCGTTCCTTTTGCAGGCACAAAGCTCCGGCGCCAATGTCGTCGGCTTGGCCAATGCGGGTCTCGATACCGCGAATGCGATCAAGCAGGCCGGGGAATTCGGTTTGACCCAAGGCGGCACGCGTCTCGCGGCACTTCTCTTCACGTTGGCGGAGGTGAAGGGCCTGGGTCTGAAGGCGGCGCAGGGACTGACCCTCACGGAGGGTTGGTATTGGGATCAGAGCGACGAAAACCGCACCTTTGCAAAACGTTTCATGGAAAAGACCGGCCGCATGCCGAACATGATCCACACCGGCACCTACTCAGCTGTCTTGCAATATTTGAAGGCGGTTCAAAAGGCGGGCACGGACGCGACCGAGCCGGTTGCGAAGCTCTTGCATGAGATGCCCGTGGAGGACGTGTTCGCCAAGAAGGGGAAGGTCTTGCCCAATGGCCGCATGGTCTACGACATGTATCTCTTCCAGGTGAAGAAGCCTGACGAGAGCAAGAGCGATTGGGATATGTTCAAGCAGCTCGCCAAGGTGCCCGGCGATGAGGCGTTTCTCACCTTCGCTCAGAGCGGTTGTCAGCTGACGCAGTAGTTCTTCGTCATCGCAACAGGGACGGCAATGCTGTCCCTGTTGCCCGGTTCGGGTCAGATTTCGCGGGAGTTTCAAACGGGGCGTCTTATCCTCACCCGCTATCGCCTGTTCATCGCGCGAGATTGTCGGCAGTATGGTCCATAACCAGCCTATCCTGAGCGCCACAAAACTCACCATGGAGTTTCGCGGCTTTGTCGCCGTGAAGGATGTGACGCTTTCCGTGCATGAGGGATCGGTTCATGCTTTGATCGGCCCCAATGGCGCCGGCAAGACGACCGTCTTCAACCTGCTCACCAAATTCCTGACGCCGACGCGCGGCCAGATCACCTTTCGCGGAAGCGACATCACGGCCATGAAGCCTACCGAGGTTGCTCGACTCGGTCTCGTCCGCTCTTTTCAGATTTCGGCGGTGTTTCCGAATCTGACGGTGCTCGACAATGTACGCGTGGCACTGCAGCGCCCCTCGAACCTTGCCACCCAGTTCTGGCGTTCTTCATCGGTACTTACAGCGTTGGATGAGCGGGCCATGGAACTCATCGACGCTGTCGGCCTCACGAGCTATGCGCATCGGCCCGCTGTGGCGTTGTCGTATGGCCGTAAACGTGCGCTCGAAATTGCGACGACGCTCGCTCTTGAACCCGCCATGCTCCTTCTCGATGAGCCGATGGCGGGGATGGGGCATGAGGATATAGGCCGCATCACCGAACTCATTCGCCGCATTGCCAAAGGCCGTACAGTGCTGATGGTTGAGCACAACCTCAATGTTGTTGCCGATCTCTGTGACAGGGTCACCGTTCTGGCTCGCGGTGAGATCCTGGCCGATGGATCATATGAGACCGTCAGCGCCGATCCCCGAGTGCGCGAAGCCTATATGGGAACTGAGCATGACTGACGCCCCTCTTCTCGAAGTTCGGGGGCTTAATGCCTGGTACGGCGAGAGCCACGTCCTGCATGGTATCGATCTCGATATCCGTGAAGGTGAAACCGTGACGCTGCTCGGCCGCAATGGTGCCGGCAAGACGACGACCTTGCGGGCAATCATGGGGATTCTTCGCCGGCGCGAAGGGGTCATCCGGTTGCGCGGACAGGATCTTCTGGGCTTGCCGCTCCACCGCGTAGCGCAAGCTGGTCTGGGTTATGTGCCAGAGGAGCGCGGTATTTTCGCGAGCCTCAATGTGGAGGAGAACCTCATGCTCCCGCCGAAGGTGGCGGAGAACGGCATGAGCGTTGAGGAAATCTATCGTCTCTTTCCGAATTTGCATGAGCGACGCTCAAGCCAGGGCACCAAACTGTCGGGTGGCGAGCAGCAGATGCTCGCCATTGCCCGCGTGCTTCGGACAGGCGCCAAAATCCTGCTTCTGGACGAGCCGACGGAAGGGCTTGCTCCTGTGATCGTTCAGCGTATCGGAGACGTGCTCGTGGCACTGAAAGAGCGCGGCATGACGGTTCTTCTCGTGGAGCAGAATTTCCGCTTCGCGCGTAAGGTGGCCGATCGCTTCTATCTCATGGAGGATGGGCGCATGGTGAATTCCTTCCCGACGCATGAGCTCGATGCCCATGCGAGCCAGCTCCACGAAGTGCTCGGGGTTTGAGGACGCCATGACCACCATATTCGGCATTCCGACGCCCGCCCTCTACGGCCAGATCCTCATCGGGCTCATCAATGGTTCGTTCTACGCACTGCTGAGCCTTGGCCTCGCGGTCATCTTCGGCTTGCTTCGGGTGATCAACTTCGCTCACGGAGCGCAGTACATGCTCGGCGCTTTTGCTGCTTACGGGCTCCTTAACTATGCCGGTATCGGATACTGGCCGTCCCTCATTCTCGCTCCCCTCATCGTCGGCGCGGTCGCGGTTGTAATCGAACTCACGATGCTGCGCCGTCTCTATGGTCTGGACCCGCTCTACGGGCTTTTGCTGACCTTCGGACTGGCTCTCATCTTCGAGGGAGCGTTTCGCTATTGGTTCGGCGCCGCGGGCAAACCTTATGCGCCACCCTCGCAACTGACCGGTGCGCTGAATCTCGGTTTCATGTTCATGCCCATCTATCGCGGGTGGGTGGTCGTCGCATCCTTGGCTATTTGTCTGGCGACCTGGCTTCTTATCGAGAAGACGCGTCTCGGATCGTATCTGCGCGCGTCCACAGAAAACGCGACCCTGGTTCAGGCCTTCGGCGTGAACGTGCCGCGACTTCTGACGCTGACATATGGACTGGGTGCGGCGCTCGCGGCGCTGGCGGGGGTGCTGGCGGCTCCCATCTATCAGGTGAGCCCGCTCATGGGCTCCAACCTCATCATTGTCGTCTTCGCCGTGGTCGTCGTCGGCGGTATGGGTTCGATCCTTGGCGCCATCGTTACGGGTTATATGCTGGGTGTACTCGAGGGGCTCACCAAGGTTTTCTATCCCGAAGCCTCGAGCATCGTGATTTTCGTAGTCATGGCCATCGTTCTGCTCGTCAGACCTGCGGGCCTCTTCGGTCGGGAGGAATGAGTATGACTGCAAAAGTTCTGCATTCCTCGGTTCAGTCGAAGTTTCGGGCATCGAACATGGCGTTTGGCGTCATCGCAATCGCGGCTCTGCTTGCTGCGCCCTTTTTCCTCTATCCAGTCTTTCTGATGAGTGTGCTGTGTTTCGCGCTGTTCGCCTGCGCGTTCAATCTCCTCATTGGGTATGTGGGGCTTCTCTCATTCGGTCACGCGACCTTTTTCGGCGGTGCTGCTTATTTCACGGCGCATGCGGTCAAGGTTTGGGGTTTCGAGCCGCTTGCCGGAATTCTTCTTGGCGTTGCCGGCGCTGCTTTTCTGGGGCTCGTGGTCGGTTCGCTCGCCATTCGTCGCCAGGGCATCTATTTCGCCATGATCACGCTGGCGCTCGGGCAGATGTTCGCCTTCATCTGCCTGCAAGTACCTTTCACGCATGGTGAAGACGGCATCCAGGGTGTGCCGCGCGGCCGGCTCCTCGGTCTCGTCGATCTCAACGAGCCTTTGGCCATGTATTACGTCACTCTCGCCATCTTCCTGTTTGGCTTCTTTGCCGTGTGGCGCATCGTGAATTCGCCGTTCGGTAACATTCTCAAGGCCATTCGGGAGAATGAGAGACGGACCATCTCGCTCGGCTACCGCGTCGACCGCTACAAGCTCGGCGCATTCGTCATGTCGGCGGCGTTGGCTGGCCTTGCGGGTGGGACGAAGGCTATCGTCTTTCAATTCGCAACGCTGACCGATGTGCAATGGCAGATGTCCGGCGAGGTCATCCTGATGACGCTTCTCGGCGGCATCGGCACTTTGATTGGGCCTGTCGTCGGAGCAGGGCTCGTGATTGCCCTGCAAAACTATCTCGCCACCTCGGACTTTCCCGTTACGGTGCTGATCGGCATCATCTTCGTCATCTGCGTCCTTCTCTTTCGTCGTGGTATTGCCGGAGAGATCATGAACATCGTCAAACGGAAGCCTGACGAGATCGTCTAGAGTTTGATGCCACATGATCCGGGCAAACACCGGTTTCCACTTCTGATCATGCTCTAGGATATGCTTTTCGGCGGCATTTGGCGCTCGGCTTCAAGTCACGCGCTTTGCCTAAATCAGGACTTTTTGCTCTGAATGAGTGAGAGTCGCGAGGCAGTCATTCTCTCGAGGCGATCTTGCGGATCGCTATGGCGATCATCACATATATCAGCGCTGAAAATTTGTTGCAGTCGAGGGATGAGTTGATCGGTCGAGGTCAAACGATCATGGGAATTCGGTTTGTCCGGGTGCCGCGTTGGGGCGCCTTTTTGGTGTTGGTCATTGCGGTTTCGCTTGGGTTGCTTTTGCTCGCGCTGGCTGCGGGCCTCGCCTTGATCGCGATCCCCGTTGCTGTAGGAATCGCGATTTTTAGCCGATGGCGGTTTCGCCGGATGAGTGGAAACAGGGAGGCCCCACAGACGATTGAAGCTGACTACTACGTCATCGACGACAGTCGTAAATAGGAATATTGCGCTCCCCTGGCTTCGCCCTCGATGTGTCCGCCTGCGAAGCACAATCTGATCCCATCACGACGCGTTGGTCACTCGCCGTAGGGGATCCAGACGTTCTTCACCTCAGTTGCGCGCCGCAGCCAAACATCTTCATGAGCTCCCTCCGCTTGCCAATCGATAACAAGCCCGGCATTGGTCCATACGCGCTTGATGTTGCCTGCGGACTCCGCCTCGACGGTTCGGCAGATCTCGCTCTCGGCAACACACCAGAGTCCGTCGACGTCATCATGACGGGCGAGGACCAGAGCGAGTTCGGCGCTCCGGCCGGTGACGATGTTGATCGATCCGGCTGGGAGATCCGAGATGTTGAGGACCTGGAACAGATCGGTGGCGACCAGCGGATAGCGGGCGGAAGGAACCGCGATCACGCGATTACCCATGGCGAGCGCGGGCGCAATCATCGAAACGAAGCCCAACAGCGGCGTATCGTCCGGCGCGACGATCCCGATCGTGCCGACCGGTTCGTTCATGGCGATCGCGACCCCGCGCATGGGCGGAGAATGGACGCGGCCCTCGAAC
This sequence comes from Microvirga sp. 2MCAF38, assembly GCF_052115485.1. Taxonomy (NCBI): domain Bacteria; kingdom Pseudomonadati; phylum Pseudomonadota; class Alphaproteobacteria; order Hyphomicrobiales; family Methylobacteriaceae; genus Microvirga; species Microvirga sp. 2MCAF38. The sequence continues at coordinate 12,432 of NZ_JBFRGU010000006.1, read as the reverse complement.
TTGTCCGCCCATCCGGCATAAGCGAAGATGCATTTGATCGAGAGCTCGACCTCGTTCGTAGCGGCCTCGGCCGTCATTCCCGTCAACTGTTGCAGGCGGTTGGCGAACTCCACCGCGCGCGATGACAGGTTTTCCGCCAGGAAGTAGAGCACCTGCGAGCGATTATAGGCGGTCGTCTCGGACCAGCTGTGGCAGGCCCGCGCGACCGTGACCGCGTCGCGGATATCCTTGCGACTTCCGAGACCGACCTCTCCTGCGAACCGTCCCGCGCTGTCGGCAACACGCATCGAATAATTGCCGTCCGGACGAACCTGCTTTCCGCCGATGTACAGCTTATGGGTCCGGTCGATGATGCCGAGGCTTTCACCCTCGTCGCCCTCGACGGCTTCAAGCTCCGGCAGCGGACGATACAGCGGCTTTGAAGACGATTGAGGAACGAGATATTCCTGCAATCCTTCGCGCCCGCCTTCGCGGCCAAATCCGCTCTCGCGATATCCGCCGAAGCTGCAGCTCGCGTCGAACATGTTGGTGCCGTTGAGCCAGACCACGCCCGCTTTCAATTGCGGCGCGACATGGAGCGCCGCGTTCATGTTCTCGCTCCATACGGATGCGGCGAGACCATAGCGGCTGTTGTTGGCGAGTTCGATGGCCTCGTCGATGGTGCGGAACGTCATCGCGACGAGAACCGGGCCGAAGATTTCCTCCTGCACGAGGATGTTGGCAGGCGAAACATTGGTGACGAGCGTCGGCGGATAGAAGAGTCCGGAGGACGGGAGCGCGCAATCCGGCTGCCAGCACACTGCTCCTTGCTTCTCCCCTTCGGCGACCAATTCACGGATACGCTCGATCTGCACGGAGGCGACGATGGCACCGATATCGGTGTTCTTGTCGAGGGGGCTGCCGACGCGCATTTGCGCCATGCGCGCCTTCGTCTTTGCGATGAATTTCTCCGCGATGCTTTCATGCATCAGGAGCCTGGATCCGGCGCAGCATACCTGTCCCTGATTGAACCAGATCCCATCGACAAGGCCTTCGACGGCGCTGTCGAGATCTGCATCCTCAAGAACGATGAAAGGCGACTTGCCGCCGAGTTCCAGCGACAATTTCTTGCCCGACCCCGCCGTCTCCTTCCGGATCAGTTTGCCGACCTCGGACGATCCCGTGAAAGCGATCTTGGCGATATCCGGATGCCGGACAATCGCAGCGCCTGCTTCGGGGCCGCCGGGCAGAATGTTCACGACACCCTTCGGCACGCCGCAACGCTCGCACATTTCGGCAAACAGAATGGCCGTCAGCGGCGTGAACTCCGCCGGTTTCAGAATGACCGTACAACCGGCGGCCAGAGCCGGCGCGATCTTCCATGCCAACATCAACAGTGGAAAGTTCCAGGGGATGATCTGTCCGACGACGCCCACGGGCTTGTAGCCGGGGAACTCGCGCTCCATCGCCTGCGCCCAGCCCGCGTGGTAGAGAAAGTGACGAACCGCGAGGGGAACATCGATGTCCCGGCTTTCGCGGATCGGCTTGCCGTTATTGATCGATTCCAGCACGGCGAAGAGACGCGCGTTGCGTTGCAGCATGCGTCCGAGCGCATACAAGACACGCGCCCGCTCGAAGCCCGATGTGGCGCCCCAGGCGGCCTGCGCCCGCTGCGCGGCCGCAACGGCAGCTGCAACATCTTCCGCGCCTGCAGAAGCCACGTTGGCAATCGTAAGGCCCGTGGCCGGTTCGATAACCTCAAAGGCTTCGGCCGATACAGGCGCACGCCAGGAACCGTCGATGAAAAGCGCTTCGCCAAAGTTTCGTTGCGCCAGCCAGGCATCGGCCTCGTTGCGGGCCTCTGGGGACGGTCCATATTCCATGGTGGCGTACTTCTCCAGAATATTCACGGTATTCCCCGTCGTTCTTATGCGATTGCGTGGCGGTGGTTGGCCGAATAGCGGCCTGTCAGGAAATGTTCGAGCTGGCGCTCGATATCGGTGAGAAGGCTGCTTGCGCCGAACCGGAACAGTGTCGGATCCAGCCATGTCAAACCAAGCTCTTCGCGCATCAGCGCGAGCCAGTCGAGAGACTGTTTTGCGGAAGAAATCCCGCCCGCAGGCTTGAATCCGACAAGCCAGCCCGTGCGCTCATGATATGTTCGAATTGATCGAGCCATCGCAAGCCCGACAGGAAGCGTCGCGTTGACGGCTTCCTTGCCGGTCGAGGTCTTCACGAAGTCCGCACCGGCCATCATGGAGACGAGCGACGCGCGCATCACATTGCGCAAGGTGGACAACTCACCGGTCCCAAGAATAACCTTGAGATGAGCCTCGCCGCAGGCTGCCCGAAAGGCTTTGACCTCATCATACAAGGCCGACCATTGCCCGCTCAGCACATGTCCTCGTGTGATCACGACGTCGATCTCGGTTGCCCCATCGGCAACCGATTCCTCGATCTCCCGCAGACGGGTCGCGAAAGGAGCGAGCCCGTGCGGGAATGCCGTCGAAACAGCGGCGACCTGAATTCCAGTGCCTTGAAGGGCCTCGACCGCGGTTGCGACAAACGGGTGATAAACGCACACGGCTGCGGGGCGGATAACGGTATCGCCCAGCCCGAGTTGAGCGATCATTTCCGGTCGCAACGGTTGCCTTGCCTTGGCGCAGAGACGTCGCACGCGCTCGTCCGTATCGTGGCTCGACAACGTCGTCAGGTCCATGCAGGCGATGGAGCGCAAGAGCCACGCGGCCTGATATTCGCCCTTGATGCTCCGTCGGCGTGAGAGCGTTTGCGTGCGCCTTTCAAGGGCGCTCCGATTGACGTGACGGATATCGTCGAGCCAGCTCAGATCGAGGTCAATTCCAGGATTCCTCTGGTGACCGCTATGATTGACAGACGACGTCATCGACAAACTCCGCATAAAAAACTCTTACGGGCAATCCAAGGATATTAGCTTATCCGTGCACAGTGTTGGCCGCCAGAGGCGACTCCACATATTGAAGATACAGTTCTGTATGCGGAAGCGCATTCTTTCGGCGGAAATCAATTCGTGCCACGAATTAACCAAAAAGCCGGAATCCGCGATCGAAGCAACCCTGAAACGTGTCTATCGATGGACCGAACACCACTTAGAGCTCGACCTTATGGACCGGTTCCAGAGGAGGCAGAGGCAGCCTTAAGGCTAAAGTTTTTTGAGTTCTTCTGCTGTGTCGACATCCTGGAGAACAGCCGGATCGGCGACGGGCCACTCCACAACATCGGCTCTCTCTCGAAGGCTCGGCCCTGCGCCCACGTCCCCGGAAAGTTCTTGGACCATGCTCTCGAGTTCACGGGAGATCACAAGAGGGTGGCCGCGTTGTCCGTTCACCGTCGGGACCAGCGCCGCTGGCGCTCCCAGCGCTCGCCAGTGATTCACAAGCGTATCGATCAGACCTGTTGTGATGAGGGGCATATCGCCAAGGAGAATGACGGCGGCCCTAGTCCCGGGTGGCAGTGCGGCAAACCCGATTTTCAGGGATGTGGAAAGCCCGTCCGCAAAGAAGCGGTTACGAACGACTTGAACTGGGAGGTTCCTCAGCACCGCCTCTATCTCCTCGGCTCGATGACCGGTCACCACGATCACCGGTTCGGCCACGGACCCAAGAGCGGCCTCGACCGCGTGGCGTATGAGGGTCTTGCCACGAAGAGAAGCCAACAGTTTTGGCTCTTCGTCGAACCGGGTGCTGCGTCCGGCGGCGAGGACGATGGCTGCCACATCATTCATGTCCGTTCTCACCATGCCGGACGCTGCGTCCGGCGAGACGATGGTTCCCGAAAAAAGGCCGAACGTCATGGCGACCGCCTCCGCTCGTTTCGCAGGGTCGCAATGACCTCGGCGAGGATGGAGATGGCGATCTCCGCAGGCGAGACTGCTCCAATGTCGAGCCCGATCGGCGCATGGATGCGGGCAAGATCAGTCTCCGCGACGCCGGCCGCCATAAGACGCTGCATGCGGCGCTCATGTGTTTTCCGCGAGCCGAGCGCGCCTATGTAGAAGCATTGTGTACGCAACGCGGCCACAAGGGCCGGGTCGTCGATCTTCGGATCGTGAGAGAGAGCTACGACAGCCGTGTAGCGGTCGAGTTTCAAGTCCGGCAGCGAATCATCGGGCCACTCGGGCAGCACCGGCACATCCGGAAAGCGCTCCCGGCTCGCGAAGGCCGTGCGTGGGTCGATGATGGTGGCGTCAAGATCGAGGCTTTTCATCATAGGGGCCAGCGCCTGGCTGATATGCACGGCGCCGATGATGATGACCCTCACCGTGGGTACCTGCACGGTCAGGAAGAACTGACGGCCTTCTCGTTCCACCAAACCGCTTTTTCCGTGTCGCAGGCGCTCCTGCAATTCCTTGGCAAGGAAATCTCCTCCGACCTCCTTTTCTCGGACAAGGCGCTGTTCGTCCGAGGCTATATCGGTGATGAGAACCGCGGTACGTCGGGCTGCCCACTCCGCATTGAGATCGGATAGGAGGTCTAGCCGCATGTCGTTCCCTCAAATCTCTGGTGGAATGACGCCCGAAAGCGACACGCAGGTATGAGCACCCTAGTCTATCCGTTCAACGTAGACTTTGATCCGCCCACCGCATGAAAGCCCAACCTTCCAGGCCGTTTCATCGGCGACTCCGAATTCTAACATCCGTGATCTTCCGTCGGCAATGACTGCCAGGGCTTCAGCAATAACCGTGCCTTCAACACAACCGCCCGAAACGGATCCACAAAAATTGGTATTCTCGTCGATGACGAGGTGGCTGCCGACGGGGCGAGGAGCGGAGCCCCACGTCTCGACCACCGTTGCTATCGCGACGCCTCTGCCGGCGCGACTCCAAGCCTCGGCAGTCTTTAAGATATCTGTGTTTCCCGAGAACATGTTATCTCCGGATGAAAAAAGCAGCTATGAAATACGGCTCAGCTTGTCGAGCGTGATCGGCAGATCGCGCACCCGTTTTCCTGTAGCGTGGTAGATTGCATTGGCGATCGCGGCCGGGACACCCACGATACCGATCTCGCCTAGCCCTTTGACCCCTAGCGGATTGATAATCTCATCCTGCTCGTCGACGAAGATCACCTCGATGTCGTGCACGTCGGCGTTCACTGGAACATGGTATTCCGCGATGTTGGCGTTCATGATGCGGCCGAAATTGTGATCGATCAGTGTTTCCTCGTGGAGGGCCATTCCCATGCCCCAAACCATACCACCCATGACCTGGCTGTGCGCCGTCTTGGCGTTCAATATGCGCCCGGCCGCGACGGCGCTGACGATGCGCGTGGCACGGATGACACCCAGTTGCTCGTCCACTTTCACCTCGGCGAAGACCGCCGAATGCGTGTTATGCGCGTGGGAGCCGTCGTTGGCGAAGCGTGTGGTCTTCTCCTGTACGATTTGATCGACGCCGCCATGCCGCATCGCATCTGCGATTGTCACGGCATGGGTGTTGTTTTGTTTACTAACGATCATGCCGCCGGAGAGGGTGATACTGTCCAGAGTTGTCGTCGCGAGTGACGAATTCGGCATTCCTTTTGCTAGACGCAGCAGTTCTTCGCGAATGGCGTTGGCGGTTGTGACGATTCCGTTCGATACTGAGGCCGCGATCCAGGATCCGCCTTCCACCGGCGACTGCGGTAGTGTCGAATCGCCCAGCCTGACATCGATACTTTCGAGGGGAAGGCCAAGCATGTCAGCTGCGACCTGCGCCATGATCGTGTAGGTTCCGGTGCCGATATCGGATGTCGCGCACGAAATCTGTGCCCGCCCATTAGCGGTCAGCGCAATACGAACTGTGATCGGTACCTGCAACGCCTCCCAGATTCCCGTCGCCATGCCCCAACCGACCAACTCGCTACCGTCGCGCATTGTGCGAGGCTCTGGGCTGCGTTTGTCCCACCCGAACGCCTCTGCACCCTGCCGGTAACATTCGCGCAGGCTCTTGCTGCTATATGGCAAACCGGTGTCCTGATCACGCTCCGAGTAACATCGTAAGCGAAGTTCGACCGGATCAAGCTCGAGTGCGACCGCGAGTTCATCCATCGCGGATTCGAGTGCATAGACACCGGTCGCAGCGCTCGGGGCACGCATATCGCACGGCGTCGCAAGATCGAGCCGCACCAATTTGTGTGCATACCTCGCATTAGCGCTCTTGTAGAGAAGATTTGACCAGATGGTCTCACGACGATGGAAGTCCTCGTATTGCGACGTCACCGTGATCGCGTCATGTGTGATCGCGTCGATCTCTCCATCGGTCTTTGCGCCCAGCTCGATCCGCTGGATCATCGCGGGCCGGTAGCCGAGGGAATACATCTGCTGGCGTGTCAGCACCACACGCACCGAACGCTCCAGCGCACGCGCTGCCAATACAGCGAGAGCGACCTGATATTGTGGCCGCAGGCCGGAGCCAAATGCACCGCCGACAAAAGGCGACATGATGCGGACATCTTCCGGCTTCAGGTCGAAGACGCCGCATACATAACGATGCACATTCTGCACCCCTTGGGTTTTGTCATAGATCGTGATCTTTCCGCCACCATCCCACGTGACAGTCGAGGCATACGGCTCCATGGGATTGTGATGTTCGATCGGGACATAGTACTCGCCATGGTGACGCACATCGGACGCCGCAAAGGCTTTCGCTGCGTCGCCCCGTGGCTTTGCGGGCGTCTTCAGGGCAAAGGCGTCGTCTAGTTTGCTGTATATATCGGTGACGTGAGGGGCCGTTTCATAGCTCATGCGGACGAGCGAAGCCGCGAAGCGTGCGGTCTCGGAGTTCTCGGCTAACACCAACGCGATCGGCTGTCCGCTGAACCTTATCTTGTCGTCATACAGGGGGCGGAACGGTGAGCCCTCATCGGGCGCCACATCGTCCTTGTAGGCCTTGTCGTTGTCGGCCATGGGTGGTCGGTTTTCGTGCGATAGTATGGCGATGACACCATCGACTTTCATGGCTTCGCCGATATCGATGCTTGCAATTCGCCCCCTTGCAATCGTCGAGCCGACGACGCTGCCATGGACGAGACCAGACGCCTTGAACTCACCAGCATATTTCGCCGCTCCCGTGACCTTGTCACGTCCGTCGACGCGAGAGGCGGGACTACCGATATAAGATCCCATTGGCTTGCTCGCTTGACCTTCTTGTTCAGCTGTGACTGCGGAGAACGAAGCGGCGTTGACGCCGCGTCCGAGTAAGCTCGCGGCGACAGCCCCCCGCAAGACACCTCGACGGCTGATGTCACCTAAGTTTGAGCGTGTGAAGCGGTAACGTGGCATTGCAGCCTCACGCGATTTTCTTGTTGGTTTGCGATTGCGGCGTGCCCTGTGCCGCTTGTGTCAGTGCGCGAACGATGGTGCGATGTGCGAGCTCGATCTTGAACGTGTTGTGCTCGAAACCCTTGGCATCGCGTAGCGCCAGGCCCGCTGCGCGTTTGAAAATGTCTGGGCTCGCAACTTGTCCAATCAAAGTGGCTTCGGCCGACTGATCCCGCCAAGGTTTATGCGCCACGCCGCCGAGGGCGAACCGAGCTTGGCGGATCGTATTGCCGTCCATCTCCAACCCAACCGCTACGGACACCAGTGCAAAGGCATAGGACAGACGATCGCGGATTTTGAGATAGGTGTAATTCTTGGCAAAACCCTGGACCGGAAGTTCCACTGCGGTGACGATCTCGCTCGTATCCAGATTGGTGTCGCGCTGCGGCGTGTTCCCGGGCAAGCGATGAAAATTCGCAAAGGGGATGATGCGCTCCCCCTTAAGTCCGGCGACATGAACTTTTGCTTCGAGGGCGGCGAGTGCCACGCACATGTCGGAGGGATGGGTGGCGATGCAGGTATCGCTCGTCCCTAAAATCGCGTTGATACGATTGAGGCCCTTTATCGCGGAGCAACCGCTACCGGGTTCGCGCTTGTTGCATGGCGTCGCCGTGTCGTAAAAGTATAAGCAACGCGTACGCTGCAAGAGATTGCCACCGGTAGACGCCATGTTGCGCAACTGCGCCGAAGCGCCCGCCAGAATGGCGCTTGCAAGCACTGGGTATCGTTGTGCAATCAGCGCGCTCCAGGCGAGATCCGCATTGGTCACAAGCGCACCGATCCGCACACCGCCGTCAGCGGTCTCTTCGATCTTCGAGAGCGGCAACCGCGTGATATCGATCAACCGGGTAGGACGCTCGACATCCTCCTTCATGAGATCAAGCAAGTTGGTACCACCAGCGATGAACTTTGCCGTGGGCTCGGCTCCAAGTTGTCGAACCGCGTCGGCGACATCGTTGGCGCGCGCGTATTGGAAATTGATCATGATGCCTCCATCACCTGCCGGATGGCCGCAACGATGTTCGGATAAGCGCCGCAGCGACAGATGTTGCCGCTCATCAACTCGCGGATTTCGTCAGGGTTTTTTGCGTGGCCTTCAGCGATCAGCCCCGCCGCCGAGCAGATTTGGCCGGGCGTGCAATAGCCGCATTGGAACGCGTCATGGTCGATAAATGCCTGTTGCAGCGGGTGTAATACCCCGTTCTTTGTCGCAAGACCCTCGATCGTGGTCACTTGGGTGCCGTCCTTCATGACGGCAAGCGTGAGGCAAGAGTTGATCCGTCGTCCGTCGACCAGCACAGTGCAGGCCCCGCATTGGCCGTGATCGCAACCCTTTTTCGTGCCGGTGAGATCGAGATGCTCTCGTAGCGCGTCCAGCAAAGTCGTCCACGGAGCGACATCAAGCTTGGCTTCAACACCATTTACGGTCAGCTCGACCGAAGTTTTGTTTGGTAGCGGGATGGTTGCCTGAGTGGCCGTGTTGATTTGCGCCATGGGCATTCTCCGCAGATCGAAGAATATTGGCTAGGAACCAGCTTGGGGCCCGGAGGTTCCAATTAGCGAATACGTCAAGGTTCAGCGTGGCAATGATACCATCGACAGCGGGCGGTGACGATACGTTGGACGGCAAAAGCAAAAATGACAGATGTAGGTAGTGACAGTCTTGTCGGCGGCGGCGGTAACGGACGGCGGGGGGACTTTTCGGCATCGAGAGCATCAACGGCGAGTGGCTCGTCGTTGGTAAGGACGGTATTCGGATCGATTTCGAACAGCAGCGCACCTTCGATCTTGTCGTCAAGGCGACGGATCTGGCGGGCGCGAACGTCGAGAAGACGATCACCATCGCGTCAGAAACGTGGGCGTCGAAATCGTCAACAGCTCGAGCGGAAATGACCTCATCAAGGTAGGCTCGTCTTCCTGGAAAAACTTGTCGCCCGCAACCGTGCGATGCGGATGCCATGGCCTCACGGATTGCGATCTTGGTCCCGTCAATTCGATTCAGCATCTCGCAAAAATCGATACCCACTTGGCAGCGGCACGCGCGGCCGGAAACACGATCCTGACGGGTGGCCGGATCGCACAGAGTGAGCGGATCAAGGAAGGCTGGTTCTTCGAGCCGACCGTCATTCTGGCGCGAAGCGTCGAAGATCCCATCGTGCAGGAAGAGATTTTCGGACCCGTGCCTGCGGAGCTATTGCAAACTCAAGAGCGTCGTTGCGCGGATTTGAGGATAGGCCGCCGCGCGGCCCAAAAGGCCAGGCTTAAAAAACACGCTTCGCTGCCGAAACCTCGGCATCGTCGTGGAAGCGCCATACTAGTCGATTGCGATGGACTCGTCTGAGTCCTCGCCGGTTGCGGCTTCCGTCGCTGCCGACCTGTGCCCTTGCTTCCACCGGTGGGTCGACGATCGATGTCAACGACTGCCAACGACATCAACGTCAGCCTGAGTTCATCGAACAGGTTGCACCCACTTCTGGACCGATCTGACGCTTGGGATTCTCTCTACATCGCGGTTATTCGCGAGCCGCCGAGGTGATCTACGAGGTCAGTCAAACGCTCGTCGAATCGGAATCGGCACTGCACGGTTCGTGCATCGATACTAGCTGGTCAGGGGCCGGTTTTCTGAACCGGTAATCGATCCGTACGGACCCGTTGTCGCCGCGATGATCGACCGCCGATCCGCCTGTCTGCCCTGAAAAAAGTGTCGTTAAGACTTGATCTGGGCGCCAGTTCTTGACAATTATATATTATATCATTATACTATCTAGAGTATATATATGATATAGATAGCCTAATTTTGTGGATATAATGTATCATTTTAAGTTAAAGTATCACATACTTTAGCGTAAATTTAGTTTTGACTGGACGTTCTGTAGTTTATAGTTAGATTAATGTCGTATACACGCGCGTTCAGGAGCTCGTTATGGCTATCGAATATTTTTCTGGTTCAGATGTTTATGAGCAGTATGTTTATTCGGGTAACCATCTGATCGTCACCGAACAGGGCTCGATTCAAAGTGCCACGAGTTACGGGATTACCGGGACCGAGTATCCCTTCGATCAAGGAGCTTCCATCTATGGATTTGTCTCCGGCCAAGATACAGGCATCTTTTTCGTGGGGCTGGGCAGCACCATCAATATTGGCACGACCGGAGTGGTGCAGGGTGGGGTGACCGGAATCTTCATCAATAGCGGGATAATAAGCAACTATGGCCAGGTCTTCGGAACCCAGCAGGCGATCTTTATAGGTTACACCGACTCGATGGTCGCCAACACGGGTGTTATTACCGGCGCAATCGGAATCCTGGGGGATGATGACTTTGCGACAGGCACCCAGATCGTAAATTCCGGAACCATCACGGCCATCACATATGGAATTCGACTTCCCAACAGCAGCCAGGTGACGAACACGGGGACGATCCGGGCGCTGGGAGGCATCGGAAGTATCGGCGTAGCCTTGGCGACGAAAACGGAATCGGCTGCGTCCTTTAACAATTCCGGTGTGGTTGTCGCTGAAACTGCCGTTCAGGGCGGAGAAGGGCGAGATACCGTTCGCAATATCGGCCAGCTTTGGGGCAAGGTTTCGCTTCTCGGCGGAGATGATCTCTACGATGGGCGCGGAGGAGTAATCAGTGGGATTGTCGACCTCGGAAGCGGCGATGACACCGCCTATGGGGGAGACGGGAGCGAGACGCTTCTGGGTGGAGATGGGAACGATTCAATCTCCGGCAGCGGCGGGGACGATATTCTCGACGGCGGCGAAGGTGCTGACACACTGGACGGCGGCACAGGTGCGGATGAGCTGCGGGGCGGCGCGGGCGACGACGTTTATGTCGTGGACGAATCCGGCGATCTCGTCGTCGAGAGCGCTGACGAGGGGATCGATACGGTCCGGGCTTCGCTTTCCTACGCGCTGACCGATCACGTAGAAAATCTCGCCCTGACGGGGAGTGCCAATCTCAACGGCACTGGCAACGCCCTTAACAATGTCATTACGGGTAATAGCGGCGACAACATTCTCGACGGCGGTGCCGGCGCAGATGAGATGCGAGGTGGGGCAGGCAACGACATCTATATCGTGGACGACGCCGGCGATCTCGTTATCGAGAATGCGGATGAAGGGGTCGACACGGTCCGTGCGTCGGTCAGCTATGTGCTCGGCGCGAATGTCGAGAACCTCGTTCTGAGAGGAACGGCGGATCTTGCCGGGACCGGCAACGCGATATCCAACGTGATCGTTGGCAACAGCGGCAACAACGTGTTGGACGGCGGCGAGGGCGCGGACGAGCTTCGGGGAGGCGCCGGCAACGATCTCTACATCGTGGACCATGAGGGTGACCGGGTCATCGAATATGCGGGCGAGGGCGACGATACGGTCGAAGCCTCGGTTTCGTTTGTGCTTGCGGCGAATATCGAAAAGCTCGTTCTGACGGGCAGCGGCGATATCGACGGGACCGGCAATGCGATGTCCAACGTGATCGTCGGTAACGACGGCAACAACGTTCTCGACGGCGGTGCGGGCGCGGACGAGTTGCGGGGCGGCGCGGGCAACGACACCTATATCGTGGACGACGCCGTCGATCTCGTTATTGAGAACGCAGACGAGGGGATCGACACGGTCCAAGCTTCGCTTTCCTACACCCTGATCGATCAGGTAGAGAATCTCATCCTGACGGGGAGTGCCAATCTCGGCGGCACGGGCAATGCCCTGAACAATGTCATTACGGGTAATAGCGGAGACAATACGCTCCAGGGCGGTCAAGGCGATGACACGTTGGACGGCGGAGCAGGTGAGAACGTTGCCGTCTTTTCCGGTCAGAAATCAGACTACACCATCACAAAAAATAGCGACGGCAGTTGGACTGTTGCCGACAAGCGTGTCGACCACGATGGCACAGACGAACTGCGGAACATCCAGACACTCAAGTTCGTCGACGGAACGGTTTCGCTGACAACCCAGCCCACGGGGCCGATTGCCCCTGTTGTTGTTGGCGGGTCTGTGTCGATTCAGGAGAACGCGCTGGCTTATGCGGCGGTGGCAAACGTTCGCCCGGCGGGTGTCGTCGGGGACACGGTGACCTATGCGCTGGTTCTGAACCCCGGTGCGAAGTTCGGTAT